>NZ_JBRFIX010000002.1:44638-842608 GCF_053456425.1 Pseudomonas sp. LF020
GCCAGTCCAGCCAGCATCAAATCTGGCTGATATAGGTTCCGGTGCCATCAAGGATGTTCTTCAGGGTTTCTTCAACTTCAGCCAGATCAACCATGTCCGGATTGAAGGTAATTTCCAGCACATCATCGCCATTCAGCGCATCGGCATCCGCCGCCGCAATTTCGATCTTCAGCAGAGTCTTGCTCAGGGCGACTTTCACGCCATCCAGCGTCGAAGGCTCGCCATCCAGGGTGATCTCCCACAGGTATCAGCGGTGCGAATGCGATTTATGCAACACATCGGTCTCTGTGGGAGCTGGCTTGCCAGCGATGAGGCCAGTCCAGCCAGCATCAAATCTGGCTGATATAGGTTCCGGTGCCATCAAGGATGTTCTTCAGGGTTTCTTCAACTTCAGCCAGATCAACCATGTCCGGATTGAAGGTAATTTCCAGCACATCATCCCCATTCAGCGCATCGGCATCCGCCGCCGCGATTTCAATCTTCAGCAGAGTCTTGGTCAGGGTGACTTTCACGCCGTCGAGCGTCGAAGGCTCGCCATCCAGGGTGATCTCCAGCTCGTCCTCGTCCGGATAGCGGCTCATCAGAAACATGTCGCCCTTGTCGCTATGGCAGCAGAGCATGGCCATGTTGTCTTCTTCGTCGTCGCACGGGTTGACGATCAGTAGGGCGGTGGTCATTTGCATGTGGGAATTCCTGGCCGACGGGCGCTAAGTGCAATCGAAAGCGCGATTTTGCCAGCCTTGGCGCATTTGCGCTGCTCTCTTGCGTGGGTTGCTTTGTTGATGCCTGCAACAAGAGGGTGCGTGAAACCTGGCGGAATCAATGAACAAGGAAAATTCCGACAGATGAATTCTGGGTTGAGGGTTGAAATTTCCGAGGACGCCGCAGGAAAAATTACTTGTTTGGACTTGGCAGCCGTTTTCTGCTTTTTCGCTTGTTTTATCGCCACGATTGTCATTATTTTGCGGTTCGAACGCAAAGGAGTGCGTCAACACAAACTGAAAAAAAGGACCTCTTTCAATGCATCCGTATTTCGAACGCGCTGATGAAATTGCACACCTGTCCGACGATCAGATCGAGCAGATTTATCAGCGATATCTGGACGGGGAAAAAAGCGCTGCGCTTCTGGTCGAGTATCAGATCCCGGCCACTGTCCGCAGCTTGCTCAAGGTTTTGCCGCCGATTGTCAGTCAGGATCTAAAGTGCCCTTATTGCGATGTGCCGATGTGGGTACGTCGGCACGCCCGGGGCACTCCGGTCTCGCAGCGTCATCCTTACAAGTGCATACAGTGCGAGCACCGATACTCTGCATCCGCCCGCCATGGCCGACGCATGGCGTGTACTTGCCCGGCGTGTTGCCAGGTTCATCAGCAACAATTGGCGGCGCAGGCCGAGCGTGATCGACGCGAACTTGAATCGCGCTTCGGTATACCGAGTCCGGCGGTGCCGTATTCGACCCTTGGGTTTGTGCAGAAACTGACGTTGCTGGCCTTGCTTGACGATGGCAATGCCGACCATCCCGAATGGATCGCGCCGTTGAGCGCGACATCCCGAAGCGAACATCTGGCACCGAGCGTCGAGGCCAGTGAGGAAAGATTGAAGAGTCTGCACCAGGCCGGAGTGTTAACGGTCGCGACGAGCTCTGATATCAGGGCCTTCGATCGCACTGAGGGTTGCAGTATCAGTGACTATTGCGCAGTGCGCTGGCAGCCTAATGTGGCACTCGGCGGAGTTGCGCGCTGTAATCGGGAAAGTCTGTACCTGACGCTCTATCAGGAGCTGTCCGGCGACATTCAAGTCGCCTGGAAGAGCGAACTCTACGGGCTGATCTTCGATCTGGCCCGAGAGGAATCGCTTCAATACATCCGTGTGCTGGCCAATGAAGTCAGTTTTTCGTTCATGGCCGAGGCGCGTGCCGAAACGGTTGTGGGACAACTCCTGCAGGATTTTTCCGTAAGCCAGCTCTATTACTTTGCCCGCCTGGCGGTAAAAAACGCTGCGCACTTCTACGCCACCGGCAACTCCAAGGGTCGCACTCATGCGTCCAATACCATCCCGCGCAACATGCTCGGGACCGCTCAGGATGCCCTGACTCGGAACTGGCGCAAAAACGCACACCGTGATTCGCGGGTACCGCAATCAGCGTTGCATCGGCTGTTGTATGACGTAGTGCTCAAGGACAGCGGTGCCGGGTTTTCCAAGTCGCCGGGAATGTATTGGCGCGATGAACTGGTGCCGCAGTTCTTTTCCGCGGCAGCTTTTGACAGCGACTTGCTCGGTCATTTGAGGCTGTTTTGCCGAGAGTGTGACTCCAGCAATATCGACGCCAGCATGGATAAATTGATCCTGAAAACCCTGTGTTACGACTGTGCCACCGTGAGCAAATTCAGGGCGTTCGAGGAGCTGCCTGACTGATGTTGATGGGGGGGCTATAAGCAGCTCAGGAAAAAGGGAAGGCATAGCGCTCAATGAGAGTGGCAGCGTTCCCTTTTTTCCTTCCAGTTCTTGATCAGCAAGTATGGAAAGTAAAAAAAGATTCGGTGGATCAGAAATGGGATGACAAAAAAAAGTATCAACATGCCTGAAGAGAATATCGAGTAAAACAATATGTTTTGTCCAAACAGATTTCCATATTTCCCGGTGCCTTTTCCAAGATCTGTTTCGGTTAAATAAAAAGCTAATATAAAAAACATGATCATAAAGGCTGTAAAGAATATTCCGGTGATGAGTCGAGTTAAAATCCTGTTCTTGTACTGGGCTGGGTCAATCTTCATTGTTTTGTAAACTTTGTAGAATAGAATTGGCGCAAATATTGGTCCGATAACTGCTACGTAGTTTGCGGTTGCTTTGGAACTGAAGGGGAATAGGGAAGACCAGAATCCGCTCAAGCCGAAAAGCTGGTTGTCCAGGAAGTCGTTGATGGCAAAATCCAAGCCGCTTTGCGGGAGTGCAGGAAGAAGAAGGTTTATAAAAAAGATGGGCGCGCAGAAAAGGGAAATCAATAATGGAGGTACAGTCAGTTCAGGCGGATTTTTATTCATCTTGGTGTTTTCCAGTAGGCAGGCTGTGTTGCCTATTTGACAGAGCCAGCCGGAAGGCTGGCCCGTTACAGATGTTTGCTATCCTTTTGAGGAAGCGCCATTGAACTGATCAAGGATCAGTGTATTTATTTTTTCCACGTTATCAGCGCTCAAAAAAGCTGCTGCCAAGGCAATTAATAAGCCGACTACCACGATACCGGGGACGGTATTAACCAGTGCCGGGAAAAAGTAGGCGGCGGTCACTGCCAGTAATGCGCCTGCCCCCATACCAGCCGCAATACTCTCAAGCTCTAGCATCAACGGTTTCCAATTGCCTTCCTGGAAACCAATTTCCAGATAGTCACTTTCTATCGCCAGTGTGAGCCCATGCATCGGGTTGCCCAGCGGATAATTTTTAAGAATGTCCCCGCGAATGTTTCCAGAGTTCAAATTAATTATTTCCCATGAGCCATCGCCGTAAAATATCGTTGCCGGCAGGTCAAGTTGTCGCATGTGTTGATTCCTTTCTTTGATGGAGACCCGTTCCGTGGGTCGGCTTGATAACTGATGCCTGGTTTTTTATGAGGTGCGCTTATATAGATAGCACTGCCGATTTTTGCGTTCAAATCGTGCTGTAGGAATTCGGTCTTCAAATTATGTGAGACATTTCTTGTCAGTTTGTAAGGATTCTTTAGTGTGTTTCTACTTGTTGTTTTTATTGGTTTTTTTGGTGCGAACAATCGAAGGCTGTGTAAGCTTTGGCGGGTGTAATTTCCCAAGGAGGAAAGGTGCGGCGGGAACGAATTTCAGGTAATCGGTCATTTCAGGTGCGCTTGCCTGTTGAGTGGCCACCTGAAACGCGAGATTTCTCCTTGGCTGCTAATGTTTACCGGTGCGCAGGCCCACGGTTACGTGCCAATGACCGAATATGTCGCAGCACCGCAAGCAGACACATTGTCGCACCCATTAAGCTGCGCAACGGATGAGCACCCGTAAAGGCATTGTCGGCAGTCCCGACAGTCGTTTTTGCAGATGCCCATTCAATGGAAGGTGAATGTGACCTGAGTGTCTCGTCCAGCTTCACCCACCTGTCACCCTGTTTCCTCTGCCCGAGAATCAGGAACAGGGCGACACAAGCCCCGCAAGGGGTGTTGCACGCGACGCTTTCCATCAATAACAAGCTTAAGCGGAGTACCACAGATGGCGTTCTTCACCGCAGCCAGCAAAGCCGACTTCCAGCACCAACTGCAAGCGGCACTGGCGCAGCACATCAGTGAACAGGCACTGCCACAAGTGGCGCTGTTCGCTGAACAATTCTTCGGCATCATTTCCCTGGACGAGCTGACCCAACGTCGCCTCTCCGACCTCGCTGGCTGTACTCTTTCCGCGTGGCGCCTGCTTGAGCGCTTCGATCACGCGCAACCGCAAGTGCGCGTCTACAACCCTGATTACGAACGCCACGGCTGGCAGTCGACCCACACCGCGGTCGAAGTCCTGCACCACGACCTGCCGTTCCTGGTCGACTCGGTCCGCACCGAGCTGAACCGTCGCGGCTACAGCATCCACACCCTGCAGACCACCGTGCTCAGCGTGCGTCGTGGCAGCAAGGGCGAGCTGCTGGAAATCCTGCCCAAGGGCAGCACCGGCGAAGGCGTGCTGCACGAGTCGCTGATGTACCTGGAAATCGACCGCTGCGCCAACGCGGCCGAACTGAATGTGCTGAGCAAAGAGCTGGAGCAGGTGCTCGGTGAAGTGCGCGTCGCGGTCGCTGATTTCGAGCCGATGAAGGCCAAGGTGCAGGAGATCCTCACCAAGCTCGATAACAGCGCATTCGCCGTCGATGCCGACGAAAAGACCGAAATCAAAAGCTTCCTGGAATGGCTGGTGGGCAACCACTTCACCTTCCTCGGCTACGAAGAGTTCACCGTTGTCGATCAGGCCGATGGCGGCCATATCGAATACGACCAGAATTCCTTCCTTGGCCTGACCAAACTGCTGCGCACCGGTCTGACCAACGAAGACCGGCACATCGAAGACTACGCGGTGAACTACCTGCGCGAACCGACCCTGCTGTCGTTCGCCAAGGCTGCGCACCCGAGCCGTGTACACCGTCCGGCCTACCCGGACTACGTGTCGATCCGTGAAATCGACGCCGACGGCAAAGTCATCAAGGAACACCGCTTCATGGGCCTGTACACCTCCTCGGTGTATGGCGAGAGCGTGCGGGTCATCCCGTTCATCCGGCGCAAGGTCGAAGAAATCGAACGCCGTTCCGGCTTCCAGTCCAAGGCTCACCTGGGCAAGGAACTGGCGCAGGTGCTCGAAGTGCTGCCGCGTGACGACCTGTTCCAGACCCCGGTCGACGAACTGTTCAGCACCGTGATGTCGATCGTGCAGATCCAGGAACGCAACAAGATCCGCGTGTTCCTGCGCAAAGACCCGTACGGTCGCTTCTGCTACTGCCTGGCCTATGTACCACGCGACATCTATTCCACCGAAGTGCGGCAGAAGATCCAGCAGGTGCTGATGGAGCGCCTGAAGGCGACCGACTGCGAGTTCTGGACCTTCTTCTCCGAGTCCGTGCTGGCTCGCGTGCAACTGATCCTGCGTGTCGATCCGAAGAACCGTCTCGACATCGACCCGCTGCTGCTGGAAAAAGAAGTGGTACAGGCCTGCCGCAGCTGGCAGGACGACTATGCCGCACTGACCGTCGAAAGCTTCGGCGAAGCCCACGGCACCAACGTGCTGGCAGACTTCCCGAAAGGCTTCCCGGCCGGCTACCGCGAGCGTTTCGCAGCGCATTCGGCCGTGGTCGACATGCAGCACCTGCTGAGCCTGAACGAAAAAAATCCTCTGGTGATGAGCTTCTATCAGCCGCTGGGCCAGGTTTCCGGCCAACGCGAGCTGCATTGCAAGCTGTACCACGCCGACACCCCGCTGGCGCTGTCCGACGTCTTGCCGATTCTGGAAAACCTCGGCCTGCGCGTGCTGGGTGAGTTCCCGTACCGTCTGCGCCACACCAACGGCCGCGAGTTCTGGATTCATGACTTCGCGTTCACTGCGGCAGAAGGTCTGGACCTCGACATCCAGCAACTCAACGACACCCTGCAGGACGCGTTCGTCCACATCGTCCGTGGCGATGCCGAGAACGATGCGTTCAACCGTCTGGTGCTGACCGCCGGTCTGCCATGGCGTGACGTGGCGCTGCTGCGCGCCTACGCCCGTTACCTGAAGCAGATCCGTCTGGGCTTCGACCTGGGTTACATCGCCAGCACCCTGAACAACCACACCGACATCGCTCGCGAGCTGACCCGGTTGTTCAAGACCCGTTTTTACCTGGCGCGCAAGCTGGGCAGCGATGATCTGGAAGACAAGCAACAGCGTCTGGAGCAGGCGATTCTGACCGCACTGGACGACGTTCAGGTGCTCAACGAAGACCGCATCCTGCGTCGTTACCTGGACCTGATCAAAGCCACTCTGCGGACCAACTTCTATCAGACTGATGCCAACGGCCAGAACAAGTCGTACTTCAGCTTCAAGTTCAACCCGCACGCGATCCCTGAGCTGCCGAAGCCGGTACCGAAGTTCGAAATCTTCGTCTACTCGCCACGCGTCGAAGGCGTGCACCTGCGCTTCGGCAACGTGGCGCGCGGTGGTCTGCGCTGGTCCGACCGTGAAGAAGACTTCCGTACCGAAGTGCTTGGCCTGGTAAAAGCCCAGCAAGTGAAGAACTCGGTCATCGTGCCGGTGGGCGCGAAGGGCGGCTTCCTGCCGCGTCGCCTGCCACTGGGCGGCAGCCGTGACGAGATCGCGGCCGAGGGCATCGCCTGCTACCGCATCTTCATTTCCGGTCTGCTGGACATCACCGACAACCTGAAAGACGGCGCGCTGGTACCGCCGGCCAACGTCGTGCGGCATGACGACGATGACCCGTACCTGGTGGTGGCAGCGGACAAGGGCACTGCGACTTTCTCCGACATCGCCAACGGCATCGCCATCGACTACGGCTTCTGGCTGGGCGACGCGTTCGCCTCCGGTGGTTCCGCCGGTTACGACCACAAGAAAATGGGCATCACCGCCAAGGGCGCGTGGGTCGGCGTACAGCGCCACTTCCGCGAGCGCGGCATCAATGTTCAGGAAGACAGCATCACCGTGGTCGGCGTCGGTGACATGGCCGGTGACGTATTCGGTAACGGCCTGTTGATGTCCGACAAGCTGCAACTGGTTGCCGCGTTCAACCACATGCACATCTTCATCGATCCGAACCCGAACCCGGCCACCAGCTTCGTCGAGCGTCAGCGCATGTTCGACCTGCCGCGTTCGGCCTGGACCGACTACGACACCAGCATCATGTCCGAAGGCGGCGGCATCTTCTCGCGCAGCGCGAAGAGCATCGCCATCTCGCCGCAGATGAAAGAACGCTTCGACATCAAGGCCGACAAGCTGACCCCGACCGAACTGCTGAACGCCTTGCTCAAGGCACCGGTGGATCTGCTGTGGAACGGCGGTATCGGTACTTACGTCAAGGCCAGCAGCGAAAGCCATGCCGACGTCGGCGACAAGGCCAACGATGCGCTGCGCGTGAACGGTAACGAACTGCGCTGCAAAGTCGTGGGCGAGGGCGGTAACCTCGGTATGACCCAACTGGGTCGTGTGGAATTCGGTCTCAATGGCGGCGGTTCCAACACCGACTTCATCGACAACGCCGGTGGCGTGGACTGCTCCGACCACGAAGTGAACATCAAGATCCTGCTGAACGAAGTGGTTCAGGCCGGCGACATGACCGACAAGCAACGCAACCAGTTGCTGGCGAGCATGACCGACGAAGTCGGTGGTCTGGTGCTGGGCAACAACTACAAGCAGACTCAGGCCCTGTCCTTGGCGGCGCGTCGTGCCTACGAGCGCATTGCCGAGTACAAGCGCCTGATGAGCGATCTGGAAGGCCGTGGCAAGCTGGACCGTGCCATCGAGTTCCTGCCGACCGAAGAGCAGATCAACGAGCGCGTTGCGGCAGGTCATGGCCTGACCCGTCCCGAGCTGTCGGTGCTGATCTCGTACAGCAAGATCGACCTCAAGGAACAGCTGCTGAACTCGCTGGTGCCGGACGACGACTACCTGACCCGCGACATGGAAACGGCGTTCCCGCCGACCCTGGTCAGCAAGTTCTCCGAAGCCATGCGTCGCCACCGTCTGAAGCGCGAGATCGTCAGCACCCAGATCGCCAACGATCTGGTCAACCACATGGGCATCACCTTCGTTCAGCGACTCAAAGAGTCGACCGGCATGAGCCCGGCGAACGTGGCCGGTGCCTACGTGATCGTGCGTGACATCTTCCACCTCCCGCACTGGTTCCGTCAGATCGAAGCGCTGGACTATCAGGTCTCCGCTGACGTGCAACTGGAGCTGATGGACGAGCTGATGCGTCTGGGCCGTCGCGCTACCCGCTGGTTCCTGCGTGCCCGTCGCAACGAGCAGAACGCTGCCCGTGACGTCGCGCACTTCGGTCCGCACCTCAAGGAGCTGGGTCTGAAGCTCGACGAACTGCTGAGCGGCGAAATCCGTGAAAACTGGCAGGCGCGTTATCAGGCTTACGTCGCTGCCGGTGTACCGGAGTTGCTGGCGCGTATGGTGGCGGGTACCTCGCACCTGTACACGCTGCTGCCGATCATCGAAGCGTCCGACGTCACTGGCCAGGATCCGGCCGAAGTGGCCAAGGCCTACTTCGCCGTGGGCAGCGCGCTGGACATCACCTGGTACCTGCAACAGATCAGCGCACTGCCGGTTGAAAACAACTGGCAGGCCCTGGCCCGTGAAGCGTTCCGTGACGATGTGGACTGGCAGCAACGTGCGATCACCATCTCCGTCCTGCAACAGGGCGACGGCACGCTGGACGTGGAAGCACGCCTGGCGCTGTGGATGGCACAGCACGAAAGCATGATCGAGCGCTGGCGCGCCATGCTGGTGGAAATCCGTGCTGCGAGCGGCACTGACTACGCCATGTATGCCGTTGCCAACCGTGAGCTGCTGGACCTCGCGTTGAGCGGGCAAGCGGTGGTGCCTGCGGCGGCGACTGCGGAGCTTGAACTGGCCTGAGTAGTGGTTGAATGAAGAAGCCCCGGTGTCGTGAGATGCCGGGGTTTTTTTATGTCTGATGAATTTTTTGTTGATTAATCTGGCCTCATCGCCGGCAAGCCAGCTCCCACAGGTTTTTCGGTTGTTCACAGAATTTGTGTTCACCGCAGATCCCTGTGGGAGCTGGCTTGCCAGCGATGAGGGCCTGAGAGTCAATACAACTTATGTGCTTGTTTGTTATCCAGCATCGACACTTTATCTGTCGGCCTGGTCAATAAATTGTTGAGCGACTGATCAAACTTCTGCAACGCCCGAACTTGCACATCCTGCTGTTGATTAATATCAGCGACTATCTCGTCCGAACCTTTGAAGTCCGCCCATACCGGCGTCAGTTCTTTGGCCTCAGAACCTTTCGCTGTGCCGATGTAGTTCAACTTCGCATCATAAAAATCCGCACTGACATCAGCCTTGATGTCGGAGCTGCGCGAAGTGATCAACTGGCTGTGGGTGTCAATGATCGCCACCACGTCGGGGTGCGCCGCGCGCAGGCTCTGCATGTCCGGGTACACCGTGACGGAGCCGAACTGCCGTTGCAGCGAGGCCTTGACCCAATCCACCGCCATGTCCGGTTTCGAAGTGTTGACGTAGGCGTCGTGGATCGGCTGCACCAGCAGGCTCTGGCCGAAACCGGTGCCGGCGTTGGCCTGGTAGTCACGCAGGTATTCGCGGTTGGTCTGGGTGCTTGGGCTGTAGACCACGCCCAGTGACACGCCGGGACCGCTTTTCACCTGGGCGACGCTACTGCGGCCGACCGGTTGGGTGAACAGTGTATCGAGGGACGAGACCGCTCTTGGCGCGGTGGGTACGGAACAGGCGGACAAGGCTAAAACCGATATCGCCAAGGTACTGGCAAAGGCAAGTTTCATGGTGAGTCTCCCGTGAAGCAACTTCAGTCGGAAAGTCAGAGTTGTCGCGGCTGTTTGTGACGGGCGCACGACAGTTGATTCAGACTAAACCCGCCATGCTGTAAATAAGCTGACAATTTTTCGAGTTATGGCGATGCATTAGTTTTATTGGCTTTAAGGCAAAACGGTTAATTGCCTCGGGAAATAAAAAGGCGCAAAACAGTGTTTTGCGCCTTTTTATTTATGGCTGTGCAAACAACCATCAGTTTTTCAGGGGGATCAATACTTGCTCGTCCGGGGCCAATACCATGAACACCAGCAACTTCGCCGGTTTGCTGTTGCTGGCGTTTTTCGACACCAGATGCTCGGAGCCGGCCGGTTCGTACCAGAACTGGCCTTTCTTGTAGGTGATCGCCTGTTCACCCTTGACCTGGGAAATCACTTCGCCTTCGAGCACGTAGGCCATGGCGGTGCCGTCGTGTTTGTGGGCGATGGAGGACTGGCCGGGTTTGTAGTCGACTTCGATCATCATGGCTTTCTTGCCGGGGGCGTTTTTCAGCATCTGGTCTTGCAGGACGGTGACTTTCTCGGACGGGTCGTGGGCCAGGGCTGCGGCGGACATGGACAGGGCGAGAGCGGCGGTGAAGAGGTGCAGGGCTTTCATGGCGGATCACCAGTTGGGGAGGGGTGGTGACCACAGTAGTCTGCGGGGCGGGGTATTCAAACGGCCAATATTCGGGAAGATCGGGTGACCAATCCAGGCCAGATGAGAAACAACTGTAGCGAGGGAGCTTGCTCCCGCTGGGCGCGAAGCGCCCCCAAAACCTGGCACCTGATTTCTTCAGACGAATCACACTGGCCGGTTTGCGACTGCTGCGCAGCCGAGCGGGAGCAAGCTCCCTCGCCACAGGGGCAGATCAGACGATCGGAAAGGAGTTGAAATCCACACTATTGGCCAAGCGGCTATCGATCAGGTCAATAAACCCCTGCGCCTCGGGCCGGTTGAAATGCGCCTGCATCGCCGCTTCCGACTGCCAGCGTGCGCTCACCGTCCAGTGGTGGTTGTCGTCCGGGCAGCGGTCGACCAGATAGGAATCGCAACCCGGTGTCTGGCGCAAGGTGTCGACGATCTTCTGCAACTGCCGGCCGAGTTCTTCCGAACGCCCGGCGGCGGCGCGAACCTTGACGGTGTTGATCACTTGGTTGGACATTGCTCACACTCCTGAATCAGGCCGGACGAATCCTGCTCATTGAGGGATAACGCCAGTGCAGAATAGGCCTGCACCTGCTGATCACCAATAACCAATCGGCGGTTAATCGCCCAGACCAATCATTCACGCCACTTGTTGCAGAATGTCGCGCAGGCGATCCAGAGCGGTGTCGATGTCCAGCGTCTCGATGGCGCCGAAGCCGAAGTACAGGCCGTTTCTCGCCGGTTGCTGGTGATAGAAACCATTGATCGAATACAGCCCGACCTCGACCTTTTTCGCCAGCTCGATCACCAGTGGCAAATCCACCGGCACCTTGCAGAACACCGCCATGTGAAAGCCCGCACTGGCCGGCACCGCGTCGAGCCACGGCGAAAGATCACCGGCCATGCGCGCCAGAATCCGTTCGCGGCGCTGGGCGTAAATCCCGTGGCAACGGCGGATGTGTTTGAGCAAACAACCCTCGGCGATGAACTTGGCCAGCGCCCACTGTGGCAGGGTCGAGGCGTGCAGGTCGGTGAGTTGTTTGGCGCGGATCACCGCTTCGAGGATCGCCGGCGGCAGGATCGCGTAACCCAGGCGCAGCTCCGGCAGCAGGGTTTTGGAGAAGGTGCCGACGTAGGCAACGATGCCGCGCTGATCAAGGCTGAACAGAGAGTCCGTAGGCCGGCCTTCGTAGCGGAATTCGCTGTCATAGTCGTCCTCGATGATGATCGCCCCCAGCTCATACGCCCGGGCCAGCAAAGCCTCGCGGCGCGCCTGGCTCATCGGCATGCCCAGCGGAAACTGGTGCGACGGTGTGACATAAATCATCCGCGTGCCCTCGGGGATCTGCTCGACCACAATCCCCTCGGCATCCACCGGGATTCCGACCACTTCGGCGCCGTGGGTGCCGAACAGCAACCGCGCGGGCGGATACCCCGGATCCTCCATCGCCACCCGACTGCCGGGGCTGATCAGCACGCGGGTGATCAGGTCCAGCGCCTGTTGCGCGCCGTTGCACACCACGATGTCTTCGTCCTGACAGTTGATCCCGCGCGAGAACGCGATGTGCCGGGCAATCGCATTGCGCAGCGCCGGCAGGCCCTCGGGCACGCTGTAGAACCCCTTGGACGCCGCCATTTGGCGCATCGCGTGCGAGACGCAGCGGCGCCAGTCGTCATGGGGGAATTGGCCCTTGCTGGTGGCGCCGCCAATGAAGTCGTAGCGCAACGAACCTTGCAGCGTCGGATGGCGCAGGAACACCGGCAGGTTGCGCCAGCTTTCGATGACCTCGGCGCTGGCCAGTTCGGTATGGCTTTGCTTGCGCTGGATCTGCGCCGGGCGGGCATTGACGTAAGTGCCTTTGCCGATCACCCCGGTGAGGAAGTTTTCGTAGGTCAGTTGCGCATAAGTGTCGGAAATGGTCTTGCGCGAGATCCCCAGTTGCTCGGCCAGCAGACGGCTGGGCGGCAACTGCGTGCCAGCGGCCAGACGCCCGGACTCGATAGCGCCGCGCAGTTGCTTGTACAACTGGCCGGCCAGGTCCTTGCGGCCATTGATCACGACGTGAAGTTCCATACCGACGCGGCTCCGGGGGGCGATTGAAGTGTCGGCCAGATTACCGCTGTTGCGTGATGGGCAGTAGTTGCGCGTTGCAAAAACCCAAAATTGGTCACCATCCCTGTAGGAGCTGCCGAAGGCTGCGATCTTTTGATCTTGCTTTTGTTTATAAAAAATCAAAGTCAAAAGATCGCAGCCTGCGGCAGCTCCTACAGGGGATTTGTGTTTGGTCAGGGGGCAATGGTGTGGCGGTTTTTCGTGGAATTGGGGCTGTAACGCTGGCGCATCAGCACTTACCGTAAATCCACTATCCCGCATTCCGAGACCTGCCCATGTCCCCGCGTCTGGACTACTACAACGCCTCACCCAAGGCGATGAAAGCCATGATCGCCATGGAAGCGCTGACCCGCGACCTGAGTATCGAGGCGCCGCTGTTGCAACTGATCAGGATCCGCGCCTCACAGCTCAACGGCTGCGCGTTCTGCACCGACATGCACTCGGTGGACGCGCGGCGGGCCGGGGAGAGTGAGCGGCGTTTGTATGCGATCGCGGTGTGGCGCGACAGCGGGTTTTTCAATCCGCGTGAGCGGGCGGCGCTGGCCTGGGCCGAGGCGGTGACGTTGTTGGCCGAGAGTCATGTGCCGGACGATGTTTATCAGTTGGCCCGCGAGCAATTCAATGAAGGCGAAATGGTCGACCTGACCATGGCTGTCACCACGATCAACAGCTGGAATCGCCTGGCGGTAAGCTTTCGCCAAACCCCGAGCGACTGACGTGCACATAACCCTGTGGCGAGGGAGCTTGCTCCCGCTCGGCTGCGCAGCAGTCGCCAAACCTTTGCATGCGGTCTGTCAGCTAATACCGGTTCGGCAGGTTTGGGGGCGCTGCGCACCCCAGCGGGAGCAAGCTCCCTCGCCACAAAGGTCTGGTCTTCAGTTTGGTGGAAAGATCGCAGCCTTCGGCAGCTCCTGCATGGGATCGAATGTAGGAGCTGCCGAAGGCTGCGATCTTTTGACTTTGATTTTTGAAAGCCAGATCAAAAGATCGCAGCGTGCCGCAGCTCCTACAGGGGCCTCAGTTTGGTGGGCGTTGTGGTTTGACTGAGGTGCCGAAGGTGTTGCCCATGCGTGTGCCTGTCGCCGCCGGCGTCGCAAGCCCAACCTGATTCGGTGGTCGCTTGTTCACCGGTACATTCAGCGCTTCCTGATTCTTCTGCGCAGCCGCAGCACCCTCCGGATTGTTACCCATCTGCTGACTCAAACAATCGTAATTCGGCGCCTTGTAGCCGCCCACCGTCACCTCCACACAACCCAACGGCTGCTCGGCGTTGGCACTGGCGAAGGCGCTCAGCAGCAGCCCGCCGAGGACGAATTTCCACAGTGATTTCATGCAAGCCTCCTGGCCGGCCCGAAGCGGCCGTTCTCTGAATGCAGTCTAGTGCAAGCCTTGGGCGAATCCCGTGATGGTTTTTTTGCACCGCCCGTCACACCAGATTCATAAACAGCCATCAGGATGACGGTTTTCAGGGGTACGTCAGCCGTGCAGCGAGGCAGTTCCAGGGACGGTCTTCAGCGTTCAGCGACTCTCGTGCGCCGGGTGAGTCTGGGGCTGCTGCTTGGCTGGTTCAGCGGCGCTGCGACAGCCGAACCGGTGCCGGCCGATATGCGCATGACGCTGCACATCCCGGCGCAGGATCTGGCCCGGGCGCTGGATCAGTACAGCCATGCCACCGGGGTGGCGGTGCTGGTCGACAGTCAGTTGAGTCGTGGCCGGCGCTCGTTAGCGGTCGATGGCGAATACACCGCTGCCGATGCGCTGCGCCGTTTGCTCGGCGGCAGCGGGCTGATGGCGCGTTATGCCCGCGACGACGCGTTCACCTTGCAAGTGGCGCAGGTCGAGGACGTGCCCTCGGCCCTGGACAAACCCACGCCGGCCAGCGCCGCGGTCAGTCGCAGCTACGCCACCGCCGTGCAAGCAGCGATCGAGCGCAACCTGTGCCGTTCGCCACTGACCCGTCCGGGCAGTTATCGCGCGGTATTGCAGGTCTGGGTCGGGCGCGACGGCGTGGTGCAGCACAACCGGTTGGTCACCACCACCGGTGATGTACGGCGCGATACCGCGCTGGTGGAGAGCTTTCGCAATCTCAGGATCGACCGGCCGACGCCCAGCGCGTTGCGTCAGCCGGTCACGTTGCTGTTGTTACCGGAGTCGTCAGGGAAACGCATGGAATGCACCAAATGGGAAGGAGTTTCCGGGGGATGAAAGACACCGGACAAGGTTCGATGGTCCAGCTGTTCCTGACGTCCTACGAGGACTTTCGGGTGCGCTTGCGCCGCCGTCTAGGCTCGGAAGACCTGGCCAACGACGTGCTGCACGAAACCTACCTGCGGGTCGACCGCATGGAAACGCCGCCGAACCTGCTGCGGCCCAATGCCTACCTCTATCGCATGGCCCTGAACATCGCCGCCGACCGCCGTCAGGCCGATGCGCGGCTGCTCACCGGCGAGGAAGTCGAAGAGCTGCTGCAGATCGGCGACGAGGCGCTGGACCCGGCGCGGGTGGTCGGTGGGCAAAAGGAAATTCAGTCGCTGCTCAGCGCCCTCTACGAACTGCCAGCGCGGCGTCGCAGAATCTTCATCGCGGCGCGGCTGGAGGAGGCGCCGCACCTGGAAATTTCCCAGCGCTTCGGCATCTCCACACGCATGGTCGAGAAGGAAATCAAAGCCGCATTGGGCTTCTGCGCGGCGAAACTGGAAAGAAAAGTGTTTCAGCGGTTCGGTCGCGGGGCCGGAAAACCGTCATCTGAATAGTGCCCGATCAATTCGTTGAGAATCTGCGCGTTTGAACATCTTTCGACTGACACCTGCCGAGCCATCGGCGGCCGACAATCTGCACAGTGAAGCCCACGACTGGTTGGTCCTGCTGACCTCCGGCCGCGCCACCGTGGCCGACGCCCGGGCGTTGCGCCAGTGGTGCGCGCAGAGCGCCGAGCATGCTCAGGCTTTCGAGCAGGCCAAGGTGTTGTGGCACAACCTGCAGCCTGCCGCTGAAATGCTGCAGTCGCCTCGGCGCTTCGGTCGCCGTGCGTTTCTCGGTGGTGCGATTGCTGCGTCGGCTGCGTTTTTGCTGGTGCGCTGGACGATTCCCGGTGGCTTCGAAGGGCTCGGCGCCGATTACATCACCGAAGTCGGCCAGCAGAAGCGTTTCGAACCGGCCGACGGCGTACGCCTGGAACTCAACACCCAGACCCGCATCAACCAGCGCTCTGCCGATGATGGTGTGCAGGGTTTTGAGCTGGTCAGCGGTGAGGTTGAAGTACAGACCGCGCGGCTGCCATTGGCGATGCAGGCTGGAGGAGGGTGGTTGCGTGCCAGTCAGGCACGGTTCAATTTGCGCAACACCGATCAACAAGTCTGCGTGACCTGCCTCGATGGTTCGGTGGACGTCAATGTCGATGGCCGCAGCCTGCGCTTGCAGCCGGGTGAGCAACTGACCTACGACGCGCAGCAAGTGGGCGCAGTGCAAAGCGTCGACACCGCCGCAGTGATGAACTGGCGCCAACAGGTACTGGTATTCAACGGCGCGACCCTCAGCCAGATGATCGACGAGATCAACCGCTACCGCCCTGGCATGTTGCTGCTGCTCAACCGCGAACTCGGCCAACGCCGCGTCCAGGCCCGCTTCAGCCTCGACCAACTCGCCGGCGTCGCCCTGCTGATCCGCGATGCCTACGGCGTCAAATGCACCGAACTACCCGGCGGCGTCGTCGTCCTCAGCTAATCCAACCCAACACCCACAAACACCATAAAACCCTGTGGGAGCTGGCTTGCCAGCGATAGCGGCATGTCAGGCAATGAGATGTTGGATGTGAATACCCCATCGCTGGCAAGCCAGCTCCCACAGGGACCTCAGTAATCCAGATTATTGCAGCGGCCCCATCACCTGCCGATACCGCTCCACCCCCTGCGCCGTCTCCCGCATCAACCGCACCTCCAACCCCAACGGGTCCTCCCGCCGATTCCCACTCAACTGCCGCCAACCCTTATCCACCTCCCAAACCCGCACCTGCACATCACTCACACCCTGTAACACCGCCACCCCAGCCCCCGGCGCCGGCAACGGATACCGACTGCGCGCCTCAGCCACCGCCCGATACAACGTATCCCCCTTAACCCACCACCGCACCCGCTGCAAAGCCCCAGGCTGATCCGCCGCACGGCGAATAACATCCAGCCGGAACCCCTTGCTGTCACTGCTCCGCACCGTCAGCGCAGGCGGCGCACTCGGCGGCTCATCATCCACGCCAACCTTCTTCGGCTCACTCAACTCCACACCCGCGCGCATCTCCACATCACGCTGCAACTGATTCAACGCCCGCAACAAACTGTCGCTCTGCTCGCTGCTCGCCTGCAAATGACTGTCCGCCCGCGTCACACTGTCCAGCCCGCGCCACGCAATCAAACTGACCACCGCCATCAGCAGAATCGCGACCATCACCTCGATCAGGGTAAAGCCCCGTTGATCGTTCATTGCACACTGATCCTTCCACTGGCATCGCGCAGCACACTCAGCCGATTGAGCCCATCCGACAGGGTCAATTGCAGCGGCGGATTGATCCACTCGGCGTTAAGCACCACCTTCTGCTTCGGCTCCACCCGCACCTCCAGCTTCGGACTTTGCCAGGTGCGCGGCCGCAACTGCGGGTCATCCTTGAAATGCTCAAACCCCCGACCACTGTCACTGCGCCGACTGAACCGAAACCCCTTGCCATCACTCACCCAAACAATCGGCCGGCCATCCGCCCGCGCCTCCGCCTGCGCCACCTGCAGCAACTGCGCCACCCGCTCGGCGTCCTTGCGCAGCAACTGCAGCGGATCCGGCTTGATACTCAGACTGATCGCCGCACTGGCAATCCCGATGATCACCAGCACCACCATCAACTCGATCAGCGTAAAACCCTGTTGCTTGCCCACATTCATCGGTTGCGCGCTCCGTTGCGTCCTGCCCCGTCCAAAAAAACATCCTGCACGGCCAACATGTAAGACGTGTGAAATAAAACCGTGAGAATTGCCGAGTAGCCTGTGAGCAGGGACTAAAAGGAGATTCAGCCCATGATGCTCACCACCCGCATTTCACCCCCGCAAACCGTCCAGGCCCTCGCACTGTTCGCCGCCCTGGTCGGCGTCGCGACCTGGTCGTCTCTACTCCTGACCTCCGCCGAATCCCACACCCCACCAGCCCCCCCGCAAATGCTCGCGGCACGCAGTGACAGCCCGGCGTTGCAGTGGTTTTCCAACCAGACGGCGCCGGTGGACATCAAGGTGAGCGGGGTGATGGCGGGGAGTCGCGGGGCGGTGGCGATTTTGAGTTTGAACGATGGGCCGCCGAGGAGTTTTTTGCAGGGGGAGAGGGTGGGGCCTGGGGTGAAGTTGGTGACGGTGGAGGGGGATGGGGTGGTGATTGAGCAGGGGGGGGAGAGGGTGCGGTTGGAGGTGGAGAGGTTGGGGGAGGGGGTAGTTTTGCCGAGTCTTATGAGGCCCTGATTTGAAGGATCGGAGTCGTTATTTTTGCCGTTTAGTTGAATGCCAGTTTAAGCGCTCTGTAAAGTGAGCCGACAGACTAGGGAATGCTTGTGATCGCTTTTGGCCGATAGCTGGCAGTCGCGATCGGAAGCTCCCGACCTGCGGCGGTCGCTCGGATATTTAAGCTAGCCAAGCATTCATAATGTCACTAGCGGTATTCGCAATCTCCTTGAAAATGCTCAGGGAGCGTGTCAGGACGATTAATCCATATCTCATGATGGCCATTTTTTCCACAGTTGTGGCTAGGCAGCGTCGGCTGAATGAGCCAAGCTGAAGCGACCATCCAGCACAGGGATATGCGGAAATGCGCGTTATCAATCTGAAGATTGAGAATTTTCGTGGTGTGAAGTCGGCTGACCTCACGTTTGACGGGCACACCCTGTTGGTAGGGGGCAACAACGTCGGGAAGAGTACGATTTGCGAGGCCTTGGATTTGGTTCTAAGCCCCGACAGGCTTTCCCGCTTTCCCCCGGTTCAAGAATTCGACTTTTACAACGCCTCGTACCTGGATGCTGACGGGGCCAACCCTGTAAAGATCAAGATCGAAGTGATGCTAGTAGACCTCAGTGGCGAGGTTGAGCGTACCTGCGCCGCTCATACGGAGCTATGGCATGTCAAAGAGCAACGCCTGCTGGAGGCTGGCGAGGTAGATGCCGCCGCTCCTCCGGAAGTGATTCGATGCCTGCGCATTGAAACCCAAGCCTTCTACAACCCGGAGGAGGATGAGTTCGAGGCGGACACGTTCTTCTCATATAGCCCCAGCCTCGATGATGGCGAACTTCAGCGTGTAAAGAGAACAGTGAAGCGGTTGTTCGGTTTTCTCTATCTCCGGACCTTACGCACAGGATCACGCGCGCTCAGTCTTGAACGTGGTTCTTTGCTTGACCTGATCCTCCGGTTGCAAGGCGTGCGCACGGGCCTATGGGAAAAGTCCATCAAGCGGCTTCGAGAGCTGGATCCTCCGATTGATTCGGATGCCGCTGACCTTAGACCAGTGCTGGACTCGATTGAAGAGAGGCTTGCCCAGTACATTTCTGTGGGTGGAGCTGGTAAAACAACTCAGCTATTCGTTTCGCAACTGACGAGAGAACACCTACGCAAGACGATGTCGTTTTTTATTTCCATCACAGCGGATCAAAAGCCAGTCCCATTCCAGCATGTTGGGACTGGTACACTGAACACGCTCGTGCTGGCCCTGTTGTCTTTCATCGCTGAGGTAAAGAAGGACAACGTGATTTTTGCAATGGAAGAGCCTGAAATAGCTCTGCCGCCGCATACGCAGCGCAGAATTGCGAAGTACCTCTTGGAAGAGACGACTCAGTGTTTTGTTACCTCGCACTCACCATATGTGATTGAACGATTCGACCCCTCACAGATCATCATCCTGCGGCGCAATGGCGAGGCGACAGTTGAGTCGACAACCGTAGCATCTGGCACGACTTTGAAGGGCAAGATGTACAAACGCCATGCACGCCGTGGATTGGCGGAAGCGATGCTGGGGCCTGGGGTAATTGTTGCGGAGGGGATCACTGAGCACAGTGCATTGACAGCAGTCGCTGAGAAGATGGAGCAGGCCAACCCGGATCTGTTCGCCTTGGATCTGGCAGGCATCACAATTTTCCCGGTCGAGGGCGACGGTTCGTTGCCTAATTTCGGAGCTTTCTTCAAAGCACTTGGACTACGTACGTACGCGTTCTATGACTACAAGCCACGCAAGGCAGAGGAAAATCAGAAGTTTGCTGAGGCCTTCGACTTTCCTAACGAGATTCCGTACCCAAACATCGAGCAGCTCTTGGTAACTCAGACACCGGTTGACCACCAATGGACATTCTTGTCCACGCTCCGTGATTCTGGTGATCAAGGGAATATTGGCATTCCTGCCGAGCGCCCTGACGACAAGGGAGTTAAGGACAACATGCTCAAGGCGCTCAAAAGCAATAAGGGAAACGGATATGCAGCCCGGTTGCTGGACCTTTGTGCGCTGCATGAACTACCTCCGGGCATCACAGACTTCTTGACGCGTGTTTATAACGATTTTCCAAAACCTGCTCCTGCCGCTCGGCCTGGTGATGGACCTGCTGAGGAAGAGGATGATCCGGTAGGTGCAGTATGATCATCTGCGAGCGGCGTCAGACGATTCTGGACGAAGATCGCCACCTCCTGATCGTCGGAGGGCCTGGCAGCGGGAAAACCACCATCGCCCTCCAAAAAGCCACGAAGATTATTGCTGCTGGGTTGCAGCCGGGGCAATCAATACTCTTCCTCAGTTTCTCTCGCGCAGCCGTTGCCCGGGTTGCAGAGGCCTCGAATCTACTGGTTGATAAGACGGTACGTTCGCAGCTCAGTCTCCAGACCTTTCACTCCTTTTGCTGGTCATTGCTCAAAAGCCATGGCTACCTGCTTGGCTCACCGAAGGGCAAGCTCAAGATACTACTTCCTCAAGATGAAAAGGCCTTATCTGGTGGTGTGAAGGCACCGAAGAAAGGAGAGCAGGGGACGGCGGATTGGCTCGCGTGGCAATCCGAGCGGGAGCGGCTGTTCGCGGAAGACGGGCGAATCTGTTTTGACTGGTTTGCCCCGAAAGCAAGTGAACTGCTCGAAAGATGTCAGTTGCTACGTGTGCTGGTTGCAGATACTCACCCTGTAATCATTGTTGATGAAGCTCAAGATACTGGGAATGAGGCTTGGGGCTGCATTCAGAAACTAGCTGACCTCTGCCAAATTATTTGCCTGGCTGATCTTGACCAGCAAATTTTTGACCACTTGGAAGGTGTAGGTCCGGAGCGAATTGAGAATATCAAAGAGGCTTTAGCTCCCGTTTTTGTAGATCTTGGTTCCGAAAACAACCGTAGTCCTGGCACCGACATAGCTGCGTTCGGCAATGACATCTTGGCGAAAACGCCGAGAAAAGTCCCTTACGCTGGTGTTGGTCGCATGCTGTACGACCCAAAAAAGGAACCGCTTCAGTGGATACGTGTGGCGCTCGGTCGATTTTTCAATGGAGCTAAGGCTGATGGCCTGAAACTGGAAAACTTGGTCATCCTCGCAACAACCGGCAGTGGCGTCGCCAAAATTTCAGCTGCCTTGAACGGAGGCGCGAAGCCTATTCCCCACAAAGTGTTATTCGACGAAGCCGCAGTTCTGCTTTCGGCCAGATTGGCAGCATTCCTTCTGGAGCCCAAGCTTCCCGAGCGGCGTGCAGCCGATATCGCAACATGCCTAGAGTTGCTTGCCTCAATCAGACGCGCGGATGGAAGTGCAACGGCGCTCAAGCAGGCGGCAACCTACTTAATGTGGAGTGCCAATATTGCTGCAGGTAAGCCCCCAAAGACGAATCTCGCGAGGAGCGCTGAAGCAATCATAAACGGTGCTGCTGACCTTATATTTTCGGGTGACCCTGGCAGGGATTGGATACTGATCAAAACACTGCTCTACCGAACTGGAGTAACTGAATTCACACAGGTCGCAGGAGCCCTTGATTATTTGATCGCTTTCAATCGTGGCAAGCGAATCAGTTCGAACCTGTCTGAGATGTGGATGACGACTGGTGCCTACACCAAAGCTCGTCAGGGGCTGGATAACGCACTGGTGCAAGATCAACTGCTCGCTGACGGAAACGACACCGGAGGCATACATGTCATGACGATCCACAAATCGAAGGGCAAGCAGTTTGATGCGGTGATCTTGGTTCGGGAAAGCATCAGGCAAGGCGCCAAAGAGTTTCGCTCCTCCTTGGTCTGGCGAGGTGATGCTCCACCATACGACCGCAGCAGGAAAATCCTTCGCGTTGGGGTTACCCGTGCACGACGTTACGTTCTGATGCTGGAACCGGCATTTCCAGCATGTCCTATTATGTCCGGCTTCAGACTGTGAAAAGGCATGGTTAGCTTCCAGAACAGCTGGTAGGACGATTCGTCAATTAGCTCAGGTCATACAATATGGAGTGTCACTTCAAGGCGATAGTGCGGCGTTCGTATCTTCACTGAATTCGAAGGTGCCGGTTGGTGGTCTCAGCAATTCGTATTCTTCCATGATTGATTTGATTTCCCTTACTGGATCCGCGATTGGTGACTGCTGAATTTGGTCACGCTCAATGACTTCGGTGAGTAACTGCGTGTGGAAGGTGCATAAGTTGGAGATAGATGTAATTAGGGTCTTTAGACTCCAGCCCACTGAGACTCTCCCGGCTGCGTGGAATCATGAAATCTGCATGCTGGACGCATGCATAGGTGTCCGCCGTTGATCGATGGCTGACGTTCATCGTCAATATTCTTCGCCTGCGGCACTTTGAACCTATTGACCAGAACACCTACCCCTTCGTTGCCCCTAGTTGACGCCTACGGCTATGCTCAGTCACTTCTCCGAGTTCTCAATCACTTAGCGTGGTTCATTAGGATGGATTCCTCAAAATCCTTTGGGTAGAGGTATCTCAGGAAATATAAATGAGGATGAAAAGCCACAATGGAAGGCACCAAAAAAGATAACCACTATGTACCTCAGTCCTACCTTAGGCATTGGGCGATTGACGGCAAAATCCTAACTTACAGACTCCTAGTGCCACATGAGAAATGCGAATATTGGAAGCCTCATTCCCCCAAAAGCATTGCTAAACATCAGCACCTTTACACCTATTTTTCTGGCTCCAAAGACAGCGATGAGATTGAGCAATGGCTTGATCGTGATTTTGAGCAGCCTGCGTCGGTGGCGATATCAAAGGTAGTGAATGAGACGAAATTGAGCGTTGAGGATTGGAGCAATTTGTTCCGCTTCGCCGTAGCACAATCGATCAGGACGCCTACAGGCATGCAGAGCTTTATGAGGCGGCAGAACGAAACACTTGAGGCTCTTTTGTCTGAGTCAATGGAGGGGTCGCTTGCCAAAGTTGAAGCAGCTTTGGCGTCTGGTATCAAACTTGAGCCCGTGGCAGCTGTAGACCCATTTAGCAAATTGCCCCTCAAACTCCATCGCGTAAAAAATGAGGATGGCGCAGAAGGTATCGAAGCACTGGTGCTGAACGGGCGGAAGTTTTGGATTTGGCACCTCGAACACATACTCAAAAACACAATCCATCGTATGCCAACTCATCGATGGACCATCCTGCATGCCCCACCTGGAGTCACGTGGCCAACCACTGATAATCCGTTCACAAGATTGGGAGTATCTGCAAGTGGGGGGCTCAGCCTCGAAGGCGGCTGGGGGGTACAAGGAACGAGACTCTTCCTTCCTCTTAGCCCCAAGCATCTACTATTCGCTTGTGTTGGCCAGCGCCCCCCACAACGAGGGACTGTCCTAAGCCTCTACGACGCAGCATTTATTCGGACGACGATCATCAATGGCGCCAGTCGCTACATATTTGCAACGGATACACAAGATATTGTCGAATTCAGGCCGCGCAAAGTCTCCCGTGAGCTATTTGATGCAGAAGCAAAGCTGTGGGCAGATTGGCACGCGATCCAATCAGAAGAGGAGGCTAAGTACCCCAACCTTTGATTACCCCCGAGGGCAGTTGATCACGGCTGGGGCGCAGTACTGTGGGTAGTCGTGGGTTTGTCCCTAGCCAATTACAGCTTTTGGTAGTGAATTCTTGCCCTCTGTGGAAAGTAGAAACTGGCGGGTGGGACCGTCAAATGAGGACAACGCTCATTGGATCCTTGTCGTGCAATTCGTTGTACAAAAAAAGCATAAGCGAACAGATCTGCTTTATAGGAAGTGATGCAATGAGGTCTCGATAAACACCAACGTTTAAAAATACATCTCCAGACACTCTCTCAGGCTACATATCCTTGCGCCTTTGCCTACAGCTACGCCAGAATCCGCCGGCTTGTGCGCCTTGGGGGCGGGTTCTATTGTGGTTCGGTCGCTGACGAATCAGCGATCGGATTTGACCGTCCGCCCAATATCAAGGCGCGCCAGCGTTCTGCACGTGTTCAGGCATTGTCTGAAATCATGTCGCGGCGGCTGTGCGTGGGACACCTTCGGGTGTGCCGGATTCCTTGATGTCCGGTCGGTCAACCCGCGTACAGCTGCCACCCAGTTTGTTTGACCGCGAACGGTGGCGGCTCCAGTCATCAAGGAGCTTCACCATGATCAAACCAACACCCAACCCGCCCGAAACCGCCTCGGTTTCCCCCTACGAATCCATCGATTCCAAAAAACTCCACGAAGCCGCCGACCGCGCGCTCGACCATTACCTCTGTCCGCCCGGTTCCACGCCGCCGCGTAAAACCCGTGGGATGTATGCCGTGACGGCGGACAACAAAACTGAAGAATTGCTGGTCGATGCCAGTGAGACGCTCGCGTCGGCCAAAACCATTGCGCAGAACGTCGCCAGTCTGGTGCCGGTTTCGCAGCGTCACGCGCTGGCGGGGATTGCGCAGTTGATCATGCTCGGGGAGTTGGCGGTGAATCGGGCGTTGGATAATTTGCAGTTGCCGGGGTGATGCGGGTGTCGGAATCACCTGGTGATTGATCGGGTTTTCATTCTGGCGTCATCGCGAGCAAGCTCGCTCCCACAGGGTTTTATGCTGATTGCAGATGTTGTGTACAACGCTGAAACCTGTGGGAGCAGTTGATTATTACCGTGCCGTCTTGGTGTGATTATTGAGTCGCTTCAGGGCATTCACGGGTCCATCGCGTTACCGTCATGTCATTAAATTGCTCACCGAGGGTATCGACGCGCAGGCACGTTCCTTTCTTCGCGTAGTGCAAGATGCAGCGCGAGCTATCGAATGAGCAGGTGTCCAGTTCGAAGAACTTGTGTGCAGCCAGTTCTTTCTCCACGCCACTGTATTCATAGCCATCGGTGGTATGCATCCGCGTCGGCTTCCAGTCTTGTTTGATTAGCTTGGCCCTGGCCGCCATCAAACGCTCACCGATGACAATGCCTATTGGTCCGTGCTTGTCGTTTGACGCCTGTGAGCCGTCGGCGAACGCTTCGCTGATACCCATGCAATAAACTGCGACAAGTACGAGGGTTGAAGCCGTCATTGGGCAGTCTCTCCCGCAGCTTTGTAGGTCGATAAAAAGTCCGGATACTCGGCGTAAGGTTGTTCTTGCCTGGACCTTCGGGAAGCGCCGCCCACCTTGTTGTCGATTTCTGGTTTCAATCCTTTTCAGGGCATTTGAAGTTCCAGGAATAAATTTTCATGTCTTTGACTTCTTCGCCCACAGTTCCTACACCTAAACAATCTCCATTCTTGATGTAGTTGAAGCTGCAGAAACGGACGCCCTCTGTGCAGGATTCGATTTCATTGAAACCTTTTCTTTGGATGACGCTTTCAACCCCGAATTCACCTGAGTAGGTCGGATTCGGCTTCCAGCCATTTTTGATCAAGGCCTTTCGGGCTTGCGTAAATGGCATTCCCTCTTTGATGGGAAGGTCTGCTGCGCTAGAAAATGAACTGACGCAACACAAAAGGCTGATGGCTAATATTTTTAGTTTCATTTAACAGTACCGCCAAAGCCCTTATATATTTTTTCTACTTCGTCGTACTCAGTATAAGGTTGGCCGGAAGGCTTCCCATTGATGGGTCGATTTGCCATGCCCGGCCCCATAGGCAACGCTTCCCATTTTTTTGATGCTTTTCCAACTGCAGTTTTTAAGTCGCCACCGATCAGCGGTTCGATAGCACTCACGTTGCGCAGGAGTTCAACGGCGATCAAGTCCTGCGTTCCGGGGCTGAAGTCAGATAGCCCCATTGCTTTGATGGAGAGTTCCGACCATGTGGCTTTCGTGATCTGGTACCTGCCAGAAGCTGTAGTTGAACCACCAAAACCTGGTCCTGGGTGAGTAGACTCATCGCTGAATGTCCACTTCCCGGATTTCCAGCCGGCTGCCCAACCATAGCCGAATTTCGCGTGATAATCGCCACCCTCGACTTGGGCCAACGTATCCAGAAAGGCCTGCACATTTTTATTCTTTAAGAACTCCGCATTCTCGGCACGCCTCTTTTGTTGCTTTGCGTCTACGGATACAGCTTTAGTGCTGGAGTCTTTGACAGGCGTCACCGTTCGGCTGGCTACAGATGACATTTTTCGGCCGTTTTTGCTAATGACTTCAGCCATGAGGGAAACTTCCGTTATTTACTTTGACATCCATTTTCAATCCTCCAAAAACAGCTGGATCGTTTCGGCGAGGTGCGAGCTGATTACGTGCGTATACCCCAATGAATCGCTGACACCGTGCTCGATGCTGCCGTCAGCACGCTGAATGGCGTAGTCAAGATTAGCCAGCGGCTCCCCTGACTCGTCGTCAATAAGCCTGAACTTGTCGCTGAAGTGCACGGGCATCGACGTCAGACCGCTGATAGGCGCTGATACGACGGTGTCGCCAATGATGACCGTGCCCGAGCCACCTACAACTACATTGCCGTGGCCACCGGTACTGCCTTGAGTCGCGGCATTCAGCCCATTGATAAAAACCGTAGAGCTGACCGCTCCAGTGATCGGGCTACCGCACGCGGATTTATCGGTCATACGAGCGGCGGGTAGACCGTCGAAATTGACATTGGGCGAGCCGCTGACAATTGGATTAGTGCCGTGCCCCGGGAGCGGGCAATTGGTGGGATCTGTGACGCGGGCTGCAGGTTTGCCACTCACGGGAAGTTCCTTTTCAAAGATTCAGATGTCCTTGGCCTGATTGGAATTGAAGTCGACATTCCGGCCACTGAGAAAGCACGTAGGGCAAGCGTTGGGGGGAGCTAGAAAATGCGTCCTGGGGGAGGAACGCGGAAATCTACCGCCCATGTACTTTTGCGTCGCACAGAATGCCTGAGGCAAAAGTTGCGCTCAACATTTCTTACAATTCTTTGATTGACTGTTTGTGAGTGGCTTCAGGCGAGTCGCTCGCAATGCCTTTGCGCCCCGACTGGGCTTACGCTCTGTCCGCAGGAATGCCGGTAATGGGGCGGATTTTTTAATTTGGGAGGTGCCGCAGTAAGGCCTCGATAAACGTCGTCGTTTAAAAAGACATCTCCAGACACTCTCCCAGGCTACATATCCTTGCGCCTTTGCCTACAGCTACGCCAGAATCCGCCGTCTTGTGCGCCTTAGGGGCGGGTTCTATTGTGGTTTGGTCGCTGAATGTTCAGTGACCGGGTTTAGCAGCTCGCCAATTTTCAAGGCACGCAGGTTCCGCCATGACGTTATGGTGGCTTTGCGTGGGGCACTTCGGTGCGCCGGGATCCTTGAGCCTGGTCTGCTAACCCGCGTAAAGCCGCCACCTCTTCGTTTAGCAGCGATGGCTGACGGCTCCATTTCTCAAGGAGCTTCACCATGATCAAACCTACACCCAGCCCGCCCGAAACCGCCTCGGTTTCCCCCTACGAATCCATCGACTCCAAAAAACTCCACGAAGCCGCCGACCGCGCCCTCGACCATTACCTCTGTCCTCCCGGGTCCACGCCGCCGCCACGTAAAACCCGTGGGATGTATGCCGTGACGGCGGACAACAAAACTGAAGAGCTGCTGGTCGATGCCAGTGAAACGCTCGCTTCAGCCAAAACCCTCGCGCAGAACATAGCCAGTTTGTTGCCGGTGTCGCAGCGTCACGCGCTGGCGGGGATTGCGCAGTTGATCATGCTCGGGGAGTTGGCGGTGAATCGGGCGCTGGATAATTTGCAGTTGCAGGGGTGATGTAGGTGTCGGGGACACTTGGTGATTGATCGGGTGTTCATTCTGGCGCCTTCGCGAGCAGGCTCGCTCCCACAGGGTTTGTGGTGGATGCGTAATTTGCGGACACCCAAAACCTGTAGGCGCTGCTGTGAACTTGCCCACAAGGTTATGGGTTGGGCACGGACATTCGTGTTCGGCTAAATGAGGGAGGTGGTCGACCATCACCCTCGCGGGTGATGGTTTGAAGCACTACAAGTGTTAGATATTCGGGGAGTAGGAGAAGCCTTGCGAAGCTTCGGTATCGGTGAACGGCGTCACACGCGGTTTCTTGTTGAACAGGCCGTTGACGACCGAGCCTGGGAACATCTCGATGGAGTTGTTGAACAGTTCGACGTTGCGGTTGTAGATGGTGATGGCTGCGCCTACGTTTTCTTGTTGTTCGGCAATTTCACGCATCATGTTGTTCGCCGCTTCCGATGCTTTCAGGTCAGGGTAAGCCTCAAAAGCAATGCGCAAGCCACCCATCAGTTCCCGCGAGGCGGTTTCAACGTTGGTGAGTGCGTTTCCGTTTGCGCCAGCAGGAAGGGCGTGAATGGCGCTGCGAAGGCCGGTGATTTTTTCGAGGAGGCTGGACTCAAAAACCATGAAGTCTGCGAGCACTTTTTGCAGTTGATCGAGAACTTTTGTCTTCTGGCGTTCGTAAACCAGGACGTCCGACCAGGCACGTTGTACCCCGTTATGTCGGGCGATGATGTCGTTGTAGATGCCCAACCCCACCAAAATGATGATTACGGCGATAACAGCGGAGAGTATGAGTGCAATGTCCATGGCTTACTTCTCTTTGCATTTATTTGGTGGAGAGGCGGTAAAGGTAAAGTTGTCATCGTGCAGCTCAGAGAGTGCGTGGCTCCATTGGAGCACAGACATCAGGCGCGGCAGTTCGACACCTGCAAAAATTTCTGCGTAAAACTCGTTGGGTGAAGCCAGCGAATATTCTGTGTCGAACGCGAGTAGGTCACTGCTCGCGAAGCTGAGGCAAAGCAAGCCATCGTCGGAGAACTCCAGGTTCGGACGATCGAGGATTTCAAATAATTTCAACAAATGCAGCACTGTCGAAGGTTTGATGAATTTCGCGCAGAGTATCTCGCTCTGCCCTGTCAAACAGAACGATTTATTAAAGTCCGGAGAAGCCGTGTCCATTGGCCATGAATAGTCGTTCTCTGATTGGTTATCGGATCTGACCGATATCCCGGTGACCCAGGGAAAGTCGAAAACCAGACTGTACCGGTCGTAATGGTCATACACCACTCGAGTCTCCGTACTGGTTTTGCCATCTTTGTCGGTCACCGTGACTTGCTCCTCCCGTTTGTTGACGTAGTGCAACTGGCGGTAGTGATAAGGGAGATCGCGCAGCTTGCCGGTAAACACGCCCTCTAACGACTCAACCAACTCGCGGCTGTAGTTGCCCCGGCGGTAGTCACCAAATTGCGTATCCAGTTCGTTGAGGGTGCAGTGCGAGTTTTCTTCCAGGAACATCAACTCGTTGTGGAAGTAGGAGGATAGTTCAGCAATTTCGCGGCTGAGCGATGGCAAGCGATCAGCCTTGGATTTCATCCATTTCATGCTCCCAATGGCGAACCCGATGCCTAGCACACCAGTGACTGCGCCGAACAAGCCAGGCTCAATTTGCAGACGGTGAAAAAAAGAAACCACGTGATAGGTGTCGATATAGCCAAAAAGGGCCACAGTGCCCGCAATCAATAACAGGCCGGTGCCGAAAAACCACCATGCACGTGTGAAATTGAACTTGAGCGGGCCATCGTACGAGGCGAACTCGTGGATCACGTTCAATAGGTCGGCGTTGGATTCAGCCCTGTCAATATTGGCTTCGCTCACAGTCAGCAACTCATTTAGTCGCGCGTTCTGCGAGGTGTTGGGCATGTAGATATCCATCAACGAGAGCAAGGTAGAAGTCTCACAACAGTATCGGGAAGCTCGAAGCAAGCGGCCCCAGGGGGCCCGAATTCAATTAGAAGATGGGCTGATTCAGGGAGACCTTGTGCGGAAGCAACGGCCCGGATTGAGGATTTGACTCTATTCATGATCTGTCAGAAACAATGAAAAGGAGTGGACAATACCATTGTCATGCGTTGACTGCTTCTGTCCGACATCATCCTCTGGAAATGATCGGGCATTCGACAGGTAATCATCGTTTAATGAGCGTATCGGCATCACTTGGTGGTTGATTTGGTGCCCATTCTGGCGCCTTCGCGGGCAAGCCCGCTCCCACAGGGTTTTATGTTGGTCGAAGATTTTTCGTACGACGTTGGAGACTGGGGGAGTTGGTCTGTCGGCGATGGTGTATGCGCCAATTCCGTTGCCTGAGATGTTTGTGTAGGAGCTGCCGGAGGCTGCGATCTTTTAGTTTTAAAAAACAAGATCAAAAGATCGTCCGAACGCGGCCCGAGCCTTCGGCAGCTCCTACAGGGGGCGATTCAATAGGGTTTCCAGGCGGGCCAGGGGCGGGGTGTCCTGGTTGCGGTTGAAGACCTGGATGCCGACCTTGAGTAATCGGCCATTCTCTGCCGCTGCGATTACCTGCTCACACCGCAACAACAACCGTCCCTGATCACAATCAACGGCTTTCACACCGGTCGGCAATCGACCTTCCAGTTGCAGTTCCGCCATGCGCGTTTGCGCCGCGATCATGGCAATCGAGCGATCACGCATAACTCCGCTGCTTTGGGTCATCAACCCGGCCACGCGCACGGCCGCCGACATCGCCACGGCAATGATCGCCAGCGCCACCAGCACTTCAATCAGGGTGAAACCCGCTTCTCGGGAACACGCGCGCATAAAAGGCCCAAAACCAAAACACAGCCCTCGACCCTAACCCGCGTCCTTGACGGCTTGACGACGAAAACTCCCGAGGATTTTCAACATCCCTGACATATCTTCTTGCAACACTGCGCGTCGAATCGAATCAAGCCAAGGGAATGTCGAGATGGATATCGCGCAGTTCAAACAGCCCGGACGACCGAGCCGGATGCCCCGTGGGCAGCAGGGTTTTACCCTGATCGAGATCATGGTGGTGGTGGTGATTCTCGGGATTCTGGCGGCGATGGTGGTGCCCAAGGTGCTCGACCGGCCGGATCAGGCGCGGGCCACGGCAGCCAGGCAGGACATCGGTGGTTTGATGCAGGCGCTGAAGTTGTATCGGCTCGATCACGGCACTTACCCGAGCATGACGCAGGGGCTGAAAGTGCTGGTGGAGCGGCCGGCGGATGCGAAGAACAGTAACTGGCGTTCGTACCTGGAGCGTTTGCCGAATGACCCGTGGGGTCGTCCTTATCAGTACCTCAACCCCGGCGCCAATGGCGAGATCGATATCTTTTCCCTCGGTGCCGACGGTCAGCCTGACGGCGACGGCGTGAATGCCGATATCGGTTCCTGGCAGCTGTAAGGCCGGCGATGAACAGCCAATCGAACCAGCAGGGGATGGCGATCATCAGTGCGCTGTTGATCGCGGCGGTGGTCGCGGTGATTGCGGCGGGGATGTTGACCCGGCAGAGCGTTTCGACTCGTGCGCTGGAGGCGGATCAGCAGCGGGTGCAGGGGCGGTGGGTGTTGCACGGTGGTCTGGAGATCAGCCGGCAATTGCTCTGGGATGCGCGGCAGCGTGATCCGTTGACCCGGCTCGATCAGCCGTGGGCGCAGCGTTTGAATGCGCACGGTTTCGAGGGGCGGCTGGAGGATGAGCAGGGCAAGTTCAACCTACGCAATCTGGTGGCCAACGAGCGTATCGATGAGGCGCAGGTGCAGGTGTTTCAGCGGCTTTGCGAGTTGATCGGCATCAGCGCCGGGTTGAGTCAGCGCATCAGTCAGCGGGTGATCGTCTCTTATCCGTATCTGTTGAATCCGCAGATTGCCGAAAACACCGCGAGCAAAAACGCCTTTGACAGTGGCCGTGCCACGTCGCCGAATGCGTCGCGCAAACCACAGAATCCGAAGTTGCCGATGCTGCGCAGCGTTGATGATCTGCGCAGCGTCGAGGGTGTGAATGAGGCGGTCATCGGCAAACTGGCGCCGTATCTCACGGTAATTCCGGCGACCACCTGGCTCAACGGCAATACCGCCACCGCGCCGGTGTTGGCCGCGTATGTGCCGGGGTTGTCGCTGGAGCGGGCGCAGGCGCTGATCAATGAGCGTGACGCCGGGCGCTGGTTCATCAACCGTGGCGATTTCGTCAACCGCTTGCGCATGCCGAATCTGGAGCTGACCAGCATCAAGGTTGGCATCACCAGTGACTGGTTTCGTCTGCGTGGCGAGGCGCGGCGGGATCAGCGTCGGGTCAGCCTCGATGCGTTGTTGCATCGCAGCGAGGATCGTTTGCCGCAAGTGATCTGGTCGCGGGTGGGCGTATGAGCCAGTTGCGTGTGAGTTTGCCGCCGCTGGCAGGGTTGAGTCTCGACAGTGAAATGGACTGCGCGTGGCTGGACCGTCAGGGGCAGGTCGTTCGTGAACAGCGCCAGACCTTTAGCCAACTGGGGCAGTCAGCGAAGCAGCCAGCGCTGAGCGGTTTTCTGCACCCGGCGGACAGCCTATTGGCGAGCATCGAATTGCCGCCGTTGCCAGCGAACAAGACCGCAGCGGCGGTGCAATGCGCGGCGCAGGCTTTGATGCTCGGTGACTGCAATGACATGCACATCGCTCACAGTTCGCGGGATGAAGCGGGGCAGGTGCAGATTGCCTGGGCGCCGCGTCAGCGTTTGCAGCATCTGGGGCAACTGCTGAAGCAGGCCGGTCTGAATCTGCGCGGTCTATACCCGGCGGCGTACCGCTTGCCGGTGCTGCCGGGCACGGTGGCCTGTCGGCAGGACGGCCATTTGTTGCTGCGCGAAAGCGTGCAGGTGGCGCGGGTGCAGCCGCTGTTCGACGAGGAGATTGGCGATTGGCTGTTGAGCTGCGGCACGCCGCTGCACTGGATCGGTTCGACGCCACCGCCGGATGCGCAATTGCCGATGGCCGAGGCGCAACGCTGGACCGGGCCGCTACCCGGTTGGGGCTTGCAGGGCGCGGTGCAACAGCAGCGCAGCGAGCATCGCGGTTGGGGCCGGGCGTTGGGGCTTTGCGCCTTGGCGGTGGCGGTGTGGGTCATCGGCTTGAACCTGTATGCCGCCCGCGAAGCCAGCCAGGGCCAGCAGCTCAAGGCACAGATGGCGCTGCGGGTGAAGCAGGCCTTTCCCGAGTTGCCGGTGATCCTCAATCCGCTGCAGCAGGCGCGTCAGCAATTGGCGGCGCGGCAGAAGGGTGCGGCGGAGGATCCAGCGCAGCCGTTCAATCGGCTGGTGTTGCAGGCCGGCAGTGGCATGCCGTTCATGGCCGGCACGGTCGAGCGCCTGACGTTTGTCGATGACACCTTGCAGTTGAGTCTGCTGGCCGATGCCCGGCGCAGCGCCAATGACAAGGACAAGGATTGGCAGAGCGCATTGGCCCAGGTCGGGATCAGTGCGACGGCTGATGATGAAGGCTGGCTGCTGCGACCGAGCGACGAAGTCACCACCCCCGACGAAAGCGCTGACGACAGCGGAGCAGAAGATGAATAAGGCATCGCTCGCGGTGTACCGCGCCCGTTGGCAGCGTTTCAGCACGCAGCTTCAAGTCCGCTGGCAAGCGTTGGCCCTGCGCGAAAAACGTATGGTCGGCGGCATGGCGGTGGTGCTGCTGTCGCTGTTGGTGTGGGTCGCATTGATTCAGCCGCCTCTGAAAAAAATCACTTATTGGCAAAGCGAAACCCCGAAGTTACGCGCGCAGACCGAAGCGCTGGAAGTGCTGTTGCGCGAAGTCAGCGTGCGCCCCGAAGGGCAAAGTCTGGCGCAGTCTCTTGAGCATACGCTGCAGGCCAGCGGTCTGGCCGGGCATTACCAATTACAGGCCGGGGAGGCCGGCGCTTGGCAGCTGACGTTCGATGCGGCGCCAGCCGACGCAGTGCTCGATTGGCTGCTGAGCACCCCGGCACAACTTTCTCTGCAAGTAGTCGAGGCCCGTCTGCAACGCGCCGACAACGCTTCGACCGAAGTCACTGCCGGCACATTGTCAGGCACCGTTCGCATGGATCAGGCGCTGGGCGCTAAGGAAGCTTCATGAAGGGGTCAGGATCCAAACCGGCGCGCATGGCGTTGCCGATGCTGCTGATGGCATTGAGCGCGTGCAGCAACACCACCACGCCGCCGAACCAGCCGCCGTTGCTGGTGGACAGCGAACTCGGTCGGCCACTGGCCAACACCCAACGCAGCGGCGATGCGCTGCTCGATCGGCAACGCGCCCAGGCACAAACCGCGCCGCAACCACGGCAGATGCACAACATTACCGAACGCGCACGCAGTGGCGGCGCCCCACGCGGCAGCACACTGCCGAGCAATCCGCTGGGCGATCAGCCGGTGACGCTGAATTTTGTCGACGCCGATATTCAAGCGGTGGTGCGCGCGTTGTCGCGTTCCACCGGCCAGCAGTTTCTGGTCGATCCTCGGGTCAAGGGCAGCCTGACGCTGGTCTCGGAAGGGCAGGTGCCGGCGCGCCAGGCTTATGACATGTTGCTCGCGGCGTTGCGCATGCAGGGTTTCAGCGTGGTCGATGTCGGTGGCGTCGCCCAAGTGGTGCCGGAAGCCGATGCGAAACTGCTCGGCGGGCCGATCTACAGCCCGGACAAACCCGCCGGCAACGGCATGCTCACCCGCACCTTTCGCCTGCAATACGAGAACGCGGTGAACCTGATTCCGGTGCTGCGCCCGATCGTGTCGCCGAACAATCCGATCAATGCCTACCCCGGCAATAACACCATCGTCGTCACTGATTACGCCGAGAACCTGACCCGCGTCGCCCAGTTGATCCAGACCATCGACACGCCGAGCGCGATCGACACCGACGTGGTGCAGATCCTGAACGGCATCGCCGCCGACATCGCGCCGATGGTCGCGGATCTGCTCGACGCGCCGGGCAACGATCCGACGCAGAAAATCGCGGTGATCGGCGACCCGCGTTCCAACACCATCATCATCCGCGCCGGCAGCCCCGAGCGCACCGAGCTGGCGCGCAATCTGATCTACAAACTCGACAACGCGCAGAGCAATCCGAGCAACCTGCACGTGGTTTATTTGCGTAACGCGCAGGCGGCGAAACTGGCGCAAGCGTTGCGTGGGTTGTTGACCGGCGAGAGCGACAGCGGCACCAGCGACAGTGCGCGCTCGGTGCTCAGTGCCATGGGCAGCAACGGCAACAACAATGGCGGTTCGAGTGCGCAGAGCGGCACGCAAACAGGTGGCAACACCTCGACCACGTCGAGCACCGGCAGCACCGGCGGCAGTTACGCGCAGGGCAGCAGTTCGACCGGCAGCGGCGGCAGTCAGGCCAGTGAGCAGAACGTCGCGTTCAGCGCGGGCGGGGTGACGATTCAGGCTGACGCCACCACCAACACCTTGCTGATTTCCGCGCCGGAGCCGTTGTATCGCAACCTGCGCGAGGTGATCGACCTGCTCGACCAGCGCCGCGCGCAAGTGGTGATCGAGAGCCTGATTGTTGAGGTCGGCGAGGACGATGCCAGCGAATTCGGTGTGCAGTGGCAGACCGGCAATCTCGGCGGTAAAGGCGTGATCGGTGGGGCGAATCTTGGCGGTTCGGGGATCAATCTCAATGGCAAGACCAGTCTCGATGTGCTGCCCCAGGGTTTGAACCTCGGCTACGTCAACGGCACCGTCGATATCCCCGGCATCGGCAAGATTCTCGACCTCAAAGTGTTGGCCCGGGCGCTGAAGAGCAAGGGCGGCACCAACGTGTTGTCGACGCCGAACCTGCTGACCCTCGATAACGAGGCAGCGAGCATTTTTGTCGGCCAGACCATTCCGTTTGTCAGCGGCAGCTATGTCACCGGGGGCGGGGGGACGAGCAACAACCCGTTCCAGACCGTGACCCGGGAAGAGGTGGGGTTGAAGCTGAATGTGCGGCCACAGATTTCCGAGGGCGGCACGGTCAAGCTCGATATCTATCAGGAAGTCAGCAGCATCGACGAGCGCGCGTCGGCCAGTGCGGCGTCGGCGGGGATCGTGACTAACAAACGTGCGATTGATACCAGCATCCTGCTCGACGACGGGCAGATCATGGTCCTCGGCGGCTTGCTGCAGGACGGCTACAGCCAGAGCAACGAAGCGGTGCCATGGCTGGGGACGCTGCCGGGGATCGGCGCGCTGTTTCGCAACGAGCGCCGGGCGATCACCAAGACCAACCTGATGGTATTCCTGCGCCCGTACATCATCCGCGACAGCGAAGCGGGGCGCAGCATCACCCTCAACCGCTACGACTTCATGCGCCGCGCCCAGGGCGGCCTGCAACCGGAACGCAGCTGGGCAATGCCGGACATGCAGGCGCCGCAGTTGCCGACGGCGGCGCAGGGGGTGCCGGCGGTGGTGCCGGGGACGGGACCGAGGGCGACGATCAAGGCTGTGCCGATTGAAGGGAGCACGCGCTTTTGAACAGCATGATGACTGTGGCGAGGGAGCTTGCTCCCGCTCGGGTGCGAAGCGCCCGCAAGTCCGACATGCAAGGTGTGTCTGCGGGAATGGGGTTGCAGGGTTTGGGTCTGCTGCGCAGCCCAGCGGGAGCAAGCTCCCTCGCCACAGGAATGGGGAACGACACCGAACCTGTAGGAGCTGCCGAAGGCTGCGATCTTTTGCTTTGGCTTTTTTCAATGTCGCTGAAGATCAAGATCAAAAGATCGCAGCCTGCGGCAGCTCCTACGCTTTTGAATCCGACCCTCAATCTGAGAAGTAAACCTGTGGTGAGGGGATTTATCCCCGATGGGCTGCGCAGCAGCCCTAAAGCCAATGCACGCGGTGAGTCAGATGTATTCGGATGTCAGGTTTCGGGGCTGCTGCGCAGCCCATCGGGGATAAATCCCCTCACCACAAGAAATCCGCTCTCCATAAGAAATCCCCTCACCACAGGAACACCTCCAGGCAGAGAGATTGGGGAGGTTTTGATATGAGTTCGCTTCCCTGCGCCTGGGCCAAGGCCATGAACTCGGCCCGCAAGCTGAAAAACATTCCTGTGGCGAGGGAGCTTGCTCCCGCTGGGCTGCGCAGCAGACCCAAAACCTGCTACCTCATTCTTCCAGATATACCCTGCATGCCGGATTTACGGGAGCTTCGCCCCCGAGCGGGAGCAAGCTCCCTCGCCACAAAAACATGTCTAGACCCTAGAGTTGGGGAGGGGTTATAGATGAGTTCACTTCCCTACGCCTGGGCCAAGGCCCAGCGCATTCTGTTGTGCGACGGCGTGCTGACGGTGTGCCCATCGACGCCCGGCTGGTCGATCAGCGAGGTACGCCGACAGTTTGGTGAGACGTCGCTCAAGCGCGTGCGCGACGACGAACTCGATGGCCTGCTTGCCACAGCCTACGCGGATACCGGCAGTGCGGCGGCGGTAGTTGGTGCAGCAGAAAACGAAGTCGACCTCGACCGCCTGATGCAGGACATGCCGGAAATCACCGACCTGCTCGACACCCAGGACGGTGCGCCGGTGATCCGTATGATCAACGCCTTGCTCACCCAGGCCGCCCGCGATGAGGCCAGCGACATTCATATCGAACCGTTCGAAACCCATTCGGTGGTGCGCTACCGGGTCGACGGCACGCTGCGTGATGTGGTCTCGCCGCGCAAGGCGTTGCACGGCGCGCTGGTGTCGCGGATCAAGATCATGGCCCAGCTCGACATCGCCGAAAAACGCTTGCCACAGGACGGCCGCATCGCGCTACGTGTGGCCGGGCGACCGATCGATATTCGCGTGTCGACCGTGCCCACCGGGCATGGCGAGCGGGTGGTGATGCGCTTGCTCGACAAACAGGCCGGGCGTCTGCATCTGGAAACCCTGGGCATGGACGCGCAGGTGCTGGCCAGACTCGATCACCTGATCCGCCAGCCCCACGGCATCGTGCTGGTCACCGGCCCCACCGGCAGCGGCAAGACCACCAGCCTCTATGCCGCGCTGGCGCGACTGGATGCCAGCACCAGCAACATCCTCACCGTCGAAGACCCGGTGGAATACGACCTACCGGGGATCAGCCAGATTCAGGTCAACGCCAAGATCGACATGACCTTCGCCCTGGCGCTGCGGGCAATCCTGCGGCAAGACCCGGACATCATCATGATTGGCGAGATCCGCGATCTGGAAACTGCACAAATCGCCGTGCAGGCTTCGCTCACCGGGCACCTGGTGCTGGCGACGCTGCACACCAACGACGCGGTCTCGGCGGTCAACCGCTTGATCGACATGGGCGTCGAGCCGTTCTTGCTCGCGTCGTCGATGCTCGGCGTACTGGCGCAACGGCTGGTGCGACGGCTGTGCAATCAGTGCAAGCAGGAAGACCCGGCGACACCCGGCACTTGGCGCCCGGTCGGTTGCGCGGCGTGTAATCACACCGGCTACAGCGGCCGCACCGGCATCCACGAATTGTTCTGCATCGACGACGACATCCGCACCCTGATTCACCAGGGGGCAGGGGAGCAGGCTTTGCGTGCGGCAGCGGCGAAGGCCGGGATGTTCAGCCTGCGCGAGGACGGTGAGCGCTGGATTCGCAGCGGTGCCACCGCCCCTGAAGAAATCCTCCGTGTGACCCGGGACGCCTGATGAATCGCTATCGTTTTGAAGCCGCCGACGCTACCGGCAAGATCGAGTCCGGGCACCTGGAGGCGGACAGCCAGGGCGCGGCGTTCGGCGTGTTGCGCAGCCGTGGTTTGACCGCGTTGTCGGTGCACAAGGAAAGCAACGTCGCCCAGCATGGCGGCGGTGGTCTGTTCAGTGCGCGTATGTCGGATAACGATCTGGCCTGGGCCACGCGACAACTGGCGAGCCTGCTCGGCGCCAGTCTGCCGCTGGAAGCAGCGCTCAGCGCGACGGTGGAGCAGGCCGAGAAAAAACACATCGCCCACACCCTCAGTGCGGTACGCGCCGATGTGCGCAGCGGCATGCGTCTGGCGGAATCGCTGGCCGCGCGGCCACGGGATTTTCCGGAGATCTACCGCGCGTTGATCGCTGCGGGGGAGGAGTCCGGTGATCTGGCGCAGGTCATGGAGCGGCTGGCGGATTACATCGAGGAGCGCAACAACCTGCGCGGCAAGATCCTCACCGCGTTTATCTATCCCGGTGTGGTCGGGTTGGTGTCGATCGGCATCGTGATTTTCCTGCTCAGTTATGTGGTGCCGCAGGTGGTCAGCGCGTTTTCCCAGGCGCGGCAGGATCTGCCGGGACTGACCTTGGCGATGCTGACGGCCAGTGATTTCATTCGGGCGTGGGGTTGGTTGTGTGCGGCGGTGATGGCTGGCGCTTTCTGGTGCTGGCGCCTGTATTTACGCAACCCGGCGGCGCGTTTGAGTTGGCATCATCGGGTGCTGAAGTTGCCGCTGATCGGGCGTTTCATCCTCGGGCTGAACACGGCGCGTTTCGCCTCGACTCTGGCGATTCTCGGCGGTGCCGGGGTGCCGTTGTTGCGGGCGCTGGAGGCGGCGCGGCAGACGTTATCCAATGATCGACTCAGCCTGAGCGTCAGCGACGCCACGGCCAAGGTTCGCGAAGGGGTGAACCTCGCGGCGGCGTTGCGGGTGGAGAACGTATTTCCGCCGGTGCTGATTCACCTGATCGCCAGCGGCGAGAAAACCGGCGCGCTGCCGCCGATGCTCGAACGGGCGGCGCAGACCCTGTCGCGGGATATCGAACGGCGGGCAATGGGCATGACCGCGTTGCTCGAACCGCTGATGATTGTGGTGATGGGCGGGGTGGTGCTGGTGATTGTGATGGCGGTGTTGTTGCCGATCATTGAGATCAACCAGTTGGTGCAGTAGCTGCGATTGATGTTGTCTGCCCGGGCCCCATCGCTGGCAAGCCAGCTCCCACAGGGGGCAGTGTTGTTAATGCGATCTGTGTCACAACATCAATACCTGTGGGAGCTGGCTTGCCAGCGATAGGGCCATGCAGAACAACAAATAATTCAGACTTTTTTCCAAGGCTTCAGCATCACCCGAGTCAGGTTTCCCCCATCCTCGGGTTCTCCTTTCTGTCATCTGCAACCACCCCGCAACGGCTGCAGCCAATTTCAGCCAAACCCACGATCCAGACCCCTCGCCATCCCCCGCAAACACCCGAGAAAACCCGCTGAAAAACCCTACGCAGCTCCCGAGGTTTTTTCCTTTATCTGTCACCGGAAACTGCGAATTTCTCAGTGCGACTTAACCACGGACCCCGCTTGCGAAGGTCAGCGGTGAGTCTTCCCAGTGTCATGCAAGACCCCTGAAAACCTGTGTTCACACCCATCGTTGAAAAGGAGATTCTTCATGTTCAAGCGCACTCTGATCGCCGCTTCCCTGACCGTCGCCGCCCTGGCTTCCGCTCAAGCCATGGCCGTTACCGGTGGTGGCGCCACTCTGCCAGCCGCTCTGTACAAAGGTTCGGCCGACAGCATCCTGCCAGCCAACTTCAGCTACGCCGCCGTGGGCAGCGGGGCCGGCAAGATTGCTTTCCTGACCAACAACCCGGCCGGCTTCAGCACCACCGGCACCGTGCATTTCGCCGGTAGCGATTCGATCCTCAGCGCTTCGGAAATCAGCACCTACAACACCACCTACGGCGCTTCGTACGGCCCGCTGATTCAACTGCCTTCGGTGGCCACTTCGGTTGCCATCCCGTACAAAAAAGCCGGCCAGACCGCTCTGAACCTGACCAGCGCTCAGCTGTGCGACGCTTTCTCCGGTGCCAAAACCACGTGGGGCCAGTTGCTCGGCACGACCGACACCACGCCGATTCGCGTTGTTTACCGCAACGTTTCCAGCGGCACTTCGGAAATCCTCAGCCGTCACTTGAACTCGGTTTGCCCGACTCAGTTCGCTACCAACTCGACCTTCACCAACGCGCGTCTGCCAGCCGGTTCGGCGCTGCCGTCGAACTGGGTTGGCGTCGCCAACACGTCCGATGTCGCCACTACTGTGAACGCGGTTGACGGCTCGATCGGTTATGTCGGTCCGGACGGTGTCGACGCTACCAGCAACGCTGTCGTTGCTCGCGTCAACGGTGTTCAGCCAACTTCGCTCAACGTCACCCTGGCACTGTCGTCGGTGTCGGCTCCTTCGACCCCGGCCCAGGCTGCAAACCCTGCCAACTGGTCGCCAGTGGTGGCTAACCCGGCTTCGGGTTACAAGCTGGCTGCCTACACCAACTTCATTTTCGGTCAGTGCTACAAGGATGCAACCGTGGCCGCAGCCGTCAAAGCCTTCCTGACTCAGCACTACAGCAATCCGGGCAACAACACTGCGACTCAGGCCCACAAGTTCGTCGCCGTGCCTAACGCCTGGAAAACCGCTGTAACCGCCAACTTCATCACCAACACCTCGGGCAACAACCTGGACATCAACAACGCCAGCGTCTGCAACGCTATCGGTCGTCCTTTGTAAGCTCGCGCGGTCGTAACAGCGATGACGGCGACCTTCGGGTTGCCGTCATTTTTTTTGGCTCGGATACACGCCCAACATGAAGTTTGTGTGACATCCGTTCGGTCGCGCCTTCCGCCAACTGCCTATGTCGTAACAGCAGGTATTTGCGCGCCTGCGGCCATATGTGGCAATCAAAAAAGGATCTCGTAGTGATGCTCGCTCGCCCATCCCGTCGTCGTACCCACGTTCAGTCCTTCCAGCGTGATGCCGTGGAGCCGACGCTGTGGCTGCTCAAGCCATTGGCGCACGCGGTGGCGTTGTGTCTGGTGGCGGGCAGTGCGCAGGCGCAAACGGCGTTCAGTTCGAGCTGGTTTGCCGCCAAGGGGGCAGCGCAGCAGGCCGCAGCGGCGCGTCCGAGCGTTGGCGGGTTGCCGGGGATGATACCGCCATTGGCCCAACAGCAAAAAGCCAATGCGCAGTTGCAGCGTTCGATACAGACCCTGAACAACACGGTTGCCGCGATTGCTGCGCAACAGGCGGCGCAGGCGGCCGGGCGCGCTGCTGCGTTGGGCACGGTGCAGTTCGTGCCGGACGGCCTGGGCGAGGGTGGCTTGAAGGTCGACAACAGCCTGACTCAAGGCTGGCAGAACGCGAAGGGCCCGCAGCAGACCCAGGTCGATGGCAAAACCACAGTGACAATCGAGCAGACCGCCGACAAGGCCATTCTCAACTGGGAAACCTTCAACGTCGGTCGCAATACCACCGTTGAATTCGCCCAGCAGTCGAACTGGGCGGTGCTCAACCGGGTCAACGACCCTAATGCCCGGGCCAGCCAGATTCAAGGTCAGATCAAGGGCAACGGCACGGTGATGCTGATCAACCGCAACGGCATCGTGTTCAGCGGCAGCAGTCAGGTCAATGTGCGCAACCTGGTGGCGGCAGCGGCGAACATCACCGATATCCAGTTCCGTGATCGTGGCTTGTACTTCGACAGCACCGGCACCCAGCCGACCTTCACCGATGCCGTCGGCAAGGTGCTGGTGGAACGCGGTGCCTCCATCGACACCCACAAGCCGGCATCGTCTACCGCTGCCGGTGGTTATGCCTTGCTGCTCGGCAATGAAGTGCAGAATGACGGCAGCATCAGCACCGCCAAGGGCCAGACCGTGCTCGCCGCCGGTGACCGTTTCTATATCCGCAAGGGCTCGGGCACCGAGGGCAATGCGCTGTCCACCACCTTCGGCAACGAAGTCATCCCAGGTTTCAAGGCCGGTGCCGTGGCGGGCAATGTCACCAACAACGGCTTGATCCAGTCCGCCACCGGCGACATCACCCTGACCGGTCATGAGGTGGTGCAGAACGGTGTATTGCTCGCCAGCACGTCAGTGGCAACGCGTGGCACGATTCACCTGACCAACCCGAACACCGACAGCAGCGGCAGCGTCACGCTGGGGCAGGGCAGTGCCACGGCCATCATGCTCGACAGCAGTGACCTGACCGCCCTCGACAGCCAGCATCAGGCCGCGCTGACGGGCGTCACGGCCAATAACCGGATCCGTAGCGACCAGTCACGCGTCGAGATTCAGAGCGGCGGCAGTGTCGAGTTCCAGAACGGCTCGATCACCCTGGCCACCGGCGGCCAGGTCGCGGTCAGCGCACAGCGCCGCAGCCTGGTGCGCGACGGCGCGATGATCGATGTGTCCGGTGCCCTCGGCGTCAAAGTGGCGATGGAAAACAACAGCATCAAGATCAACGTGCAAGGCAACGAGCAGCGCGATGCCTCGGTCAACCGCGAGAAAGGCGCGCTCAACAGCAATGACATCTGGGTCGATGTGCGCGATCTGGTGTATGTGCCGGCCGGCACCAACGGCTACGCCACGGATCGCTGGTACACGGCGGGCGGTTTGCTCGAAGTCGGCGGTTACCTCGGCACCCAAGGGCACAGCGTCGGCGAATGGATGGCTCAGGGCGGCACGGTGAGTTTTGCCGGCAACGACGTGGTCACGGAAAAAGGCTCGTTGATCAACCTGTCCGGCGGCACCCTGGATGTGCAGAGCGGCGAGATCCGCCAGAGCTGGCTGCGTGGCGCCGACGGCAAGTTGTATGAAGTGTCGCGCGCGCCGGGGGATCTGCTCTATACCGGGCTGTACAAAGGCTATGAAGACAGCAGCGAGCGCTGGGGCCAGACCCGTTATTACTACACCCCGCTGATTGCCCCGCGCTCGCGTTTCGAGTCGGGTTACACCGTGGGCCGCGATGCCGGGCAACTGGTGATCGCCACGGCCAACGCCGTGCTTGACGGGCAGATGATCGGCGATGTGTACCAGGGCGAGCGGCAGAATCAGGCGCCGAAACCGGTGCTCGACGGCTACCAGCAGAGCCAGACCGCGCTGGCCCGGCGTGCGCAGTTGATCGTCGGCAGTTACGACCCGACCTTTGTCGCGGCGTCGAATGGCCTGCTCTACACCCTCAATCCATTGCTCGATCAGGTGCAGATCGGTGGCGCGCGCCCGGTGGCCGGAAATGATCCGGACCTCACCGGCGCGGTGTCCGATACCCGCAAGGGCAAGCTGTATCTCGATAACGATCAGCTCAACGGGTTCCGCCTCGGTGCGCTCAAGGTTTCGGCCAAGGATCAGATCGCCGTTGACGGTGCGCTGACGGTCGATAGCGGTGGCGACATCACCCTGTACGCCCCGGATGTTCAGATCGGCGCCGACCTGACTGCTCGCGGTGGCAGCCTGCGTCTGGGCAACGTACTCAATCAGTTCAATGGTGGCGCAAACACCGACACTCGCCTGGCGGCCAAAGCCGGAAAAACCACGCAAACCCGCATCGCCGAGGGCGTGCATCTCGACACCCGAGGGCTGTGGAGCAACCTGCGCACCAACCCGGACGATAACGCCAGCCTCGCGTATCTGAACGGTGGCTTGATATCGATCCGCAGCAGCGGTGATATCGACGTCGCTGCCGGCAGCCTGCTCGACGCTTCTTCCGGTGGCGCCATGCTCGCCAATGGCAAGACCCGGGGTGGCAAGGGTGGTGATCTGACGCTGGAGTCGAGCGCTATTTCCGCGCCGGGCACATCGCATCTGAACCTCGATGGCGAACTGCGCGGTTATGGCGTCACGGGCGGTGGCACCTTGACGGTGCAGGCCAACAGGATTCTCGTCGGCCAGACGGATAAAGCCCTGGCAGACAACACCCTGCAACTGTCCACCGACCTGTTCAGCAAGGGGTTCTCCGCTTACAACCTGATCGGTCTCAGCGGGCTCGACGTTGCCGAAGGCGCCGCAATTGATGTGACCCTGCCGGTGTACCGTTTCGGTGATGCGGCACCCAATCAGGTCAGTGGCGTCGATCCGCGAACGGCGCTGGAGCTGTGGACACCGACGCTGTTCCAGGAAAACCCGACCAAGGGCGTGCTGACCCAACGTGCCGGTGCCAGCCTGACCCTGCAAGGTGGCGCGACGCTGGTCGGGCTGATAGACGCGGCCAACAGCCCGCTGACCCTGGGCCGTGGCTCGCGCATCAGCGTCGACCCGGGACAGAGCATCAAGCTGCGCGGTGCCGGGCAGATCACTGTCGACGGTGAACTGAATGCCTGGGGCGGCACGATCGATATTCGTCAGCAACAATTCGGCTCGATCCAGCCGGCCACTTCGATTCAAACGGCTGATCCGAGCGCACATGACCGCTCGATCTGGATCGGCGAGCAGGCCGTGCTGGATGTCGCCGGGCGTGCCAATGCGGCGACCGACACCCTGGGCCGCACTTACGGGCAGGTCGGCAGGGGCGGCAGCATCATCCTCGGCGGCGAGATCGATCCGAAACTGGCAACCGCCACGGCTGCCGATGCCTACGTGATTGTACGTCCGGGCGCGCGGCTGGATGCCACGGGCACCGAGGCCGTTCTGGATATCGCCGGTCAAGGCCCGACGCGTATCGCAACGGACGGCGGGCGCATCAGTTTGAGTTCCTATAACGGTCTTTTCGTTGAAGGCAACTTGCGTGCGGCGGCGGGTGGCGTCGGGGCGGCCGGTGGTCGTCTGGAACTGGCGCTGGAGACGCCGTTGTATTCCGATTCGGCGAGCAACGCGGTGCGCTCGCCGAGGGAAATGATCATTGGCCAGGCGGCAGAAAACGAGCTGCTGCCCGCGAACCTGCAACCCGGCGAAGGCGCCGATGGCTTGCGTTACGGTCAAGCCCGTCTGAGTGCCGATGGCTTGATGACGGGCGGTTTCGACAATCTCAGCCTGCTGAGCAACGGTCTGTTGTCGTTTGACGGTGACGTCAATCTGCGCATGAATCAGAGCCTCAGTCTCTTTGCCGCAGCTCTGTCTCTCGCCGAGAATTCCAAAGGCTCGGCACGGGTTGATTTGAGTGCTCCATACCTGCGTCTGTCAGGGGTGGGCACCTACTTCGCCGGCTTCAACATGATGCGCCCACGGTTGCTCCCTGGCCCGACGGCCCGATCGTCCGATGCAACGTTCAATGCCTCCGCGAATTTGTTGGACGTGGGCAATGGCCTGTCCTTCGGGACTCAGGGTTCGATCCTGCAACGGCAGGCGCCGGCCGTTGAATACAGCCGTCGGGCTTTCGGTCTGGTGAGCCTCGACAGCAGCGGCGACCTGCGCTTCCTCGCGCCGAATGATGGTGCGGAGAAAACCAGGCTGTGGACGCCGGGCGACTTGAACCTCGGTGCGGCGCAGATCTATCCCGCCACCGGCATTCAGGCTGAGGTGCGTGCCGGTTATCAGGGCGCCGTCCCGGTTTCCGAACACACCTTGCGGATCAGCGGCCACGGCGCGGCACCGACTGCGGTGCCGTACTCGGCATTCGGAAAGCTGATTTTTTCCGCCGCGTACATCGAACAGGGCGGTGTCTTGCGTGCACCGCTGGGCAAGATCGTATTGGGTGACGATTTGCTCAGCACCACTCACGAGGTTCGCCTCTTGCCGGGCAGTCTGACTTCGGTCAGCGGTGCCGGCCTGGTCATGCCATACGGTGGCACCACGGACGGTATCGACTATCGCTATAACGGCAAATCCGTGGTGCTCGACGGCATCTCCGGCGAAACATCAGGCGTGTCGATCGGCACGCAGTTCGCCGATGTGCAAAGCGGTGCGGTCATCGACCTGTCCGGCGGTGGCGATCTGCGTGGCGCCGGTTTCGTGTCCGGTCGCGGGGGTTCCACCGATGCACGTTTCAACCCGCTGGTGCGCACTGCGACTGACGGCACCTTCAGCCTGCCGGGGCTGGCGAGCAACCCGGTGTATGCCATCGTGCCCGGCAACCAGAGCAGCTACGCGCCGATGCTGGCCGAAGCGGGTGCGGGCGATCCGCGCATTGGCCAGCAGATCACTATTGGCGCCGGTGTGCCGGGGTTGGCGGCGGGTACTTACACACTGTTGCCGTCAACGTTTGCCCTGATGCCTGGTGCGTTCCGGGTTGAGGTAAACGGTCAGGCAGCACCCGGCGTGACAACGGGGGCGTTGCCACTGCGCAATGGTTCATGGACCAGCAGCGGGCAGATGTCGATTGCCAATACCGGCCTGCGTGACAGCCTGGCCAGTCAGTTGATTCTCACGTCAGCCGATGTGTTGCGTCGTTACTCGCAGTACAACGAAACCGGTTTCTCTCAATTCATCCAGAGCGACGCCGCCCGGCGCGGTGTGCCGCGTGCGCTGGCACCCATGGACGGCAAGACACTGGATCTGCGCCTGGCCTCCGGCGGCAAGCAAGACATCGCTTTGCAGTTCAACGGGCGCACGCTGTTCGAGGCTGCCGAGGGCGGCATGGCCGGCACAGCGGTGGTACGTGGCGGCAACGCCGGGAGCAGCTTCGAGATACTGGGTGCGGGCCGTGCATCGACACCGGGTTTCAACGGTGTGTCGCTGTACGCCGACACGCTCAACAGCCTCAACGCGGGGCGGCTGACCATCGGTGCGATGCCGAATGTCTTGTACAACACGACCGCTAACATCATCGGCTTCCTGGGCGCGAGTGAAAGTATTGTCTTGCGTGAAGGGGCGATTCTGTCTGCGCCGCAGGTTTTGCTGCGTACCACGTCAACGCTTGGCGGCATCACGGTCGAGGCGGGAGGCGGGATCAATACGCTGGGGCGTGGCAACGTGGCCTACGACTCGCTGGCCGGTTACGTTTATGAGCCGAAAGGTTCCAGCCTGTTGGTCGTTTCCAACGGCTGGACCAATGTGCTGGCGCCGGAAGCGGCCAGCGGCATCAGCGGCGCGGGCAGCATCCGGATCGGCACTTGCGCAGCGAGTGCGTGCAACAATCCGGCCCTGCTGTATTCGAACGGCAGTATCACGGCCGCCACGGATAACCAGTTCGAACTCGGTGAAGCGGTGCGTTTCGGCACCCGTCATCTGGCACTGTCGGTCGGCTCGGTCAATGCCGGCAGCGCCGAAGCACTTGCAGCGGCGGGCAGCCGCGTGCCCGCCGGCCTGACGCTGAACCAGAACGTACTCGACCGCTTGCTGCGCGGTGATACGCAGTTTGCCGCGCCGGCTCTGGAAACCCTGAGCCTGACCACTCGCGACGCCTTCAATTTCTTCGGCAGCGTCAGCCTCGACACGATCGATCCACAGACCGGCCAGAGCAAACTGCAGAACCTGGTGCTGGTCACCCCGGCGATCTACGGTCTGGGCGATGCCAACGATGTGGCGAGCATTCGTACTGCCAACCTGATCTGGAACGGCGCGACGCAAAGCGCCGGCAGCGTCATTACCGGTGGCGCCGGTACGGGCAGCGGTACGCTGGACATTCAGGCCCAGCGGATCGAGCTGGGTTACGGCCCGATGCCTCAGGCCAGCGGTCTGGATCAGAACAATCGTCTGGCGCTGGGTTTTGCCAACGTCAACCTCAGCGCCAACGAGCGCATCACCGCCAATCACAAGGGCAGCCTGGCGGTGTATCAGGAACAGGGCGCTTACGATCCGCTCAAGGGTTACAGCTACAGTGGCGGCAATCTGAACCTGCGCACGCCGTTGCTCACCGGTGAAGCGGCTTCGGTCAGCCTGCTCAAGGCTGGCAACAGCCTGACGCTCAGTGGCGCTGGCGCTGCCGGCGTGGCGAATGCCTTGGGTGCGGAGTTGAATCTTGAAGCCCGCGATATCGTGCTCGACAGCCGTATCGCCTTGGCCAGCGGCAAGTTGACCGTCAAGTCCGAGGGCGATTTGACGCTGGGCACTGGTGCCGTGCTGGACATGGCCGGACGTACCTTGCCGTTCAACGATGTCAGCAAATACAGCTGGGGCGGCGACGTATTGCTGTACAGCGCCAACGGCAATATCCGTCAGGCTGCGGGCTCGCGGATCGACCTGTCGGCGAACAACAATCAGGCCGGTAACCTCAGCGTCGTCGCGCTGGCCGATGCGGCCGGGATGGTCGATCTGCAAGGCGAGATTGTCGGCGGCAGCAGCGGTTACTACGACGCCGGCGGCACGTTGGTGCCGTACAAGGCCGGTGGCGTGGACATTCGCGCGCAGCGCCTGGGTGGTAACGCCTCTGAGCAGTTTGCCGCGCTCAACCAGCGCTTGAATGCCGGGCAGGTTTACGGCAGCCGCAGCTTGCAGCTCAAGCAAGGCAACCTGGTGATCGGCGACGGCCTCAAGGCCGGTGAGGTCAATGTGTCGGTGGACAATGGCAGCCTGACGGTGGCCGGTCTGATCGACGCCAGTGGCGAGCGTGTCGGCAGCATTCGTCTGTCGGCGAAAAATGGTCTGACCCTGGCGGGTAGCAGCGTGCTCGATGCCCATGGTCGCGTACTGCGGGTCGACAGCTACGGCAAGATCATCGATGCGCCGAACCGCGCCACGGTCGAACTGAATTCCGGCGATGGTTTGCTCTCGTTGGGCAGCGGCGCACGGATCGACCTGCGCCACGGCACCGATGCCGTGCCCGGTTTCCTTGCCGGACAACACGATGGAATGCTGCGCGGTACGCTGGAGCTGAACGCGCCGCGTCTGGGCAGCAATGACATCGCCATCGATGCCAGCGGTGCGCTGACCATTCAGGGCGCTCGCTCCATCGGCCTGAACGGTTTGCGCCGCTACACCGATGCCCGCGAGGGTGTCGATCAGGCGGTCAGTGGTCGGCCGTATCAAGTCATCGATCAGGCCATGCTTGAACGCATTCACGGCGACAGCAGCAACTTTATCAACGCCGCACTGGGCAACAACGATCTGCTGCAACGCAAGCTCGCCGGGTTGAATAACGCCACGTATGCCGATGCGTTCCACTTGCGACCCGGTGTGGAGATCGCCAGCAAGACGGCTGACGGTGATCTGGTGGTGGAGGGCGATCTGGATTTGTCCGGTTATCGCTACGCCAGTCTCAATCCGCACACGCAGCTGAACCCCTCCGTAAATGGTTCCGGCGAAGCGGGCAGCCTGGTGATTCGTGCCGGTGGCAACCTCGATATTTACGGCAGCATCAATGACGGCTTCGCGCCGCCACCGGAAACCCAGGACAATGCCGGCTGGAAACTGATTGCCGGTGTGCAGCCGTTCGGTGGCGATCTGATCGTGCCGGGCAGTGGGGTGACACTGGCCGAGGGCACGCAGTTTCCGGTGGGCGCGACACTCAATTACGACGTGACGATTCAGGGTGCAAGACTGGCCAGTGGCACGTTGCTGCCGACCCAGGCGGTACTGGGCGAGGCGTACACGTTCAGCGTCGGCACTGTGCTGGCGGGAGCTATCCATGATGCCAACGGAAATCTGTTGTATGCGGCGGGAACGTTGCTCAGCGAAAGTGTGACGTTGCCGGCGAACACTCGCCTGGGTGCCGGTATCCGCCTGAACAAGGCGACGAGCCTGCAGGCCATGACCTGGCCCGGGGGCGTGCCGCTGCCAGGGGTTTTCGACCTCGATCTTTTAACGGTTTCCGGTGTGAAGCTGAGCAGCTCGCTGGCCTTGCTGCGCGGCTCGCTGATTCCTTCGATGACGGATGTAAAGCTTGCCGATGGCACTTCGCTGATCGAACTGCGTCCGTTCACGGGTGACCAGCAAGGCAAGAACTGGGCGGTGGCGAGCATGCTGCCATCTGGCAGTGCGTCGTGGTCGATGCGCGTGGTAGCGGGTGCGGATATTGATTCAGCCGACAGTCGTGTCGTGAAACCGGTGACCCGCGAGGGTGATCTGCGGCTGGCCGATACTCATTACGGTGTGAAGGTGACGACATCGCCCGGGCGAATGGTCTGGGCGGCGGGTAACCAATATGGCTTCCCCGAGTTTGAACCCGTCCCCGATGACGCTCTGGTTGCTTGCACTATCGAGCCGAGCGATTGTGCCCCCATGGCTCGCTGGGTCTGGGCGCCAGGCAGTGGAGCGGGCCCGGATTACGAGCCGGTTCCCGAGGAGGCTCAATTCATTTGTGATCTGCAGCCAGAGCTGTGCATCGGCAACAATCCCGGAAAAACCGCTAAAGCTCATACGCAGATGTTCAGTGTCCTGCGCACCGGTACTGGCGATCTCGATCTGATGGCTGCCGGCAACCTGAGCATGGATTCGCCTTTCGGCGTGTACACCGCCGGTACACAGTCATCGAATGTCGACCCGTTGTATAACCAGAAACGCGGGCATCTCTCGGACAATAACTCGGTGTTGGGCACCGCCGGCGCCGATTATGAAAAGTGGGTCAACGGCGGCAGCGACAGCCTCTATCAGGCCTGGTATCCGCAGATGGGGGGCAACCTGACAATCAATGCCGGCGGGTCGGTGTCGGGTGACTCGGTGGGCACGAAAGCGCAATCGGAAGCGGCTGGGTTCCGCGAGCAGATGGCCAGTGTGGCAGTGGGCAACTGGCTGTGGCGCCAAGGCACGGGTAGCCCGGATGTGCCCACGGCGTGGTGGATCAACTTCGGCAGTTACGCCACCCAAATGATCTCGGATCGTGTGATTAATACTGAACCGTACCTGGTGGGGTTCACCGGTTTCGGCACCTTGGGCGGGGGCAATATCAGCCTGCGGACTGGTGGTGATGCCGGCATGCTCAAACCGATGGGCGATGCCGTTCACTATCCGCGCGGGCAGGGGCTGATCGTCGCAGTCGGCAGCACCGGTCGAGTCGCCAGCGATGGCAGCGTGCAGATGACCGGTGGTGGTGACATGGATATTCGTATCGGCGGCACGCTCAACCCGTCGCTGCAAGCGCGGGCCGGAGAAACCGGTATCGGCAAACCGGTCCATGATCTGCAAGGTGCGCTGATCAACCTGCGCGGTGCGGCACAAATGACGGGTGGAGCACTGGGTGGCATCAACCTGCAGTACGGCGCCGGCACCGTGGTCAATGATCTTCGGGAAACCCGGGCACTTGATCCGTTTACCTCGACCACCGGTAGCGCTTCCGGAGGCGTGGTACTGATTCCGGGTGACTCGGGCATGAGCCTGAGCAGCCGCGGTGATCTGGTGTTGGGCGGTGCAGCGGATCCTGGGCGAGTCGGTCTGATGAACGCCAGCCCGATCATGGCGGCCGACGCAAGCGTTCAGCAGGGCGGCACCCTGAGTGGCTTCTCATTGTGGACGGATCACACCGCAATCGATCTGTTCTCGGCTGGCGGGAACTTGACGCCGGGCACACAGATATCCGAGTTCAGTACCAGCAACGGCCTGATCACGGGACGCAATACCTCGCCTACCGATGGCCGGTTTGTCTACCCGTCGATTCTGCGCGCGGTGGCGGGGCAGGGGTCCATCTATGCAGGGCCGTCCGCGACGTTCACTGGCGTGGATATCTACCCGCTGCTAGGTTACTCACTGCTCCTGGCACCGTCGAAGTCGGGACAGCTTGAACTGTTGGCAGGTGACTCTATCTACGCCGGTGGCTATGCGATCAACCAGTCGGGAGCCAGCCCGATGGCCATTACCACGCCGCTCAACCCGGCGTTCAACACGTATACCACCAACAGCAACACCAGCAAGCCGCTGCGCACCAACTACAGCGACGATGGTGTGGCACCTGAGGGCAACGTGCGATATCCGCTGTTTGCCTTTGGTCCCAACAGCTACTCGGGATTGAACGACGTACAGGGGCCGGCGCGATTCTATGCGCTGACGGGGGATCTGGTGGGCATTCGCAGTGGCGAAACGTTGAGCTTTTCCACTTCCGGACGCACCTGGTACGAAGCGGCGGGGCCTGTGTGGATGATCGCCGGACGCGACATCGTTGCTTCCGGCACTACCCTGGGGCAGCCTGCGGCGGTGCCGACAGTGGAAATGAGTAGCGGCAAGGAGAACATTTTTTCCACTGGCAACCTGTTCGTCCACAATGACCAGCGAGATGTATCGCGGGTGTCGGCGGGTCGCGACATTCTCTACAGCAGCTTCGATATCGCCGGCCCTGGCACGCTGGACATCAATGCCGGGCGCAACATCCTGATGGAAAACCGCGCCAGCATCACCAGTCTCGGCTCGATAGTGGCCGGGGATTTGCGGCCTGGCGCCAGCGTGGTATTGCAGGCGGGCACGGGCGCGCAGGGGCCGGATTACACAAGGTTCATCGCCCGTTACCTGAGTCCGCAAAACCTTGCTGATCCGAATGCCGCTCTCAACAGCCAGCCGGGCAAAGTGGTCAAGACCTACCTCGACGAATTGCAGAGCTGGCTGACCCTCGGCTACGGCTTCAGCGGCAACGCCGAGCAGGCACAGGCGTTCTATGCCGCGCTGCCAAGCGCCGAGCAGGCGATCTTTGCGCGGCAGGTGTACTTCGCCGAACTGCGTGCGGGCGGCCTGGAGTACAACGACGTCGACGGCCCGCGTCAAGGCAGCTATCTGCGTGGTCGCAATGCCATCGCGGCGCTGTTCCCGACCACCGATGTGGCGGGCAACCCGATCCGCTACGACGGCGACATCACGCTCTACGGTGGCGCCGGGGTCAAGACCCTGTTCGGCGGCGATATCCAGATGCTCACGCCGGGCGGCGGTCAGGTGTTCGGCATCGAAGGCGCAGCACCACCGTCCACGGCGGGGATCATTACGCAGGGTTCGGGCAACATTCAGCTCTACTCGCAGGGCAGCATTCTGCTGGGGCAGAGCCGGATCATGACCACCTTCGGCGGCTCGATCCTCGGCTGGTCCGCCGAGGGCGACATCAACGCCGGTCGCGGCTCGAAAACCACTGTGGTCTACACCCCGCCGAAACGCGTGTACGACACTTGGGGCAATGTAACCCTGTCGCCTTCGGTGCCGAGCACCGGTGCGGGTATCGCCACCCTTAACCCGATTGCCGAAGTGGCGCCGGGAGACATCGACCTGATCGCGCCGCTGGGCACCATTGATGCGGGCGAGGCGGGCATTCGCGTCTCGGGCAACGTCAACATCGCCGCGCTGACCGTAGTCAACGCCGCCAACATCGCCGTGCAGGGTAAAACCAGTGGCGTACCGGTGGTGGCGGCGGTGAACACCGGCGCGATCACCTCGGCCAGTTCGGCGGCGTCTTCGGCAACCCAGGCCGCTGAAGACGTGGCGCGTCAGCAGCAAGCAGCGGCGCGGCAGAACCAGGCGTCGGTGTTCACCGTGCAGGTGTTGAGTTTCGGCAACGAACAACTGGCGCCGAGCCGTGATGGTGCAAGCCGTGCGCCGGCGCCGGGTTACAACCCGAACAGCCCGGTGCAGGTGCTGGGAGCGGGGGCACTGGATGAACAGGCGAAACAGCAGCTGACCGAGGAGGAACGGGGGCAGCTGACGTTGTAAAGGACTCTCGTGTAGTACTTTGGGCGGCCGGTGGGTCGCCCTTTTTTTGAGTGGAAGGGGGAGGATCAGGGATACGCTTGTCGAGCATGCAAAAGGTTGAGAATCTCGATCCGGTCGGTCACCCGATAAACCACGACGTAGTTGGGATGGACAACGATTTCCCGGGTACCGGCGACCTTGCCGAAGCGATAAAGATAGGGGTGAAGTGGGAGGGCCGAGGTAGCCGCTTCGATGGCGGCGTTCAGTTGACTGGCCGCAACGGCGTTACGGTCAGCGATGTAGTTCAGGGTTTGCCAGAGTTGAGTGCGAGCTTCAGGTCGCCAGTCAACCCGCACTGTTTTTGTTGAGTTTCGATTCGATGAGGGCGCGCATCTCGGCCATCACCTGCTCGTGGGGGATGTTGGGCCGCGGATCATCCATCGAGGCCTGTACCTGTGCCCGGAACCAGCGATCATAGCTGGCGGCCTGCTCTGGGGTTTCGAAGTCTGAAACGATAAGTGAAAGTTCGGCGCTCATAGTGACCTCCATGATCAATGTGAAGCAGTCTAAGGGGGATGTGGCTCGCTGTCGTCCCTGGCAAGACGAAGTGCGAAGTATCCCGAAGCACTGGCGGGAAAGATGTCAGACGTTTCCGTGGCCCCTAAGGGAAAATCGACGAAGGTTGTCATCGGATTCGCCAGCAACACCGTTCCCTGTAGGAGCTGCCGCAGGCTGCGATCTTTTGACTTTGTTTTTTAAAAGCCAGATCAAAAGATCGCAGCCTGCGGCAGCTCCTACAGGTCGAGGTCAGAAGGCGTAGGGGATGCTGACCTTGGCCCAGAGCATCTCGCCTTCGGGGCGGTTTTCCACGTCAAACTCCTTGGCCCAGCGAATCTCCGCGCTGGCGTATTTGAGGAAGGTCAGGTGCAGCGCCGGGCCAATCGCGAAGACCTTGCCGCGCACGCCGTCATCCACATCCTGCCCGGCGAACTGCACGGTGTGGCCGTACTGTTTGTCGTCGGTGGTCTGCTTGAGGTAGTAGCCGTTGATACCGAACATCACATCGTCGGTGATCTTGTAGCTGGCCGAATAATCGAAGTGGAAGATCTGCCCGGACTTGTAGTCGGTGTCCTTGTTCTTTTCATTGAAGCTGTAAGTGGTCTTCATCGACACTTCGGTCTTGTCGGTGGGTAGCCAGGTGAAGGAGAACAGCGGCTTGTAGGTGTAGAAGTTGTTGCTGGTGTTGGCCAGCCGGTCGACGCTGTATTCGCCGGTGGGCACGGTGACTTCCAGCGCAGCGCCGAGGGTCAGGTTCTTGCCCATGTCCCACAGGATGATTGGCGCAATCGTGGTGTCGCCCATGCCTTCGCGGGTATCGCTGAGGCCGTACACCGAGACTTCCTGCTTCAGCCAGGGCTGGGCGATGTAGCCGGCCAGGCGTCCGCCGAACACCCGCACCGGGCTCAGGTAATCAATGCGCGGGATGACGGCGGTGGATTCGATCTCGACATTCGGCACCTTGCCGCCCAGCGAACTGATGTTGAGCTTGGTCGACTTGTAATGGTTGTAGTAGAGGTTGAACGCGACCATGTTCTGCGGAAGGCTGTCGACCTCCAGCGGCAGCATGAAGAACCCGTCGGTGCCGGGGCCGATGTTGTCGACGCCGGCTTCGGTGGCCAAGGCTGGCAGGGACGCGGTGCAACCGAGCAAGGTCAGTGCCAGACGCAAGGGGAAAGTGGCGCGGTTCGGGCTCATGGCTGTCCTCATTATTATTGTGGTGGGACGTGGCGCCGGTACGCAGAACGTCCGGCACCATAGAAATAAGCGCTTGGCGCCCGCCGGGGCAGGGTATTGGCGGACAGTTAGGGGGACTTCTGCGGACAGTCGGCCAACCCTGTGCTAACTTCCTTCGACATAACCGGTTACAAAAATAACAATCAAGCTTGATCCGGAATGTCAGCCCCCATGAACGTAAAAGTCCAAGACCCCACTTTTGAATTGGCGCTGGTCTCGCCGTTCCTTCTGCAAACCCTCGCCGAAGTCGTGCACAACAAAGGCATCGACCCCGAAAGCCTGTGCCGTGGCCTGGGTTTCACCCTCGAAGATCTGCAGGATCCGGCGCAGCGGATCTCCTACCGCCAGGCCGTGGCGATGATTCAGCGCGCGCTCAAAGTGCTGCCCAATCAGGGGCTGGGGTTGTGGGTCGGGGCGCAGAATGTGTTGGGGACGCTGGGGCTGCTCGGCCATGTGCTGTCGCTGTGCAAGACCTTGCGCGATGCCTTTGCCCTCGGCATCCGCCATCAGCACACCTCCGGCGGGATCGTGGTGTCCAGTGTCGACGTGGTCGGCGATCAGGTGCAGTTGAACGCCGAGTGCCGCTTGCCGTTCGCCGATGTGCAGGTGTTCGCCGTCGAAGAGTTTTTCGCCAGCCTGCTGGTGTATGGCCGGGCCTTGGCGGGCAATGAGTTCAAGGCGATTGCCGTGGAGTTCGTGCATGCCGCGCCGGATTACCTGAGCGAATACCACCGCCTGCTCGGGCCGGACGTACGCTTCGGCTGCCTGCACAACCGCATGCTGATCGATGCGCAATGGCTGGACGTCAATCTGCCCAATCATCATTCGCTGGCGCTGCGTCAGGCGGTGGCCTTGCTGGAGCTGGAAGCGGCGCAGGTACACCAGAAACTCGATCTGATTCAAGCGGTGGAACGGGCAATTGCCCGAGACTTGAGCCGGGGCAGCCATATCGAGAAGATCGCCGGCGACCTGAACATGAGCAGTCGCACCTTGCGTCGCCGTTTGACCGAGCATGCGCTGACCTTTGAGGCACTGCTGGAGCAGGTGCGTCAGGCACGGACCATGAGTTTGCTGGCCAATCCGGACATGCCCATCGAGCGGATTACCGAAGAAGTCGGCTACAGCGACGTGCGCAGTTTTCGTCGGGCGTTCAAGCGCTGGACGGGGATGAGCCCGAGTGCTTGGCGCCAGGATGCAAGCACCGCTTAGACATCGTTCCCCTGTGGCGAGGGAGCTTGCTCCCGCCGGGCTGCGCAGCAGACCCAAAACCTGCCACGCCATTTTTCCAGACACACCATGCCGGCGGGGTTTGCGGGTGCTTCGCCCCCGAGCGGGAGCAAGCTCCCTCGCCACAGGCTTCCGTGTGCCACTCACCAGTATTTCAACCCCACAAACCCTCCAGCCACAGGTAAACTCCCGCGCACTTTCCCAAGGAGTTCACATGAGTTACTACCAGCCGGGCATTCTCGCCACCCCCGTTCCTGCGCAAGCACGTCACCTGTTTTTCGCCCTTGAGTCGGTAGCCGCACTGCCGCAGGCGATCGACAACCTGATGAATCTGGTGGACGGCAAGTCGGCTGTGATCGGTTTCGGTGAATCCCTGACCAAGGCCCTGAATGTGCAGATCGACGGTCTGCGCAGCTTCCCGGCGATGACCGGCGTCGGCGTGGAAAACCCGTCGACCCAGCACGCGCTGTGGGTCTGGCTGCACGGGGTCGATCGTGGCGAACTGCTCAATCGCTGCAACGCCTTCGAAGCCGCGCTGGCCCCGGCGCTGCGCCTGGTAGACATGCAGGAAGCCTTCCGCCACAAGGACGGCCATGACCTGACGGGCTACGAAGACGGCACTGAAAACCCGCACGATGACGCCGCGATCGCCGCCGCGTTGCTGGGCGAGGGCGCTGATGGTCTGGTCGGTGGCAGCTTTGCCGCGATCCAGCAGTGGCAGCACGATCTCAAGGGCTTCCATAAATTGTCTGCCGAAGACAAGGACAACATCATGGGCCGTCGCCTCAGCGACAACGAGGAAATCGACGACGCGCCAGTCTCCGCCCACGTCAAACGCACCGCCCAGGAAAGCTTCGCCCCCGAAGCCTTCGTCGTGCGGCGTTCGATGCCGTGGATCGACGGTGATCGCGCCGGCCTGATGTTCCTCGCCTTCGGTGTTTCGCTGGACGCCTTCGAAGCCCAATTGCGGCGCATGAGCGGTCTGGAAGACGGCATCACTGATGGTCTGTATCGCATCAGCCGGCCGATCACCGGCGGCTACTACTGGTGCCCGCCCATCCAGGACGGCCACCTCGATCTGCGCGCGTTGCGCATCGGCTGAGTTTCTCGAACAAAGGGAGTTAGACATGGACGTGGTGCGTTGGGGCATGATCGGTTGCGGCAGTGTCGCCGAGCGCAAGAGCGGGCCGGCCTTCTACAAGGCGCCCGGTTCGGCGCTGGTGGCGGTGATGGGCCGGCGCCTTGAAGCGGTGAGCGATTACGCTGTGCGCCACGGCATCGCCCGGGTCTACACCGATGTCGATGCGCTGATCAACGACCCCGAGGTGGACGCGGTGTACATCGCCACGCCACCCGACAGCCACCACGCCTACAGCCTGAAAGTCGCCGCCGCCGGCAAGCATTGCTGCGTCGAGAAACCGATGGCGCTCAACGCCGGGCAAAGCCGCGAGATGCAGCGGGTGTTTGCACGCGCCGGTCTGCACCTGTTCGTTTCTTACTATCGTCGTTCGTTGCCGCGCTTTGCTCAAGTGCGGCAATGGCTTGAGCAGGGCCGCATCGGCGAGGTGCGGCACCTGAGCTGGACGCTGACCAAGGCCCCATCGCCGGCGGATCTGGACGGCAGCGCCAACTGGCGCACCGACCCGAACGTGGCCGGCGGCGGCTACTTTGCCGATCTGGCCAGCCATGGTTTCGACCTGTTCCAGTACCTGCTCGGCAACATCGTCGAAGTCGCCGGTTTCACCGCGCGGCAGGCTGGGTTGTATGCGGCGGAAGATGCGGTCAGCGCCAGTTGGCGGTTCGCCTCTGGAGCGCTGGGCATGGGTTGCTGGAGCTTTGTTGCGGATCGGCGTGAGGACCGGGTGGAGATTATCGGCAGTCAGGGTCGGATCGCGTTCTCCGTGTTTGACGAGCATCCGGTGCAGCTGTTCGCCGATGAGCAGATCAGCCTGGAAATCGCGCATCACGAGCACATTCAGTGGCATCACGTGCTGGGCATGAACGCGCATATTCGTGGCGATTCGCAGCATCCGGCCGTCGCCGAACAAGCGGTCAAGACCGATTGGGTGATGGATCAGATTCTGAAACGCCATTGATTTACGTCTTAAAACCAACCCTGTGGCGAGGGAGCTTGCTCCCGCTGGGTCGCGCAGCGGCCCCAAATACTGGCAACGAGGTATTCCAGGTAAATCACCTCAGCCGGGTTTACGACTGCTGCGCAGCCGAGCGGGAGCGAGCTCCCTCGCCACAGGAGACGGGAGCACTCAGGAACTGCTCCAGCTCTAAGGTTATACCCAAACAATATTTCTCAAGCTTGTCATAACGTCTCTAAGATCACGTCATAACTCGTTATAACAAGTGATCCCTGATGACCGATAACGTCCTGTCCCTCAGTAGCGTCCCCTTGCACACCCAGCTGCGCGACGTCCTGCGCGCACGCATTCTTGACGGCGAATACCCGCAAGACAGCCAGATGCCGTCCGAAAGCGAACTCGGCACGCTGTTCAAAGTCAGCCGCATCACCGTGCGCCAGGCGCTGGGCGATCTGCAGAAGGAAGGGTTGATCTTCAAGATCCACGGCAAGGGCACCTTTGTCGCCAAACCGAAAACCTTTCAAAACGTCAGCAGCCTGCAAGGCCTCGCCGAGTCCATGACCGGGCGCGGCTACGAGGTGATCAACCGTCTGCGCAGTTTCAAATTCATCCCTGCCGACAAACGAGTCGCCGAGCGCCTGCATGTGGCCGAAGGCGAGACCGTGGCGCAGATCAAACGCGTCCGGTTGATCAACCGCGAGCCGATCTCGCTGGAAATCACCTACCTGCCCAAAGCCATCGGCGAACGGCTGGAGAAGGCGGATCTGGTGACTCGCGACATCTTCCTGATTCTGGAAAACGACTGCGGCATCGCCCTCGGCCACGCTGACCTGGCCATCGACGCGGTACTGGCCGACAGCGACCTGACCCAGGCACTGAATGTCGAGGCCGGCTCGCCGATCATGCGCATCGAGCGTCTGACCCACGACGCCAACGGCCAGCCGCTGGACTTCGAACACCTTTACTACCGTGGCGATGCGTTCCAGTACCGCCTGCGGATCGACCGGCAAAAAGGGGCGTGACATGACCCGCAAGACCTTGGAACAGGAATACGACATCGTCGTGATCGGCGGCGGCACCGCCGGGCCGATGGCGGCGATCAAGGCCAAAGAGAAGAACCGCGACTTACGCGTGCTGCTGGTGGACAAGGCCAACGTCAAACGCAGCGGCGCGATCAGCATGGGCATGGACGGCCTGAACAACGCGATCATCCCCGGCCACTCGACGCCGGAGCAGTACACCAAGGAAATCACCATTGCCAACGACGGCATCGTCAATCAGGCCGCGGTGTATGCCTATGCCACCCACAGCTTCGAGACCATCGAGCAACTGGATCGCTGGGGCGTGAAGTTCGAGAAGGACGAGACCGGCGATTACGCGGTGAAAAAAGTCCACCACATGGGCGCCTACGTGCTGCCGATGCCGGAAGGTCACGACATCAAGAAAGTCCTTTATCGCCAGTTGAAACGCGCACGGGTGAGCATCACCAATCGCCTCGTTTGCACGCGGTTGCTCACCGACGAGGAGGGCGCGGTCAACGGCGTGATGGGTTTCGATTGCCGCACCGCCGATTTCCATGTGATCAAGGCCAAAGCGGTGATCCTCGCCTGCGGCGCGGCCGGTCGCCTGGGTCTCCCGTCCTCCGGTTACCTGATGGGCACCTACGAAAACCCGACCAATGCCGGCGACGGCTACGCCATGGCCTATCACGCCGGGGCCGAACTCGCGAACCTCGAATGCTTCCAGATCAACCCGTTGATCAAGGATTACAACGGCCCGGCCTGCGCCTACGTTACCGGCCCGCTGGGCGGCTACACCGCCAACAACAAGGGCGAACGCTTCATCGAGTGCGACTACTGGAGCGGGCAGATGATGTGGGAGTTCCACCAGGAACTGGAAAGTGGCAACGGCCCGGTGTTCCTCAAACTCGATCACCTGGCCGAGGAAACCATCCAGAACATCGAGGAAATTCTGCACAGCAACGAGCGCCCGAGTCGTGGTCAGTTCCACGCCAATCGCGGCACTGATTACCGCACGCAGATGGTCGAGATGCACATCTCGGAGATCGGTTTTTGCAGCGGCCATTCGGCGTCCGGGGTGTGGGTCAACGAGCGGGCCGAGACCTCGGTAAAAGGTTTGTATTCGGCGGGTGACATGGCCGCTGTGCCGCACAACTACATGCTCGGCGCGTTCACTTACGGCTGGTTCGCGGGCCAGAACGCGGCGGATTTTGTCGCCGGGCGCGAGTTTTCTGCGCTGGATGCCGCGCAGATCGAAACAGAGAAAGCGCGGGTCTACGCGCCACTGGATCGTGAACACGGTCTGCCGCCGGCGCAGGTCGAGTACAAGCTGCGGCGCTTCGTCAACGACTACCTGCAACCGCCGAAAGTGACCAAGAAAATGCAGATCGGCTTGCAGCGTTTCAGCGACATCGAACGCGATCTCGAGCAGATGAAAGCCAACAACGCCCACGAACTGATGCGTGCCATGGAAACCAGCGTGATCCGCGACTGCGCGGAAATGGCCGCGCGCGCCTCACTGTTTCGCGCCGAAAGCCGCTGGGGCCTGTACCACTACCGCGTCGATCACCCGCAGCGCAACGACAGCGAATGGTTCTGCCACTGCCACCTGAAGAAGGGCGAGGACGGCCGCATGACCAGTTTCAAGAAGCCCGTCGAGCCGTACATCATCCCGCTCGATGCCGAAGAAATGCAGGCTTACGACCGTTTGCGGGTCGGCGCATTTGCCGCTTGATACACCACAAAAAGAGAGTCCGAACCATGGCCTATCAAGCCCAGGAAATCTTCTTCCGCTCCAACGCCCCGGTCACCGTGGACGAGGACAAATGCATCGCCGAGAAGGGCTGCACCGTGTGCGTCGACGTCTGCCCGATGGACCTGCTGGCGATCAACCCGGCCACCCAAAAGGCCTACATGGCGTTCGATGAATGCTGGTACTGCATGCCGTGCGAAAAGGATTGCCCGACTGGCGCCGTAAAGGTCGACATCCCCTATCTCCTGCGGTGACTGGACTCACGCCATCGCTGGCAAGCCAGCTCCCACAAGGATTTGTAGTGAGAGATGGATTTCGCGAACACCCGAGAAACTTGTGGGAGCTGGCTTGCCAGCGATGAGGCCCGCATGGACAACACAAAAGCCATCCGGCATACCCCGGACGCTGGATTCACCAAGCACCCCTCGTTTCCCACCGCGCCCTGATCGCGGCGGAGACGAACATCCAATAAACGATTCGAGGGGAAACACACCATGTTGCGTGCAGCACTCGCCGGTCTGGTACTGGCTTCATTGACCCTGTCGGCCTCGGCCGAAACCATCCGCATCGCCATCGGCACCCAGGACACCACCATCAACTGCGCCGCTGGCGGGCTGTTGATTCGTGAACTCGGTCTGCTCGACAAATACCTGCCACACGACGGCGCTTACAAAGACGCCAAGTACGACGTGCAGTGGAAGAACTTCACCAGTGGTGCGCCGCTGACCAACGAGATGGTCGCCGGCAAACTCGATTTCGGCGCCATGGCCGATTTCCCCGGCGCGTTCAACGGGGTGGCGTTCGAAACTGCCGGCAAGCACAGCCTGTTCATCAGCGTGTTGTCGGGCAGCATCAAGGGCAGTGGCAATGGCATCGTGGTGCCGAGCGCGTCCGGGGTGCAGGCGTTGAGTGAACTCAAGGGCAAGACTATCTCGGTACCATTCGCCTCGACCGCCCACGGCATGTTGCTGCGCGCGGTGGCGGAGCAGGGGTGGGACCCGCTCAAGGACGTGAACATCATCGCCCAGCCGCCGGAAGTCGCCGGTTCCGCGCTGCAGGCCGGCAAGATCGACGCCCACGCCGATTTCGTGCCGTTCGCCGAACTGTTCCCGAGCCGTGGTTTCGCCCGCAAGATCTACGACGGCGCCCAGGCCAACGCGCCGACGTTCCATGGTGCGCTGGTGGATCAGGCCTACGCGAAACAGTACCCGGAAATCGTCGTCGCCTACCTGCGGGCGAGCATCGAGGCCAACCAGTTGCTGGCCGCCGAGCCTGAGCAGTACAGCGAGCTGATCGCCAAAGTCACCGGCGTCGATGCCGAGGTCAACTACCTGTTCCACGGCCCGCTCGGCGTGCAGACCCGCGACCTGAGCTGGAAGCCGGAATACCGTCAGGCCGTGGGCACGGCGATCGACACCCTGAAACTGCTGAAGAAGGCCGATCGCGGCCTCGACCTCAACACCTTCATCGACGATCAATACATCCGCGCCGCGTTCAAGGCGTCGAACCTGGACTACAGCGCGCAGCTCGGCAACTACGCGCAGACGCCGTTGAAAGCCGTGGATGCGGCGACCGGCAAAGCCATCACCGACGTTAGCCATGTCGCCGAAATCTGGGTGCGCGGTGAAGACAAGGTGCGCCAGTACGCCTCGGCCGAATCGGCCTTCACCGCGCTGGCCGCGCTGAAGCAGGAAGGCAAAAACATCCGCGCGGTGTATGCCCAGGCCAGTGACAGCGGGATCAAATTGCTCGCCGATCAAGCGTGGTTCGCCAGCGACGCCAAGGGCCGCTTGAGTGCGTTCCTGCTCAAGGGCCAGGCACAGCAGTTCGCGGCGGCGCAGGGCGGCAAGGTCTTCGACTTTACCGATGCCACAACCCAGGCCGTGGCCAGCCGCTAACCCGGAGAACGCCACGCCCCTCTGTAGGAGCTGCCGAAGGCTGCGATCTTTTGACTTTGATTTTAAAAAAACAAGATCAAAAGATCGCAGCCTTCGGCAGCTCCTACAGGGGATCTCGATTGAGAGGAAGAATTGTGTACCGATCCTATTTACGCTGGGTTCCAAGGGCTGCGTCTTTGCTGCTCTGCTTGCTGTTCTGGCAGCTCGCCGCCAGCCACCACTGGAACCTCGGCCTGGTCACCTTCGCCAACGTGCCAACCCCATTGGCGGTGATCGAAGCGGCGTTGGGTCTGGGCGATTCCGGCAAGCTGCTGCAGCACCTGAGCGCCAGCCTCAGCCGCGTGTTCGCCGGCTACCTCGCGGCATTGATCATCGGTATCGCCTTGGGCCTGGCCATTGGTCGTTCGAAATGGGCCGAAGACCTGCTGTTGCCACCGCTGGAAGTGCTGCGGCCGATTCCGGCAGTGGCGTGGATTCCGTTGGCGATCCTGATGTTTCCGTCGTCGGAGCTGTCGATGGTGTTCATCACCTTCACCGGCGCGCTGTTCCCGATCCTGCTCAACACCGTGCACGGCGTCGAAGGCGTCGACCCACGGCTGATCGCTTCGGCAAAAAGCCTCGGGGCAGGGCGCCGGGCGATTCTGCTGGAAGTGATTTTGCCCGGCGCCGCGCCGAGCGTCATCACCGGCCTCGCCATCGGTATGGGCACCTCGTGGTTCTGCCTGGTGACGGCGGAAATGATCTCCGGCCAGTTCGGCATCGGTTACTACACCTGGGAGTCCTACACCATTCAGAACTACGCCGACATCGTCGTTGGCATGCTGCTGATCGGTGTGCTGGGCATGGGCAGCAGCCTGTTGATCAAACGTCTGGGCGGGCTGTTCACACCTTGGCACCGGCCACGAGGAAAAGCCTGATGAGCGCAATGCAAACCCCGGAAGGGCGGATCGATATTCGCCAGTTGTCGATCGTGCTCGGCGAGGGCCAATACGCTTTCGAAGCCGTGCACGGTCTGGATTGCCAGATCGAACCGGGCCAGTTCGTGTGCATTCTCGGCCCGTCCGGCTGCGGTAAATCGACCTTGCTCGGCGCACTCGCCGGACACTTGAACGCCCATACCGGCAGCCTCAAAGTCGATGGCGGCGAGGTCAGCGGGCCGTCGCCGCAACGCGGCATGGTGTTCCAGCATCACACGCTGTTCCCGTGGCGCACGGTGCGCGACAACGTCGCCTTCGGCCTGAAGATGCGCGGAATCGGCAAAACCGAACGCCAGCGTGAGGCCGATGAAATGCTCAAACTGGTGGGCCTCGACGGCTTCGCCGAGCGCTGGCCCGATCAGCTTTCCGGCGGCATGCAGCAACGGGTGGAGATCGCCCGGGTGCTGGTCAACCGTCCACGGCTGCTGCTGATGGACGAGCCGTTCGGCGCGCTGGATGCCTTGACCCGCCTGAACATGCAGGAACTGCTGCTGGACATCTGGACGCGGATTCGCACCACCGTGGTGTTCGTCACCCACGACATCGACGAGGCACTGTTCCTCGCCGACCGCTTGCTGGTGATGAGTGCGCGCCCCGGGCGAATCATCGAAGACCTGCGCCTGGACTTCCCACGCCCGCGTACCACTGAGCTGGTGACCAGCGCCGAGTTCTCCCGCCTCAAGCGCCATTGCCTCGACCTGCTGCGCCACGACAACGACCGACCGCTGCCGCGCCTCAATCCGCTCGGCCTGCCTCCCGAAAACCCCTTGCCGCGATTTGCCCTATGACCTCATTTTTTGCTGTGACCGATAACGATGACATCCTCGCCCTGCAACCGCGTCTGACCGCTGACGATGCCGGTGTGCGCCGCATTGCGCTGATTGATCTGGCAGATCTGGAAGAACCGGATGGCCTGCTGTGGCTGGTTGATCGCCTGGGGCAGGATCCCGCCGAAGAAGTCCGCGCCGAAGCCGCGCGGCTGCTGGAAGCGTGGGAAGACGAACCAGTGGTGGCTGCGCTGTGCCAGGCGCTGACCGATCCATCTGCGGCAGTGCAGGCGACCGCTGCGCAAAGTCTGAGCCTGCTTAAAACTGAAGCCGCCGGCCGGGTGATTCTGCCGTGGACCGGCCATGCGCAAGTCAGTGTGCGAATCGCCGCGTTCAGGGCTCTGCGCGAGTTGCGTTTTGCCGAGGCCGCACCAGCGGCTATCACTGCATTGAGCGATGCCGACGCCAACGTACGCCGCGAAGCCGTCGGTGTGCTCGGCTGGCTCAAGCAGCTCGACGCACTGCCGGCATTGGCGCGACTGGCCAGCGCCGACCCGGACACCGAAGTGCGCCGCGCCGCCACCGGCGCCCTCGGTCTGGCGTCCGGCGCCGACGTGCTGCCAGCCCTGCGTCAAGCGCTGCAGGACGATGCCTGGCAAGTGCGCGAAGAAGCGGCCACGACGCTGGGCAAGGTCGGACACAGCGACGCCGGGCCGGCGTTGATCGCAGCCCTCGGCGATGACTATTGGCAAGTGCGCCTGCGTGCTACCCGCAGCCTCGGTCGCTTGCGTTTTGCGCCGGCGCTGGACGCCCTGATCGAAACCCTCGGCCATCGCATCAGCAACCTGCGCAAGGAAGCCGCGCTGGCCCTCGGTGAGTTGCATGATCGCGGCGCGGTGGCGGCGTTACAGGCGGCGCAGGATGACGGTGATCCGGAAGTGCGCAAAGCCGTACGGATTGCCTTGAGTCAGCTGCAATGAACCCGCTGTCAGTGGGCAATTCGCAAAGCGAACGGACACTGCGCCTGAGCTGGCCGGACGGCCGTGAATCGCAGCTCAACCACGCCGAACTGCGCCGCCAGTGCCCGTGCTCGCAGTGCCGCGCGTTTCGCCTGAAGGGCCTGACTCCGCTGGTCGATGAGCGCGTCCGGCTGATCGAGATCAACCCGCAGGGCTATGGCGTGCAACTGGTGTTCAGTGACGGCCATCAGCGCGGAATTTACCCGTGGGACTATCTGGCCCAGCTCAGTTCTTGAGAACACTGCTTTCCCTGTGGGAGCTGGCTTGCCAGCGATGAGGCCGGCACATCAGGCATCTATGTGACTGACACACCGCCATCGCTGGCAAGCCAGCTCCCACAGGGATTTTAGGGGTTTCGGAATTTGGGTTACTGCCCAGCCGTCATGGCTGGCCGGCAACCCCGAAACACATCCAGCCCCGGCTGATACAGCGCGGTCTTCACCTCGAACAAGCCCAGCACCGAATGAAACAGGTTGTCATGGCTCAGATCCGGCTGCCCGGTCTTGCCTTGCAGGCAATCGCGATCGATCCCCAGCTGCGCCAGGGTGTTGTTGCCAAACCACATCACCATCGGCACATGGATCTGCGCCTCGGGCGCCAACGCATATGGTGCCGCGTGCAGGTACAGGCCGTTTTCGCCCAGCGATTCGCCGTGATCGGAGACATACACCATCGAGGTGTCCAGTGAGTCCTGATTGCGTTTGAGCAACTCGATGACCTTGGCGAGGAAGTGGTCGGTGTAGAGGATGGTGTTGTCGTACACGTTGACCAGTTCATCACGGCTGCAACTGCCCAACTGGTTGGTGTGGCAGATCGGGGTGAAGCGCTCCATGCTTTTCGGGTAGCGCTCGTAGTATTCCGGGCCGTGGCTGCCGTCGGCGTGCAGGACAATGATCGCGTGGCCCTTGAGGCTGTCGATGTAGCTTTGCAGATCAGCCAGCAGCGCTTCATCCAGGCAGTTGTTGCCGTCGCAGAATGGCCCCGGCTGGTTTTTCGCGATGTCGCGGTGCGGCACGCGCAGGCAGGTGCCTTTGCAGTCGCTGTTGTTGTCCAGCCACAGCACCTGCACGCCGGCCCGTTGCAGGATATCCAGCAGGCCTTCGTAGGTTTTGCCTTTCTTGTCGCTGTAATCCTCACGGGGGAACATCGAGAACATGCACGGCACCGACACCGCCGTGGACGTGCCGCAGGAATGCACCTGAGTGAAGTTGAGGATGTCCAGTTTGCTCAGCTCGGGGTTGGTCTCGCGCGCATAGCCGTTCAGCGAGAAATGGTCGGCGCGGGCGGTTTCGCCGACCACAAACACCATCAGCGACTTCTTCTCGCGGCTGGCGGCGTTGGCGCTCACCACCGCGTCTTCACCGATGGCCTGCACCACAAAGTGCTTTTTTATGCCCAGGCGCTGCTTGGTGTACTTGCTGATGGCGTAGATGTAGTTGGTCGGGTTGATGAAGTGGGTGAGCTTGTCTTCTTCACGGAAGATCGGCGCGTAGGTCGAATAGAACGCGCCCACCGAGGCAGCGATCACCAGCACGCAAGCGGCAATCACCAGCATCTTGTTGAGCAGGCCGCGAAAGAACGGTCGATAACTCACCGGCCAGCGCCAGATCAGCACCGCTGGCAGCACGCCGAGCAACAACACGTAGGCCAACAGCTTGCCGTTGAACAGCGCCGCAGCCTCGGCCGGGTTGGTTTCGAACACGTTCTGAATCATCACCGTATCGATGGTGATCCCGTATTCGTTCATGAAATACGCCGCGCAGGCCGAGAGCAGGGCGACTACGCTCAGCGCCGGTTTCAGCGTCCAGCGAAACGAAATGAGGGTCAGCAACAGCGTGATCGCCGCCCACAGGAACAGCCCGAACGAGGCGAAAAACGCCAGTTTGTGCGCGCCCTGCAGGGTGATCAGATTACCCAGCGCCTTCCAGGTCGCCAGGTTGTACAGCGCCACCAGTGCCAGGGAAAACAGCAGCACCAGACGGGTTGAAGTGATGGACGGTAAACGCAGTCCTTTGCCCAAAGCCATTACAGACATTCCTCTACTCGAATAGAACACGCGCGGAAACGCGCGTAACTGTAGAAGAACAATAGTAAAAATTTCGTAAACATCCTGTAACAAACACCTCATTCCCTGTAGGAGCTGCCGCAGGCTGCGATCTTTTGATTTTGTTTTTTACGATCAAGATCAAAAGATCGCAGCCTGCGGCAGCTCCTACACAAGGCGGGTGTCAGAACGATTTACTGACGCTCGCGACCACCGTTGCGGTGCAAACATCCTTGAATCCCCAGTTGCTCAGGCATTGGCTCTGCGACAGATCGGTGTCGATGTAGCTGAGGCCCAACATCACCCCGGCCACGTTGTGGGTCAGCTTGACCTCCCATTCACGGTAACTGTCCTCGCCATGCCCGGACGCCGAGTACAGGTGCGGGTCCTTGAAGTCCATGTTGCCGTAACGCAGCTTCAGGCCGGAATCGAACGGCAGCTCGGTTTCATAACCGACATAGGTGTAGAGCGAACTCTGCTTGCTGTCGATTCCCGGCGCATCGCTGGAGTAATACGCCGCCAGCTTCACCCCATAGACGCCGAGAATCCCGTAGACCTCGCTCTGGTTGAACTGGCTTTCCCTGGGGTAGGCGTACTTGATGTAGCCCAGATCGAGGCTGACATCCTCGGTGGCCTGCCACAGCCAGCCGGCGTAGTAATCGACTTCCTGCCGGGTTTTCAGACCACCGCCGAAATCGACGTTGGAACTCCAGGCCCCCACGTACAAACCGCTGCTGTGGGCCAGGGTCAGACCGGCCTGCACGGCCGGGTCATTCTGGGTTTGCGAGATGCCGCGGGTGCGGTAGTCGCTGGCGAGGGTCAGGTCGACCAGCAAGGCGAAATCGTCGTTCAGGGGGATCGCGTAACTGCTCAAGGGCAGCAGGCTCAAGGAACTCAGGGCGAGCAAGGGCAAGGCTTTCATGTGAAGTCCCGATGTTGTGATTGTTTTAGGGGCTGGACGCAAAACCTGTAGGAGCTGCCGAAGGCTGCGATCTTTTGATCTTGTTTTTAAAATCTAGATCAAAAGATCGCAGCCTTCGGCAGCTCCTACAGGGGAACGAGTTGTTATGGGGTGGCGGTGTAGACCTGGCGGCCAGCAAACCAGGTCTGCAGCACCTGGGTGTCATGCAGGGCTTTTTCGTCGACGCTGAACACGTCGCGATCGACCACGATGAAGTCAGCCTGTTTACCCGGCGTCAGTGAGCCGATCTGTTTGTCCAGGCCAATGGTCCGCGCCGCGTTGGCGGTGTAGGCGTAGAACATGGTTTCGCGATCCAGACGCTCGTCGGCATTCAATACCCCCAGCGGGCCGACGCGGGTGATGGCCTGGGCCATGGCGTTGAACGGATTGGGCGACGACACCGGCCAGTCGCTGGCACCGGCAATCGTCGCGCCCTGTTTCAGCAGCGAGTGCGCCGGGTATTGATAGCGGAAGGCGAGGGCGCTGACGTAAGGCTTGATCATGTCGGTGGTGTAGTCGTCGGCACTGGCCCACAGCAATTGCATCGAGGCGATCACGTTCAGCGGCTTGAAGCGGGCGAACTCTTTCGGGTTGACCATCTGCAGGTGGGTGATCGAGTGCGTGATGCCGCTGTGCCGATCCTTGCGCGCGCGCTCGATACCGTTCAGCGATTCACGCACCGCGCGGTCGCCAATGGCGTGGATGTGCACCAGCCAGCCGCGCTGGTCGATGGCGCTGACCAGTTCGCCGAAATGCTCTGGATCGATCAGCAGTTCGCCCTGTTTGTGCGAATTGCTGTATGGGTCGATCATCGCTGCGCTCTGCGCCGGGTACTCGATCACGCCGTCGGCGAAGATCTTGATTCCGGGCAGGCTCAGGTTGGGGATGCCCTGAAACTGCTGGCGCACCTTATCCAGGGTGTCGAGGTCGGCGGGCAGGCTTTTCGGGTTGGCCACCAACAGCGCCGCGACGTGCACGCTCATGTCGCCACTGGCCGACAGCGCTTTGTAGGCCGGCAGCACGCCGACGGTTTTCTCGGTGGGTTTGAGCGCGAACACGGCCTCGCCCGGCGCGGCGTTGGCGGCGGGGTCCATCCACGCGGTGATGCCGAGGCTGTTGTTGAAACGCACGGCGGATTTTGCCGCGTTAAGCATATCGGCCGGGCTCGGCACCGGCATTTTCGCGGCGACCCGATCCCACCCGGCGTCGACCACAAAGCCATTGGGCTCGCCGCTTGGCAGTTTGCCGATGGTGTCTTTTTCCGCGTTGGGCAGGTTCCTGAGCAACGCCGCGTCGATGCCGGCGCGCTTGAGCATCACGTTGTTGGCCCACGCGGTGTGGTGATCGCTGCCGATGAACACCACCGGCACGTCGGCCCATTCGCCTTGGTTGAAGGTCTTGCCCAGCGCCTCGGCCTGCGCCCAGTACGCCGAACTCATGCCGGCAATGCTCAGCACGTCGCCATGTCTGGCCTTGCCGTCATCACGCCAGGCGCGCAGACGCTTTTGCAATTCATCGAGGACGACGACTTCGTCTTCCATGTTGGCCGAGACCATTTCCAGGCCGCCGAAAATCGCGTGGGAATGGCTGTCGATCAAACCCGGCATCAGCGTCTTGCCGCCGAGGTCGATGACCTGCGTACCGGGTTCGATCAGCGCCTTGATCTGCGCATCGGTGCCGACTTTCAGCACCTTGCCGTTTTCCACGGCCAGCGCCTGTACCTTCGGTTGCGTGCGATCGGCGGTGAAAATCTTGCCGTTGACCAGCACCAGATCGGTGGCGGCCATGGCTTCCATCGAGGCAAAACTTACAGCGCTAACCAGCAGGCTCGGGATGAATCTTTTCATTGAAGATTTCCTTGTTATTGCGTCTGATGGCCAGATTAGTGGCTGACACTGGCCGACAGAACGCCTCCCTCACGAAAAACGTTTTTGCCTGAATGGAAAAAGCATGGACAAGTTGGGTGCATTGAAAATGTTCGTGGTCACCGCGCAACTCGGCAGTTTCAGCCGCGCGGCCGAGCAATTGGGCAAGACCCCGTCGGCCCTGACCAAAGCGGTCAATCATCTGGAGTCGGAACTTGGCGCGCGGTTGTTCGAACGCAGTACGCGGCGGATTCTGCTGACCGAAATCGGCCGCGTTTATCTGGAAACCGCGCAGCTGGTGTTGCAGCGACTGGAGGAGGCCAGTGAGGAAATCGAGCAGTTGCAGCATGGTCTGCGCGGTAGCTTGAAAATCACCGCACCGCTGGCGTACGGGCGGGCGTTTCTCGATCAGGTGTGCGACGGCTTCTTGCAGCAGTACCCGCAGATCAGCCTGCAAGTGGATTTGTGCGACGCGTTCGTCAATCTGCTGGAAAGCGGCTACGACCTGGCCTTGCGCGAGGGCCATGACGACCTGCCGGGGCTGATTGCGCGGGTGGTCGGCAGCAATCGCCTGGCCTTGTGCGGCAGCCCGGAGTATCTGGCGCGCAAGGGTTTGCCGGTGAATCCGCAAACCCTTGAGCAGCATGAATGGCTGCTGTATCAGCACCCGTTGCTCAGCCGCGAGTTCTGGTGGGCCGAGCGCGACGGCCAGCGCCTGAGCCTGGCACAGCCATCGGCGCCGCGCTTGCGCAGCGACAATTACGACCTGTTGCTGGCCAGCGCATTGGCCGGACGCGGTTTGCTACACACGCCGCTGTGGAGCGCCGCGCCGTACATTGCCGACGGGCGTCTGGTGCGGGTCATGGCTGACTACGAAATCGACCCCGACACCTTCGGCCCGCACATCCTCGCGGTGTACCCGAGCCATCGACGGGCCACGGCCAAGGTCGTGGCGTTCATCGATTACATCGCCGCCTTCCTCGCCGAACGCGGCCTGAACTGACACCCCGTTCCCTGTAGGAGCTGCCGAAGGCTGCGATCTTTTGATCTTGCTTTTTAAAATCAAAAGATCGCAGCCTGCGGCAGCTCCTACACAGTCCCCGAGTCGCCTCCTTTGTAGGAGCTGACGAGTGAAACGAGGCTGCGATCTTTTGATTTTTGTGGATGGTCGACTTGGGCCGACTGGCGGTGCTTGTCAGTAAAATCCCACAGGAGTACAAATGTACTCCATGACGAACCTGACTCCCCGCCGTACCGCCATCCTGACCTTTATCCGCGAACGCATCGCCGAACACGGTCAGCCCCCAAGCCTCGCTGAAATCAGCGAGGCTTTTGGTTTTGCCTCGCGCAGCGTGGCGCGCAAGCATGTGCTGGCGCTCACCGAAGCCGGGTTTATCGAGGTCAACCCGCATCAGGCCCGGGGCATTCGCCTGCTCGGACAACCGCCGCGACCCGAGCTGCTGGATATTCCCGTGCTCGGCCGGGTCGCCGCCGGTGCGCCGATTGGCGCCGATGCCGACATCCATAACCGCCTGATGCTCGACCCGGCGCTGTTCTCCCGCACCCCCGATTACATGCTGCGGGTGCAGGGCGACTCGATGATCGAGGACGGCATTCTCGACGGTGATCTGGTGGGAGTGAAGCGCAATCCGGAGGCGCTCAACGGCCAGATCGTGGTAGCGCGGCTCGACGGTGAAGTGACGATCAAACGCTTCGAACGTGTCGGCACTACAGTGCGCCTGCTGCCGCGCAACCCGGCGTACCAGCCGATTGTCGTGCGCGATGATCAGGACCTGGCCATCGAAGGGGTGTTCTGCGGTCTGGTGAGGCAAGGCTGATGGGCGCCGTCGTTGCACTTGATACGCTGTTCAATGGCGGCCAGGTCTGGAAGGGCCGGCCTGCGCCACCGGCCGCCAGCCCGCAACCCACCGGGCATGCCGCGCTCGATGCGGCGTTGCCCAGCGGCGGCTGGCCGGAAGCGGCGTTGAGCGAAATCCTCCTGGCCGGCCCCGGGGTCGGCGAGCTGCAACTGGTGTGGCCGACCCTGGCGCGGTTGTCGGCGGCGGGCGAGCGCATCGTGCTGGTGGCGCCACCGTTCGTGCCGTACCCGCAGGCGTGGGCGAACGCCGGGGTCGATCTGCGCCAGTTGTCGGTAATCCAGGCCAGCGAACGCGATGCCTTGTGGGCGGCAGAACAATGCCTGCGTTCCGGCAGTTGCGGCGCGGTGCTGTGCTGGCCGCACAAGGCCGATGACCGCGCGTTGCGACGTTTGCAGGTGGCAGCGGAAACCGGCCAGACCCTGGCGTTTGCCTGGCGCCCGCTGAGCGAGGCGGTCAACCCTTCGCCGGCCGCGTTGCGCATTGCCATCGACGCCAGACCGGCCCAGTTGCGCGTGCTCAAGTGCCGTGGCGGACTGGCGCGCACGGCGCCGATTGCGTTTGCCGTGGGGCACTGAGGTCATCATGCGCTGGGTGTGTATTCTGTTCCCGCAATTGGCCCTCGACGCGGTGCTGCGTCAGCGTGCCGATCCCGCTGAGCCGTTGGTGCTGCTCAGCGGCCCGGCCCAGCGCCGGGTGCTGCAAGCGGTGAATGCCGCGGCGCGTCAGCTCGGCCTGCGCGCCGGCCAGTCGATGACCGCCGCTCAAGCCCTGAGCAAAGGTTTCGCCACCGCCGATTACGACCTGGCCGAGGTCGAACACTGGCAACAGTTTCTCGCCGCGTGGGCCTATCGCTTCAGCGCGCAGGTCAGCGTGCATTACCCGCGTACCGTGGTGTTCGAGATCGAGTCGAGCCTGGGTCTGTTCGGCTCCTGGGCGCAGTTCGAAGCGCGGCTGCGCAAAGAGCTGACCGAGCTGGGCTTCCGCCATCGCATCGTCGCCGCACCGAATCCGGTGGCGGCGCGGGTGCTGGCCAACGCCTACGACGGTCTCGTAGTACCGGACGGCGAAGCCCTGCAACATCATCTCGGGCAGTTGCCCGTCGACCGTGTCGGGCTGGAGCCGCAGGTCGCCACCGCACTGACGCGCATGGGCCTGCGCAACCTGAACCAACTGCAGAGCCTGCCCCGTCAGGCCCTGGCCCGACGTTTCGAAGCCTCAATGCTCAAGCATCTCGATACCTTGTTCGGGGCACGGCCGCTGGCCTTGGCCTTCTATCTGCCGCCGGATCGTTTCGATGTGCGCATCGAACTGAATTTCGACGTGCAATCCCATCAGGCGCTGTTGTTCCCGTTACGCCGCTTGACCGCTGACCTCTCGGCGTTCCTCTGCGGACGTGACAGCGGCGTGCAGCGTTTCGACCTGCATCTGGAGCACGCCGGGCTGCCGGACACGGTGATCAAGGTCGGCCTGCTCAGCGCCGAGCGCGATCCGGCGATGCTCTTCGAATTGGCCCGCGGGCGACTGGAACAAGTCCAGGTCGAGGCCCCGGTGCGTGGTTTTCGCCTGCGCGCCGAAGACCTGCCGAGTTTCGTGCCGCAGTTTCAGGAACTGTTCGATGACCGTCCGCAACAGACCTTGCCCTGGGAGCAATTGCGCGAACGCCTGCGCGCACGGCTCGGCGATGACGCGGTGCAGGGCCTGCGCTTTCAGGCCGACCATCGCCCCGAATGTGCCTGGCAGAACGGCGTCGACAAGCAGCGTTGCAGCGGATTGCCGAGCGTGCAGCGTCCGGGCTGGCTGCTCGGCGAACCGCAAAGTGTGCCGGAAGGTTCGGCGCGAATCCTCATGGGTCCGGAACGTATCGAGTCCGGCTGGTGGGACGGTGACGATGTGCGCCGCGATTACTACCTGATCCAGAACCGCGCCGGTCAGCAGGGCTGGGCCTATCGGGCCGTGGGCGAGGGCGGTCCGTTGTGGCTGCAGGGCTGGTTTGCATGAGCGAGGGTTATGCCGAGTTGCATTGCCTGTCGAACTTCAGTTTCCAGCGCGGTGCCTCCAGTGCCCTGGAGCTGTTCCAGCGGGCAAAAAAACACGGTTATCAGGCGCTGGCGATCACTGATGAATGCACCCTGGCCGGGATCGTCCGCGCCTGGCAAGCGGCGAAATCGGTTGAACTGCCGCTGATCATCGGCAGCGAAGTCCGCATCGATAACGGCCCGAAACTGATACTGCTGGTGGAGAACCTGGCGGGGTATCAGGCCTTGTGCGGTTTGATCACTCAGGCCCGGCGGCGTACGCAGAAGGGCCAGTACCAGGTGCTGCGCGAGGACTTCAGCGAGCCGCTGCCGGGATTGTTCACCGTATGGGTGCCGGACAGCGTGGATGACGTGGAGGAGGGGCGCTGGCTGAAGCAGACCTTCGGCGAGCGCCTGTATCTGGCGGTGCAGCTGCATCGCGGGCAGGACGACCGGCGGCGGCTGACGGCCCTGTCGAGTCTGGCCGAGCAGTTGCAGATTGTCGCCGTGGCCAGCGGCGATGTGCACATGCACGCCCGTGGCCGGCGCGCCCTGCAGGACACCATGACCGCGATCCGCCATCACGTCCCGGTGGCCGAGGCCGGGTTGCGTCTGCACCCCAACGGCGAACGGCATCTGCGCAGCCTCGACGTGTTACGCGAGCTGTATCCGCAAGCGTTGCTCGACGCCTCGGTGCAGCTGGCGCGGCGCTGCACTTTCGAGCTGAGCGAGTTGCGCTATCAGTATCCGAAAGAGCTGGTGCCAGAGGGGCACACCGGCAGCTCCTGGTTGCGCCAACTGACTGAAGAAGGCATTGCCTGGCGCTGGCCGAAAGGGCCACAGGCCAAAGTGCTCAAGCAAATCGACGACGAACTGAAGCTGATCGCCGAACTCGGCTACGAAAGCTACTTCCTCACTGTGCACGATGTGGTGCGCTTCGCCCGCGAACAAAAAATCCTTTGTCAGGGCCGTGGTTCGGCGGCCAACTCGGCGGTGTGTTTTGCCCTGGGCATCACCGAGATCGACCCGGACCGCACCACGCTGCTGTTCGAGCGTTTCATGTCGAAGGAGCGCAACGAGCCGCCGGACATCGACGTCGACTTCGAGCACGAACGCCGCGAAGAAGTCCTGCAATACGTGTTTCGCCGGTATGGCCGCCACCGGGCGGCGCTGACGGCGGTGGTCAGCACCTACCATGCCGCCGGTGCGGTGCGTGACGTGGCCAAGGCCCTTGGGCTGCCGCCGGATCAGATCAATGCGCTGGCCGATTGCTGCGGCCACTGGAGCGATGAAACGCCACCGCTGGCGCGCTTGCTCGAAGGCGGCTTCGACCCCGACAGCCCGCTGCTGCGTCGGGTGCTGAGCCTGACCGGGCAACTGATCGGCTTCCCCCGGCATCTGTCGCAGCACCCCGGCGGTTTCGTGATTTCCGAGCAGCCGCTGGACACCCTGGTGCCAGTGGAAAACGCGGCCATGGCCGAGCGCACGATCATTCAGTGGGACAAGGACGACCTCGATGCGGTCGGGCTGCTCAAGGTCGATATCCTCGCCCTCGGCATGCTCAGTGCGATCCGTCGCTGCTTCGACTTGCTGCGCCGTCATCGGCATCAGGATCTGAGCCTGGCGACGATTCCCGCCGAAGACAAACCGACCTACGAGATGATCAGCCGCGCCGACACTATCGGCGTGTTCCAGATCGAATCCCGGGCGCAGATGTCAATGCTGCCGCGGCTGAAACCGGCGAAGTTCTACGATCTGGTGATCGAGGTGGCGATCGTCCGCCCGGGGCCGATTCAGGGCGGGATGGTCCATCCGTACCTGCGCCGCCGCAACAAGGAAGAGCCGGAAACCTATCCCTCGCCGGAGCTGGAAGTGGTGCTCAAACGCACCCTCGGCGTGCCGCTGTTTCAGGAGCAGGTGATGCAGATCGCCATTGTCGCCGCCGACTACAGCCCCGGCGAGGCCGATCAGTTGCGCCGCTCGATGGCCGCGTGGAAACGCCACGGCGGGCTGGAACCGCACAAGGCACGGCTGGCCGCCGGCATGAAGAAAAACGGCTACAGCGAGGAATTCGCCGCGCAGATCTTCGAGCAGATCAAGGGCTTTGGCAGTTACGGTTTTCCCGAATCCCACGCCGCCAGTTTCGCCTTGCTGACTTATGCCAGTTGCTGGCTCAAGTGCCACGAACCGGCGGCGTTCGCCTGTGCGCTGATCAACAGTTGGCCGATGGGTTTCTACAGCCCGGATCAGATTCTGCAGGACGCGCGCCGCCATCAATTGCAGATCCGTCCGGTGGACGTGCGCGCCAGCGACTGGGATTGCAGCCTGGAACCGATCAGCGGCGCGCAACCGGCGATCCGCATGGGTTTGCGGATGATCAAGGGGTTTCGCGAGGACGATGCCCGGCGCATCGAAGCGGCGCGGGCGCGCGGGGCCTTTGCCGATGTCGCCGACCTGGGTGAACGGGCTGCGCTCGACAGCCGCGCTCAGGCGCTGCTGGCTGACTCCGGAGCGTTGCGCGGGATGGCCGGGCATCGGCATCGTGCGCACTGGGAAGTGGCCGGGGTGCAGAAACAGCTGGGCCTGTTTGCCGGGTTGCCAAGTCAGGAAGAAGCCGATGTGCTGCTGCCCAAACCGAGCGTCGGCGAGGACCTGCAGGCCGATTACGCGACCATCGGCACCACGCTGGGGCCGCATCCGCTGGCGCTGTTGCGTGGCGAGCTCAAGGCACGGCGTTGCCGCAGCTCGCAGGAATTGCTGGACGTCGAACACGGCCGGCCAGTGAGCATCGCCGGGCTGGTCACCGGGCGTCAGCGACCGGGCACCGCCAGCGGCGTGACCTTCGTCACCCTCGAAGACGAGTTCGGCAACGTCAACGTGGTGGTCTGGCGCGATCTGGCCGAGCGTCAGCGCCAGGTGCTGGTCGGTTCGCAACTGCTCAAGGTCGATGGCCGCTGGGAGCGCGAAGGCGAAGTCCGGCACCTGATCGCCGGGCGATTGAGCGACCTGAGTCCGCTGCTCGATGGCATCCGCGTGCAGAGCCGCGACTTTCACTAACACCGATCCCCCCTGTAGGAGCTGCCGAAGGCTGCGATCTTTTGACTTGGATTTTTAAAAGCAAGATCAAAAGATCGCAGCCTTCGGCAGCTCCTACACGGGGGGATTTATGGTGTTCAGATCAGCCAATCCATTGGCGTCAAAAAAATCTGTCGCGAATGATGGCACTTTGTCATAATGCCGCCCCTTTTCCGCTCCCCACTGCCTTGCCGTGCCGGGACACACCGTTTTTTTCAGAAGGAATGCACAGTGAGAATGATCTCCCGGATGTTGGTCTCAGGCGTTGCGATTGCCGTGCTCGGCACCCTCGCCAGCTCCCTTGCCGGGTGCGCCACCGAAAGCTCCCGCGCGCTGCCGGTGGCCAAGGTCGAGAGCGCCACGCAAGTCTGGACCGGCGCTCGTGTGCCGATGGCGGTGGGCAAGTTCGATAACCGCTCCAGCTACATGCGCGGGATCTTCTCCGACGGCGTTGATCGTCTCGGCGGCCAGGCCAAGACCATCCTGATCACTCACTTGCAGCAGACCAACCGTTTCTCGGTACTGGATCGCGACAACATGGGCGAGATCCAGCAGGAAGCCGCGATCAAGGGCCAGGCCCAGCGCCTCAAGGGTGCCGATTACGTGGTCACCGGTGACGTCACCGAGTTCGGCCGCAAAGAAACCGGCGACCATCAGCTGTTCGGCATTCTCGGTCGGGGCAAGACCCAGGTCGCCTACGCCAAGGTCAACCTGAACATCGTCAACATCAGCACTTCCGAAGTGGTGTATTCGACTCAAGGCGCTGGCGAATACGCCTTGTCCAACCGCGAAATCATCGGCTTCGGCGGCACCGCTGCCTACGACTCCACCCTCAACGGCAAAGTCCTCGATCTGGCCATGCGCGAGGCGATCAATCGTCTGGTCGATGGCATGAACGCCGGTGCCTGGAAACCGGCGAACTGATCGCTATTCATTGCAAGGAGCAACACCCATGAATCTGACTTTGTCGCGGTCGCTGCTGGCCCTGACGCTGGCCGCCAGCGCTTTGCTGGCCGGTTGCAGCAGCCCGAAAACCCTGTACCAGTGGGAAGACTACCAACCGCAGGTCTACGAATACTTCAAAGGCGAAGAGCCGAAAGAAGCCCAGGCTGAAGTGCTGGAGCGCGACCTGCAGAAGATCCGTTCCACCGGCAAGGCTGTGCCGCCGGGCTACCACGCGCACCTGGGTCTGCTGTACCTGAGCATGGGCAAGGACGATCAGATGGTGCAGCAGTTCCGCACCGAGAAAGCGCTGTTCCCCGAGTCCGGGCCGTACATGGATTTTCTGCTTAAAAACGCCAAGACCGGAGACGCCCAATGATCTCGCGCACCCTGAAACTGCTGGCCGCCGGTCTGGCCCTGACCGTACTCGGTGGCTGCGTCGCGCCGAAAACCGTCGACTATTCGGCGTACAAACAGGCACGGCCGAAGACCATTCTGGTGCTGCCGCCGCTCAATACCTCGCCGGACGTGAAAGCGTCGTACAGCCTGTTGTCGCAAGTGACGTTCCCACTGGCCGAGGCCGGCTACTACGTGCTGCCGATCACCCTGGTGGACGAAACCTTCCGCCAGAACGGCCTGACCACCCCGGATGACATTCATCAGGCTCCGGCCAACAAGCTCAAGGAAATCTTCGGCGCCGACGCTGCGCTGTACATCACCGTGACCGAGTACGGTACGCGCTACATGGTGATCAGCAGCGAAACCGCGGTAACCGCCACCGCCAAACTGGTGGATCTGAAATCCGGCACCACGCTGTGGACCGGTTCGGCGCGGGCGTCGAGCGAAGAGGGCGGCAACAACAGCGGTGGCGGCCTGATCGGCATGCTGATCACTGCAGCGGTGAAGCAGGTGATCAACAGTTCCACCGACGCCGGATACCCGATTGCCGGTGTGGCGAGCAATCGCCTGTTGTCGGCGGGGCAGCACGCCGGCCTGTTGTATGGCCCGCGTTCGCCGAAATACGGTACGGACTAAACCCTTGAGGCAGTGATGCCTCTGTGGCGAGGGAGCTTGCTCCCGCTGGGATGCGCAGCGGCCCCAAATCCGACAGCGCGATGAGTCTGACTCACCGCGTCGTTTGGGTTTACGACTGCTGCGCAGCCGAGCGGGAGCAAGCTCCCTCGCCACAGGTTTCGCAATACCGGGTTATTTCGGGGCAGGCCAAAACCGTTCGCCACCCCCCGGCGCCTCCGTCCACGCTTGCAACGAGCGGGTCGGCAAATCGAAGTAATCCCGGGTCCGTGCATAACCATGTCCGCCCATGCGCCCGATCGCATCCAGGCCCAATTGATCGATGTATAGCGTCTGTGGATCGATCAACTCGTCGCGCACATGCGCCATCAATACCTCGCCAAAAATGATCTCCCGCGACTGACCGATGTTCAGCGCCATCATCCGTCGACACTCCAGCGCCACCGGCGCTTCGCCGATGCGCGGGCATTTGACTGCCGTGCCGGGGATCGCCGTCAGTCCGGCGGCGGTGAGTTCATCAAAGCCCGGAGCGAACGGCACGGCGCAGACGTTCATCGCTTCCACCAGCGCATCGCTGACGATGTTCACCGTGAATTCCTGATTGAGCTGGATATTGCGCGTGGTGTCCTTGGGGCTTTGGTCGCCGTAGTTTTCCACGCCGAGGGCAAGGATCGGCGGGTCGGCGGACAGCGCGTTGAAGAAGCTGAACGGTGCGGCATTGACCCGGCCCTCACCGTCGATGGTGGTGACCAGGGCAATCGGGCGTGGCACCACGCTGCCGATCAGGATCTTGTATTTTTCCCGGGGGCTGAGCTGGCTGAAGTCGAAGCTGTGCATGGCAGATATCTCTAAAGAAGTGGATCGATTGCGCTCAATGGCGCTTCGGCGCTGTAGTCGTCAGCGAACGGGATGGCTGGCTGGAACAGGGTCTTCCAGTCCGGGCGAGCAAAGGCCCGCTCGCTGTGGCTGCGCATGAGTTTTTCGTATTGGCGCTGGGCCTGGCGTTGCAGGGCGGGGTAGTCGACGCCATTGACCTGACCGTCGTGCATCACGCAGCGACCGTCGATGTAACTGGCGATGCAATCGTCGCCGCGCCCGGCCAGCAGCAGGTTTTTCAGTGGGTCGAACAGCGGCCCCAAATGCAGGCCGCGCAGGCTGAACACGGTGATGTCCGCCTTGGCGCCGGGGGCCAGACGTCCGAGGTCATCGCGGCTCAAAGCCCTGGCGCCGCCAAGGGTGGCGGCGTTGTACAGATCGAGGCTGCTGGTCAGCGAAGCATCACCTTCCATCAGCCGGGCGATGCTCAAACCATGACGCATGTTGTCCAGCAAATCCGCCGGCCAGGTGTCGGTGCCGAGGGCGAAGTTGATGCCCTTGGCCCGATAGCGCCCGAACGAGTTCAGCGCCTCGCCATCCCGGGCGAACACCAGCGGGCAATGCACCAGGCTGGCGCCACCGTCGATCACCCGTTGCAGATCGTCGTCACCACGGGTGTAGATGCCGTGGGGCAACAGGCTGCGCGGCGTCAGCAAGTCCAGCTGCTGCAGCCAGCCCAGTGGTGAAACGCCGCGCAACTGCTCGACCATCGCCACTTCGCTCTGCGCCTGGCAGCAATGCAGGCGCACTGGCGCATGCAGCTCGCGACTCAACGCCGAGGTGCGTTGCAGCAGCGCCGGGGTGCAGGTCTGAATGCGATCGGGCAACAGCGCGCCGCGAATCAAGCCGTTGTGCGCACCGTCGAAATCCTTGAAGAAGCATTCAGCCGCCGCAAGCCCGGCCAATCCTCGTTCTTCATCCCAGTGATGGGCGAGTGTGCCGTCGGCGCGCCAGTAGCTCATGCCGCTCATGTAGCAAGGCCCGAGGTAGGTACGTAGGCCGAGTTCGCCGGCAACGCCTGCGACGGCGGCAAACTCGGCGTAGGTCTCGGCCCACTCGCGGTAGTACATCGAGGTGATCGGCATCGCCGTGGTGATGCCGTTGCGGATCAACTGAGTGAAGGCGTAGCGGTATTTGAAGATTTCTTCTTCGGGGCTGTAGGTCTCACGCGAGCCAGCAGCCAGATACTCGGCGGACCACATGCGGCCCATGCTGCGCTCGTCGCCGTTGTCGAGAGTCAGCACGGTGGAGTCGAGATCGCCGAGGGCGTCCAGATCAATGAAACCGGGGCCGATCAGCGCATTGCCGTAGTCGATCCACTGATCCACCGGCCCCTGATAGCCGCGCCCGACGAATTCGATCCGCGAGCCGGCGAACACCACTTCGCCGTCACGCCACAGCACGTGCTGCCTGCCGTCGAAGCCGACCACGCAACTGGCACGCAAGCCGATGCGTTTCACAGGCGACTGTCCAGCAGACGACCACCGCTGGCGATCAACACACCGCTGCGATAAACCTGACGCACCGGCCGCGCCACCACGGCCTCGCCAAGGGTCTCGACCGGCAACAGCAGAAAGTCTGCTGGTCGCCCGAGGTCGAAGCCGTAATCGTTGATCCCCAGCGCAACAGCGCCATTGACCGTGGCCGCTTCGAACGCCGCCGCCAGTTCATCGTCCTTGGCCAGATCGAAACGAAACGCCAGCAGCATCGCCCGCTCGAGCATGTCGCCGTTGCCCATTGGCGACCACGCATCACGAATGCCGTCGGAGCCGAGACACACGTTGACGCCGGCTTCGCGTAACGCCAGAAACGGGGGCACGGCGGTGTCGGCCGGCGCCGAACTCATCAGCGAAATGCCCAGAGTCGCAAGGCGTTCCGCCACCGGTTTGACCTGGCTCCACGGCAGCATGCCCAGGCAGTAGGCGTGGCTGATCATCACCCGGTGCTGCAGGTTGAATCGCTCGGTGTATTCGGCGATTCGCGCGATTTGCCACAGGCCCAGTTCACCTTTGTCGTGCAGGTGAATGTCGACGCCACGGCCGAACTCGGCGGCGAGTCTGAACACGAAATCCAGCTGCGCAATCGGGTCGTTATCGATGCCGCACGGGTCGAGACCGCCGACGTTCTCCACACCCAGGGCCATGGCTTCGCGCATCAGTTCGGCGGTGCCGGGGCGGCTGATCAGCCCGGTCTGCGGGAACACCACCAGTTGCAGGTCGATCAGGTCCTTGTAGCGTTCGCGTAGATGCAGCATGGCTTCGACGTGGCGCAGGCCGAATTCGGGATCGATGTCGACGTGACAGCGCATCGTCAGCGAGCCGCGGGCGATGCAGTTTTCCAGCAGGGCACCGGCGCGTTCGGCAATCGGTGCCTGGACTTCGCGCAGCACGCGGCGTTCGTTGCTGATGTAGTCCTTGAGCGTCGGACCGGCGCTGTTCGGGCGCCATGGCTGGCCGTAGAGGGTCTTGTCGAGGTGGACGTGGCTTTCCACCAGTGGTGCGGTGAGCAACTGGTTCTGACCATTGATGTCGGTGGCGGCCAACGGGCTGTTCGAGGCCGGACGGCGTTGGGCGAACCGGCCGTTTTCGATCAGCAGGTCTTCGGCGGGGGCGCCGTAGGGACGGATGTTTCTGAGCCATTGTGGCTGGGTCATTGGTTTACCTCGGTTTCAGTGGTGTCTGGTCGGGCCTCTTCGCTGGCAAGCCAGCTCCCACAGGTTCAAGGGAGTGCTCAATTTCTGTGAACGACACAGGTTCTTGTGGGAGCTGGCTTGCCAGCGATGGCTGCACCTCGGTTTCAGTGGTGTCTGGTCGGGCCTCTTCGCTGGCAAGCCAGCTCCCACAGGTTCAAGGGTGTGCTCAATTTCTGTGAACGACACAGGTCCTTGTGGGAGCTGGCTTGCCAGCGAAGGCCGCGCTGCGGTCTCAAGCGAAATAAGTCAGCCCTTGAGCTTCGACCAGATCCGGTCCTGCAACTCGCGCGACTTGTTGCTGCATTCCTTTTCCGGGCGCAGGCGCGAGGCGTATTCCTCGGGCATGTTGATGGCGTCCATGACCTTCCACTTCGGGTCGAGCAACTGGTCGCTCTGGATGCCGTTGGCATAGGCGATGGCGTTGGACACGGCGGCAGCGTTTTCCGGTTTCATCATCCAGTCGATGAAGATCTTCGCGTTGCCCGGGTGCGGCGCGCTTTTCGGCACGGCGAAGTTGTCCTGAAACATCGCCACGCCTTCACGCGGATAGACGTACTTGATGGTGTTCTTCTGCAAGGTCGCGCGGGCAGTGGAGCCGTTCCAGTTCTGCATCATGATCACCTCGCCCGAGGCCATGCGGTCGACGGTGTTGTCGGAGCTGTACATCTTCAGGAACGGTTTCTGCTTTTGCAGCAGTTCGAGGATGCGCTTGGCGTCCTGCGGGTTTTCTGTGCACTCGTCGACGTTCAGGTAATGGCTGGCGGCGTTGATCACGCTGCTGGAGGTATCGAGGGCGGCGAGCTGGCCTTGCAGTTCCTTGCGCGGTTCGAAGAACTCTTTCCACGAATCATCCAGTTTGCCGCCGGGCACCCGCGCACTGTCGTAGGAGAAACCGGTGGTGCCCCACAGGTACGGTGCCGAAAACTTGCGGCCAGGGTCGAAGCTCGGGTCGCGGAACGGGCCTTTGACGTACTGGAAATTGCTCAGGGTCGGCGTGTCGATTTCCAGCAACAGATCCTGCTTGATCAGGGTTTGCATGATCGACTGCGACGGCACGATCACGTCGTACGCGGCGCCGCCGGCCTGCAATTTAGCGAGCAGGGTTTCGTTGCTGTCGTAGCCGTCCATGGTGACCTTGATCCCGGTCTCCTTTTCGAACTTGGCCAGCAGATCCACCGGGTAATAATCGGTCCAGTTATAGAAAAACAATTCCTTGGGTTCAGCGGCGTGGGCGCCGAACGCGGCGAAACAACTCAGGGCCAGACCGGATACGGCCAGACGCAGGCTTTTGACTTTCATGAGAGCGCTCCAGGTTTATGGTTGTTTGCCGCGTTGCCCCAGCCAGAAGGCCAGCACCACGAGGACGATGGAAATCACCAGCATCAGGGTCGAGATCGCGTTGATCTCGGGCGTTACCCCGGCCTTGATCGCCGAAAAGATGTACACCGGCAACGTGGTCGAACCGGGCCCGGCGACGAAGAAGGTCATGATGAAATCGTCGAGGCTGACCACGAACGCCAGCACCGAACCGGACAACACCGCCGGCCACAGCAGCGGCAAGGTCACGCGGCGGAACACCTGCCACGGATTGGCGTATAGATCGTTGGCCGCCTCCAGCAGGCTCTTGTCCAGATCGTTGAGGCGGGCACGGATCGGCAGGTAAGCGAAGGGAATGCAGAAGCCGATGTGCGCGACGATCACCGTCAGCAACCCGAGCTTGATCCCCAGCGCCATGAACAGCAGCAAGGTCGCTACGGCGGTGACGATCTCCGGCAGGATCAGCGGCAGGTTGATCCCGCCTTCGACCATTTTCTGCCCGTAGAACGGTCGGTAGGTCGCCAGTGCCGCGAGCAGGGCAATCGCCGTGGCGCACACGGTGGCGAGGGTGGCGACAATGATCGAATTCAGCGCTGCGGTCTGGATCGACGGGTTGGCCAGAATCCGTCCGTACCAGGCGAAGGAGAACTCGGTCCAGACCGTCGCCGAGCGGTTGGCGTTGAAGCTGTAGACGATCAGCACCAGGATCGGCAGGTACAGATAGGCGAGGATCAACAGGCTGATTTCCCGGGTCGCCGGAAGTTTTTTCAGGTGCAGAGAGATCATGCTTTCGCTCCTCGATTGAGGGTTTTCGCCGCGCTGCGGCTATAGAGGGCGTAGAGCACCAGTGACAACAGCAAGATCCCCAGCAGCAGGAACGACAGCGAACTGCCCAGCGGCCAGTTGCGCGCGGTGCCGAACTGCTGCTGGATCAGATTGCCGATCATCAGCGTCTTGCCGCCACCGAGAATCGCCGGGGTGATGAACGCGCCGAGGCTCGGCACAAACACCAGAAGCGCTCCGGCGATCACTCCGGGCATCGACAGCGGCAGGATGATCCGCCGCAGTGCGTGCCAGCGGTTGGCGCCCAGGTCATACGCGGCTTCCACCAGACGCCAGTCGAGTTTTTCCAGGGTCGAGTAGATCGGCAGAATCATGAACGGCAGAAAGCTGTAGACCAGCCCGACACTCACCGCGAAGTCGTTGTAGAGCAGGGTGATGCCGCCGGCGCTCGGGAACAGTGCGTTGAGGCTCTGGGCGACCCTGCCCTGTTCGCGCAGGATGATCAGCCACGCGTAGTTGCGGATCAGCAGGTTGGTCCAGAACGGGATGGTGATCAGCAGCACCATCAGATTGCGCCGACGCGGAGTCAGGCTCGACATCCACAACGCCACCGGAAAGCCGAACAAGAAACACAACACCGTGGTGCCACCGGCCTGCAACACCGAGCGCAACAGCGCCTGGGCGTAGACCCAGTTCAGCTCCAGTTCACCGTCGAAGCCCTCCTGAAAAAACAGCTGCACGTAACTTTGCAATTGCCATTGCGCCTGCCAGTCAACGCCGCCGTAGGTGTTGCGCGGCAGCAGGCTGATGTAACCCATGATCCCCAGTGGGATGGCGATCAGGGCGAGCAGGGTCAACACCACCGGGCTGAGCAACAGCGCCCGGTTCAGAGCGGGGGAAGTGCTGCTGACGCTCATCTCAGGCCTCCATCAACAGGCAGGCGTGCGGCGGCAGGTGCACGGCGACACGCTCGCCGACGGCACGACCACGGTTCAGGCCTTCGTTGTTTTCGCGCAGCATGACTTTGACGTCGTTGTTCAACCGGCACTGGTACAGCGTGGCGGTGCCGACATACAGCACCGCCTCGATGACGCCGCGCAGGTGATGCGGCTGGCTGGCATCCACCAGTTGCGAACGCTCCGGACGGAACGCCAGTTGCACGCTGCTGCCGGCAAAGCTCTGTTGCTGACACGGAATTTCGATCGGCATGCCGTTGGGCACGAAGAGTTTTTCGTTGTGCGCGCCGTGCTTGAGCTGACCGGGAAGGAAGTTGATGTCGCCGATGAATTGCGCGACGAAACGGTGTCTGGGCTGTTCGTAGATGTCGGTCGGGGTGCCGATCTGCAGGATCTTGCCGGCGGACATCACCGCGATGCGATCGGACAGGGTCAACGCTTCTTCCTGATCGTGGGTGACGAAAATGAAGGTGATCCCGGCTTCCTTCTGTACGCGCTTGAGTTCGACCTGCATTTCCTTGCGCAGCTTCAAGTCCAGCGCCGACAGCGGCTCATCCAGCAGCAGGACTTTGGGTTTCGGCGCCAACGCCCGGGCCAGAGCCACGCGCTGTTGCTGACCACCGGACAGTTCGGCCGGTTTGCGCCCGGCCAGGTGCTCCATCTGCACCAATGCGAGCATTTCGTTGACCCGATCCGGAATCAACTTGCGTTCAAGACCCTGCATCTCGAGGCCGAAGGCGATATTCTGCGCGACACTCATGTGCGGAAACAGCGCGTAACTCTGGAACACCGTGTTGACCCGGCGCTTGAACGGCGGCAGATCATTGACCGGCTCGCCAGCCAGGCGAATCTCGCCTTCACTGACGTGTTCGAAACCGGCGATGGTGCGCAGCAGGGTGGTTTTGCCGCAGCCCGAAGGGCCGAGCAGGGTGAAGAACTCGTTATCGGCGATATTCACCGAGACATTGTCCAGGGCCGGTGCGAGGCCAGGGTCCTCGGAGTACCGTTTGGAGACGTTGCGCACTTCAATTGCTATTGGTTGACCCATAATGGTGCAATCCTCTAATTATTGTATGCAATATCTGAATGCAATTTAGAAATACCCGGATTAATCTGCGTGTGCAACCCCCTTTTTCCATGGCCAGTCATCGCCAGGGGCCGGTTGCCTGACGCTAAAGGAGTGTTGCAATGACCGAGAAAAAACTGGAAACCACGGTCGACCGCGTCTACCAAGGGGTTTACGAGGCGATCAGCAAGCGTTCGCTGCGTCCGGGGATGAAGCTGGGCGAGGCCTCATTGGCCGAATTGTTCAATGTCAGCCGTACGTCGGTGCGTGCCGCGCTCAAGCAACTGGAGGCCGACGGACTGGTCACCACCGAGCCCAATAAAGGTGCATCGGTGTCATTGCCGAGCAATGAAGAGATCCGTTCGCTGTTCGAAACCCGGCGCCTGATCGAGATCGGCATCGTCACCGAGCTGTGCCGGCGCAAGGACACCGCCGCGATGCAAGACCTGCGCGAGCATCTGTTGCTGGAAGACGAGGCCCACGCCGCTGGCGACCATGAACGGCTGATCCATCTGCTCGGCGAGTTCCACATCAAACTGGCGCGCAGCCTCAATAACCCGGTGCTGCTCGACTGGTTCCAGAAACTGATTTCCCGTGCTTCGCTGTACGCCGCCGCGCTGGATGACGACAGCCACGAAGCCTGCCGGGACGACGAGCACCTGCGGCTGATCGAGTACATCGAAGCGGGCAACCAGAGTGCCGCCATCGAATTGACCTGCATGCACCTGAACGGCATTGAAAAGGCCATTCTCGACGTCGCAGCGAAGATGAAAACTGGCTACCATCCGCTCAAACACCTGATCGGGGTCTGACCCCGGCCGCGGTGTGAAATCGGCTATACCTTCAATGAAACCAATGCGGTCGGCGGCGCTCGAAACAGACGGGCGCCGCGTTCGTCAGCGTTGCGATTTATCGGGCAGACACCACAGGACACCGAGTCAATCGATGCAGTTTTTATCCGAAAGTCACGGGTGTGACGGCTGGAAAGGCGAGATGGCCGGGCGTATTCGTGCGTTCGACTGGAGCGACACCGAACTCGGTCCGCTGCAGAACTGGCCTGCGAGCCTGTGCAGCGCGGTGCAATTGATGCTGGCGTCGCCGTTGCCGATGGTCATGCTCTGGGGCCGTGCCGGCTACATGATCTACAACGATGCCTACTCGCAGTTTGCCGGTGGCCGCCACCCGTATCTGCTGGGTTCGCCGGTGGAACTGGGCTGGCCGGAAGTCGCCGATTTCAACCGGCATGTGGTGGACACCTGTCTGGCGGGCGGCACCTTGTCGTACCGCAACAAGGAACTGGTGCTGCTGCGCGATGGCGTGCCCGAAGACGTCTGGATGGATCTGTATTACAGCCCGGTGGCCAACGATGACGGCGTGCCCGCCGGGGTGATGGCGATGGTGGTCGAGACTACCGAGTTCATGCATTCGGAACGTTTGCGTCAGGCCGCTGAAGATGCCTATCGCGCTGACAATGAGCGGGTGCGGCTGGCGCTGAATGCCGGGGCCTTGCTTGGCTCGTTTGTCTGGGACGTGAAGCACAATGTGCTGTCGGCGGATGAGCGTTTCGCCCGCACGTTTTCGTATCCACCGGATCAGGACTTGAGCAATCTGCCGCAGTCCTACTGCGAAGCGCGGATCCACCCGGACGATCTGGCGTGGGTGCATGATCGGGTCAGCCATTCGGTGCAGACCGGCGAGCCGTACAACGCCGAGTACCGCGTGCGACGCGCGGACGGCAGCTACCTGTGGGTGCTGGCCAGCGGTGCCTGCGAGTTCGACGAACACGGCGCAGCGTTTCGTTTCCCCGGCGTGTTGATCGACATCCACGAGCGCAAGAACGCTGAAGAATCCCTGCTCAAATTCACCCGCAACCTTGAACAACGGGTGGCTGATGAAGTGGGCGCGCGGCTGGCGGCGGAAGAGCAACTGCGCCAGTCGCAGAAGCTTGAAGCCATCGGCGGCCTCACTGGCGGCGTGGCCCACGACTTCAACAACCTGCTGCAGGTGATCGCCGGCAATCTGCACTTGCTGGCGCGGCATGAGCCGGACAACGCCAACGTGCAACGCCGGGTCAGCGCGTCGCTGGCGGCGGTCGAGCGCGGGGCCAAGCTGTCGTCGCAATTGCTTGCTTTCGCCCGACGTCAGCCCTTGTCGCCGGCGGTGTGCGATCCACGGCAGATCTTCGATGGTGTCGGCGAATTGCTCCAGCGTGCGTTGGGCGAGACCATTCAGATCGATGTGCAGTTGCCGCAGGAACCGTGGCACATCAACGTCGACCGCAATCAACTGGAAAACGCCATTCTCAATCTGGCGATCAACGCCCGGGATGCGATGAAGGGCGAGGGCACGATTGTCCTCAGCGCCCTCAATACTCGGCTGGACAGCAATTTCTGCGCGGGCAAAGGCATCGTTGCCGGCGATTTCGTGCGAGTGATGGTCAGCGATTCCGGCGTTGGCATTGCGCCACAAATGCTCGAGCAGGTGTTCGAGCCGTTCTTCACCACCAAGGCCGACGGCCAGGGCACCGGGCTCGGTTTGAGCATGGTGTTCGGTTTCGTCAAACAGAGCGGCGGCCACGTCGAGATCGACAGTACCGTGGGCGAGGGCACACGGGTGCAACTGTACTTTCCGCGCAGCCTGCGTCCGGTTCTCGATGAGACGCCGAGCGTCGACCCGCAACAGGGGGGCGGCCACGAGACCATTCTGGTGGTCGAGGACAACGACGCCGTGCGCGCCTCGGCGGTAGAGTTACTGCGCGAAGAAGGTTATCGCGTACTGACCGCCGGCAACGGCGACGTGGCGATGCAAATGTTGTTGGAAGGTATCGAGGTGGATCTGATTTTCACCGACGTGGTGATGCCAGGGTTGATCAAGAGCTCCGATTTGGCAGCCTGGGCCAAAGTGCAGACGCCGCCGGTGGCGGTGCTGTTCACCTCCGGCCACACCCGCGACATCATTTCACGCAACCACCAGTTGAGTCCGGACACGCACTTGCTCGGCAAACCGTATGGTCCGGAGGCTTTGTTGCAGATGATTCGCTCGGTGCTCAGTGCCTGATTCCCTGTGGCGAGGGAGCTTGCTCCCGCTCGGCTGCGCAGCAGTCGTAAACCCGGAAACCGCGGTTTACTTGCCGGGTTGATTCGTCTGGATTTGGGGCCGCTTCGCAGCCCAGCGGGAGCAAGCTCCCTCGCCACAGGTTTTGGGTTCGACTTACATTTTCCGATCAAGGCCCGCCAATGACTACCAAGCGTAATTCCAAAGCACCCGCCGGCATGGTTCGGGTGCGTGGCGCCCGCGAACACAATCTGAAGAATGTCGACATCGATATCCCTCGCGACGCGCTGGTGGTGTTCACCGGGGTTTCGGGTTCGGGCAAGTCGTCGCTGGCCTTTTCAACGTTGTACGCCGAAGCCCAGCGGCGTTATTTCGAGTCGGTGGCGCCGTATGCGCGGCGGCTGATCGATCAGGTCGGGGTGCCGGACGTCGATTCCATCGAAGGCCTGCCGCCCGCCGTGGCCCTGCAACAGCAGCGCGGTACGCCGAGCACGCGTTCGTCGGTGGGCAGCGTGACCACCTTGTCGAGCCTGATTCGCATGCTCTATTCCCGTGCCGGCAGTTATCCGCCGGGGCAGCCGATGCTCTATGCCGAGGACTTCTCGCCGAACACCCCGCAAGGCGCGTGCCCGGAGTGCCACGGTCTGGGCCGGGTCTACGAGGTGACGGAGGCGCTGATGGTGCCTGATCCGAACCTGACCATCCGCCAACGCGCCGTGGCCTCCTGGCCGCTGGCGTGGCAGGGGCAGAACCTGCGCGACATCCTCGTGACCATGGGCATCGACGTCGATATTCCCTGGAAGAAACTGCCGAAAAAGCAGCGTGACTGGATTCTGTTCACCGAAGAAACCCCGACCGTGCCGGTGTACGCCGGGCTGACCCCGGGAGAAACCCGGGTCGCCCTCAAGCGCAAGATGGAGCCGAGTTATCAGGGCACTTTCACCGGCGCCCGGCGTTACATCCTGCACACCTTCACCCACTCGCAAAGTGCGCTGATGAAGAAGCGCGTTTCGCAGTTCATGCTCGGCAGCCCGTGCCCGTTGTGTGACGGAAAACGCCTCAAGCGTGAAGCGTTGTCGGTGACCTTTGCCGGGTACGACATCGGTGAACTGTCGCAGATGCCGTTGCTGCAAGTGGCCGAGGTACTGCGGCCAGTGGCCGCGGCGACGTATCTGCAGCAGGCCGAAGAAAGCGGCGAAACCCTCAGCCATGCGCAAACCCGCGAAGCCCGCCAGCAACGCGTGGCCCACGGTGCCAGCGGTCACGCCAGTGCGCCGGACTTACGCCACACGCCGAACCTGTCGCTGGAAAAACGCCTGGCGGCGCAACGGATTGCCGAGGATCTGCTGGAACGGGTCAGCACCCTGACCGATCTGGGCCTGGGTTATCTGGCGCTGGAGCGCAGCACCCCGACGCTGTCGTCCGGCGAGCTGCAGCGTTTGCGCCTGGCGACGCAACTGGGTTCGCAACTGTTCGGTGTGATCTACGTGCTCGACGAGCCGTCCGCCGGTTTGCATCCGGCCGATGGCGAGGCGTTGTTCGAGGCCTTGCAGCGCTTGAAGGCCGACGGCAATACGCTGTTTGTGGTCGAGCATGATCTGGAGACCATGCGCCGTGCCGACTGGCTGATCGATGTCGGCCCGGCGGCGGGCGAGAAGGGTGGGCGGGTGTTGTACAGCGGCCCGCCGGCCGGGCTGGCCGAGATCGACGAATCGCAGACCCGCGCCTATCTGTTTGCCGAGAGCCAGCGGCAGACCCGCATCGCGCGCAAGCCCACAGGGTGGCTGAGACTTGACGGGATCAGCCGCAATAACCTGCACAACCTCAGCGCTGAATTTCCGCTGGGCTGTTTCACCTCGGTGACCGGTGTGTCCGGTTCGGGCAAGTCGAGCCTGGTCAGTCAGGCGTTGCTCGAACTGGTCGGCGCGCAGTTGGGGCGGCCGGTGGTTGAGGAGGAGCCGGAAGAACTCAGTCTTGAAGACGACGCGCCGCAGGCCAGCAGTGGTCAGGTGACGGCGGGGCTGGAGTCGATCAAGCGGCTGGTGCAGGTTGATCAGAAACCCATTGGCCGCACGCCGCGTTCGAACCTGGCGACCTACACCGGGTTGTTCGACAACGTGCGCAAACTGTTCGCCGCCACACCCGAGGCGCGGGCGGCGGGGTATGACGCCGGGCAGTTTTCCTTCAACGTCGCCAAGGGCCGCTGCCCGACCTGCGAGGGTGAAGGTTTTGTCAGTGTCGAGTTGCTGTTCATGCCGAGCGTGTATGCGCCGTGCCCGACCTGTCATGGCGCGCGCTACAACCCGCAGACCCTGGCGATTGAGTGGCAAGGTCTGAGCATTGCGCAGGTGCTGCAACTGACCGTTGAAGAGGCGGTCGCAGTGTTCGGCGAGCAACCGGGCATTCGTCGCTCGCTGGAGGTGCTGCGTGACATCGGCCTCGGTTACCTGCGGCTGGGCCAACCGGCCACCGAACTGTCCGGCGGCGAGGCGCAACGGATCAAACTGGCGACTGAACTGCAGCGCAATCAGCGCGGCGCGACCCTGTATGTGCTGGATGAACCGACCACCGGGCTGCATCCACGGGACGTCGATCGGCTGCTGGAACAACTGGATACACTGGTCACGGCGGGACACACGGTGATCGTGGTCGAGCATGAAATGCGCGTGGTGGCGCAGAGTGACTGGGTAATCGACATCGGCCCGGGGGCCGGAGATCAGGGCGGCAAAATCGTCGCCGTCGGCACCCCACAGAAAGTCGCAGCGAGCAAGAAGAGCCGCACCGCACCATTTCTGGCGCGGGCTTTGAGCCGATAGCACCGGCCCCATCGCGAGCAGGCTCGCTCCCACAGGATTTTGTGGTGTGCACAGGATGGGTGATCAACCAGATCCAGTGTGGGAGCTGGCTTGCCAGCGAAAGCGGTGTGTCAGGCAATGAAGATGTCGGATATACCGACGCCTTCGCGGGCAAGCCCGGCTCCCACAGGTTTTGTGGTGTGCACACGGTGGGTGATGAACACAGATCCAGTGTGGGAGCGAGCTTGCTCGCGAAAGCGGTGGGTCAGGCAATGAAGAGGCTGGATGTACCGACGCCTTCGCGAGCAAGCTCGCTCCCACAGGATTTTGTGGTGTGCACAGGGTGGGTGATGAACACAGATCCAGTGTGGTAGCGAGCCTGCTCGCGAAAGCGGTGGGTCAGGCAATGAAGATGCTGGATGTACCGACGCCTTCGCGGGCAAGCCCGGCTCCCACAGGTTTTGTGGTGTGCACAGGATGGGTGATCAACCAGATCCAGTGTGGGAGCTGGCTTGCCAGCGAAAGCGGTGTGTCAGGCAATGAAGATGCCAGATGTATCGATGCCATCGCGAGCAGGCTCGCTCCCACAGGATTTTGTGGTGTGCACAGGATGGGTGATCAACCAGATCCAGTGTGGGAGCTGGCTTGCCAGCGAAAGCGGTGTGTCAGGCAATGAAGTTGCTGGAAGTACCACCGTCATCGCGGGCAAGCCCGGCTCCCACAGGTTTTGTGGTGTGCACACGGTGGGTGATGAACACAGATCCAGTGTGGGAGCGAGCTTGCTCGCGAAAGCGGTGGGTCAGGCAATGAAGAGGCTGGATGTACCGACGCCTTCGCGAGCAAGCTCGCTCCCACAGGTTTTTTGTGGTGTTCACAACATCTGAGGTTTGCCTCAGTCCTGTGGGAGCCAACCTGCTGGCGATGGCGGTGTGTCAGGCACCATCAAGCGTGCGGCGGACCTTGTCCAGCAGTTCGCTGATCTGGAAGGGTTTGACCAGCATTTCCATGCCGCTGCCCAGAAACACCTGACGATTGATCGCGGTCTCGGCGTAACCGGTCATGAACAGAATTGGCAGGCTTTCACGCCAGCCCCGCGCCACGTCCGCCAGTTCCCGGCCGCTCATGCGCGGCAGACCGACGTCGCTCAGCAGCAGGTCGATCGTCGGGTCATTCTGCAAACGCTCCAGCGCGGTTTCGATATCCGCCGCCTGGGTGCAGCGATAACCGGCATCCTCCAGCACTTCGGTGACGAACATGCGCACCGCCGGCATGTCCTCGACGATCAGCACGTGCTCGCCCGAACCCTGCGGATCGACAACCACCGGCGCGATATCCGCTCCGGTCGGGTCGCTGGTGGCCGGCAGCATGATCGTCACTTCCGTACCGCGCCTTGCCACGCTGCGGATATGTGCATCGCCACCGGACTGGCGGGCGAAACCGTAGATGGTCGACAGCCCTAACCCGGTGCCCTGACCCAGCGGCTTGGTGGTGAAGAACGGGTCGAAGACCTTGTCGATCACACTGTGCTCGATGCCAGTGCCATCGTCGCGTACCGACAACGCGACATACGCGCCATCGGCCATGTTCGGATCGCCATGGGAATACGCGGCATAGGTGTTGACCCAGATATTGCCGCCCTTGGGCAGCGCATCGCGGGCGTTGATCACCAGATTCAGCACCGCGCTTTCCAGTTGCACCGGATCGACCAGGGCGATCGCCGGTTTGTTGGTCAGCTCAAGTTTGAGGGTGATGCGTTCGCCGATGGTGCGCATCAGCAATTCTTCCAGCGAGCGCACCTGCTCGTTGATGTCCACCGGTCGCGTGTCCAGCGGCTGCTGACGGGCGAAGGCCAGCAGGCGATGGGTGAGGGACGCTGCACTCATCGCCGAATTGAGTGCGGCTTCGGCGTAGAACTGCACCTTGTCCGGACGCGCATCGGCCATGCGTTTCTGGATCAGTTCGAGGCTGGTGATGATCCCGGTCAACAGGTTATTGAAGTCGTGGGCGATGCCGCCGGTGAGCTTGCCCAGTGCGTCCATCTTCTGCACTTGCAGCAACTGCGACTCGGCGCGCGCGCGCTCGGCGACTTCCTTGGCCAGTTGCGTGGTGGTGTCGTCCAGCTGTGCCAGGTGCGAGCGTTCGCGATGACGATGTTCGGTGACATCTTCGACGAATACCAGACTCAGCTGCGGCGTGCGGTACGGCGAAATCTGCCATTCGGTTTCGCGGATCTCGCCCTGCACGCGCATGTTCAGCGTGCCTTTCCAGCGTTCGCCATCGACCAGTCGCAGGCGCAGCTCATTGAGGATTGCGCTCTGGTTCTGGTCAAAGCATTCGCTGAGGGTGTCCAGGGCGCGGTTGTCCTGAATCATCTGCGCAAAGGCGTGGTTGCACTCGTGCACTTTGAGGTTGGCATCCAGCACGGCAATCGGCGCCGAGACATTGACGTAAATCTCGCGGAACCGGGCCTCGCTCTCGCGCAGCGCGTTTTCAGTATCACGCACCCGCAGCAGGGTGCGCAGGGTCGCCAGCAGCACGTCCGGGTCCACTGGGTGAATCAGGTAGGCATCGGCGCCGGCGTCGAGGCCGGTGATGATGTCGCCGGTCTGGATCGACGCGGCGGACACGTGGATCACCGGCAGCAATGCGGTGCGTGCATCGGCGCGCAGGATGCGCACGATATCGAAGCCGCTCATGTCCGGCAGGTTGACGTCGAGGATCAGTGCATCGAGAACCTCGCTCGCGATCAGCGCCAGGCCCTCGCTGCCAGTACCGGCTTCCAGCACCTCGTAATCATGACGCTCCAGACGCCGGCGCAAGGCGTAGCGGGTGGCGGCGTTGTCGTCGACGATCAATAGACGGATGTCACGTTTCATCGACGTTCTCCAAGGCGAGCGCCAGTGGAATGATCACGAAAAAGGTCGAGCCGACCCCAGGGGCGCTGTCCATCCCGACCTCGCCGCCGAGCAGGGCGGCGAAGCGCTTGCACAGCGACAGGCCGAGACCGGTGCCGCGCAGGCGTTTCTGCAATGGCGAGTCGACCTGCGAGAAGTCCTCGAACAATGCACCATGCAGCTCCGGCGCGATACCGATACCGGTGTCGCTGACGGCGAAGCGGACTTTGTCCGAGCCTTCCAGGCGCGCTGAGACCCGCACTTCACCACGGGTGGTGAACTTCAGCGAGTTGGAAATGAAGTTGCGCAGGATCTGCGCGAGTTTCTTGTCGTCGGTGTACAGGCGCGGCAGGCCGACCGGTTCTTCGAAGATCAGGTCCACTGCCGAAGCGTCGACAATCGGCCGGAACATCCCGCGCAGGGCGGAGAACAGGTCGAACATGTCGAACCATGCCGGAGAAATGGTGATCCGCCCGGCTTCGATCTTCGCCAGATCGAGCAAGTCATCGACCATGTCGCTGAGTTCACGCGCGGCGCTGCTGACGAACGCCACCTGCTTGTGCTGCTCGGGGCTGAGCGGGCCGTCGAGTTCGTCGGCGAGCAGGCTGTTGATGCTCAGGATCGAGCCCAGCGGGGTGCGGAACTCATGGCTCATGTACGACAGGAAGCGGCTTTTCAGGTCCGAGGCCTGCCTCAGCTCTTCGGCCTGGGTGTCGAGTTCGGCGTAGAGCGCCAGCACGCCCTGGTTGGTCTCGTCGAGTTCCTCGCGCAGGGCCGCGGTCTCGCTCTGCAATCGGGCGATCAGCGCAGCCTGTTCGGCGGCATTCAGGGGTGGCGACTCAGCCATGGGCGGCCTCCAGGGCAACGACCAGCACCGTTACATCGTCGCGCCCGCGACAGAAGTCGCGATGCAGGACGCTGGCTATCACGGCGGGATGGCGATGCACCAGACCGGGGTAGTCTTGAAGGTTCCAACGGGACTGCAAGCCGTCGCTGTACATGATCAATAGATGTCCGTTCACGTGAGCATAGTCAAAGGGCTGGGCTTTCCGGTACTGGCCGCCGACGATGCCCGGATGCGAAGCCAGGCCTCGCGATTTGTCGGCGGCGATCAGGCAGGCACCGATATTGCCGACGCCGGTAAAGGTCAGGCTGTCGCGGGCGGCATTGAACTGCGCGAATGCGGCGGCGCCGCCACGGCTGCCGATCATGTCGCGGTGCATGTCCTCCATCAGCAGCACCGGGCTGGCGAACGGCGTCTGGGCGAACACTTGCTCGCCGGCCTTGGCCGCGCGCTCGGCATCTTCACCGTGGCCGAGACCGTCGATCACCAGTGCGCTGACGCTGGCGCCGTTGTACGCCAAGTGCCAGGTGTCGCCACACGCCGGATCGTTGTGCAGCGAATGCTGGCTGACGCCGTAACGCAAATCGGGCTGCCGGTCGCTGCGTGGATACAAACGCGCCAGCAGCACCGCGCCACGGGCGTCGGCGTGCACGTCGAACACTTCGGTCTGGCGTGCCACCGCACCCAGACCGATGCCCTGAGTGCCGCCGGTAGAAAAGCCGTCGGTCAGGCAGGCGTCCAGATCAAAGCCCAGGGCGCGATCGATCGCGAGCATTTCGATGCCGAATCCACCGGGACGCGGCAACAGACGCAGGTGAAACTCGCCGCGACTGGCATGCTTGAGTATGTTGCTCGCCAGTTCGGTGGCGACCAGCGCCACACGTCCGGCATCGGTTGCATCAAAGCCATGTTGCTCGGCGAGCCGTTGCGCGGTACGCCGGGCATGGCCGATCTGGCTGCTGTCTTCGATCAGCAGCACCTGGGTCAGCGACCCCGCGATATTCATGTCCATCGGGTGATCGTTATTCGGGTGCCCTTGCCGGGCTCGGTGTCCAGTTCGAACTCTTCGACCAGGCGTTTTGCCCCGGTCAGGCCCAGGCCCATACCGCTGCCGGAAGTCCAGCCGTCGGTCATCGCCAGTTTGATATCGGCAATACCGGGGCCTTCGTCACGGAACGTCAGGCGCAGACCGACCTTGTGATCTTCATCGAGAATCTGCCAGTCCATGTCGCCGCCGCCACCGTAAACCATGGTATTGCGGGCCAGTTCGCTGACCGCCGTGACCATTTTGGTCAGGTCGATCAGGCGCATCCCGCATTCGGTGGCCAGTTTGCGTGCGGTCTGGCGTGCAAGCACGACATCCTGCTCGATATGGATGGGTTGAGTACCGCTGCTGCGTACGGTCATTGCCGGTCTACTCGTTCCTGCAGCAGTTTCATCCCGCGCTCGACGTTCAGTGCGGTGCTGACACCCGGCAGGGTCAGGCCGAGTTCGACCAGGGTGATCGCCACCGCCGGCTGCATGCCGACCAGCATGGTTTCGGCGTCCATGATTTTCGACAGGCCGGAGATGGTGCTGATCATCCGGCCAATGAACGAGTCGACCATATCCAGCGCCGAGATGTCGATCAGCACGCCACGCGCCGAGGTCTTGCTGATGCGCTCGGACAAGTCGTCCTGCAACGTGAGGGCGAGCTGGTCATGCATGTCGACCTGAATGGTGACCAGCAGGAACTTGCCCATTTGAAGAATCGGGATACGTTCCATCGGCTCAGACCGCTTTGCCGAGGCTGATGCCCAGGCGGGTGAGGGCGAGTTTCAGGGCATCGGCCAGGTTGGCCTTGGTCACCACGCCTTGCAGGTCGAGGCCCAGGTGCACGATGGTCTGGGCGATTTGCGGACGCACGCCGCTGATGATGCAGTCGGCGCCCATCAGGCGAATCGCGGTCACGGTTTTCAGCAGGTGCTGGGCGACCAGGGTGTCGACGGTCGGCACGCCGGTGATGTCGATGATGGCGATTTCCGAACCGGTGTCGACGATGCGTTGCAGCAAGGACTCCATCACCACTTGAGTACGTTGCGAGTCGAGGGTGCCGATCATCGGCAGCGCCAGCACACCGTCCCACAGCTTGACCACCGGCGTGGACAATTCCAGCAGTTCTTCCTGCTGACGCTTGATCACCGCTTCACGGGACTTCTGGAAAGTGCGGATGGTGTGCATGCCGAAGGCGTCGAACAGTTCGGAAATTTCCCAGAGTTGTTCGGCGAGCAGCGCAGGCTGTTCTTTATAGTGCGCTTGCAGCAGGGCAAACAGCGGGCCCTTCAGGGCGAAGATGAAACTGGCAGTCTGTTGCGAGTCCTGACCGAGCTGAGCGCGGCTATGCGAGAGCTTTTCGAGGAACTGGCGGGTGGCTTCCCAACCCGGCGCGTTGATGTTGCTGCCGTTGTCACCCTGCAGGCCGTTGATCACCAACTGCAGGAATTCGCTGGTCTGCTGTTGCAGGTCATGGTCTTTGAGGTTACGGGTGGCGCCGCTGGCTTCCAGGCCGTTGATCCATTCGCTCAGCAGTTGTGGTTGTTTGTTCTTCATCGCATCGAGTGTGCTGTTCTGCAGTGCTGCCATGTGCCTGTTGCTCCGTAGCGTATTGGGGCCGGTTCTGTAAAAAATGACCGGTGCGAAGTCAGTGACCTTTGCCGTTCAAAATAGTTGTTCAGGTGCGCAAGGATATTTTTGATCCGGCGCAAGGAATGCCCCGGTAACTCTAGTCGGCGCCCCTCGAACCAGCGATGTTTTGAACGTTGGCACCGTAGCGGCTTCGAATATACAAGGCCGGCGGGTTTGAGTCGCGCCAGCATTGAAAAACGAGGTGGCTATGAACGAGCAATCGCAACAGCAGCAGAGACCGGATGCCGAACCGATCAATCGCAACGACCCGGCCATCGACCCGCAAGTGCCGGGCCAGAGCCCGCCAACGCAACCCACGGGTGGCACCGAGCAAGCGCCAAGCGCCGATCCGGCAGTGGATCAGAAGAACAAACACACTGACAACGACAACGAGTTCAGTCCGGGGTTTGAACCTGAGCCCGATCGTCCGAAGCCCGGTGAAGAAACCGATGCCGACATCGACACCGACGGCGGTTGATCGCGCTGAAACGACAAAAGGCCGCATTCAATGAATGCGGCCTTTTGCTGTACAGCACCCGGATTATTTGCTCGGGTGTTTGGCTTGAAGCTCTTTGGCGGCAGTCAGGTGTTTTTCCAGCGCCGGGAGCATTTTCTGCGCGAAGGCTTTCAGCTCTGTAGCGCCCTTGGTCTTGTCGTCGGTCACGGTGTTGGCTTCTTTCTTGAACAGTTCGATGGTTTCTTCGTGGGCCTTGACCTGGTTGTTGGCGTAGGCCGCGTCGAAGGATTCATCGCGCATGTCGAGGATCTTTTCCTTGGCCTGCTTGACCAGGGTGGTGGAGTCCGGGACTTCGATGTCATTGGCCTTGGCAATGCTGGCCAGCTCATCGTTGGCCTTGCTGTGGTCGGTGATCATCATGTTGGCAAAAGCCTTGATGTCAGCGGACTGGCTTTTTTCCAGGGCCAGGCGGCTGGTTTCGATCTCCGCAATGCCGCCCGCTGCGGCGTTGTCGACGAAACTGTTGGAAGTGGCAGCGAAAGCACTGCCCATGCCGGCACTCAGGGCGACAGCCAGAACGAGATGACGCAGGTTGAATCCGTCCATTGGTTTTTCTCCACGCAGGTTTTTGTGAGCGTTATTCAATGGAGGGAAGGCGACGACCAAAGGTTTTATCGTATTTGCGACAGGGCGACGAACGGCCACCGCTGGTCTGACAGGAGGTCGACAGAACGGCCCGACCAAGGCCATTCTGATAACGGGCCAGCGCAATCGGTCGCGTTGGCTGCCGATCAACTGACGGAGGTGTTCCATGCCGGTGACTCATGACCTGTATCAGGATTTGAAGCTTACGAAGGAAGAGATCCAGCAAAAACGCACCGAGGATCCATTTCTGGATGCACTGATCAACAAGTATTCCCAGGCGGACGCCGAAGTAGTCAAGGCCGAGACGGCGACCTCGGATGCACCCAGCGATGACACCCTGAAGAAACTCAAAGAGAAACGCTTGCAGGTCAAAGACAAGATCGTCGCGCAGTTGCAGGCGCGATCCTGACCGTCAGTCGCTTCACCGACCCTGGTTGGTGAATTGACTGGAACGACAGCCACCAACGGCACCTCGAATGTAAGAGCCTTCATTCAATGACTCTTTGCGAGGTGCCTCATGAACACACCCAGATTCCCCAGTGAAGAGCAGGGCGGCTTCGACCCGGTGCCCACGCACCCGCAACCCAACAGCCCGGCGCACACCACCACTTTTCCCGAAGAACCGGATGAGGATCTGCCTGAAGACGAAGATCCGGACAAGTTCGATAGATCCGGTAACTGACAGTCCGCTATCGCTGGCAAGCCAGCTCCCACAAGGTTTTGGGTGAGCCGACAGATAACGGATACCCGCAAATCCCTGTGGGAGCTGGCTTGCCAGCGATGGCGTCAGTCATTCCTGCACACATCCAGCAGGCTCACTTCAACGCCTCCGCCAACGGCAACCGCGCCATGTGCGTAGCCTTCAGCGACCCCAGATACAACCAGTCCCCATACTCCCGCGCCGTGGTGATCGGCGAGTAATTGCCGCTGCTGGCGTCCTGCAGATTGGCGATCACCTTGCCCTCAAGATCGAGCCCCAGCACGAACCCGCGTTTTTCCACCGGTTTGGGCAAAACCGTCAGGGCGCGCACGATCATCTTGCGCAGCCACGGATGTCCGGCAGTGCCATCGAGCAAGGCACTGCGCGGCGCGTAGAGGGCGACCCAGAAGCGATTGCTGCCATTGAAAGCGAGGTTGTCCGGCAGGCCGGGCAGGTTGTCGATGAACAGGTCATGGGTGCCGGCCTTGGGCCCCGTCAGCCAGTAACGGCTGATGCGGTAGGCGCCGGTTTCGTTGACCAGCACATAGGCGTCATCAGGGCCGAGGGTCACGCCGTTGGCAAACTGCAGTTTGTCCAGCAGTACGCTGGTCTTGCCAGTCTGGAAGTCATAGCGCAGCAGACGTCCGTCGCCACCATGCTCGATGATCGCTTCGCCGTCATGGCCGTAGCCCCAGCGGCTGCTGGCATCGCTGAAATAGGCATAGTGACCGGACTTGTCGATGGCCACATCGTCGGTAAATCCAAAGGGCAGGCCATTGGCCTCGGTGGTCAGCGGAATCAGCTGACCCTGGGCGTCGAGCGAGAGCAGACCCTTGACCGCGTCGGCAACCACCAGCAAACCGTTGGGATGTCGGGCCAGGCCGAGCGGCCGGCCGCCAGTGTCGCTCAGCACCTGACGTTGTTTGCCATCGAGGCTGGTGCGGATCAGTCGCCCGTCATGCAGGCCGGTGATCAGAAAGTCACCTTCTAGAAGTAATGCTTCCGGGCCATCGATGTCCCCCGGGCCAACCTGTTCCGCGGTTTTCAGGCGCTGGTTTTCCGCGTACGGCCCGGCACTCAGCGACGGTGCCACTGGTGGCTTCCAGGCCACCGGCTGCACCTTGGTCGGCATCAGCAGCAGAAACGCGATGATGAGGATCGCCAGCAGTAACAGCAGGCGCTTCATGAAACGTGCCCCGTCAGCGTCAGGTGCCTGAGCGCCATGTCACGCAGCGCCTGCATCGAGGTCGCCGATTCCCGCTCAATACGGCGCTTGAGCAGCAACAGATTGGCCAGGCGCATGCCCAGCCCGTCGAACTGATAATCCAGGGTGCGCACGAAACGCGTGCCGTCGCCCTGCGCCGCGCATTCATAGGTCAGCAGCAGCGACAGGCCATGATCGCCCCGCGCCTGGGCGCACCAGCGGCGACCGGGCAGATACTCAGTGACCTCCCAGCGCAAATGGCCGGCGCGCCCGCCGGCGTGAATGTCTTCTTCGAAACGCGCGCCGGCATGCAGCGGGCCTTGCGGGCCGTCGATTTTCAGCGACGACGGGTGCCACTCGGGCCAGTGGTTGACGCTGGCGGCGTAGCGGAGCACGGCGATCGGTTCGCCGGCGATATCGATCTGGTGCTGCATGCGGGTCATGGGCGATCTCGAATAGCGCAACGGGGCGGGTGGTGGCTCCCAGTACAGGGTGCCGAACAGGTAATCCATCAGCGGAAAGACGATATTGAAATTGCGCTCCTGCATGCGTTCGCGGCGGTGATGCAATTCGTGCAGATGCCGCATCTGGCGGATCCACGGCAGGCGGGTCAGCGGGTTGTGCGGTGGCAAATGCTCGCAGGCATGAAACACCTCGTAGGTCAGATAACCCAAGACCATGCAGCCGCCGAACAGCCCGGCGACATTGGCGTTGAACTGCGCGAGCAGCCACCACAGTGGCAGGGTGAAAACCAGCGTATGCACGATAATCAGCCAGGCCGGAAACAGAATCACCCGCCAGTCGCGGGCGCCGTCGTAAGTCATGTGGCCGGGGGTGAAAAAGCTGTGATGGTCGCCGGCATGCCGCGCATAGAACAGCTTGGCGAAAGTCTTTTTGTGATGGCCGAGATGGCGATGAACCATGTACACGCCAAAGTTGAAGAACAGCAGGGTCAGCGGCACGCTCAGCCATTCCAGCGGCTGCACCTGATGCGTACTGCTCCAGAAAGCGCCGATCGCCAGCACGCCGAACAGCAGCACGAAAGCGCCGTGCAGCCACGGGTTGTACAGCGGATGAATGGCCGCGCGGTAGCGGCTGCGGAATGCCTCGGTGGTCTGCCTCACTGCGTTCACCTGCGGGTATTGTTGTTATACCCGGCAGATTAGCCGATCCGCTCGTTTGTGCAGGCCGCACCTTGAGGTCAGTTGCGCCATGCTCCGGTGTAAAGCGGCCGACTCAGCTCAACGGGTTCCAGCGTTGCGACCAGTCGTCATCGGTCTCGATCACTTGCCGCAGGAGGTCGAAGGCCTGTTGCAGCGTCGCCGAGTCGCGTTCGCGGGCGTACACCAGATAGGTTGGATAGCCGAATTCCGGGGCTTTGGTCACTGCTTCCAGCGCGCCGCTTTCCAGATAGCTGCGCACCACGCGGGTACGGAAGTAGCCGCTGCCGCCATGTTCGAGGATGTATTGCAGGGCCAGCGGACCGAGGTTGAAGCTCAGCGCGGCTTTGGCCTTGTCCGGCAGGGCGGCGTCGTGCTGACGACGGAAATCCGGCCCCCAGTCGATGTAGACGTAGGGCTCCGGGCGGTTCGGTGCGCGCACCAGAATCAGTTTCTCTTCCAGCACCTGCTCGACTTGCAGGCCGGGCCAGTATTCCGGCTGATAGACCAGCGCGGCATCGAGTACGCCGAGTTCGAGCTGGCGCAACAGATTTTCGCCGTCACGGATTTCCATACGCAGGGCATGCCCGGGGATGTTCTCGCGCAGTTCGGCGGCCCAGCTGAGCATCAATGGGTTGCACAGGCTGACCTCGCCGCCGATGTGCAGCACGTTGTGATAACCGTCCAGCAACGGCAGGTCGCGCCGCGCGGCTTCCCAGGTCTGCACCAGTTGATTGGCGTAGACCACGAAGGCCTCACCATTGGCGGTCAGTTTCGCCCCGGCGCGGTTGCGCACAAACAGCGTACTGCCCAGCTGACTTTCGAGTTTCTGCACCCGGGCGGTGATCGCCGTCTGCGTGACGAACAACTTCTGCGCCGCCGCAGCCAGGCTGCCGTGACGGACGATTTCCAGAAAAGTGCGGGCGAGGTCGATGTCCATGGGCGGGCCGGAGTCTGAGGTGTGCGCATTGTAAGTGCCGGCTCGCTACCGCGTCATCGTTCATCGCGAGCAGGCTCACTCCTACACGGTTCTGCGCTGGCCATCGACTTCCCGAACGACACAGAACCCTGTAGGAGTGAGCCTGCTCGCGATGGCGGTCTGCCTGCCAAACCAGCAATGCCTGACCCACCGCCATCGCTGGCAAGCCCGGCTCCCACAGGTTTTATGTCGTTCACAAGTTCTGTGAACGCCGCAGTAACCTGTGGGAGTCTGGCTTGCCAGCGATGAGGCCGTAGTGGGCGGTGAAGCTCAACCCGCCAACTCGACCTTGCGCACCCGCGCCCAGTCTTCCACCAGCCGCGCCGGAGTGCCGCAGGCTTTGCGCTTGTAGACGAAGTGGCTGCATTTCTCGGCAAACTGGTTGCGGTTGTAGAGCATGTCTTCCTGCATTTCCTGCAGTTCGTTTTCGCGGCATTGCTCGATCAGCACCTGATCCACGCGCAATTTGCGTTCACGCACGGCGGCGTAGGTCGGATCAGTCAGGACTGCGTTGGCCCGTTGCAGCAGCCACAGCGAAAACTCATCCGGGCAGCGTGGGCCGATTTCCTGGACCATGCCCAGTTGCAGCGCTTGCGTCGCGCTGACCGGCAGACAAGCCTGAGTCAGTTGCTCGGCCATCGCCGGGCCCACCGCACGCGGCAAGCTGTAGGTCCAGTATTCCGAGCCATACAGGCCCATGCTCTTGTAATGCGGATTGAGCACGATGTCGGCCCGGGCAAACACGATGTCGGCAGCCAGTGCGAGCATCACGCCGCCAGCCCCGGCATTGCCGGTCACGCCGCTGACCACCAGTTGCCGGGCGCTGAGCAGTTCGGCGCAGACATCGTCGATCGCCTGAATATTCGCCCACGCTTCGGCGCCCGGGTCCTGCGCCGCCTGGATCACGTTCAGGTGCACACCGTTGGAAAAACTGCCGCGTCCGCCCTTGATCAGCAACACGCGGGTGTCCCGAGACTTGGCCCAGCGCAGCGCTTCGACCATGCGCTGGCACTGTTCGGTGCTCATCGCACCGTTGTAGAACTCGAAGGTCAGCTCGCCGACATGCCCGGATTCGCGGTAGCGGATCGGCTGATACGCCTCGTCGTTGAATGGCTCGCTGGCGATCGACCAGTCGAGAGTCGGCACATCGGCCAATTGTCCGGCCAGCACATGCCGCGCCGGTTGCTTGAAGGTCTCTTCGCCGGGCAGTGGTTTGCGCCGCAGCGAGCCGATCCACAGGCTGTGATCGCCGGTCGCCACCAGCACCGCGTCGTCATGCACCGCGAGGATCTTGCCGGGAATGCCGGTGCGTTGATCAAGGTGCGCGTCGTACACGTAATACTGCCCGCCAGCCAGACTCGCCAGAACCCCGGGCTGACCATCAGCAGCATCGATGCAGCGTTTGATGAAGCGCGAGCAGTCGTGCCAGCTGAAGGTGCGGTCGTCCTGCTTCATGTTCGGTTGCAAGCGGCCGCGAACTTTCGGGTCGGTGTAATCCAGTGCGACTGGTTGCACGCCGTCGATGAATTTCTCGACCACTTCGCGAATGCAGCGAATCGCCGCATCGCTGACCCGACCGTTGTACAGCTCGGACTTGCGCAAGCCCGACGGCAGATTGAATTCGCAAGTGGCCCAGACCGGGCCGGCGTCCATTTCTTCCACCGCTTGCAGAGCAGTCACGCCCCAGCGTGTCAGTTCGTTGGTGATTGCCCAGTCCAGCGCACTGGCGCCACGGTCGCCGACGATGCCCGGATGAATGATCACCACCGGGCGCCGCGCATTGCTCCACAGCGCATGCGGCACGCGATCCTTGAGGAAGGGGCAGATCACCAGATCGGCGCCGCTGTGTTCGATCTGTTCGCACACCGACGCCTCGTCGGTGAACACCACAACGCTGGGCGAGTGCCCGGCCTGACGCAGTTCCAGCCAGGCACGTTGGGTCAGGCCGTTGAAGGCCGAGGACAGCAGAATAATCTTCAGTGATCGCATGGTGTTCTTCCTTGAAGGGATAGCCGCGGGCTCCTGGTGAGCCGTCCTTGGCGTTCGATGGAGCGCGCAGATTAGAGAGTGCTTCAGGGCGGGCAACTGACCGGGGTCAACGTTGTGTCAGTCAATATTTCTGCGGCGACGGAACGTCTTATTCTCAAAGGTTTGCTTATCCTGATTTTTTATTACTTCAAATGTCCGCAGCGCTATTGCACAGTCGCGCCTGATCAAGAGCCGGACGATCCCGGCAGAACCATGGATTTTCGCAGCGGGTGGGACCCGTTTCAGGGAGCAACGCATGGGGGATGTTCAGAACCCGCATTACCGGTTGATTGGGCACATGTTCCAAAAGGACTATCGCTGGCTGTGCGCTGCCGTTGGCCGCACGCTGGGTTGCCCGCACAGCGCACAGGACATCGCCTCGGAAACCTTTTTACGGGTGCTGGCCCTGCCGGACCCGAGCGCCATTCGTGAGCCACGGGCGCTGCTGACCACCATCGCCCGGCGCCTGGTCTATGAAGGCTGGCGCCGCCAGGACCTGGAGCGCGCCTATCTGGAAAGCCTGGCGCTGGCGCCGGAACCGGTGCATCCATCGCCGGAAGAACGCGCGCTGGTGATCGAAGCACTGCTGGCAGTCGATCGCTTGCTCAATGGCTTGTCGGCCAAGGCCAAAGCCGCGTTTCTCTACCATCAACTCGACGGTTTGACCTACAGTGAAATCGGCGAACGGCTCGGAGTTTCCACCAGTCGGGTGCAGCAATACATGGTCGAGGCCTTCAAGCGCTGCTATCAGGCGATGCAGGCATGAGGCCGGACGACGCGGTGATCGATGAGGCGGCGCAGTGGATGGCGCTGTTGCAGTCCGGCGAAGCCAGTGCTGGCGAGCGCGCGGCATTCGAAGCGTGGCGCGCGGCTGACCCGCGTCATCAGCGGATCATCGAACAAATGGGCGGCGGCCTGAACCTGCTGCGCAATCCGAGCTTGCGCGGGCTGCCGCGCAGCAGTCTGCTGCACAGCCTGAACTCACCCTCGAGTCGGCGGCGCTTTGTCAGTGGCAGCTTGAGCGTGCTCGGCATCGCTGTGCTGGCCGGGTTGCTCGGGCGCCGCTATGGCTGGCTGCCGGAAGCGGGGGAGTTGGCGACCGGCACCGGCGAGCGGCGCGATTTCGTTCTCGAGGACGGCAGCGCGCTGAGTCTGAATGCGCAGACGCGGGTGGTGGCGCAATTCGATGCGGTTCAACGCTTGCTGGCGTTGCGCACCGGCGAGCTGTTGGTGGAAGTGGCGAAGGATCCAGCGCGGCCGTTCGTGGTTGAAACCGAGCACGGCCGAATGCGTGCGCTGGGGACGAAATTTCTGGTGCAACAGGGCAACGATTCTACCCGGCTGGTGATGCTGCATTCGCAGGTCGAAGTGATCACCGCCGGCGGTGCCCGGCAAGTGGTGGAGGCGGGGGAGAGCCTGCTGTTCAACGCCCAGGACATTCTGGCGCTCGAGCGCAGCAACGGCCAGGAAAGCGCCTGGCTGCAAGGTCGCCTGGAAGTGCGTGACCGGCCACTGAGCGAAGTGATCGACAGCCTGCGCCGCTACCGCCGGGGCATTCTGCACCTGAGTCCCGAAGTGGCCGATCTGCGCCTGAGCGGCCTCTATCCGCTCGATGACAGCGACCGCACGCTGCAACTGCTGGAGCGTTCGCTGCCGATCCGCGTCACCTGGCACAACCCGTACTGGGTCAGCATCGAACCCTCAATTCCACCTAATACCCTGTAGGAGCTGCCGCAGGCTGCGATCTTTTGATCTTTTAAAAGCAAGATCAAAAGATCGCAGCCTGCGGCAGCTCCTACACAGATGTGTGTGGAGTCCGGTTATAGGTTTATGACTTCTTGGCCTAATCACCGCCCTATAAAAAGCGCCGGCCCGCTGCTCATTCCCTGCAGACGCCTTCAACAGGGAAGCCCTTGATGATTTCATTCAAACAACAATTACCGCGCTTAACCCTCGCTGCCGCATTGGCGATGGGGCTGGTGCCGCAGTTGGTTTTCGCTGCGGATCCTGCCGTGCAAGTGTTCACCTTCGACATCGCCAGTGGCCCGCTCGACGAGGTCTTGCTGGACATCTCACGCCAGACCGGCGTACCGATTTCCTTCAGCCAGAATCTGGTGCAAGGCAAACGCAGCAGTGCGGTGCGCGGTGCCTTGGGCGGGCGTCAGGCCGTTGAAAAAGCCTTGCTCGGCAGCGGCCTGCAAGTCGAGCAAAGCGCTCAGGGCCTGAGCGTGCGTGAAGGCGAGGCGAGCACACCGGTGGCGGCCAAAGTCAGCGCTGTGGCCCCAGTCACCAGTGCCGATTACCGCATGGAAAAAGTCACCGTCACCGGTTCGCGAATCGCCCGCGCGCAGAGCGATGGCGCAACCCCGGTCAACGTCATCACCCACGAAGAGATGGAAGCGCGCGGTTACAAGAACGTCTATGACGCTCTGGCGACACAGACGCAAAACACTGGCATGACCCAGGGCGAGGATTACGGCAACACCTGGCAACCGGCAGCCAGTGCGATCAACCTGCGTGGCCTTGGCCCCAATCACACGCTGGTGCTGATCAACGGCCGGCGTGTCGCCGATTACCCGACGCCCTATGACGGCAAGGTCAACTTCACCAACCTGGCGAACATTCCCTCGGCGGTCATCGAACGCATCGAAATTCTCAGCAGCGGCGCCTCGGCGATCTACGGTTCGGACGCGATTGCGGGGGTGGTCAACATCATCCTCAAGAAGCAGATCAATGGCATCGACGTCAATCTCAAGGGCGGCACCAGCGAGCGTGGCGGTGGCGATAATCAACGACTGCAAATCAGCGGCGGCGGCAGTTGGGGCGACTTCGACGGCTTGTTCGGCCTGGAGCTGACCAACCGTGATCCGATCTGGGCCGACGATCGCGGCTTCATGCAGAGCGGCCCGCTGGCGGATGTCGGTTACCGTCGCGACCTGAGCAACAACCGCTACCTCGGCCCAGGTTGCGGCGCCTATCAAGGCACCTTCGACAACAAGTTGCTGAACAACGCGGGTCGTTGCCGCACCGATCAGATGTACAACGATTACTGGACGATCCAGACGCAAAAGGAAAACTACGACGGCTACACCCGCGGCACCTGGCACTTCAGCGACAGCGGCCAGGTGTTTGCCGACTTGATGTATGGCCTCGATCACATCCAGAACAACACCCGTGGCCCGACCTTCACTTCACCGGATTTCATCAACCAGAACAGCGGCAATCTTGAACGCTGGTATCGGCGTTACGGTGAAGAGGAAATCGGCGGGCGCACCAGCAACAACAGCAAGTGGACCGACACGTCGTGGACTGGCACCCTCGGCCTCTCGGACAAGATCGCCGACACCGGCTGGAGCTACGATCTGGCGGCCAACCGCTCTGAGTATCGCAGCGTCAGAACCTCGCGCTACACGCCGCTTTCATCGATTCAGGATTTCTACCTTGGCCCGCAATTGGGCACACGCGACGGCTACCCGGTATTCGCACCTGATGCCTCGCGTCTCGACCGCCCGTTGACGCCACAGGAATGGGATCAGTTTCGCAGCAACCTGACCCAGCGCAGCAAGTCGGTCTCGACCAGCTACAACGCCTCGATCAACGGCGACCTGTTTGACCTGCCGGCCGGCCCGGTCGGATTCGCCGGCGTGCTGGAAGCGGGCAAACAGGAGTATCGCGTCGACCCGGATGACGGTCTGAATGACGGCACTTTTTATGGCATGAGCCCGGCGCAAAGCTCCGGTGGTTCGCGCAAGCGCTACGCGGCGGGTGGCGAGTTCAGCATTCCGGTCACCGACACCGTACTGGCCACCGCCGCCGGGCGTTGGGATCAGTACAAATTCAGCGGGCGCAGCGAGCAACAGAAGACCTACAATCTGGGCCTGGAGTGGCGCCCGATCACCAGCCTGTTGCTGCGCGGCAGTTACGGCACCAGTTTCCGCGCGCCGGATCTGAATTACATCTACCAGTCTGACAGCAACGGTTACTACCCGGCGCAGATCGACTACTACGGTTGCAGCCAGGGTGTGCAGGGCGCGTGTGATCGCGGGCGGGTCGACTACACCCAGAGCGGCACCCCGGATCTTGAGTCCGAACGCGGCAAATCCTGGACCTATGGTTTTGTCTGGTCGCCGTCGCGCAACTTCGATTTCTCCACGGATTTCTGGCGGGTCGAGATCGACGACCTGCTGACCACCGTCGACGAAAACCGCCTGTTGCAGCAAGAGAACGAATGCCGCAACGGCACCCAGGACATCAACTCGGCCAACTGCCAGTCGACCCTGGCGCGCATCGACCGCAATTCGGGCAATGCCGCGATTGATCCCAATCAGTTGCAGCGAGTGCGGGTCAATGCGATCAACGCCGCCAGCGAGCGGGTCAGTGGTCTGGACTTCAAGAGCAACATCCGCTGGGGCGCCGGCCAGTACGGCGCGTTCAGTTCGGCGCTGGGCTATACCCTGGTGCTTTCGCATTTCTATAAAGAGTCGGACGAGGCGCCGACCCAGGACTGGCGCACATCGCGGACCAATTACGACTGGCGCAGCAAGGTCAACGCCAGCCTGACCTGGGATTACCAGAAAGCCACGGCGACGCTGATGGGCATTCGTTACGGCTCCGTGACCAACGGCGCGGGTGACGGGCGTCTATCGCCATGGACGGTGTTCAACGCCAGCGCCCGCTACAAGCTCAACGACCGTGCCAGTGTCGGCCTGACCGTGAACAACGTGCTCAACCAGATCAAACACGATGACTCGGCCGGCTGGCCGTATTACCCGACCGGCAACTATGACCCGTACGGGCGGCAGTGGTGGCTGGATGTGAGTTATCACTTCGGCAGTTGAGCACACGGTATGCGTGTGTAACGTCCTACGGAAACGGGAGATTTTTTCGCAGAAACGGGGATATTTCCGACGACATTCTCAGGTTGGTCGTCGGAAGCATGATCTATAGCATCGGACATGACATTGAAGTCGTAAACGGCTTGGACGCTCAGGCCTCTGATAACGGATGGATTATGCGAACTCCCCACCTCGAATACGAAACGCCTGCTTATTCCCATCGCCTTCAGTGGCGCACCGATCGTGCCAGATGCCCCATGGAGGATGTCGCGATGCCCAGCGTCAAGGTACCCCGATTGACGGGGGTGAAGAAGGCCGAGGGCCGACCTGTCGACTTGCTCGTAAATGGCCAGAACATAGGTGACGACGCCTTTCTGATCGTTGACCTTACCGACGAAGGTTTTGAGCTGAATGATGTCGTCAACATGCTTTCAACCTCTGAACTTTATCTGCAAGACGATATGGTCAAACGTATCACCGGCAAGTCGGTCAGAACCGTACGACGATTACTGAAGGAAGGTAAAACGGTACGGCTTGACCCGCAGCAGAGCGTCGTCGCCTACCAATATGCGTTGGTGCTGGAAAAGGCCATTTGCGCCTTCGGGAGGCAGTCACGGGCCGAGGAGTGGCTGCGCAAACCGTGCACCTACCTGAACGGTCGCGTCCCCGTGGAGTTTATCCGGCATTCACTCGGGTTTCAGATGGTGGAGCAGTATCTGGGGCAGCTGATATATGGGGTTTACACATGAATCCCTTGCCCTGGGACGAGCAGTGGTACGCCTGGCGGCTGGATGCCGAGGTTTACGGAGGGACGTGGAACAGCGGGATGGGGTCAAATCTCAATGGTGGCCGATGGAACAAACCCGGGCGGCGAGTCGTTTATGCATCAGTCGATCCGTCATCGGCCATTCTGGAGGTGGCAGCCCATCACAGCTTTGATGCGCTGGACAGTGAACCTTATGTGCTCACGTGTTTTGAGGTCATCAGCGAAGCAAAAGTGAAAATCGTGCAGCCGGAGGATGTGCCGAACCCTTACTGGTTGAGCCCCGCCAAGCCTTCACCCAATCAACAACTGTTCGCCGATGCGTTATTGGCAGAGCATCCGTTTGTACTGATCCCCTCGGCGGCAACCCGGCACTCGTGGAATCTGCTGGTGAGCTGCGACTTGGCGGAGGGGCAGTTCAGGATGGTTTCCCAGGAGCGGTTTGGGCTGGATACCCGGTTGCTGAGAGAGATGGAGCTGGCTTGATCCACACGTGCCATTTTTTTGCATAACCTCATCACCCAACGGTCTAAATCGGGCTCTATAAAACCCTGCTGTCCATTGCACATCCCTGCATAAACCAAAACGCAGGGATGGCTGTTCATGATCCATTTTTCACCCGTTAGATCCCGTTTGAGCCTGGCCTTGCTGCTGGCGATCAATACCTTGCCGGCGGTCGCTGCCGACGAGCCGACCACCCAATTGCAACGGGTGGAAGTCACCGGTACGGCAATTCGCCGGGTCGATGCGGAAACCGCGGTGCCGGTCACCATTCTGCGAGTTGAAGAACTGCGCGAGCAGGGCGTGAGCACCACCGAAGAACTGGTGAGCCGGATTTCCGCCAACCAGTCATCGGTCGGCTCCGGTCGTTCGGTGGGTTCGAGCAGCGGCGGGGCGTCGTATGCCGATCTGCGTGGTATCGGCCCGAACAAGACGTTGGTGCTGCTCAACGGCCGGCGGCTGAGCAACAACGCGACCAACGCGATCAATGGTTCCGGGGTCGACCTGAACACCATTCCGTTCGCTGCCATCGACCGTGTCGAGGTGCTGCGTGACGGTGCTTCGGCGCTGTACGGCACCGATGCGATCGGCGGGGTGATCAACTTCATCACCAAGACCAACCTGACTGAAGGTCAACTGAGCACCAACTACGACACACCGACCCATGCCGGCGGTGGTGAGAGTCGCAATTTCAGCGGCAGCTGGGGCTTCGGCGATCTGCAGGATGACCGCTTCAATGTGTTCGGCGTGGTCAGTCATGACAAGCAGCAGCGGCTGGCTGCCGAGGATCGCGGTTACACCTACAACTATCAGCCCGGACGCGGCCTCGATTACACCTCCGGCACCGCATCGCCGGCCAACTGGAGCCAGGGCAGCAACGCCACCAATCCGCTGGCCGGTTCCGGCTGCAACGCGCCGGGCCTGCTGGCGCGCAATGGCATCTGCCGTCAGAGCCTGTGGAGCTATCTTGATCTGGTCCCGGAAACCGAGAAGACCTCGGCGTTCGCCAAAGCCACCGGCAAGCTTGCGGACGATCACAATGTCAGCCTCGAATATTTCTGGGCACGTAACGAAAACCGCACGCAGATCGGTCCCGGCACCTTGATGGGCAATCAGGTCAATCCCGGCACGGCGTTTTATCCCGGCAACGGCATTACCCCCGGCCCCAATGGTTTTGCCCTCGACCCGACGCAACCGGTGGATGTGAACTGGCGCGAAACCGCCGTCGGCGCGCGCCAGCACGAAGACGACAACACCGGTCAGCGTTTGCTGTTGAGCTTCGATGGCAGCGTCGTCGGCTGGGACTACAACGTCGGCGCGTCGTACAACCAGAACAAGGTGGTCAATGCGATCGAGGCCGGTTACGTCAATGACCGCGCCGTCAGCGCCGGTATTGCCAACGGTATCATCAACCCGTTTGGTCCGCAGACCGCTGCCGGGCAGGCGTTGCTGGCAGCCAACGCGGTGGACGGCGATTACTCGACGGCGGTCGGGCGGGTGAAGGCGATTGACGGGCGCGTCAGTCGCGAAATCGGTGACTGGTTTGGTGCCGGACCGTCGGCACTGGCGCTGGGTGGCGAATACCGCAAGGAAGATTTCCATCAGGACTTTGCGCAGTTCGCCGCCGACGTGCAGAGCCTGGGCGTCGACCCGAATGCCAGCGTTGCCGGGGATCGCAGCGTCTCGGCGCAGTACGCCGAGGTCAACGTGCCGGTGCTCGACAGCCTGGAACTGTCCGCCGCCGTGCGCCACGACAAATACAGCGACTTCGGCAGCACCACCAACCCGAAATACTCGTTCCGCTTCCAGCCGTTCAAGGAGCTGGTGGTGCGTGGCGCCTACAGTGAAGGTTTCCGCGCGCCGTCGTTGTACGAGCTGTACAACCCGAACTTCACCTCGTTCACCGTCGCCAACTACAACGACCCGCGGCTGTGCGCCGGCGGCAACCCGAGCAACGGCGGGATCGCCAACCGCGACTGCGCCCAGCAGTTCTACAGCCGCACCGGTGGCAATACTGACCTCAGCCCGGAAACCGCGCGCAACGTCACCCTCGGTTTCGTCTATCAGCCGTTCGAGCGCCTGAGCACCGGGCTGGATTTCTGGTGGATCAACATCGCCAACCAGATCGCCGAATTCCCGGAGTCGGCGGTGTTCGAGAACCCTGAACTGTACCCGGATCGCCTGGTGCGCAAGCCGGACGGCTCCATTGATCACATCGTCACCGGCCTGGCCAACCTCGGCAAGATCAAGACCAATGGCGTCGACGTCAGCTTCGATTACCGCTTGCCGAGTACCCCGTACGGCAATTTCGGCATCGGCCTGCAAGGCACCTATGTCAGCCGCTACGAGTACCAGCAGCAGCTCAAGGGCGACTACATCGACAAGCTCGGCGATTTTCGTGGCGGCGACTTTTCCTCGGCCGGTGCCGTGGCTCGCTGGCGCCACAGCCTGACCGGCAGCTGGAACTACGGCCCCTACGGTGTGGCGCTGACCAACCGCTACACCAGCGGTTACCACGACTCCGACCGCGAGACCCACGATTACGTTGGCTCGTACAACGTCTGGGACTTGGCCGGCACCTACACCTGGCGTAAAACCCTCAGCGTGACCCTCGGCGCGAAGAACCTGTTCGATCGCGAGCCACCGTTCAGCAACCAGACCTACACCTTCCAGAGCGGTTACGACCCGAAATACGGCGACCCGTTCGGGCGAACGCTGTACACGCGGGTCAATTACAAGTTCTGACCCGACCAGTGTAGGAGCTGCCGCAGGCTCGGGCTGCGATCTTTTGACGTTAAAGATCAACAGATCGTCCGATCGCGGCCCGAGCCTGCGGCAGCTCCTACAGGGATCGAGTTACAGGGAGGGGGCGGGTTTTAGTCACTTATTGATCTAAGCCTGCCCTATAAAAATTGCCGGCCTGTTGCACATCACAGGTAGGCGGGATGTGTATTGATTGCTAAGGCCCCATCGCTGGCAAGCCAGCTCCCACACGGTTAGTGGCGTTCACAAGTCACTGTGGGAGCTGGCTTGCCAGCGATAAGGCCAATAGCAGCACCGTGCAAAAAAGGATCTGCCAATGCTCTCCAGGCTCATTCTGTTCAGCGCTTTTGCGCTGCTAAGCCCAATCATTTGGGCGACCCCACAACCCGCACTCACGGTCTACGGCGAAGCCCCCAAATACGCCCCGGACTTCCAGCACCTGGCCTACGCCAACCCCAATGCTCCCAAAGGCGGCACCCTACGCCGTTCCTCGCTGGAAAGCGGCCCGTTCGATCACCTGATTCCGTACATCGACAAAGGCACCGGTGTCGCCGACATCGATGGCTGGCTCTATGCACCGCTGGCCTATCGCAGCAAGGACGAACCCTATAGCGTCTACGGCCTGGTGGCGCAGCAGATGGAACTGGATGCGGATCGCCGCTGGCTGCGCTTCTACCTCAATCCCAAGGCGCGCTTCGCAGACGGCACGCCGATCACCGCCGAGGACGTGCGTTACACCTTCGAACTGTTCACCACTCAGGGCAGCCTCAAATATCGCCAACAGTTTCGTGACGTCGCCGACGTGGTGGTGGAGTCGCCGACGCAAGTGCGCTTCAATTTCAAGAACAACGACAGCCGCACCTTGCCGCTGGATCTGGCGACGCTGCCAGTGCTGCCCGAACACTGGTGGCGCACACGCAACTTCGCCGAGGGTGGCGGTTTCGAGATCCCGCCGGGCAGCGGCCCGTATCGCATCAGCGCGGTGGATGCCGGGCGCAGCGTGAAATTTCAGCGCGTTGCCGACTGGTGGGCCAAGGACCTGCCGATCACTCGTGGTCTTTATAACTTCGATCACCTGAGCGTGGAGTTCTTCGCCGACACCGATGTTTCCCGGCAAGTGCTCAAGGCTGGTGGCTTCGATTACAACCGCGAGTTTTCCGCGACCAGTTACACCATCGGCTATGCCGGCGCGGCGCTGGAGCAGGGTAAATTGCTTCGCGAACATCTGGCACCGGGTGCCGCGCAGGGCTCGCAGGGCTTTGTGTTCAACCTGCAGAAGCCCATGTTTCAGGATCGCCGGGTACGGCAGGCAATCGCCATGCTCTGGGATTTCGAATGGAGCAACCGGCAAATGATGCGCAGCATGTACCTGCGTCAGCGCAGTTACTTCTCGCACAGCGCATTGGCGGCCACCGAGTTGCCGGACGCGGAGGAACTGAAAATCCTCGAGCCGTGGCGCGGCAAGATCCCCGACGAGGTGTTCACCGAGGTCTTCGAAGCGCCGAAAACCGACGGCAGCGGCAATATCCGCGCCGAGCAGTTGCAGGCCTTGAAACTGCTGGAAGCCGCCGGCTGGAAACCCCGTGGTGATCAACTGGTGAACGCCAATGGCGAGCCGCTGCAGTTCACCTTTCTCAACGGGCAGAAGGGCTTTGAACGGCTGCTGCTGCCATTCAAGCGCAACCTGGCGCAGATCGGCATCGGCTTCGATATTCGTCAGGTCGACACCGCGCAATACACCAACCGCGTGCGCAATCGCGACTACGACATGATCGTGGTCGGCTACCCGGTGAGTCAGGCGCCGGGGCGCGAGATGTTCAATTACTTCGGCTCCGACGGCGCCGACGATCCCGGCTCCAACAACTACATGGTGCTGCGTGATCCTGCGGTCGACGCCTTGCTCGAAGGGCTGGTGCAGGCCGACAACCGCGAAAGTCTGTTGCGCCATGCTCACGCTTTGGATCGGGTGCTGCAATGGGGCTATTACTGGATTCCCAACTATTACCCACCGGGGATTTCCACGGTGTGGTGGAACCGTTTCGGGCGACCGGCGACGGCGCCGCTGTATGACGCCGGGCTCGATACCTGGTGGGAAATCAGCCCCACCGCGCTGACCGCCGCGCAGATGCAGCAACAGCAGAAGGAGTATGCGCATGTGGGGTTATAGTCTGCGGCGTCTGCTGCTGATCGTGCCGACGTTGCTCGCCATTCTGCTGGTCAATTTCGTCATCGTGCAGGCCGCGCCGGGTGGCCCGGTCGAGCAGGCGATTGCGCGCTTGCAGGGCATCGGGGTCGGTGCGGCGGTGGGCGGCGGTCATGTCGAAACCGTCGGCGGTGAATCCCGCGCCACCCGAGGCCTGGACCCGAAACTGGTGGCCGATATCGAGCGTCAGTACGGCTTCGACAAACCCGCCGGTGAGCGCCTGTGGCTGATGCTCAAAAGCTACGCGCAACTGGATTTCGGCCAGAGCTTTTTCCGTGGCGCCAGCGTCACCGAACTGATCTGGCAGAAGCTGCCGGTGACCTTGTCGCTGGGTTTGTGGGCGACGTTGATCACCTATCTGGTTTCGATTCCGCTGGGCATCCGCAAAGCGGTGCACAACGGTTCGGCGTTCGATGTCTGGAGCAGCGTGGCGATCATCATCGGCTACGCGATGCCGGGGTTTCTGTTCGCGCTGCTGCTGATCATCGTGTTTGCCGGCGGCAGCGCGCTGGACTGGTTTCCGGTGCGCGGGCTGGTCTCGGACAACTTCGCCGAGCTGTCGCCGTGGGGCAAAGTGGCCGATTACTTCTGGCACTTGGTGTTGCCGGTCACCGCGCTGGTCATCGGCGGATTCGCCACGTTGACGATCCTCACCAAGAACAGCTTTCTCAACGAGATCTCGCGCCTGTACGTGGTGACGGCACGAGCCAAGGGCCTCAGCCAGCGTCAGGTTTTATACGGCCACGTGTTCCGCAACGCGATGCTGCTGGTGGTCGCCGGATTACCTCAGGCACTGGTGACGGTGTTCTTCGGCGGCTCGCTGTTGATCGAAGTGATCTTCTCCCTCGATGGTCTCGGCCGACTCAGCTATGAAGCAGCGGTGTCACGGGATTACCCGGTGGTGTTCGGTTCGCTGTTCATCTTCACCCTGTTCGGCCTGCTGATAAAACTCCTCGGCGACTTGTGCTACACGCTGGTCGACCCGCGCATCGACTTCACCGCGAGGACCGCCTGATGCTGACCTTATCTCCCATCGGACAGCGCCGTTGGGCGCGGTTCAAGGCACATCGGCGTGGCTGGTGGTCGTTGTGGCTGTTTCTGCTGTTGTTCGGCCTGAGCCTGGGCGGCGAATTGATCGCCAATGACAAACCGCTGCTGGTCGAGTATCAGGGTCAGTGGTATTTCCCGGCGTTCAAGCGCTACACCGAGCAGGATTTCGGCGGTGAGCTGCCGTTTCAGCCGGACTATCGCAGCGCGCAGGTGCGGCAGTTGATCGAGGGGCAGGGCGGGCGCCTTTGGTTTGCGCCGATCCCGTTCGGTTTCGACACGGTGAATTACGACCTGACCGAGCCGGCACCGAGTCCACCGAGCGCTGAGAACTGGCTGGGCACCGACGATCAGGCGCGGGATGTGCTGGCGCGGGTGATCTTCGGTACGCGGGTGTCGCTGCTGTTTGCCTTGGCGCTGACCGCCGCCAGTGCGCTGATCGGCATCGCTGCCGGTGCCTTGCAAGGCTATTACGGTGGCTGGATCGATCTGCTCGGGCAGCGGCTGCTGGAGGTGTGGTCGGGGCTGCCGGTGTTGTATCTGCTGATCATTCTGTCCGGGTTCGTCGAGCCGAATTTCTGGTGGCTGCTGGGGATCATGGCGCTGTTTTCCTGGCTGAGTCTGGTGGATGTGGTGCGCGCCGAGTTTCTGCGCAGCCGTGGCCTGGAATACGTGAAAGCGGCGCGGGCGCTCGGAGTTGGTGATGGGCAGGTGATCAGCCGGCACATCCTGCCCAATGCGATGAGCGCGACCCTGACGTATCTGCCGTTCATTCTCACCGGGGCGATTGCGACTTTGTCGGCGCTGGATTTTCTCGGTTTCGGCATGCCCGCCGGCAGCGCTTCGCTGGGCGAGCTGATCGGCCAGGGCAAGAGCAATCTGCAAGCGCCGTGGTTGGGGCTGACGGCGTTTTTTGCCCTGGCGCTGATTCTTTCTCTGTTGGTGTTCATCGGTGAGGCCTGCCGAGATGCTTATGATCCGAGGGCTTGAGATGAGCGATAACCTGATCGAAATACGCGACCTGCGTGTGGCCTTCAACGGCCAGTCAGTGGTGCATGGCATCGACCTCGATATTCGTCCGGGCGAGTGCCTGGCGTTGGTCGGCGAGTCTGGCTCGGGCAAATCGGTGACCGCCCACAGCATCCTGCAATTGCTCGACCCGAATATCACGCGGATCGACGGCAGCATTCGTTATGGCGGGGAAGAGCTGCTCGGCGTGCACGAGCGCTATCTGCGCCAGTTACGGGGCAACCGTATCGCGATGATTTTTCAGGAGCCGATGAGCTCGCTGAATCCGCTGCACACCATCGAACGGCAACTCGGTGAGAGCCTGGCGCTGCACAAAGGTCTGGCCGGCGCGCAAGCCCGTGAGCGCATTCTTGAGCTGCTGGAGCTGGTCGGCATTCAGAAGCCGCGCGAACGGCTCAAGGCCTATCCGCATCAGCTCTCCGGCGGCCAGCGCCAGCGGGTGATGATCGCCATGGCGCTGGCCTGCGAGCCGCAATTGCTCATTGCCGACGAGCCGACCACCGCACTGGATGTGACGGTGCAGCGCAGGATTCTGTTGCTGCTTAAAGAGCTGCAACAGCGCCTGGGCATGGCGCTGCTGATCATCAGCCATGACCTGAATCTGGTGCGCACCATTGCGCAGCGGGTGGCGGTGATGCGCGGTGGGCGGATCGTCGAGCAGGCGTCGTGCGAGCAACTGTTCCGTGCGCCGCAGCATCCCTACAGCATCGAATTGCTCAACGCCGAGCCGGGGGGCGAAGCGCTGTGCCGGGACGATGCGCAAGACTTGTTGCAGGTGCGCGATCTGAATGTGCGTTTTCGTCTCGGCGGCGGTTGGCTGCGGCCGAAAACGTACCTTGCGGCGGTCAAGGGCATCGATCTGAATTTGCAGCGCGGCAAGACACTGGGGATTGTCGGCGAGTCGGGCTCGGGCAAGTCGACGTTGGGCCAGGCGATTTTGCGCCTGATCGACGCCGAGGGCAGCATTCGCTTTGCCGGTGAGGCGTTGGAGCAACTGAGCGGCAAGCAGCTGCGGCCACTGCGCAAACGCCTGCAAGTGGTGTTTCAGGATCCGTTCGGCAGCCTCAGCCCACGCCTGTGTGTGGAGCAGATCATTGCCGAGGGCTTGCAGGTGCACAGCGATCTGAATGCTGCCGAGCGTGAACAGGCGGTGATTGATGTGCTGCGCGAGGTCGGTCTCGATCCGGCGACTCGGCATCGCTACCCCCACGAATTTTCCGGTGGCCAGCGGCAACGGATTGCCATCGCCCGGGCGCTGGTGCTCAAGCCGGAGCTGATCTTGCTGGATGAGCCGACATCGGCGCTGGATCGCACGGTGCAAAAACAGATCGTTGCTTTATTGCGGCGACTGCAGGAAGAGCACGGGCTGACTTACCTGTTCATCAGTCATGATCTGGCGGTGGTGCGGGCGTTGGCTCATGACTTGATTGTGATGAAGGAGGGTGAAGTACTGGAGCGCGGAGAGACCGGCAAGCTGTTCAGCTCGGCGCAGCATCCATACACGCAGGAGTTGCTGGCGGCATCCAATGTGGAGGCGAGGCTGGCGCAAATCCTGTAGGAGCTGTCGAGTGAAACGAGGCTGCGATCTTTTAAAGGCAAGATCAAAAGATCGCAGCGTGCCGCAGCTCCTACAGGGGCCAGACGCAAAAATCCCGCCACAGGGGCGGGATTTTCTTTAAGCCGGTCGCAGGTCTTACGACGGGAACAGCTCGGACAGTTTCATCGACAGCATCATGTCGCCTTCAACGCGCAGCTTGCCGCCCATGAACGCTTGCATGCCGTCGGTTTCACCGCTGACGATGTCTTTCAGGGTTGCACTGTCGAGTACCAGGGTGCAGTTGGCGTCCGGGTTTTCACCTTCCTGGATGTCGCAAGTACCGTCTTTGACGATCAGCGCGTAGTGCTTGTCTTCGTCGGTGATGTTGAAACCGAAGACCAGATCCAGACCGGCAGCAGCGGCTGGGTTGAACTTGGCTTGCATCGCTTTTACGGCATCAGCTACGGAGGTCATGGTTCGATCCTTTCTTGGGTAATAAGCGCTGGTTGATTACAGCACGGGTCACAGTTATCCGGACTCAGCGGAAAGTGATGAGTTCCGGAGCCTTCAGCAGTTGCAGGTGTGCGTGACTGTTGAAGGAAGCCAAAGCCACCTCGCGACCGCGGAACTTCAGCTGGTTGAGCGAGGTGTTGACGATTTGCCAATTCAGTTCAAAGGCCTGTTTGGCAGGCATTCGGGTAATCAGGTGGAGCAGGGCGGTGATGGTGCCGCCGGAGGTGAACACGGCGATTTTCTGGTTGCCGTCGGCCTGTTCGAGGATCCGCTGCAATCCGCCCTGGACCCGCTCGACGAAACCCAGCCAGCTCTCCAGCCCGGGGGTGTCGTAGGTACCCGCCAGCCAGCGCTCGATGACCAGGGCGAAGATGCGCTGGAATTCGCTGCGGTTCTGCGCGGCGTTGCGCAGGATGTCGATGGCTTCAGGCTCGTCCTCGATCATGGCGGGGATCAGGGCGCGAATCACCGCGTCGGCATTGAATTCGTTGAATGCGGAGTCGGTTTCCAGCGTCGGTACCGCCAGGCCCTTGGCACTGAATTGCTCAAGAGCGCTGGTGGCCGTGTGTTGCTGACGGCGCAGGTCGCCGGCCAGACAGCGATCGAAGCTGATCCCCAGATCAGCGAGGTGCTGGCCGAGGATTTCTGCCTGGCGCACACCGATGGGCGACAGGACGTCATAGTCGTCTGCACCAAAGGAGGCCTGGCCATGTCGAATCAGATAGATGCTGCCCACGTCCGCGTCATCCCGGTACGTTGAAGGTTTGGCGAGGTTATGAGGATGACGGAGTGCTGTCAATGAAAAAACATACGCTTGTTTGAAATGCCCGTTACAGGCCTGTTGCCAGAGGTTTCACGGCTGGCCGACGAGGCGGCGCATGGGTATGCTGGAACCATCCCGCGCGTGTTTTGCATCCGCGCATTGTTTTAAGGAGTCTCTGTGGAGTTTTTCACCGAATACGCCAGTTTCCTGGCCAAGACCGTAACGCTGGTGGTCGCCATCCTGGTGGTGCTCGCCAGTTTTGCTGCATTGCGCAGCAAGGGCCGGCGCAAGTCGGCAGGGCAGTTGCAGGTCAGCAGGCTCAACGATTTCTATAAAGGGCTGCGTGAGCGCCTGGAGCAGACCCTGCTCGACAAGGATCAGCTCAAGGCCCTGCGCAAGGGCCAGGCCAAGTCGGAAAAGTCCGAGAAGAAGCAGAAGAACAAATCCGAGAGCAAATCGCGGGTGTTCGTGCTCGATTTCGACGGCGACATCAAGGCCTCGGCCACCGAGAGCCTGCGCCACGAAATCACCGCGCTGCTGACCCTCGCCACGCCCAAGGACGAAGTGGTACTGCGTCTGGAAAGCGGCGGCGGCATGGTTCACAGCTATGGTCTGGCGTCCTCGCAACTGGCGCGAATCCGTGAGGCCGGCGTGCCATTGACCGTGTGCATCGACAAGGTCGCGGCCAGCGGCGGCTACATGATGGCGTGCATCGGCGAGAAGATCATCAGCGCGCCGTTTGCAATTCTCGGCTCGATCGGCGTGGTGGCGCAGTTGCCCAACGTCAATCGCCTGCTGAAAAAGCACGACATCGATTTTGAAGTGCTGACCGCCGGTGAGTACAAACGCACCCTGACCGTGTTTGGCGAAAACACCGAAAAGGGCCGGGAGAAGTTCCAGGAAGACCTGGACATCACCCATCAGTTGTTCAAGAACTTCGTTTCGCGCTATCGCCCGCAACTGGCCATCGACGAAGTGGCCACCGGTGAGGTCTGGCTTGGTGTTGCGGCGCTGGACAAGCAACTGGTCGACGAACTCAAGACCAGCGACGAATACCTGGCAGACCGGGCGAAGAAAGCCGAGGTCTACCACCTGCATTACGCCGAGCGCAAAAGCCTGCAGGAGCGCATCGGCATGGCCGCCAGCGGTTCGGTGGATCGCGTGCTGCTGAGCTGGTGGAGTCGCCTGACACAACAGCGCTTCTGGTAAACAGTCAGCCACAGAAAACGCCGGTCAATGACCGGCGTTTTTTTGTGCGCATAACTTTGAAGCTTAGCGGCGACGGAACAGCGGCAGCGGTTCGTCGGTGGCGGCCTGATAGGTCACGGAAAAATCTTTCAGGCCTTCCAGCGCTTCGTACGGATCTTTGTCCGCACGAACGGCAAACGCGTCGAAACCGCAGCGGTGCATGTAGAACAGCTGATCGCGCAGCACATCGCCAATCGCCCGCAGTTCGCCTTTGAACCCGTAACGGTCGCGCAGCAGGCGGGCGTTGGAGTAGTTGCGGCCGTCGGTGAAGGCCGGGAAATTCAGCGCGATGACTTGGAACTGATCCACGTCGTCACCGATTTCTTCGGCTTCTTCGTCGGCGTCCAGCCACACGCCCAGGCCGCCGTCGCGGGCCTTGAGCATGCGACTGTGTTCACGCCACAGCTGCAATGGAACGATCAGATCGTCGCAATTGCTGATGTCGTCGATGTTGAAATCTTTCGGCAGCAGGTGCCAGGTTTCGTCGACGACTTCGTTGTTCTTAATGATTCGCTGCATAGACGCGTTCCTTGAAGAGGTCGATGCCAATACGCTGGTAGGTGTCGATGAAGCGCTCGTCTTCGGTACGTTGTTCAACGTACACGTCGATCAGCTTCGAGATCACGTCCGGCATGTCGTCCTGGGCGAAGGACGGGCCGAGGATCTTGCCCAGGCTTGCGTCACGGCTTGCGCTGCCGCCGAGGGACACCTGATAGAATTCTTCACCTTTTTTGTCCACCCCGAGGATGCCGATGTGGCCGACGTGGTGGTGACCGCAGGCGTTCATGCAACCGGAGATGTTCAGGTCCAGCTCACCAATGTCGAACAGATAGTCCAGGTCGTCGAAACGGCGCTGGATCGATTCGGCGATCGGGATCGACTTGGCGTTGGCCAGCGAGCAGAAATCACCGCCCGGGCAGCAGATGATGTCGGTCAGCAGGCCGATGTTCGGCGTGGCGAAACCACCTTCACGCAACTCGCCCCACAGGGTGAACAACTGGCTCTGCTCGACGTCGGCGAGAATGATGTTCTGCTCGTGGGAAGTGCGCAGTTGACCGAAGCTGTAGCGTTCGGCCAGATCGGCGACGGCATCGAGCTGCTTGTCGGTGATGTCGCCCGGCGCCACGCCGGTCGGTTTCAGCGACAGGGTCACGGCGACATAACCCGGTTTCTTGTGCGCCAGGGTGTTGCGCGAACGCCAGCGGGCGAAACCCGGATGCTCCTTGTCGAGTTCGGCCAGGGCGGCAGTCTGGTTCTCCAGCGCCTTGTAGTCCGGATCGACGAAGTGTTTGGCGACGCGATGCAGTTCGGCTTCGGTCAGTGTGGTCTGGCCGCCGCGCAAGTGTTCCATTTCGGCATCGACTTTCTGCGCGAACACTTCAGGGGTCAGCGCCTTGACGAGGATCTTGATCCGCGCCTTGTATTTGTTGTCGCGACGGCCATAGCGGTTGTACACCCGCAGGATGGCGTCGAGGTAGCTCAACAGGTCCTGCCACGGCAGGAATTCGTTGATGAAGGCGCCGACCACCGGGGTACGGCCCAGGCCACCGCCGACCAGGACACGGAAGCCCAGCTCGCCGGCGGCGTTGTGTACCGGCTCCAGGCCGATGTCGTGAACTTCGATGGCCGCACGGTCAGCGGTCGAACCGTTGACGGCGATCTTGAACTTGCGCGGCAGGTAGGCGAATTCCGGGTGGAATGTAGTCCATTGACGGACGATTTCACACCACGGGCGCGGGTCGATCAGTTCATCGGCGGCGACACCGGCGAACTGGTCGGTGGTGACGTTGCGCAGGCAGTTGCCGCTGGTCTGGATCGCGTGCATCTGCACGGTGGCCAGTTCCGCGAGGATGTCCGGGATGTCTTCCACCGCCGGCCAGTTGAACTGCACGTTTTGCCGGGTACTGATGTGGGCGTAGCCCTTGTCGTAGTCGCGGGCAATCTTGGCCATCATGCGCACCTGACGCGAAGTCAGCTGGCCGTACGGCACCGCCACGCGCAACATCGGCGCAAAACGCTGGATGTAGAGGCCATTTTGCAGGCGCAGGGGGCGGAATTCTTCTTCGCTCAGCTCACCTGCCAGATAGCGTCGGGTCTGATCACGGAACTGCTTGACGCGGTCCTCGATGATCCGCTGATCGTACTCGTCGTATACGTACATATAAGTCCTGTTCTCAGGCTTTGGGCTACTCGGAAAACGCTGCGTTTTCGCTTGCTGGAGTCCGATGGTGCCTCGGCAATTACGCGCGCACGGCCGCGCACTCCCTAACGGAGCCGGGGCAATATACCCGTTTGCAGTTATGCGCAAAAGTGATGTTTGAGTATATGTAAAGAACCAAATCGCCTAACGAGAATGGTTGTTGATTAACCCACATTTGTCGCGGGGACAATCATCGTCTTAACTGTGATCGAGTCTTTCTGCAATCACCGATAAAACCGACAAGAGGCGATGCAATGAGCAATCCGACCAAGGCAAGAAAGAGCGATAGCAGTGTCGATGCGTGGGCCATTCTGTTCCTGATCATTCTGGTCGTTGGGACAGCAGTATTCTGGGTCAGTCATCAGTAAACGACCGATTCGGGCCTGCTTCCGACGATTGTCGGACAAAAACGGGATCACGCGTCAATAGCCGCTGATTAGAGGGCTATAATGCGCGGCCATTTTTCCCTGGGCCCGGATCATTCATGTTGAAGTTTTTCCACCTCAGCCTCCTGCTGTTCGGTGCGGTTTTCGGTTCTGCGGCCCGGGCCGAGTCGGTGCTGTTCCTCAATCCGGGATCGACGCAGGAAGCCTTCTGGGTCAGCTATTCGCAATTCATGCAGGCGGCGGCCCGCGACTTGGGCGTCGACTTGCAGATTCTCTATTCCCAGCGCCAGCCGGAACTCACCCTGGCTCAGGCCAGAGTTGCCTTGCAGGGGCCGAATCGTCCCGACTATCTGGTGTTCGTCAACGAGCAGTACGTGGCGCCGCAGATCCTGCGTCTGGCGCAAGGCAGCGGGGTCAAGCTGTTCATGGTCAATGCGGTGCTTACCGCTGATCAGGAGGCGCTGGTCGGCGAGCGTGCCGATCGCATCGGCAGCCTGGTGCCGAATGACGAGGAGGGCGGCTACCTGATGATGAAGGAGCTGATTCGCCTGCATCCTCCGGTGGCGCGGGGCGAGCAGATTGAAGTACTGGCGTTTTCCGGTCTGAAGATCACCCCGTCAGCGCAGTTGCGCGAGCAGGGCATGCAGCGCGCCCTCGCCGAACATCCACAAGTGCGACTGCGGCAACTGGTGTACAGCGGCTGGACGCGGCAGCGTGCCTACGAGCAGGCGCGGCAACTGGTCGGCCGTTATCCGAAGGTGTCGCTGGTGTGGGCGGCCAATGATGAAATGGCTTTCGGTGCGATGCGTGGGTTTGCCGAAGCCGGCAAGATCCCCGGCAAGGATGTGCTGTTCAGCGCGGTCAACACCTCACCCGAGGCGTTGCAGGCGGTGGTCGTTGGACGCCTGAGCGCGCTGGTGGGCGGTCACTTCACCCTCGGCGGCTGGGCGCTGGTGGAGTTGCACGATTACGATCAGGGCGTCGATCTGGATCGGTATGGCGGACGTGACCGGCAATTGTCGCTGCTGCAACTGATCGACAAGCATCAAGCCCAGCAAATGCTGGCCATGGGCGCCTCGCCGGATTACGGCGTGAGTTTTCGCAAACTGTCAGCCAAGGGCCGCCCCACGTCCTATCGCTATCCGTTCGGCCTGCAGATCCTGATGCACTGAGTGCCGTCAGACCCCGGCGAAATGCAGCACCAGTTTGACGATGACAAACAGCGTCAGGGCGAATACCGCAGTGAAGCCGATCCCCAGGATCACGAAATGGCTGGGCTTGCCATGGGTGAAATCCCTTGCCCGGTTTTTCCCGCTTTGCACGCCGAATGCCGCAGCCATCACGCTGTGCAGCATCTGCCAGAAGCTCGGTGGCTTGTTGTCGACTGGATCGTCCATAAATCCCCCGTCCGAAAGGCTGTCCCGACAGCATAGCCAATCCAGCGGGTTGTGCCGTGGTCGCACGCGGGTTGCTGAATTGTCCGGTAACACGTCCACGCCAAAACGATAACTATGTACCGCAGGTCACTGCGGCGGACATGGTGTCCTGTCCTCCCATTTTTCAGGAGAGACAGGATGTCCACTCATCCCCCGACATTGCCCCGCGCACCGGTCAGCGCCAGCCTTCACGGCAAGCTGCTTGAGCAGATGATCCCCGATTGGCTGATTGCCGCCACGCCCGCCCGGCGAGCCGCGATGAAAGCAGTCAATAGCCGGCCAGCGCACGGTTATCACGAATTCCCGAATGATCAGCAGCAAGCCTTGAAAGACTGGGTCACGGCGGCCTTTGTCGCCCAGACCCGACTCGACAAGACCATGGCCGGCCTTGAAAGCGTCGATGCATTTGCCCAGGCGCTGCTCGGCAAGGCACTCAAGGATCAGTTCAACGTCACGGTCGATCTCGGCAAGACCTTGCTGTGTCTCAGACGGCCCCTCGAACTCGGGGTGCTGGAGGTGGAGGTTTCCACGTTCGAAGTGCTGAAGCTGCCCTTGCTGCAAGCGGTGTTGCACAACTTCGAGGCCGCGGAATGCGAAGCGGGTGCCTATCACCCCAAGTCCGGTTTCGTGGTCGAGACAGCGACCCCAGGCGAGTTTCAGGCAGCAGAAATCGGCATCACGGTCAGTCAGTTTCTGACCCTGTGTCGTTCGCTGGACGTCGGTGCCCGTTATCAGGCACGGATCAAAGGGTTTTTCGAAAAAACCGACGCCTTGCGCCAACAATTCATTACCAGCCAGAAAACCGCGCTGCGTGCCGCCGCTGAATGGGCGCTACTGAAAAAGGACATCGAGCCCGCCGACTACCAGATGATTTTGTCGGTGGTGGACGGCCAGATCCATCCGCAGCTCGGCGGCAAGGCTGTCTGGTTTCGTGATCTGAGCCTGATGAAGCGGCGGATGACCGGTTGCGTGGTGTTCAGCATCAGCGAGCGCTACCGCTATACCAACGAGTTCATCGTCTACATCCCCCATGACCCGCAACACCCGCTCAAGCGTTACAGCAGTGCGCAGATGCGTGAGGTGTTCAAACGCAAGTTCACGGCCACCGACCCTGCAGCTACCGGGCCAGGACCGACCGCTTACCAGCAGTTTTTCAGTCAGTTCGTCGCTTATGCCGACCGTCCTTACTATTTCAGTCAGTTCACCCAAAAGGCAGCAGATTCCCCGAGTGACCCGTTGCATTCGATCTGGGTCAAGGTCGCACAGCTGATGCCGCCACTGTCCACCATCGCGCGTATCAAGGAGCTGCCACCTGAAGCCCCCGGCAAGCGCGAGCCGCAGCCTGACCCGTATCTCGACCCGTTTGGCATCACGCGCAAAGGCGTTGCCGGAATCTGGGCCGACAACACGGATCTGTGGCAATACCTCTACGAAGAGCACCAGGCCAAATTCATCGCCGACGCGCGCGCCCACGCCGTCCCCACGGCGGACGTCGATGCCAGGGTACGGGCAGAAAAGCTCAGTCATCTGCTCGAGTTCGGCATGCTGGCGTTGAACATGGTGTCGATGTTTGTCCCGGTCCTGGGCGAAATCATGATGACCGTGATGGCCGGGCAGCTGCTCTATGAGTCGTTCGAAGGCGCCATCGAATGGTCGGAAGGCGATCGCCAGGCTGCCAAGGCGCATCTGGTCGATGTGGCGCAGAACCTCGCGCTGATTGGCGTGATGGGCGCAGTCGGCAAGGGCGCAGGGCGACTGCGTGCGGCCTCCGCCGAGCCGGTGATCGAGCATCTGCACCCGGTCGAACGGCCCGACGGCTCGGTTCGCCTGTGGAAACCTGATCTCGATGCCTACGTCAGCGATAGTGTCCTGCCTGCGACTGCCGTGCCCGATGCGCAGGGCGTGTATCGATTCGACGGCAAGACCTTCATTCGCCAGCAGGGCAAGGTCTACCAGACGCACTACGACGAGCCCTTGAAAAGCTGGCGCATCCGCCACCCGCATGATCCTGCGGCGTATCAACCGATCCTTGAGCACTACCGACTGGGCGCCTGGCGCCACAACCTGGAGCGACCGCTGAGCTGGGATCGACTGACCCTGCTGCGGCGCATCGGTCACTCGACTGAGGCGTTTTCGGATGCGCAACTGCTCGAAATCGCCGATGTCAGTGGGGTCGGTGATGATGCCCTGCGTCAGATGCACCTCGATCATCAGCCGGCGCCACTGGCCCTGGCCGACACCCTGCGTCTGTATGAGGCGGATCAGCAGGTCGGGCGGCTGATCGATCAGGTCGAACGAGGAACTGCCCTGGACGATTCGTATCTGCTGACGCTGCCAATGCTCACGCAAATGCCGCGCTGGCCGAGCGGGCAGATCCTGCAAATCTTCGACGCAGCGCAGTTGTCCGGCCCCAGCCGGCTGTTCGGCGCGGAATCAGGCTCTATCGAGGGCCAGGTGCACACGCCGATCCAGGTGACCCGCGCCGAAGTGCTCGACGGCCAATTGCCTGAGCGTATTCTGGCAGCGCTGGATGAGTCGCAAACACGTTGGCTGCTGGGTGCCGAGCCGGCGCGTGTCGTCGAATCCCGGCCTTTGGAACTGCGCAAACAGATCGCCGATTACCTGCGCACCCGGCAACCCGCAATGTTCGACAGGCTCTATGACGAACTCGCGTTGAACGACCCGCGAATCGCCAGGCTACAAGACGCCACACCGGGGTTGGGCAGCTCGGCGGCTATCCGTGTGCTGCTGGAGGCGAATGCCGAGGAATTGGCACGCCTGCAAAACGCTGAGCGGGTTCCGTTGCGGCTGCTGGAGCTCTCCCGTGAATATGCCCGGCAGCGCCGCTTCAACCACGCGGTCGCTGGCCTGCACAGGGAGAATCCGGGCGGCAGCGAAAGCCAATGGCTGGCCTTGCGCGCCCTGGAACGGCTGCCGGGCTGGTCGGACGAGGTGCGTCTGGAGGTGCGCGAAGGCAGTTTCGACGGGCCGTTGATCGACAGTATCGGCAGCGAAAGTGCCGTCCAGACCAAGTACCTGGTCAAGCGCGGGCCGGTCTATCAGGCGTACAACGAGCGCGGCGAAGAGCTCAACAGTGTTCCGCGTCACGGCGACAACTTCCTCGCCTCAATCCTCCACGCGTTGCCCGACCAGTCGCGACAGGCCCTGGGGTTCGCCCAGGTTACGCGCAGCGCCGGACTGCGTCGGGCGCTGATCCGGTATGTGGCCCGCCACCGTAGCGAAATGGCTCGTCTGGCGAGCAAACGCCAGGGCCACAAGAAGCGCTTCAAGGCGCCAGTGCGGGTACGCCAGCACGGGCTGGGTTATTACGCCAGCGGTCGCGGCGAAGGCGTCAACCCGCTGCTGGTGACGCGCGTGCAGGACGTGTATCCGGCGCTGACGGATCAGCAGGCGGGCGGGTTCATCCTCAAACAGTTGGCTGCCGGGCGGACTGACGCGCAGATTTACGAGCTGTTGCAAAGGCGCCTGCGTGAATGGCAGGCGCTCGAATCGACGCTGGCGCAATGGGAAGGTGTGCCAGCCCCGGAGCCGACGCTGCAATCGATGATCGGCGGCCGATCCAGCGTGGTGCGCAGCCTCAAGCAGAGCTGGCGCAAATCGCCGCTAGCTGATAGCCAGGCCACCGCCGCACGCCTCGATCTGACGTGCGACGACCCGTTGCCGGTACTGACGGCGGATTTCTCGCATGTGCGCGATCTGCGAATCCGGGGGCGATGCATCACCGATGCCAACGTCGATGAGTTGTTGGGCAGTTTCCCCGGGCTCAGGGCGCTGCGCATCAACGCCACCGCAGAAACGTTCACCAACGTGCCGGCGGTGTTGCAGAACCTGCCGGAGTTCACTGACCTGACGCTCTACTGTGCAATGCCCTATGCCGCCGACATGCCTGCACGGCTGGCTCAGTTGACCCGCCTTGAAGCATTGAGTGTCAGCACGTCGAGCTATCAGCCACTGGCCTTCGACGTCAGCGGCATGCGTAACCTGCGCACGCTCGACATCGTCGCCTATTCATTGTTCGACTGGCCTGCGGGTGTCCTGGAATTACCAGCCCTGGAGCGTCTGAATCTCAGAGACACGGGGATCAGCAGCGTGCCGCCGACATTGTTGCAGGGGCATGGAAAACTCTGGCCGGGGCTGTCGCTGGACTGGTCAAGATTCTCCCGGGAAAATTTCGCGGGTGTGTACGAATACGTCAAGACCCATCCAGAACACCTGATCGATCGAGAGACGATGGTCAGGGATTATTGCCGTGGTGAATTGCGGCGCCTGGGCGAGGGCGTGAATCAATCGCCGGAGGGGGTGTTCAATCGTTTCTTCGAGCAATGGCCGGATGAGCAGCAGCGTTTCACCGCGATCAATGCCTTGAGTGATCAATTCGCTGCGCTGGCGAGTGAACTCAATCAGTGGCAGCAGCGCGTGGTGGTGTCGGCAGAATCGCTGCGCGAACTCATCGCGCGATCAAACCTGGCCCAAGTCCTCAAAACCAGTTGGCGCAAGGGCATGTTCAAGCGCTATGGCGCGACGCTCAGCGCTTCGACCGTGGATTTGTCGGGGTTGATGCTCAGCGAACTGCCGGTATTGCCCGCTGACGCGTTTGCGCATGTGCGCACGCTGCTGCTCAGCGGCCAGCGCGTTGCCGCCGCGCAGGTGCGCGGTTTTGTCAGCGCATTCAGCGAAGTGCGCACCCTTGATCTGAGTGACAATGCCTTGCACGAATGGCCGATCGAGTCGCAGGGGCTTTCGCGCCTGGTCCACCTCGACCTCGCCGACAATCTGTTGACCGATACTTCACGCCTGCAGAGCGGATTGAGCGCATTGCCGGCGCTCGAACAGCTGAATCTGCGCAACAATCCGTTAAGCGAACTGAACGTCGACAGCCTGCAGCGATTGAAGGCTCTCGACCTGCACGGAACACACTTGCAGCAGTGGCCGGCAGGGGCCGAAAGTCTGCCACAACTGTCGTGGCTGGATCTGCGCGACACCCGTATCGGCACGCTGCCGCCTGCCGTGCTCGAGAGCACCGCACTGCTCAATTCCAACCTGAGCGGTGCCCCTCTGACCGCCGCAGCGTCGGCCGACCTGCGTGTGGCGCAACGGCGGCTCGAGCACACCATCGGCCTGCCTGAGGGCGCGCTGGATGCGTTTGCCCGGCAACCGGTACCGGCGACTTTTCCGCCGGTGGAGAACGGTGTGTCTGTGGCCCGCCAGTTGCTGCCGCTGACGCCGGCACCGGTCAGTTCCGGGCTGACATGCATGCGCCAGAACCTGCAGCGGTTGCAACCGGCCTTTACCGACGAACACGCCATGCAGATGATCGAGGCGCTGCGTAACGAGGGTGCGACCGATGTGCAGATCGGCGAGCGGATCACGGGCTGGAGCCAGACGTTTGAAACCCTCGTCCGCCGCCTCAATGGCTGGCTGTATACCCGGGAAACCCGTGGTGTCGACTGGGTCATCTCCTCGCAATCGCGCAGCCTGGCGGCGTGGCGCATCCTCACCTGCTGGCGCGCAAGGTTATCGGTTCCCGGGGTTGATGCGGTTCTCGATCTCAACGGTCTGCAATTGGGCGATTTACCGCCAGTGCCCGAGGACTTCGGGCATGTCGGCAGCTTGAACCTGACAGGCACACGAGTGACGGCCGAGGGCAGTAACGGGTTTCTCAAATCTTTCTCTCATCTGCGTAATCTGACCCTCAATGGCAATGAACTCACAGCGCTGCCTGATGGCGTCCGGCAAATGCCGGAACTTGAGCGGCTTGAACTTTCCAGCAACAACTTCAGTGACAGCGAGCATCTGTATGATGCGCTGTCCGGCCTGGAGCATCTGCAGACCCTGGACCTGAGCTACAACCACCTCGAGGCGTTCGACGTCAGCTATTTCGAACATTTGCGAAGTCTGGATCTGCGCAACAATAACCTCGCCGAGTGGCCGGCTGGGGCGTTGGATGCGCAACACCTGCGGACACTGAACCTGAGTCGCAACGACATCACCGCCGTCCCCGAAGAGGCGTTGGACGGTCAGCACGATGAGCTGATGGACGGCACCGACCTGACTGACAACTACAACCTGTCGGAGGACTCTCTAGACAGGCTCAGAACCTATCAGGCTGCGGGTCAGCGTCAGCGAGTGCTCGGTTTCTCGCGATCCGATCTGGAGGAAATGGCTGACGACGTTGCCGGCGGGCTCAGTGAAACCACTGACAGTATCGAGTCCGACGAAACCCTCCCGGGCGAACAGGCCCATGCGCAACAGAAGGCGCCGTGGCTGGCGAATCTGCCGGCGGAGCAGGCGTCTGCGCGAGACATACTCTGGGATCAACTCGCGGCGGAACCGGATAGCGCGGCATTCTTCCATTTGCTTGACCGATTGCAAGACACCCAGGAGTTTCGGGTGGCCAACGCCGATCTGACCCGACGGGTGTGGATGGTCATGGAAGCGGCGGCCGCCAACAGTGAGCTGCGCGAGGTGATTTTCGCCGGCTCGGCCACACACGGGACTTGCGTGGATGGGCGCATCCTTACGTTCAGTGGTCTGGAGAGCAAGGTCTTCACCTACAACGCCTTGCTCGATTTACCGGCCGGCCGCCCGGGAATCCGCGGCGAGGCCTTGTTGTCCCTGTCGCGGCAGCTGTTCCGGCTGGACAAGGTCGATGAACTGGCAAAAGCCGCGGCTGCGCGCAGTGGTTTCGACGAAGCCGAGGTCCGTCTCGGTTACCGGATCGGTCTGACCGGGGGCTGGGACGATGGACTGGAATTGCCCGGGCAGCCGAAAAACATGAAATTTGCCTCCGGTGTCACCCCGCAGCAGTTGGTCAATGCGCGCGCCGAGGTGGTTAACGCGGAACGCTCCGACAGATTTCTGGAGGACCTGATCCAGCGCGACTACTGGCTGGACTATCTCAAGGAGCAGCAGCCTGAAGCGTTCAGGCAAATGGATGAAGTGCAGTTGATGGAGGAAGGCGAGGACGAAGCGTTGAGTGCTGACGATCCGCTGTATCTGAGCAGGCTGTTCGATCAGGCGGCCGCGCGAAATGCCAGGCTCATCGAATTGTCGCGACGGGAGATCGAACAAATCGGCTTGTCTGCCGGCAACGCACAAATGCCCGGTTCCTCCGGGCAATTGTCAGGCGGGTAAAGCCCGGTGAATGGTCAATCCCCGGCAGCTCCGGGGACTGACCGTTGCGCTTATTCGTCGTAACCGAGGTTCGGCGCCAGCCAGCGCTCGGTCACGCTCAGGTCCTGACCTTTGCGCGAGGTGTAGCTCTGCACCTGATCCTTGTCGACCTTGCCCACGGCAAAATATTGCGCCTGCGGATGGGCGAAGTACCAGCCGCTGACCGCTGCTGCCGGGAACATCGCGTAATGCTCGGTGAGGAACACGCCGCTGCGGCCAGCACGCATCTCGCTGGCCTCGGGGTCGAGCAGGGTGAACAGCGTGGCTTTCTCGGTGTGATCCGGGCAAGCCGGGTAGCCCGGGGCAGGGCGGATGCCGGAGTACTGTTCTTTGATCAGTGCTTCGTTATCCAGCACCTCGTCCTTGGCATAACCCCAGTGTTCTTTACGCACTTGCTGGTGCAGCCATTCGGCGCAAGCCTCGGCCAGGCGGTCGGCGAGGGCCTTGACCATGATCGAGTTGTAGTCGTCACCAGCGTCCTGGTAGGCCTTGGCGACTTCTTCGGCGCCGATGCCGGCGGTGGTGATGAACCCGCCGACGTAGTCGGTCACTTCGCTGTCTTTCGGTGCAACGAAGTCGGCCAGCGAGAAGTTCGGTTTGCCGTCGGTCTTGATGATCTGCTGACGCAGGTGATGCAGCCGCGCCATCGGCTTGCCGTCATCGCCGTACAGCTCGATGTCGTCGTCATGCACCTGGTTGGCCGGCCAGAAGCCGAACACCGCACGGGCGCTGATCAGCTTCTCGTCGATCAGTTTGGTAAGCATCTCGCGCGCATCCTTGTACAGTGCGGTGGCGGCTTCACCGACCACTTCATCTTCAAGGATGCGCGGGAATTTGCCGGCCAGATCCCAGGAAATGAAGAACGGTGTCCAGTCGATGTACTCGGCCAGAACGTTGAGGTCGATGTTGTCCAGCACGCGGGTGCCGGTGAAGGTCGGTTTGACCGGCGTGTAGTTGGCCCAGTCGAACTGTGGCTTCTTGGCGATCGCCGCCGCGTAGCTCAGGCGCTCGGTACGGGCGCTGCGGTTGGCGGTGCGCTCACGCACATCGACGTATTCCAGACGGGTCTTCTCGACGAAACCGGCCTTGAGTTCCTTGGACAGCAACTGCGTCGCCACACCCACCGCGCGCGAGGCGTCAGTGACGTAGACCACCGCATCGTTGCTGTACTTCGGTTCGATCTTCACCGCGGTGTGTGCCTTGGAGGTGGTCGCTCCACCGATCATCAGCGGCAGATGGAAATCCTGACGCTGCATTTCACGAGCCACGTGGACCATTTCGTCCAGCGACGGGGTGATCAGTCCGGACAGACCGATGATGTCGCACTTTTCTTCCTTGGCGACCTGGAGGATTTTCTCCGCCGGGACCATCACGCCGAGGTCGACGATGTCGTAGCCGTTGCAACCCAGCACCACGCCGACGATGTTCTTGCCGATGTCGTGTACGTCGCCTTTGACCGTGGCCATGAGGATCTTGCCCTTGGCTTCCGGCTTGTCGCCTTTTTCCAGCTCGATGAACGGGATCAGGTGCGCCACGGCCTGTTTCATGACGCGGGCGGATTTCACCACCTGCGGCAGGAACATTTTGCCGGCGCCGAACAGGTCGCCGACGATGTTCATGCCCGACATCAGCGGGCCTTCGATGACTTCGATCGGGCGCGCGAACGACTGGCGCGACTCTTCGGTGTCTTCAACGATGTGGGTGGTGATGCCCTTGACCAGCGCATGCTCCAGACGCTTGTTGACGTCCCAGCTGCGCCACTCTTCGGTCTCGGCTTCCTTGACGCTGCCGTCGCCCTTGTACTTGTCGGCGATGGCGAGGAGGGCGTCGGTGCCTTCCGGCGTGCGGTTGAGGATCACGTCCTCGACGGCGTCGCGCAGCTCCTGCGGGATCTGGTCGTAGATTTCCAGCTGACCGGCGTTGACGATGCCCATGGTCAGGCCGGCGCGGATCGCGTACAGCAGGAACACCGAGTGAATCGCTTCACGCACCGGGTTGTTGCCACGGAACGAGAACGACACGTTGGACACGCCGCCGGAACTCAGCGCATACGGCAGCTCGTCGCGGATGTAGGCACAGGCGTTGATGAAGTCCACAGCGTAGTTGTTGTGTTCTTCGATGCCGGTGGCCACGGCGAAGATGTTCGGGTCGAAGATGATGTCTTCCGGCGGGAAGCCGACTTCGTTGACCAGAATGTCGTAGGAGCGTTTGCAGATTTCTTTCTTGCGCGCTTCGGTGTCGGCCTGGCCGGCTTCGTCGAACGCCATCACCACCACCGCCGCGCCGTAGCGTTTGCACAGTCTGGCGTGATGGATGAACTGCTCGACGCCTTCTTTCATGCTGATCGAGTTGACGATGCCCTTGCCCTGAATGCACTTCAGACCCGCTTCGATAACTTCCCATTTCGAGGAGTCGATCATGATCGGCACGCGGGAGATGTCCGGCTCGCCGGCAATCAGATTGAGGAAGGTCACCATGGCCTTCTTCGAATCGAGCATGCCTTCGTCCATGTTGATGTCGATCACCTGCGCGCCGGCCTCGACCTGCTGCAGGGCGACTTCCAGGGCTTCGGTGTAGTTGTCTTCACGGATCAGACGGGCGAACTTGGCGGAACCGGTGATGTTGGTGCGCTCGCCGACGTTGACGAACAACGAGCTGCGATCGATGGTGAACGGCTCCAGACCGGACAAACGGCAAGCCTTGGGAATGTCCGGAATCTGTCGCGGCGCATAACCGGCCACGGCTTTGGCGATGGCTTCGATGTGGCCAGGTGTGGTGCCGCAGCAACCGCCGACGATGTTGAGGAAACCGCTCTGGGCGAATTCTTCGATGACCTTGGCGGTTTGCGCCGGCAGTTCGTCGTACTCGCCGAATTCGTTCGGCAAACCGGCGTTCGGGTGCGCCGAGACGTGGGTGCTGGCCTTGTTCGACAGCTCTTCCAGGTACGGACGCAGTTCACTGGCGCCGAGCGCGCAGTTGAGGCCGACCGAGATTGGCTTGGCGTGGGCCACGGAGTTCCAGAACGCTTCAGTGGTCTGGCCCGACAGGGTACGGCCGGACGCATCGGTGATGGTCCCGGAAATCATGATCGGCAATTCGATGTGCAGCTCTTCGAACACCCCTTGCACGGCGAAGATCGCCGCTTTGGCGTTGAGCGTATCGAAAATGGTTTCGATCAGGATCAGGTCGACGCCGCCCTCGATCAGGCCTTTGGTGGCTTCGGTGTAGTTTTCCACCAATTCGTCGAAGGTGACGTTGCGGTAGCCGGGGTTGTTGACGTCAGGCGACAGCGAGCAGGTGCGGCTGGTCGGGCCGAGCACGCCGGCGACGAAACGCGGCTTGTCCGGGTTCTCGGCGGTCTTGGCGTCGGCGATCTTGCGCGCCAGTCGTGCGCCTTCTACGTTTAATTCGTACGCCAGCTCTTCCATGCCGTAATCGGCCATGGAAATGCGCGTGGCGTTGAAGGTGTTGGTTTCCAGAATGTCGGCGCCGGCATCCAGATAAGCCTTTTCGATGCCGCCGATCACGTCCGGACGGGTGATCACCAGCAGGTCGTTGTTGCCCTTGACGTCACTTGGCCAGTCGGCGAAGCGATTGCCGCGATAATCCTGCTCTTCGAGCTTGTAGCTCTGGATCATCGTGCCCATGCCGCCGTCGAGTATCAGGATGCGCTCTTTGAGGGCTTGCTTGAGAGCTTGAAGGCGGACGCTGCGATCGGACATTGGGACTACTCGAAAAGACCATGACGAAGGGCCGGGATCATAACAAACCTGTGCGCTTTTGGAGCATGCAGGCTATTTGCATGAATATCGCTCATGTTGGTACGAGCGTCATACTGTAGAATCGCGGCGTTTTTTTCAGGATCGGGATCAAGGGCATGTCGTACCGCGTCATCAGCATTTTCTTGCTGTTCTTAAGCTGGGGCGCCGTTGCGCAAGAGCCTGCGATCTCTTATACCCGAGATATTCAGCCGATCTTCACCGAGAAATGCGTGGCCTGCCATGCCTGCTACGACTCTGCCTGCCAGCTCAATCTGGGCAGCGGCGAAGGCGCAGGGCGGGGCGCGAGCAAGATGCCGGTCTACGATGGTGAGCGCACGCAAGCGGCGCCGACCACGCGGCTGTTCTACGACGCCTTCGGCAAACGCGCCTGGCAGCAGAAAGGCTTTTATTCGGTACTCGATGCCCAGGGCAGCCAGGCCGCGTTGATGGCGCGGATGCTGGAGCTGGGACACAAAACCCCGCTGACCCCGAATGCCAAGCTGCCGGAAGACATCGTCCTCGGCCTGCAACGGGAAAACATGTGCGCGATGCCCGCCGAGTTTGACGGCTACGCCGGCGCCCACCCGAAAGAAGGCATGCCGCTGGCGGTGACTGGCCTCACCGATCAGCAATACCAAACCCTGCAACGCTGGCTGGCGTCCGGTGCACCAATCGACGAGCAAGGCCTGGCGCCGAGCGCCAAAGAAGCGCTGCAAATCGTCCAGTGGGAAAATCTGCTCAACACTCCGGGGGCGCGGCAGAGCCTGGTCGGGCGCTGGTTGTTCGAGCACTGGTTCCTGGCACATATCTACTTCAAGGACGGCGAGCCGGGGCACTACTTCCAGTGGGTGCGTTCGCGCACACCGACAGGGCAGCCAATTGACCTGATCGCCACCCGTCGCCCGAATGACGACCCGGGCACCCAGGTTTACTACCGCTTGTGGCCGGTGCAAGGGGTGATCGTGCACAAGACCCACATCACCTATCCGCTGAGCGCGGCGAAGATGGCGCGGGTCAAGAGTCTGTTCTACAGCGGCAACTGGCAGGTCAATGCGTTGCCGGGTTACGGGCCGCAGAGCCGGGCCAACCCGTTCGCCACCTTCGAGGCGATTCCGGCGCAGGCGCGTTATCAGTTCATGCTCGATAACGCCGAATACTTCGTGCGCACCTTCATTCGCGGGCCGGTGTGCCGTGGGCAGATTGCGACGGACGTGATTCGCGACAACTTCTGGGCGCTGTTCCAGGCCCCGGAACATGACCTGTACATCACCGATCCGAACTATCGCGGCCAGGCCACGCCGTTGCTGGCGATGCCGGGGCAGAACGATGACGTCGGCAGTGTCCTAAGCCTGTGGCACAACTATCGCAACAAGCGCAATGAATACGAGGCCCTGCGCCGCGACAGCTACGCCGACCAACCGCCGCCGAGCTGGTCGACCCTGTGGGCCGGGAACGACAACGCGCTGCTGAGCATTTTCCGCCACTTCGACAGTGCATCGGTGACCAAAGGCCTGATCGGCGAAGTGCCACAGACCATGTGGCTGTTCGACTATCCGCTGCTGGAGCGCACCTATTACCAGTTGGCGGTCAACTTCGATGTGTTCGGCAACGTCTCCCATCAGGCGCAGACCCGCCTGTATTTCGACCTGATCCGCAACGGCGCCGAGCAGAACTTCCTGCGCCTGATGCCGGCCGACTCCCGCGAGGACTACCTCGACGATTGGTATCAGAGCAGCGGCCAGTTCAAGATGTGGCTCGACTACGAAGCCATCGACGACGACAAGCCGACCGCGCTGAAACTCGATGAGAAAGACCCGAAATACGACTTCGCCATGCAGTTGCTGGCGCGTTACGGCGACCTCAATGCGCGGCCCGACCCGATCAATCGTTGTGACGGCGCCTACTGCTCGCGGCCGAATATCGACCCGGCGCTGCAGAACGCCGAGCAGGCACTCAGTCGCCTGACGTCGCGCCCGGCGGCCGGTCTGAAGGTTATCGATCAACTGCCGGAAGCGACCATGCTGCGCATCGAAACCCGCAGCGGCAAACGCGAGGTCTACAGCCTGCTTCGCAACCGCGCGCACAGCAACGTGGCGTTTCTGCTGGGCGAATCGTTGCGTTATCAACCGGGGCTGGACACCTTGACTATCTATCCGGGCGTACTGAGCAGCTATCCGAACTTCATCTTCAACATTCCGGCCGAGCAAGTGCCGGAGTTTGTCGATGCCATGGAGAATGCCAAGGATGCCAACCGTTTCGAGAAAATCGTCGAACGTTGGGGCATCCGTCGCAGTCATCCGCAATTCTGGTTCTATTTCCACGACCTGAGCCAATACCTCCATGAAACCGATCCGGTGGAAGAGGGCGTGCTGGACATGAACCGCTACGAGAATCTTTGATCGTTGAGATCGACCTGCTGTCACAATTCCAAGCAACACCGCAAAACCCCTGTAGGAGCTGTCGAGTGCAACGAGGCTGCGATCTTTTGATTCTTTAACAACAAAGATCAAAAGATCGCAGCGTGCCGCAGCTCCTACAGGGGGGGCGGTGGGGATTCAGGAATCGTGGGCGGGAGCCGATCATGTTGATTTCAGTGCAGGCCCTGCGGGCGCTTGCCGCGTGGACGGTGGTCTGTCACCACTTCATGCAGATTTTTTTCGACTTCAAGGCGAGCGGCCCGGTCGGGCAGTTCTTCATCGACAAAGGCGCAGTCGGCGTCGATGTCTTTTTCGTCATCAGCGGTCTGGTGATTTTCCTGTCTACCGAAAGCAAGTCGTTGCCTCCGGCGCGATTTCTGCTGTTTCGGCTGTTTCGCATCGTGCCGGCGTACTGGCTGTACACGCTGCTGATGGCGTTGCTGGTGGTGTTCGCCCGGCCGATGTTGCCGGATCAGACGGTGGATTGGGCGCATTTCATCGCATCGCTGCTATTCATTCCGGCGCAAAACCCCGGCGGCTACGGGATCTACCCGACACTGAATGTCGGCTGGACGCTCAATTACGAAATGCTTTTTTATGTGCTGTTTGCCTGTGCGCTGGTGTTTCGTTGGCAGGTGCGCTTGCTGGTGGTTGGCGCGTTGCTGTTTTCGGTGTGTCGGGCGTTCGGCTGGCTCAACGAGTTTTACCGTTCGGACATCGTCTACGAATTTTTGCTGGGGATCGGCATTGGCGTGCTCTATCGCCGGGGCTGGATCGGTGCGGGTCTGTGGCTGCCACTGTTGGCGATGGGCGCCGCGTTGTTGGCGATCTATCACCTGACGCCGGCGCCAAGGCTGTTGAACTGGGGCGTGCCGAGCGCGGTGCTGGTGATGGCCTGCATATCACTTGAGCGCTACGTCGAGCGTAATCGGCTGATGAAGTTGCTCGGTGATTGTTCTTATTCGGTGTACCTGATGCACGTGCTGGTGCTGTCTGCCGGTGGTTTTATTGCCCGGCGCTATGGAATCAATCCGTATCTGATGTTCGCTGTTTGCGCCCTGGCTATCGCAGTGGGTTCGTGGCTAAGCTACGAATGGGTGGAAAAACGCAGTTATCAGTGGCTTAAAGCGCGGATCGACGGCGAATCGGTTCGCGAGCCTGTCGAGAATCTTTCCCGACAAAAATACTAGGACTTTGTCCGGCGCAATGATTGGCGTAAACTGCGCCCAAGCCTGCGAGGAGTTTCCATGACCGCTATTACCATTACCGACGCCGCCCACGATTACCTGGCCGATCTGCTCTCCAAGCAGAACACCCCGGGCATCGGCATCCGCGTCTTCATCACCCAGCCTGGCACCCAGTACGCCGAAACCTGCATTGCCTACTGCAAGCCGGGCGAAGAAAAACCTGAAGATACCGCGCTAGGGCTGAAAAGCTTCACCGCCTACATCGACTCGTTCAGCGAAGCGTTCCTCGACGATGCCGTCGTCGACTACGCCACCGACCGCATGGGCGGCCAGCTGACCATCAAGGCGCCAAACGCCAAAGTACCGATGGTCAACGCCGACAGCCCGGTCAACGAGCGCATCAACTACTACCTGCAAACCGAAATCAACCCGGGGCTGGCCAGCCACGGCGGTCAGGTCAGCCTGATCGATGTGGTTGAGGACGGCATTGCCGTGCTGCAGTTCGGCGGCGGCTGCCAGGGCTGCGGCCAGGCCGACGTGACCCTGAAGGAAGGCATCGAGCGCACCTTGCTCGAGCGCATTCCAGAGCTCAAAGGTGTGCGCGACGTGACTGACCACACGCAGAAAGAAAACGCCTATTACTAAGGTGTTCGCTGCGAACACGAAAAACGGCGCCCCGTGAGCGCCGTTTTTTTATGCCCGTACTTTGTGGTGAGGGGATTTATCCCCGATGAACTGCGCAGCAGTTCCATTTTTTTGGGCTGCTTCGCACCCCATCGGGGATAAATCCCCTCACCACAGGTTTTGAACCCAGCCACAAAAGTCATCTGACTCAGGGTCTGTAAAGGTGCGCATGCCCCGCGCGATACAACGATGACTCGCTAAACACCTCACTGCCCAGCACCCGTCCCACCAGAATCAACGCCGTGCGCCGAAACCCCTTGGCCTCCACCTTCGCGGCAATATCCTCCAGTGTCCCCACCACCCAATCCTGATCCGGCCATGTCGCCCGGTGGATCACCGCAATCGGGCAATCGGCGCCGTAATGCGGCAGCAATTCGGCGATGATCTTCTGCAGATGATTGACCCCCAGATGAATCGCCATGGTCGCGCCATGCTGCGCCAGACTGCTCAACTCCTCACCCGCCGGCATGGCAGTTTTATCGGCGTAGCGGGTCAGAATCACGCTCTGCGAAACGTCCGGCAGTGTCAGCTCGGCGCCGAGCAACGCCGCACACGCTGCGGTCGCGGTGACGCCGGGGATGATTTCGAACGGAATGTTCAGCTCACGCAGATAACGAATCTGCTCGCCAATCGCGCCATACAGACTCGGATCGCCGGAATGCACCCGCGCCACATCCTGGCCGTTGGCATGCGCGGTTTTGATCAGTTCGATGATCTGTTCCAGATGCAATTCGGCGCTGTTGACCACGGTTTCGGCCTGATGCCCCTCCAGCACCGCAGCCGGTACCAGCGAGCCTGCGTAGATGATTACCGGGCAGCTGCGGATCAGCCGCTGGCCTTTGACGGTGATCAATTCCGGGTCGCCGGGGCCGGCGCCGATGAAGTAGACAGTCATGCAGAAATCCTGTGAAAAACGGGGCAGGGCAACGCTTCAGATGAAGATTGCTCATGATCAAACAGGGGGATTATCCGGATTTTACGCAGCGCCGGCCAATGCCAGGGTCGCCTGAGCGTATTTTTGCCGGGAAATCAGCAATTTTGCCGGTGCCTGAATCAACTGCTCGGCAAGGGCCAGGGCGGCACTTTCCGCCACGCCGTAGCAGCCGGTGCGCTCATAGGCGATCTGCGAATGGTGGCTGAGTCGCTGCTGGTAACTGGCCAGTTCGTCGCTGCTGAAATACAACAGTGGTAACGCAAGTTGTGCGGCCAGTTCCTGCAAGCCCGGTTCATCGCGCTTCAAATCGATGCTGGCCAGGGCCTTGACCGCTTCCAGCTCGATGCGATGCGCCTGCAATGCCTGATCGAGTAACGCGCGCAGCGTGCTGGCCGGGCAGCCGCGCTGGCAGCCCAGGCCGACCACGAAGGTCGGCGCTGCGCGGTCATCGGTCATGCGTGGTATTGACCATCGCTTTTGCGGCGGAACAACCAGGCGCTGATCAGGCCCAGGGCCAGCCAGAACGCCACGTTGGTCAACTGCGAAGCGATTTTGAACTGGGCTTCCAGCGCTTCCGGAGCGAGCATCGAATGCACTTCCGGTTGTGGTGCGCCGATCACGTGCGGCATAGCCAGAATCGCCACGCCCAGCAGCTTCATCAACCAATGACGGCTGAACACGATCAGGGCCAGACCAACAGCGGTGGATGCGGCGGTGCCGATCCACCACATCTGCCGCGACGCCAGATCGGCTGCGGCTGTGCCCGGCAGTTCAGGCGGCAGGCCCAAGGTCGGCGCGAGCACGAAAGTTGCGTAACCGGCCAGACCCCAGAGCAGACCTTGTGAGGTTTTGGTCGGTGCCCGCAGGGTGTACAGGCCGGCGAGCATCAGGGCGAAACCGACCGCCACCACCAGATTGCCACCGGTGGTCGAGACCACGCGTTGCCAGCCGTCTTCCGGTTCCCAGGCTTCGGCGTCGTGAGTGTGCCCGGCCATGGCGCCGTCGGCATGTTGGTGAACGGCCACCGGTTCGGATTTCTCGAAGGTTTCGGCCTGCAGAATCAGTGGCGAGACCCAGAAACTTTGCAGCAAGGTCAGCAACAGGGCGGCCAGCAGCCCGGTGAAACCTGCGGTTTGCGCAATACGCTTGATCATGGCGGCAGGTCTCAGTGGCACGGGAACGCGGCGCTGTGGCGGGTATCGTGGGCGGCGTTGTGCACCGCTTCGATGTGCGAGAAACCGGCGAAGTAAACCAGGCTGGCGCCGAGGATCGACGCGACAATCGCGGCGGTCAGGCGTTGGCTCAAGGTGGCGGTGCTGGAGATTTTGTCGGTGTTGCTGCCGGTGCTGCTGATGATCGACATGGCGCTTCCCTCTGGAGTGTCAGCGGGTGAATAGAGCGCATGAAAACCCCTGCGGGTCAGGCACGCAGAGGTTCGAACAGCGCCCGCCCACCGCGGGTTTGTTATGTTCAGCGACGCAGCATGCGTGCTGTGTGTTGCGGGCCGGTCTCCGGGCTCACGAGGGGTTGGCGTCTGGCCGACCTGCAAGCATCACCTTCCCATGCCGCATTGGCACAGTGGATCTGACGCTTCGCTCGCTTACCGTTGCGGGGGCAGCACCGGACTGACATGGCTTTGAGTAAAGCACATGATTCACCGGTTTCCCGTTTCACCCTGTGAAGGGCACCCGTAACAAGTTGTGTAGGAGAGCATGGGTGGGGATTTGAGTCAATTGAATGGGTATGGGGGTATATCCGTTGCTGCGGTAACGGCTTCCTATGGTTCCGCCCTTACGGCGGGTCACTTTTGGCAAACGCCCCAAAAGTAACCAAAAGGTCTGTGCCCTGACGTTCGGCCCTCGCCTAGGCTCGGGTTCCTTCGCTGCGGGATTCATCCGGGGGGCAGCGCCTACGGTTTGCTTCGCTGCACCTCCTCTCGCTGTGTTTGGCTGCGCCAAACGGTCGCTGCGCTCCCACCCCCGGATAAACCCCTCCACTCAGCCTGCCGACGGGCCTTGAGATCAAAAGCTTTACTCGAGCTAACGCTCATCGTGTTGAGTGGGGCGGCTTTGCCGCATGGGTTGTGCGTTTTCTAAACTGTAGGAGCCAGCCTGCTGGCGATGGCGGCCTGACAGCCGACCAATCTCTATCTGAATACACCCAATCCCCTGTAGGAGCTGCCGAAGGCTGCGATCTTTTGATTTGCTTTGGCTTTGGCTTTGGCTTTGGCTTTGGCTTTGGCTTTGGCTTTGGCTTTGGCTTTGGCTCTTGATGTGGCTTTTGATCTTCAGCCCCTTCGGCAGGCCGAGCGTAGGTGTCCATCAGGGGGGAAGGCGCGCAGCGCCATGCGGCGAAGCCGCATACATCGAGAGGAGGTGCAGCGAAGCAAACCGGAGGCGATGCCCCCGGATGGACACCGTAGCGAGGGAACACTGAGCCTCAGCGAAGTGCCGTACGCCGGGGGAAGCCTTTTTGGTTACTTTTTCGGCGTTTGGAAAAAGTGACCCGCCGTAAGGGCGGAACCGTAATCAGCAACCCCCGCAGCAACGGATATGCCCCCAATCCAAAACAACCAAACCCCGTAACCCGGTGACTGGCAAAAGTGACCCGCCGTAAGGGCGGAACTCTAGGGAGGCCGTTACCGCAGCAACGGATATGCCCCCAATCCAACCATTGACCGGTCACCACCCGATGCGTAGCCTTGCACCTTCGAGGTTCTTCGGCCCACGCCGAAGCTAAGAAGGGAACGCGGTCAAAGCCGCGGCTGCCCCCGCAACTGTGAACGGTGAAGTTCGTTGCCACGCCACTGCCAGCTCAATCCACAGAGCCCGCGGGAAGGCGCAGCGAATGCCGGGCCCCGCGCCTGAACACCGTCAGCCAGGAGACCTGCCTCGTCACAGATTTCTCACTACAACCGGGCGGGGTGATCCGGTGGCGAATTCTTCCGCGCGCACGCTCGCAGCGGATCTCGTCCCGTATGCCCGCCACCTTGCCAAAGGGCATCCGATGAAAACACTGGCCAAACTCCCCGTCACCATCGTCACCGGTTTTCTCGGCTCGGGCAAAACCACCTTGCTGCGTCATATGCTCGACAACGCTCAGGGCCGCCGCATCGCGGTGATCGTCAACGAATTCGGCGAGCTGGGTATCGACGGTGAAATCCTCAAGCAATGCACCATCGGTTGCACCGAAGAAGAAGCCACCGGTCGCGTCTACGAACTGGCCAACGGCTGCCTGTGCTGCACGGTTCAGGAAGAGTTCTTCCCGGTGATGCGCGAACTGGTCGCCCGTCGCGGTGACCTCGATCACATACTGATCGAGACGTCCGGTCTGGCCCTGCCAAAACCGCTGGTACAAGCCTTCCAGTGGCCGGAAATCCGCAGCGCCTGCACGGTTGACGCGGTGATCACCGTGGTCGACAGCCCGGCCGTGGCCGCCGGCACCTTCGCCGCGTTCCCGGATCAGGTCGACGCCCAGCGCAAACTTGACCCGAACCTGGATCACGAATCGCCGCTGCACGAACTGTTCGCCGACCAACTGGCCAGCGCCGATCTGGTGATCCTCAACAAGGCCGACCAGACCAGCCCTGAAGACCTCGCTCGCGTACGTCTGGAAGTCGCTGAAGAACTGCCGCCAGCGGTAAAAATCATCGAAGCCAGCAACGGTCGCCTGCCACTGGACGTGCTGATCGGTCTCGGTGCCGGTTCCGAAGAACACATCGACAGCCGCCACAGTCATCACGATCACCACCACGACGGTGATGACGATCACGATGACCATGATCACGACGCCTTCGACTCGATCTCCATTGAACTGCCGCAAGCCGATGAAAGCCTGCTGCTCGACGCGCTGACGCAACTGGTGGTCCAGCACGGCATTCTGCGCGTGAAGGGCTTCGCGGCGATTCCGAACAAGCCGATGCGTCTGTTGATCCAAGGCGTGGGCACGCGTTTCGACAAGCATTTCGACCGCCAGTGGGGCGCTGACGAAGCGCGCGTCACCCGTCTGGTGCTGATCGGTCAGGAACTCGACGCCGCGCAACTCGAAGCGCAACTGCGCGCCGCGCTCAGCGTTTAAGCCATGCACCTGCTCAGGACCCAGCCCGGCGGTTTCGTGTCGGATGACAACATTGCCGACCTTGGACAAACCCCCGCCGAACTGGTGATCCTGTGCAGCGGCGATTCCAGCCTGGCGCTGCTCGCCGAAGCTGCGCAGCAGTTGCCCGAGGATTATCCGAGCCTGCGTCTGGCCAACCCCATGCAGGTGCAGAATCATGCCTCGGTCGATCTGTATGTCGATGAGGTACTGCGTCACGCCAAGGTCATTCTGATTTCGCTGCACGGCGGCATCGCTTACTGGCGTTATGGCGTCGAGCGTCTGGTGGAGTTGTCCGAACGCGGCGTGCAGGTGATTCTGGTGCCGGGCGATGACCGTCCCGACCCGGAGCTCAGCGACCTGAGCACTGTGCCCGCCGAAGATCGCGACCGCCTCTGGCAGTTCCTGCGTCAGGGCGGCATGGGCAATGCGCTGGACTTCTTCCATTGCCTGGCCAACCGCTGGTTGGCGCGCGACTACGTCTGGGGCGAGCCGCAAGCGCTGCCGCGTACGGTGATTTACCACCCCCAGAAAAACACCGCCGCACTGTGCGACTGGCAAGCCGAATGGCTGCCCGGTCAACCGGTTGCGGCGGTGTTGTTTTATCGCTCGCATTTGCAAGCGGCGAACACCGCGTTCATTGACGTGTTTTGCCAGCGCTTGCAGGCAGCGGGGCTCAATCCGTTGCCGATCGCCGTCGCCAGCCTGAAAGAACCCGGCTGTCTGAGTGTGGTCGAGGACTGGCTGGATGAGGTCGAGGCGGCGGTGATTCTCAACACCACCGGCTTCGCGCAATCCAGCCCGGAAGCGCCGCATCTGCGGCCGTTCCGGCGCAATATTCCGGTGATTCAAGCGATCTGCGCCCAGGACAACGAACCCGGTTGGCGCGACAGCGAGCAGGGTCTGGGGCCACGGGATCTGGCGATGCACATCGCCTTGCCGGAACTCGACGGGCGCATCATCAGCCGGCCGATCAGCTTCAAGGATCTGGCCTGGCGCAGTGAGCGCAGCCAGTCCGACGTGGTCTGCTATCGGGCGCAACCCGAGCGCATGGATTTTGTCGCCGAACTGGCCCGGCGCTGGAGCGATCTGGCGCAACTGCCGAACGCTGAAAAACGCATCGCGCTGATTCTCGCCAATTACCCGACTCGCGACGGTCGCATCGGCAATGGCGTCGGTCTCGATACGCCGGCGGCCGCGTTGAATATCCTGCGGGCGTTGCAGGCCGAAGGCTTTCCGCTGGCGGCGCAGTTGCCGGACAGCGGCACCGCGTTGATCCAGCAATTGCTCGGCGGCGTGAGCAACGACCTCGACAGCATCGACTTGCGTCCGTGCCAGCAAAGTCTGGCGATGGACGCCTATCTGGCGATGTTCAATGCGCTGCCGCAGGCCAATCGCACCGCCGTGCTGGAACGCTGGGGCGCGCCGCAAAACGATCCGATGTGTCGCGACGGCCGGATGATGATCGCCGGGCTGCGTTTGGGTCTGACCTTCGTCGGCATTCAGCCGGCGCGCGGTTATCAGGTCGATCCGAGCGCGGTGTATCACGACCCGGATCTGGTGCCGCCCCATGGCTATCTGGCGTTCTATTTCTGGCTGCGCAACACCTACGGCGCGCACGCGGTGATTCACGTCGGCAAGCACGGCAACCTCGAATGGTTGCCAGGCAAGGGTGTCGGCCTTTCGGAGAATTGCTGGCCGGATGCATTGCTCGGGCCGCTGCCCAATATCTATCCATTTATCGTCAACGATCCGGGCGAGGGCGCCCAGGCCAAACGGCGTACGCAAGCGGTGATCATCGACCACCTGATGCCGCCGCTGACCCGCGCCGAAACCTACGGCCCGCTGCGCAATCTGGAGCTGCTGGCCGACGAATATTACGAGGCGCAACTGCTCGATCCGCGTCGTGCGCGGGAGCTGCAGCGCGACATCCTGCAACTGGTGCGCGAGACGCAGATCGATCGCGAACTGCAGCTTGATGCCGGTCTGGACAGCGACGCTGACGCAGCAATCTGGCTGCCGCGCCTGGACACCTATCTGTGTGATCTGAAGGAATCGCAGATCCGCGATGGCCTGCACATTTTCGGCGAGTCACCGAGCGGGCGTTTACGCATCGATACCTTGCTGGCCTTGCTGCGCATCCCGCGTGGCGACGGCAAGGGCGCGCAGTCGAGTCTGCTACGGGCGTTGGCCAAGGCGTTTGAGTTGGGCTTTGATCCGCTGGACTGTGCGTTGGCCGATCCGTGGAATGGCCCGCGCCCGCCGGAGCTGCAAAACGTCAGCGACGAAATCTGGCGCACCGCCGGCGACACCCGCGAACGCCTGGAGCTATTCGCCACTCAACTGATCTCCCAAGCACTACAAATCCCCTGTGGGAGCGAGCTTGCTCGCGAAAGCGGTGGGTCAGGTACATCAATGTCGACTGACACGACGCTTTCGCGAGCAAGTCGAATCGTCGCACCGTCGCTCCCACAAGGGGCAGGATGGATCGAAGTCAACGCGATTCTGGACAACCTGCGCGAAGTCGTCGCCCCACGCCTCGACGCCTGCGGCCCCGCCGAAATGCGTGGCCTGCTCGACGCGCTGAACGGCCGCTTCGTCCCCGCCGGCCCAAGCGGCGCACCCAGTCGTGGCCGTCTCGACGTATTGCCCACCGGGCGCAATTTCTACTCGGTGGACGTGCGCAACCTGCCGACCACCACCGCGTGGCGCATCGGTTTCCAGTCCGCCACGTTGATTCTCGAGCGGCATTTGCAGGATCACGGTGATCACCTGCGTCAGCTCGGTCTGTCGGTGTGGGGTACGGCGACCATGCGCACTGGCGGTGACGACATCGCTCAGGCCATGGCGCTGATGGGCGTGCGTCCGGTGTGGGCCACCGGCAGTCAGCGCGTCGATGATTTCGAGATTCTGCCGCTGAGCCTGCTCGACCGGCCACGGGTCGATGTCACGCTGCGGGTCTCGGGCTTCTTTCGCGATGCCTTTGCCAATCTGATTCGCCTGTTCGACGCCGCCGTGCAAGCGGTGGCAGCGCTGGACGAACCGGATGACCTCAATCCGCTGGCCGCGAAGGTGCGCGCTGAACGCGAGGCGCTTTTGCAATCGGGGCTGGATGCCGACGCGGCGCGGCGCCAGGCCGGCTGGCGGATCTTCGGCGCCAAACCCGGTGCCTATGGCGCGGGTGTACAGGGCGCGATCGACGGTCGCCTGTGGCAGAGCCGCGAAGATCTGGCCGAGGTCTACCTGAACTGGGGCGCTTACGCTTACGGCGGGGCGGACGAAGGCACCGCCGCCCGTGAACAGTTCGTCCAGCGCCTGAGTCAGGTGCAGGCGGTGTTGCAGAATCAGGACAATCGCGAGCACGATTTGCTCGATTCCAACGACTATTACCAGTTTCAGGGCGGCATGCTCGCGGCGGTGGAAACCCTTCGCGGTGAAGCGGCGGCCAGTTATCACGGCGATCACAGCCAGCCGGATCTGCCGAAAATCCGCACCCTGAAAGAAGAACTGAACCGGGTGATCCGCTCGCGGGCGGCCAATCCGAAATGGATCGACGGGGTCAAGCGTCATGGCTATAAAGGCGCCTTCGAACTGGCGGCGACGGTCGACAACCTGTTTGCTTTTGATGCCACCACGCAGCTGATTGACGATCATCAGTACGCGTTGCTGGCCGATGCCTATCTGCTCGATCCTGCGACCCGCGATTTTGTCCGCGAGCACAATCCGCATGCGCTGCGTGATATGACCGAGCGCATGCTCGAAGCACAACAACGTGGGATGTGGCAGGAACCCGGCGTGTATAAAGAAGCCCTGGAAAACCTGCTGCTGGATATAGAAGAAGATACCTGACACACCGCAACATTTTGTAGGAGTGAGCCTGCTCGCGATAGCGGTGTATCAGCCAACCTGTTTGTTGCTGACCCACCGCTATCGCGAGCAGGCTCACTCCTACATTGAAATGAATTCACACCGACCATGACCGAGTATTGAAGATGACCGACACCCCGCATTTCCCGCTCTCCGCCGTGGTCGGCGCCGATGACCTGAAACTCGCCCTGTGCCTCACCGCCATCGACCCGAAAATCGGTGGCGTGCTGATCGAAGGCCCGCGCGGCATGGCCAAATCCACCCTGGCCCGTGGCTTGGCTGATCTGCTCGCCAGCGGTCAATTCGTCACCCTGCCATTGGGCGCCACCGAAGAACGTCTGGTCGGTACCCTCGATCTCGACGCCGCGCTGAGTGAAGGGCGCGCGCAGTTTTCCCCCGGCGTGCTGGCCAAGGCTGACGGCGGCGTGCTGTACGTCGATGAAGTGAACCTGCTGCCCGATCATCTGGTGGATCTGCTGCTAGATGTGGCGGCCAGTGGCACCAACCTGATCGAACGCGACGGGATTTCCCATCGGCATTCGGCGCGGTTCGTGTTGATCGGCACGATGAACCCGGAAGAGGGCGAACTGCGCCCGCAACTGCTCGACCGTTTCGGCCTGAACGTCGCCCTCAGCGGCCACACCGCGCCAACTGAACGCGGGCAGATCATCCGTCGTCGACTGGATTTCGACAGCGATCCACAGGCGTTCTGCGCGCAGTGGGAAGCCCGGCAGCAAGCACTGCGTGAGCGCTGCGAACAGGCGCGCATCCTGTTGGCGAGCATTGCGCTGGATGACGACGCGTTGGCGAGCATCACCGAGCGTTGCTTTGCGTCGGGTGTCGATGGCTTGCGCGCCGATCTGGTCTGGCTGCGTGCGGCCCGTGCGCACGCGGCATGGCGCGGCGCGGCAGCGATTGCCGAGCAGGACATCGACGCCGTAGCTGAATTTGCCCTGCGTCATCGCCGTCGCGAGCCATCTTCGTCGAGTCCGCAATCGCCCGCACAGAGCTCGGCCAAATCCCAGGCTGAACCAAGCGAGGGGCAGGGCCAGTGGGGTGATATGCCCGCCCCGGCACTGGCCACGGGTGCTCGTCGCGAAGTGCCGAGCTGGCCAAAAAAGTAACCGGCATTCGTCCCCGATCCGACGCGGGGGCGAATGCCAGACCCCGCGCCGGACAACTCGACCACGGACGTCAGGGCCAGCGCCACGCCGCGCGCGGCGGTCTGGTGAACTGGCCGGGGACGTTGCTCAACGGTCGGCCGCAGACACGCGCAGATCTGCAATTTCAGCTGCGCACTCGTTCTGCCCATGAATTGTGGCTGGTGATCGTCGACGCCTCGGCCTCGACGCGTCGGCATCAGGCACTGAGCGATGCCAAGGGCTTGCTCGCGCAATTGTTCGATGATGCTTATCGTCAGCGCGCCCGCCTGGCATTGCTGACCGCCAGCGGCAGCGCGCCGAAATGGCAGGTGCAAGGATTGAAGGCGTCGAGTGGCTTGCGCGCCTGGCTGGAGGCGTTGGGTGCTGGCGGTGGCACGCCGTTGGTGGCAGCGTTGATGCAGGCGCAGCAATGGCTGGTGCAGCGACAGAAGCGCTTTCCCGCCGAGCAGCAGCGCTTGCTGGTGGTGACGGATGGGCGTTTGAAAGTCTTGCCGCCGCTGTCGCCACTGGAGTGTCCGGGGCTGTTGATCGACATCGAGCGTGGACCGATCCGCCTGGCACGGGCGCGGGAATTGGCGATGGCGCTGAATGTGGATTATCGGCATATTGATGATGTGTGATGCCCGTGCGGGCCTCATCGCCAGCGGGCTGGTTCCCACAGTGTGAGTGGTGTTCACGAATATTGTGTGCGACACAAAACCCTGTGGGAGCCAGCCTGCTGGCGATGGCCCCGACTCGGTTTCAGGTGAACATGGCAATCAGACTCCGACCCTCTATGCTCCACCCCAGCCCAATCACAAGGAGTGAATCATGCGGGTACTGGTCGCCAATCCTCAGGACGATTTTCGTGTCAAAGCCTACGCCGGCACCAACGGCGTATTACTCGCCATGGACCTGGCCGAACCCCGGCGCAAAGGCCTGCTCGGGTTTGCCATCGAGAAGCAGCAGGGCGACAAACCGTGGTTGTTCCTGTTCAACAGCCTGACGTTTCCCGGCAAGGCGCACACGTTCCCCCAGTATCACGCCACACCCAGCGATAAGGCGCCGCTGCAGAAATTCCGCTGGGCCGATTACGCGGTCAATCCGGGCACGACGATGCACTATCGCGTGCATCTGGCCTACGGCACGGCGGATGCGCCGCAACTGGGCGAATCACTGGAGCTGAGCATCACCAGTGACGACGGCCACCCAGCCAACCAGAGCGTGATCTTCAACCGTGCCGTGGCCGCTAGTCAGGCCTTCCAGCGCAAGTTTCCCGACCTCGACGCGCAGATCAGCGCCAACAAGAACATGCCCATCGAAGCCTGGCCCGACGCGGCACGACTGTGGCTGGAGAACGGACTGCTGGAGCGATTGCTCGGGTACATCGAGCGTGCCGTGGACGCCAATTGGGCGCTGGATATCGCGATTTACGAGTATCAGTTGCAGGCGATCATCGATGCCGTGAACGCGGCGTTCGCCCGAGGGGTGCAGGTGCGGGTGCTGTATCACGCCCAGCCTGAGGACCCGGATACAACCCTCAACGAAGCGAACCTCGCCCAATTGCCGGCGGCAAACAAGCGGGGCCGGGTCACTCACAATATTTTTCACGACAAATTCATCGTCCTCAGCCGAGTCGATGGCACCGGTCAGCGGCAACCGCAGGCCGTGCTGTGCGGCAGCACCAATTTCACTGCCAATGGCGTGTATCGCCAGGCCAATGTGGTGCATACGCTCGACGATGTGACGATTGCCACTGCCTATCTGCAAACGTTCGATGAGGTCTGGGCCAACCCCGCCGATGTCGCTGCGACGCGCAGCTGGATCACCGAGCACAACCCGATGGACCCGACGCAGCCGCTGTTCGCCGGGTTCTCGCCACGCAGCGGTGGCGGCGATTTGCGTGAGTTCGTCGAGATCATCGAGGCGGCGAAAAAGGACGTGTTGTTCGTCACCGCGTTCAGCCTGCCGGACGTGATCCTCAACGCGCTGCTCGGCAAACCGCATGACGATATCTTGCGCTACGGCCTGCAAAATACCGCGAGCAGCATCACCGGATTTCATGCCGACCGCACCGCCGAATTCGCTGCCACAGCTTTGCTCAACACCGGGCTGGAAGGCTGGCTGAAAGAAAACATGAAGGGCCAGAAGGGCAACCTGCTGGTGCACACCAAAGCGGTGGTCACCGACTTCACTACCGACGCGCCGACCATCATCAGCGGCAGCCACAACCTCAGCACCTCGGCCAGTAACGGCAATGACGAAAATTACCTGATCATTCGAGGCGATACCGACCTGGCGGACCGCTATGGCCTGGAATTGCTGCGCTTCTATGAGCATTACCGTTTTCGATATTTCGCGAAAAAACTTGAGCTGAAGCAGGTGAGTCCGTTGGCGGTGGATGACAGCTGGACCCACGATTATTACGTCGAGGGGGATTTGCGACAGTTGTCGCGGTTGCGCTTTGCCGGACGATGACAGCCAACTGTAGGAGCTGCCGCAGGCTGCGATCTTTTGATCTTGAACAACAAAGTCAAAAGATCGCAGCCTTCGGCAGCTCCTACAGGGGGGCGATGGGCTGTTGATACAGATTTTGAAATGATTTGCCGCTGTAGAAAATGTGCCTTGAGCCTGTACGCTCCAAGGCCATTTTTAATTCAGGATTTGCATGAACACCCTCTTGGAGCCTCCCAGTCGTACCTTCTCCTCGCGCCATGGCGCGGTCTTGACGCACTCGCAGTATCCGGTTTTCCGACTCCCGACTATCGTTGACAACGCGGCTTCAGAGCCTTCGCGTTGCACTTTGCCGTGCCCGGCAGCCTGAATTCACTGAAGAGAGATCGAGACATTTTATGGAATGGTTAGCGGATCCCACGGCCTGGTTAGGCTTGTTGACTCTGATCGTGCTGGAACTGGTGCTGGGTATCGACAACCTGGTGTTCATCGCCATCCTGGCAGACAAGCTGCCACCGCATCAGCGCGATCGTGCGCGGATCATCGGCCTGTCGTTGGCGCTGATCATGCGCTTGGGCCTGTTGGCGAGTATTTCCTGGCTGGTGACTCTCACACAGCCGTTGTTCGAGGTGTTCGACAAGAGCTTCTCCGGTCGTGACCTGATCATGCTGTTCGGTGGTGTGTTCCTGCTGTTCAAGGCGACGATGGAGTTGCACGAACGACTTGAGGGGCACGTCGGCCAGCGCTCGACCAATGCCGCTTACGCATTGTTCTGGCCGATCGTCGCGCAGATTGTGGTGCTCGACGCGGTGTTCTCTTTGGACGCGGTAATCACTGCAGTCGGTATGGTGGATGAACTGGCGGTGATGATGATCGCGGTGATCATTTCCATCGGCCTGATGATCGTCGCCAGCAAGCCGCTGACCCGTTTCGTCAATGCGCACCCGACGGTGATCATGCTGTGTCTGGGCTTCCTGATGATGATCGGTTTTGCCCTGACGGCCGAAGGCCTGGGCTTCCACATCCCGAAAGGCTATCTGTATGCGGCGATTGGTTTCTCGATCCTGATCGAGGTGTTCAACCAGATCGCCCGGGCCCGTCGCAAACGATCGATGCAAGGCCTGCGCCCCATACGTGAACGCACGGCCCATGCGGTGATGCGTCTGCTGGGCGGGCGCAAGCTGGAGGCGGAGGAGGTCGGCGAGGAGATATCTGACCTGCTGGATGACGGCGAAACCCCGAGTTCGGAGCTGTTCGACCGTCGTGAGCGAGTGATGATCAGCGGTGTACTGCAACTGGCCGAGCGGCCGATTCGCAACCTGATGACCGTGCGCGCCGACGTCGACACCATCGATCTGGCCGACGACGCCGAAACGATTCGCACAAAATTGATGCACTCGTCGTATTCGCGTCTGCCGCTGATTCGCTACGGCGCGGTGGATGAGCCGCTGGGCTTCGTGCACAAGAAGGAACTGCTCAAGGAATACCTGGCCGGTACCGAGCCGAATCTGGAGCACCTGGCGCGCAAGACCATCAACCTGCTCGACAGTTATTCGATCCTCAATGCGCTGGAGCAGATGCGCACGGCGTCGACCCACATCGCCTTCGTGGTCAACGAATTCGGTGACTTTGTCGGCGTGTTGACCATGACCGACATCCTTGAGTCGATTGCCGGCGAGCTGCCAGATGCCAGCGAAATCGAAGGTCCGGACGTGATCGAGGAGCAGGGCGGGTTTGTCGTTAGCGGCGCATTGAACCTGACCCGTGTTCGCCAGCGCACCGGGTTTGGCGCCGAACCGACCGAGGACTATCAGACCTTGGCCGGACTGGTGATGAGCCTGCTGGACCGCTTGCCAATGAAGGGGGATCGCCTGCAGTACCAAGGCTGGCAAATGACCGTGGTGGCCGTTGAAGAGCGGCGGGTGACGCGGGTGTTGCTGGTGCGTGACGTCGCGTAATCCTTGAGTGCTTCTTTCGCGAGCAGGCTCGCTCTCACTGTGGAATGTGTCCCAGAGTAGGAGCGAGCTTGCTCGCGAATGCAATCTGTCCTGCGCCACAAAATCACTGATGAAAAGTGAAGCGATCCTTGCCCGTATGCTTTGACTCATACAACGCGTCGTCCGCCTTGACCAGCGCCCGATTCAAGGTATCGCCATCCTCTACCCGGGTCACACCCATGCTGATCGTGACCGGATGCTGCGTCGGTTGCTCGCGAACCACCCGGCACAATTCGCCAGCCAGCGCCTCGACATCTTCGCGCCGCACACCCGTCAGGTAGATCGCAAACTCTTCGCCGCCCAGACGCGCGAAATCGTGGCGCACCATCACCGTCTTGATATCGGCTGCCACACGTTTCAGCACTTCATCACCGATGTCGTGACCGTACACATCATTCACTTTCTTGAAGTTGTCGATGTCGATCATCGCCAGGTAATGGTCGTGCTCGCGAGGGACCGCTTGCAGGTGTTTTTGCGCGACGGTCATGAACGATCGACGGTTAGGGATTTCGGTCAGCGTGTCGTTATAGGCCTGATCCAGCAGCAGCCGGGACATGATGTAGTTGTAGAGCTTGGCCTCACGCAGTTTGAGAAAGGTGTAGATCGTCAACGAGCAGAGAAACACGCTGTAGCAGGCGGTCATCACGCCACGCAGCTCAATCAGGGTGGTGGGGGTGTTGATGAACGGATTGAGTACCAGCCAGATGATGGCTTGCGTCGCAAAGAACGCCCAGCGACTCAGTGGCAACACCGAGACGCTATACAGCATGCTGGCCGCAGCGAGTACCAGCCAGGAGCTATGAACGGCAGGCGGGATGCCGGTGACGATCAATCGCACGCCAACGGTAAGGCCGAGTACGAACAGCAGCGTGATCACGTCAAAATACCGGGCCTTGCGGGTGAAGCCCAGCACCACGGTCAGCGTTGCAAAGAACGTGACGAAGGCCATCGAGCGCCAGGTGAAGCCCTGTTCACCGAGGAAACTGACGACCAGATCGAACACCAGCCAGATCGCAATACTGGCGGCGTAGATCAGCAGGCTGAACGTGTGCAGCCGTTCGAATTCATGCTGGATGAACTCGGCCCGCAACTCGGCGGGCGCGGTTTTTTTCAGTACCTGCTCTTCAATGAGTTTGTACATTGCTGCTTTGCTGTTTGCGCTGGTTGTCGAGGATCACCCGGCCCCACGGGCGGTAACGCAGGGAAAATACCGCGCTGGCGTGGCAGCCTGTGGAGGTCGCATCGGGCGGCGCAGGTTCGGCACGAAAGGCCTGCCCCTCGGCACTGACCTGCCGAAATGCCTCGCGCACGATGCCCACGGAGCAGGGCAGTGCATTGGCGTAACCGCTGCGTACCACCGGTGACAGTTTCTTGGTGCCAGCGCCATCCTGCCACCACACCTGAATCCCGCCGGCGCTCAGTTCGCCCAGCCATTGCCCGTTTACCCCCGGCGCGAGTTTGCCGGCGCTGAATGCACTGATGTGCAACGGTGCATCGAGCTTGCTGGCGAAATCCTTGAGCTGGCGTTGCAATGTGGCTCGGCGATCTGTCGCCAGGAAGTGCAAGTCGTCCAGCTCCAGTGGCAGATACCAGCCACTGACTGGCAGCTTCCAGTCCTCGCGCAATGTTTGCTGTTGCGCCAGTGACTGGCCCAACTGTGCCTGCCAGTAGGTGCCGAGGCCGGCACTGTCGAGTTCGTCGATGCGCTGGTAATAGGCCGGATCCATCTTCAACCCGAGCACCAGTTGCAAGCCATGTTGTTGCGCCAGTTTCAGACTGTTGGCGAGCCAGCCACTGGCGCCGCCAAAGTCCGAATCGCCATAGGCTGTCCACTGCACGATCACGGTGCGGGCACCCTGACGCGCAGTGTCTTGCCAGATTTGCTGCCACTGAGCCTGACTGAGGCTGGCATCGACATTCAGCGGCTGGTAAAACACGCGCTCGTCGGCACGCACAAAGACTGCGCCAAGCAGCAGACAGAAAAACATCATCCAGCGCGCCATCAGAAATTCCACTCCACGCCCAGTAACACACCGTTGCCACCGTCATACAGATTGCCGCCCAGCGATTGCTGGTACTCGGTGCGCACCGTCAGTTTCGAGCGGTAAGCGTTGTAGCGATCATCGTCGTACCACCATTGCCAGCGCAGACCGACCCCGGTGCGCAGATCCTGGCGCCAGTCGTTGCTCGGGTCCTGACTGGCGAATTCGAGAAAGCCATACGGCATGATCGTCTGTGCGGCGTTGGACGGCAGCTTCCACGCATGCCCTTGCTGGAAACGCGACAGCCACTGATGGTCGCCAGCCTTGGTCCACCACGCGGCATCCAGATAGAGAAAACGCTCATCCCAGTCGCTTTCATCGACGCGCCAGTCATTGCGGTACTGGCCCTGATCGAGGAACGAGGCCGTGGCGCGCAGCAGGTAGTCGGTGGTGGTGTGGCCGTCCTGACGATGATCGTCGAGCTGATCGGAGAGCTTGTGCGGATTGATCATCTGCCCAAGGCTCAGGCCGTGATTGTCCTGCTCATCGAACTGGCTCTGCTTGTAGATTTCAGCGTAGAGGTTGATGTTTTGCGTGCCCCACGGCTTGTAGCGCAGGCCGACCCCCGCCGCAGCGGATTCAGCGTAGCTGGAGCGGCTCTGACCACCGAGCAGAACCCGCCCGTAGACTGACAGCGTGCTGCCCGCGCGACTCGGTTCTTCGCCCAGCGCGTGGTCCCACATCGCCACTTGCACGTTCTGCGAGCTGGCACTACGGCGTGTACCTTTGCTGTTGTCGTCGCGCAGGAAATCGTTGGTCGAGACCCCTGCCGGCGACCAGGTGCTGGCGAGGGTGAAGCTGTCACGACGCGACAGGGTTTCGTGGGCGCGACGCTGGCGGTAGCGCCGGGCTTCCATGCTGCCGTCTTCGTCGTCGGCGGCAACCGGGTTCTGCTCCAGATCAATGACCCGACGCAGTTCCTCGCGGGCCGAGGCGCTGTCTTCGACTTCGTCATAACGCCACGCCAGGGTTTCGCCGAGACGGTAATCCTCAGGGAAATCCCGGGTGGCTTGCTGCAGGTACGGAATCGCCCGGGCGCGTTCTTCGCGAGTCGGCGCGCCGGACAGGCGCATACCGTAATCGGCGCGGTAACGCGGGTTGTCCGGCTCACGGCGTACCGCCTCCGCCAGCCACGCATTGCTTTGCGTCAGGTCGCCGGCCTTTTGTGCAGTGACAGACGCGGCATAGAAATGCCCGGCATCCGGCGTTTGCTGCAAGGCCTGACGCTGGCGCTGCAAGGCTTGGGCATGATCGCCACGGGCATCGGCAATCGCTGCGCCGAGCGCCCATTCGTTGGCACCGCGAGTCCTGCTTTGTTGCCAGTAACCCTCGGCAGCCTGGCTGTCACCGGCATTCAGCGCGCTACGGCTGGCGGTCAGGCGGGCGTTGTCGCTGAGTTCGGCGGCAGGAATGCTGCGCCAGATCGCCAAGGCACCTGCGGAATCGCCCGCAGCTTCCAGTGCGTAGGCCAATGGCAAACGGCTGCTGCGGTCACCGAGTTTTTCCGCTTGCTGGTAATAAACCACCGCTTCACCGGGGCGATCCGGCATGGCGCAACGGCCGAGCGCACGATAATCGCCAGCGGCTTGCGGGTGATTGCCAAGCGCTTGCTGAACAGCATTGCACTGACCGTTTTCCGCCAGTTGCGCAAGCAATTGGCCGCGAGTGGCACCGTCGATATGACGGATCAGTGATGCCATCCGCTGCTGCTGTGCGGGCGTGGTCTGTTTGGCTGACGCGTAGATTCCGGCCAGACGCTGCAGCGCGGTGCCTGGCAGGCGTGCGCCGAAGCGGTCATAGGCGTTTTCCAGCAGTTCCTGCGCGTGGGCTCGATCGCCGCTGTCGAGTGCGAGGAAACTGGCCTGATTCAGCGACGCCAGATTGCCGGTCTGACGGTAGTGGTATTCCCACAGGGTTTGTTCCTCTGTACGACGCCCCATGGTTTGGGCCAGTTGCGCGCGGCGTTTGACCACCGCCGGGGTCTGTTGCTGCCCGGCGAGCCAGACCATGACCTTGCTGCTCTGGCCCTGTTCCTGCCAGACATCAAGCAGTTGCGCCTGTCGCCGACTCTCCCACGGTAGCGGCAAGGTTGTGCTCTGCAGCAGATCGGTGGCCTGCAAGCGCTGGGCGAGCACCAGCCACGCTTGTGGATCATCGCTTGGCTGGCAACTGCGCAATTGCGTCAGTGCTGCTTCCGGGTCGTGACGCGACAACCAGTCGGCGGTTTCCAGGCAGGGGCGCTGCAGGTCGTTGCTCAGGCGTTGAACGCTGGGCACATCGTCGGTCTGGCGTGCCAGTTCCCACAGCCGCTGGCGTTGCGCCGGATCCGCCAGATCCTCTGCAGGCAGCGACTGCAGCCAGCGCTGAGCCTGTTGATCGTGGCCCATGGCGATGGCGCGATCGACCATCGCCAGACGCACCTTGCGCGCGGCTGCAGGACTTGGGGCCTGTTGCAGCAGTTGTTGCAGCGGTTTTTCGTCCAGGCGCTGCACATAGGCGTTGGCCAGACGTAGCCAACCCTCGGAATCCAGTTGCTTGCGCGCCGCGAGCGGTGCCAGTTGCTCGATGGTGCCGCTCCAGTCGCGCAGTTGCTCGGACCAGTTGGCGCGGGCCAGACGCAAAATATTGTCGTCGCCCTTGGGCGCCAGTTGCGCCAGCCAGTCGTGGGCCTTGGCTGCGCCGCCGAATTTGGCCAGGCTCAGGCTGTAGGCCTGCCACAGGCGCACGCGGTCATTGAGGTCGCTGGTCGCCATCCATTGCTCGACCTGGGTGCTGTTCGGCGGATCCTGTTCGATCCAGGTCAGACGCAAGTCCAGCGTGGCTTCGCTGTCATTGGCCGGTAAGGCTTCGACGGCGTCCTTGTAACGCCGCTGTTTAGCCAGCGATTCCACCAGCAACGCCCGCGCTTCGTCGTTCTTCGGGACCTTTTCCAGCAGATGGCGCATCAGCCGTTCGACTTCTTTCCAGTTGCCTTTTTTGGCTTCGCGGTAGCTGCGATCCATGTAGGGATAGCTGCGGAACTGTTCAAAGTCGCTCAGGGGCGCGGCGTGCAGCGGGTAGGCGCTGCTCAGGACGAGCAACAGGCTGCCCATCAGCAAGGTGTGACGATGTACGGGTTTCATGCGACCTCCCGGACGATGCGGTAAGCCGCTTGTTGTTCACTGGCCTGATCGGCCAGGGCTTGCTGGAGTACTTGCTCCGTGATCATGCCGCGGGAAATCAGGTGTTCGCCGAGGGACATCTTGTCCGCGTCGAAGTCGATCAGCGCCTGATTGAACAGGGTCGGCGGCACCATGCCGCGCACCTGCAGCAGGTTGCCAAGCAACACCTGATGGCGGCTGACGCGTTCCAGCAGGGCTTCGTCGTCCTGATGGCGCTCGAGCACTTGCAGCATATGACGCACTTCCTCACTTTGCCGGTGGCTGGCGTACCAGTAGCGAATCCCCAGCGTCACGCGACCCTGTGGGGCCAGTCGGCAGCGCACCGGGCGTTTCAACTGGCGACTGATTGCGCCGAGCGAAACCTGGCTGACCGGGCCTTCGGAGGCCAGCACCAGAGTCTCGCCTTCCTCGGCGACCGGCAGCACGCCGTAGTGGGTCGCAACCCGGCGCGGCACGGCTTCGATCAGACGTTTATCGAGCTTGAACGGATTGAGCGGTGCCCATTCCAATTCGAGCTGTTCGGCCAGTTCTTGCACCAGTTGGGTGCTGTTGATGTACTCACGCAGCAGCAGTTCACGGCCCAGACGGCGACGTACCGGGCTGGTGATCGCGGCTTCGAGTTGCTCTTCGGTGAGCAGGCCTTTATCCACCAGTCGGTGACCCAAGGGGGTACGCTGGGCCTTGGTCAATGCCGGAAATTCGTGGGTTGTCTTGTCCCAGGCTACGCGCCGCGAATCGCCCATCTCCATGACCTGACGCAGTGCGCGCAGGTTGGCGAAGAAGTTGACGAAGTTGCTCCACATCATGCGGGGTGCCGAGAGCAGGCCTTCGACCAGCCCGTAATAGCGGGTGACGAACCAGCCACGCTGAAACAGCCGGTTGAGCAGCATGAAGCCGTTGAGCCAGAGCAATACCGAAAGCAGCGAGCTGTCGGAGAGAATCGATGGATAGCGCCACGAGTCGGGCGAAATCACCGTAATCAGCCACATCGCGATCAGCACCACGAACAGCAGGTTGACCAGAAAACTCAACATGTAGGCAATCAGCCCGCGCCGGTCACGCCACAGGAAGTAGTTGAGCAGGCCCTTGCGGCTCCAGCCGAGGTTCTTGGTGCCCTGAAAGACGATGCCAACGATCCAGCGCGATTTCTGCCGGATCGCATGTTGCAGATCGCGAGGAAAATGCTCGCGCACGCAGATCACTTGGGAGAACTCGCGGTTCATGCCGAGCACCCACGGTTGCTCCAGTGCCAGTTTCGGATCACTGACCGAGTAACGGGCAAAGATGCACTTCATGCCTTTTTGCTTGAGGCGGAAACCGATGTCGTAGTCCTCGGTGAGACTCTGCACATCGAAGGCGATGCCGTCGCCGTCTTCGAGCAGGGCGCTGATCGCCTTGCGACTGAAGCAGGTGCCGACCCCGGCGCTCGGCACCTGGCCGGTCAGCGCTTCGCGGACGATGACGTCCTTGCCGTGGTTCTCGGCGAACTCGTCGACATAGTGCCCGGCGGTAAAACCTTTCCATTCGGGGGCGTAGGGGTAGACCGGGATCTGGATCAGGTCCTTGTTCGGCAGCAAATAATTGAACAGGCGTAATTCCATCGGCGAAATCACGTCTTCGGCGTCGTGCAGGATGAAGCCGGCGAACTGGATTTTCGCCTCGCTTTCAAAGCGCAGGATCGCGTCGATGATGTTGTTCAGGCAGTCGGCCTTGCTAGTGGGGCCGGGGCGGGCGCAGACCACTTTGTGCACGTTGGGGTAGTGCTGGCAGACCGCGTCGACGTCGGCCTGGGTTTCGGCGTCGTTGGGGTAGGTGCCAACGAAAATCTGATAATTCTCGTAATCGATGGTCGAGGCGGCCAGACGTGCCATTTCGCCAACCACACCGACTTCATTCCACGCCGGCACCATGATTGCCAGGGGCTTTTCGGGAATGGTGTAGAGCCGCTGTTCGTCGGCGCGCTCGAATTTTTCGTAGATACGCCAGCGTCGGATCAGCTTGCGGAACCAGTAGACCAGGTCGATGAACAGGTCATCCAGACCGAGGATGAACATCAACAGGGCGAGGCCAATCGCCACATATTTAAGAGCAAACAGCACGTACGCAAAGAAGTCGACCCAACCCAGACTCATACGTCGGTACCCGCCGCCGAGCGAGCGCTCAGCCAGGCGTGGAGGCGGGTGGCGATCAGTTCGCTGGCGTGGCCGTCGCCGTAGGGAAAGTGCACGCGGCTCATGCGGGTGTAGGTGTCCTTGTCGTCCAGTAAACGGCTGGACTCTTCGACGATACGGGACTTGTCGGTCCCGACCAGCAGCATGGTGCCGCTTTCCAAGACGGATGGCCGTTCGGTCACATCGCGCAGCACCAGTAGCGGTTTGCCGATGGCCGGGGCTTCCTCCTGCACTCCGCCGGAATCGGTGAGGATGAAATGCGCCCGCCCCATCAACCAGACAAAGTTCGGGTAGTCCTGCGGGGCGATCAGGTAGATGTTGGGTTTGTCCGAGAGGGTGCCATACACCACTTCTTGCACCAGCGGGTTGAGGTGTACCGGGTAGACGAACTGGACGTCCGGGTAACGCTCGGCGAGTTCGGCCAGCGCCTGACAGATGTTGCGAAAGCCATCGCCGATGTTTTCCCGGCGATGGCTGGTGATCAGGATCATCCGGCGCTGATCATCGAGTACAGCCAGCGGCGAGTCGGCGGCGGGCTGCCAGTGGGTTTGTTGCTGGTGATCGCGCATCCACAGCAAGGCATCGATCACGGTATTGCCGGTGATCTCGATGTTGTCCTCGGGCACGCCTTCGCGCAGGAGATTGGCGGCTGTCTTTGAGGTCGGCGGGAAATGCAGGTCGGCGATCACCCCGGTCAGACGCCGGTTGGCTTCCTCCGGCCAGGGGGCGCGCAGGTTGCCGGTACGCAGGCCCGCTTCGACGTGGCCGATCGGCAATTGGCGGTTGAACGCGGCGAGGGCGGCGATGAAGCTGGTAGTGGTGTCACCGTGTACCAGCACGATGTCCGGTTTGATGCGTTCGTAGGCCTGGTCGAGCTGTCCGAGCAGGTTCTGCGAGAGGCCGTTGATGGTCTGGCCCTGAGTCATCACTTGCAGGTCTTCGTCGACCGTCAGTTCAAAGGCGTCGAGCACCTGGGTGAGCATCTCCCGATGCTGGCCGGTGGAACAGATGTTCAGTTGGATGTCAGGCCACTGACGCAGAACCCGGGCCAGCGGGGCCATTTTGATGGCCTCCGGACGAGTACCGAAAACCATCATGACTTTGAAAGACATTGACCCCTCCTGGGACATGGCAACGCTGGGCGCTAACGCCGCGAGCGTGTGTTCTCTTGCTGAGAAATAAAGAAAAGCAGCCGGATGGGAGCTTGTCCAATCCGGCCGGAGGCTTGTGTGTTACCGATGATTTGGAACGAAAGTGCCATCGATTGAATGGCACTTAGGTGGCACTTTCAGCAAAAGTTCCGCTGACGTTGGCGAGGGAGGGTGCAGAGGGTACGCAGGGTATGACGCAGCCAGAGCAGATCATGCTGTGGCTGGCGGGCGAGGGCAGGCGCTTTGGTTCTGCCGATGTGTCGGGCGAAATCTTCACTTAATGTTTCTGCCGTGCCGATGCCTTTGAGCTTCTTCATGAGTTTGCCGTTCTTGTAGAACAGCACAGTCGGCGTGCCGGTAACCAGCGGATGACGCGGCGACTCACGGGTATTGAGCATGTAGATGTTGGCCCGCAGCCGATACGGCTCGGCGACCTCGCGAAACACCGGCCCGGCCCATTCGCAGGCGGGGCAGTGTTCGTTGGCGAAGTACAGGATCACCGGACGCCAGGTTTTCAGGGCTTTGCGGTAGACCGGGGCCAAACTGGAAAGGGGATTGGTAGCACTCATTGAGAACTCCTTTTTCAATGACCTCGAAGGTTCAAAGACGTTAAAGGAGGGGGGCAGAACAGGTCTACTGTCAGAAATTACAGGTGGCCCGTGGATTCGCGAGATTTTTCCCACTTTTTTGAAGGACCGACCCGACACAAAACCCGGAAATGTGGAATGTGGGGACGTGATACCTTTTTCACTCCTCCGAAAACGGAGGTGGGATTTATATCGCAAATCCGAACTTCAATCGCATTGCACCGAATCCGCCCATCCGTGCTCCATCTGGGAACCTGCTACTCGCTATTTGTAGCCTAAGGTAGCGCAGCCCATCGGTACCCGCACCTGATTCCATTTTTCGCATTTCCTGCATCCCGTTGATTCCAAAAACATTTAACCCCTCTACAGATTCCCTGTGATTCCTGTGGCACACTTTCTGCTGTCTATTCCGTAGTAACAAACCGTGTTCCGGTATAGCGGAATAATCATCATCTGGAGTGCTTGCCATGCATCGCCGTCCTTCGTTGTTCAAAGCGTGTGTTTTTGTTCTTGCGGCTTCGTCCGCTGTGATGGGCATGGCCCAGGCAGCCGATAGCAAGCTCGACAGTGTTCTGGCCCGTGGCAAGTTGATCGTGGGCACCGGCAGCACCAATGCGCCGTGGCACTTCCAGGGGGCGGATGGCAAGTTGCAGGGTTTTGACATTGATATCGCCAGGATGGTGGCCAAAGGGCTGTTCAATGACCCGAACAAGGTCGAGTTCGTTGTGCAGTCCTCCGATGCGCGGATTCCCAATCTGCTGACCGACAAGGTCGACATGAGCTGCCAGTTCATCACCGTCACTGCCAGCCGTGCGCAGCAAGTGGCATTTACCCTGCCGTACTACCGTGAAGGTGTCGGCCTGCTGCTGCCGGCCAACAGCAAGTACAAGGAAATCGAAGACCTGCAGGCCGCTGGCGACAGCGTCACCGTGGCCGTGCTGCAAAACGTCTACGCCGAAGAATTGGTGCATCAGGCGCTGCCCAAGGCCAAGGTCGATCAGTACGACAGCGTCGACCTGATGTATCAGGCGGTGAACTCCGGCCGCGCCGACACCGCCGCCACTGATCAGTCGTCGGTCAAATACCTGATGGTGCAGAACCCTGGGCGCTACCGCAGCCCGACCTACGCCTGGAGCCCGCAGACCTACGCTTGCGCAGTCAAACGCGGCGATCAGGACTGGCTGAATTTCGTCAACACCGCCCTGCATGAAGCCATGACCGGCGTTGAGTTCCCGACTTACGCGGCCTCCTTCAAGCAATGGTTCGGTGTCGATCTGCCGTCGCCGGCCATCGGTTTCCCAGTCGAATTCAAATGATCCCGTGAGAGCGGGGCGCCTGAATCGCCCCGCTCAAGGTACTGCTGACCATGAACTATCAGTTGAACTTTGCCGCCGTATGGCGCGATTTCGACACCTTGCTGGCAGGGCTCGGTCTGGGCCTTGAGCTCGCGCTGGTGTCGATCGCCATCGGCTGCGTGATCGGCCTGCTGATGGCGTTTGCCTTGCTGTCGAAGCATCGCGCCTTGCGGGTGCTGGCCTCGGTGTACGTCACGGTGGTGCGTAACACGCCGATTCTGGTGTTGATTCTGTTGATCTACTTTGCCTTGCCAAGCCTGGGCATTCGTCTGGACAAGATCCCGTCGTTCATCATCACGCTGTCGCTGTATGCGGGTGCTTATCTGACCGAAGTGTTCCGTGGCGGTTTGCTGAGCATTCCCAAAGGCCAGCGTGAAGCCGGGCTGGCGATCGGACTCGGTGAGTGGCAGGTCAAGGCCTACGTCACCGTGCCGGTCATGCTGCGCAACGTGTTGCCGGCGCTGTCGAACAACTTCATCTCGCTGTTCAAGGACACCTCGCTGGCCGCTGCGATTGCGGTGCCGGAGCTGACCTATTACGCGCGCAAGATCAACGTCGAGAGCTACCGGGTGATCGAAACCTGGCTGGTGACCACGGCGTTGTATGTCGCGGCCTGTTACCTCATTGCCATGCTGCTGCGTTACCTCGAGCAGCGTCTGGCGATCCGCCGATAGGAGGCTGCGATGTACGAATCTCCCAGTTGGTTGCATGAATTGTGGGTGGCACGCGAGACGTTGCTGCAAGGCTTTCTGACCAGCGTGCAGGTGTCGGCGCTGGCGATACTGTTCGGCACGCTGCTCGGGGTTGTTACCGGTCTGGTGCTGACTTACGGCAAGTTCTGGATGCGCGCGCCATTCCGTTTTTATGTCGACATTATTCGCGGCACGCCGGTGTTTGTACTGGTGCTGGCCTGCTTCTACATGGCGCCGGCGCTGGGCTGGCAGATCAGCGCGTTTCAGGCCGGTGCGCTGGGTCTGACGCTGTTCTGCGGCTCGCACGTTGCCGAGATCGTGCGCGGTGCCTTGCAGGCGTTGCCACGGGGGCAGATGGAGGCGAGCAAGGCGATCGGCCTGACGTTTTATCAGTCTCTCGGCTATGTGCTGCTGCCCCAGGCGTTGCGGCAAATCCTGCCAACGTGGGTCAACTCGTCCACCGAAATCGTCAAGGCTTCGACCCTGCTCTCGGTGATCGGCGTGGCAGAACTGCTGCTCAGTACACAACAGATCATCGCCCGAACCTTCATGACTCTGGAGTTCTACCTGTTCGCCGGTTTTCTGTTCTTCGTCATCAACTACGGCATCGAATTACTCGGCCGGCACATTGAAAAGCGGGTGGCCCTGCCATGACTCAAGCTCAAGTTTCCAACGTTCAGCACGCTCAGCCGCTGCTGGACATCCGTGGCCTGCACAAGCAGTACGGCGCAGTCGAAGTGCTCAAGGGCGTCGACCTGAGCATGCAGCGCGGTAACGTCGTGACGCTGATCGGCTCCAGCGGTTCGGGCAAGACCACCTTGCTGCGCTGCGTGAACATGCTCGAAGAGTTTCAGGGCGGGCAGATCCTGCTTGATGGCGAGTCCATCGGCTATGACGAGGTCGGCGGTAAACGCGTGCGTCATGCGGAAAAAGTCATCGCCCGCCATCGCGCCATGACCGGCATGGCCTTCCAGCAATTCAACCTGTTCCCGCATCTGACAGCCCTGCAGAACGTCACCCTGGGTCTGCTCAAGGTAAAGAAAATGCACAAGGACGAAGCCGTGGTGCTGGCCGAGAAATGGCTGGAGCGGGTCGGCCTGCTGGAACGGCGCAATCACTTTCCCGGGCAGTTGTCCGGCGGGCAGCAACAGCGCGTGGCGATTGCCCGGGCGATTGCGATGAACCCGAGCCTGATGCTGTTCGACGAAGTCACCTCGGCGCTCGACCCGGAGCTGGTCGGTGAGGTACTCAACGTGATCAAGGGTCTGGCCGAAGACGGCATGACCATGTTGCTGGTGACCCACGAGATGCGTTTCGCCTTCGAGGTCTCGGACAAGATCGTGTTCATGAATCAGGGGCGCATCGAAGAGCAGGGGCCTCCCAAGGAGCTGTTTGAACGCCCGCAATCACCGCGTCTGGCTGAGTTTCTCAAGAGCACGCGGTTCTAATCTTTGTTTTGTAACCAGGAGAAGTACCCATGAGCATTACTCGATACGGCACCGGCAGCACGGCCGCTGGCGGTCAGCCACGTCCCTTCGCGCGCGCCGTCGAAGCGGACGGCTGGCTGCACGTGTCCGGCCAGGTGCCGGCGGTGGATGGCGAGATCATCGTTGGCGGCATCGTCGAACAGACCCACCAGACCATGAAGAACCTGATCGCGATTCTCGAAGAGGCCGGTTATGGCCTGGAAGATGTGGTGCGGGCCGGCGTATGGCTGGACGATCCACGGGATTTCAGCAGTTTCAACAAGGTTTTCGGCGAGTACTTCAAACCCGAGCACGCCCCGGCGCGGGCCTGTGTACAGGCGAGCATGATGGTCGATTGCAAGGTCGAGATCGATTGCATCGCTTACAAGAAAAAGGTTTGAGTGATGGCTACCCCTCACCCTAACCCTCTCCCGGAGGGAGAGGGGACTGATCTGTATCGATGCGAATTTTGCGTATGACGCTTACATTTACATCGATACGGTCAGGCTCCCTCTACCTCCGGGAGAGGGCGGGGGGTGAGGGCCTCGATCCAACTGACACAACACCTCAGGCCAGTTACCATCCCGGCACTTTTTATGGGAACCACTGACATGACCGAAGACACCATCAAACGCCGGGCCCGTGGTCTGGACCGGGCGTTCGATATCCTCGATTTCCTCAAGGAGATTGGCCAGCCGCTGCGTCCGAACGACATTGCCAATGGCATCGGCAGCCCGAAATCCACGGTCTACGAACTGGTGGCGTCGCTGCTTGAGCGACGGATTCTGGAGCCGGTGGGCAAGGACGGTCACGTCTATCTCGGTCGCCAGTTGTACTTCCTCGGGCAGGCGCATCTGCGCCATTTCGACCTCAGCCGCGAGGCCGATCACGCCTTGCAGGAAATCGTCAGCCAGACCCGGGAAACCGCGCAGATGTGCCTGCTCAACGGGCGCAAATACACGGTGGCATTGATGAAGGAGGGCGAGCGGCATTTCCGCATTTCCTCCGACATCGGCGAAAACGCGCCGATCCCGTGGACCGCGTCCGGACGCCTGCTGCTGGCGCATTTGAGCGACCAGCAGATCATCGACCTGATCGACGAAGACGACTACATCCTGCCCGACGGCGAGCGCCTGCCGCTGGAGCGCTTTCTGGCAGAGATCCGGCAGGCCGGCATCGACGGTTTCTTCTCCTTCGACAGCGTGGCCGACACCTTCACCCATTGCTTTGCTGCTCCGGTCAAAGACCCCAGTGGCATCGCCATCTGCACCCTGTGCATCGTCGCCCCACGGGCCGATGCGAAGAACAATTACGACGACTATCGCCGGGTGCTGATCGAGAGCGCCAACAGCCTCGCCCGGCGCATCAACGAATAACCGCGGCTGCCTGCCGGCCGCGACAGTGAGGAGTTCAAGCATGACGACTGCCATCAATACCGCTGTGGAAAAGGGCGACGCTGCCATTGGCGCGCAGCTTGTGCGTGACGTCAGCCTGCCGGCGCTGGTGCTGCACCGCGAGGCGCTGGAGCACAACATTCGCTGGATGCAGAAGTTTGTCAGCGACAGCGGCGCCGAGCTCGCGCCCCACGGCAAGACCAGCATGACCCCGGCACTGTTCCAGCGTCAGCTCGATGCCGGAGCGTGGGGCATCACCCTCGCCAGCGCCACCCAGACCCGCGCTGCTTATGCCCACGGTGTACGTCGGGTGCTGATGGCCAACCAACTGGTCGGCACGCCGAACATGGCGCTGATTGCCGATCTGCTGGCAGACCCGGATTTCGACTTCTACTGCATGGTTGACCACCCGGACAACGTCGCCGATCTCGGCGCCTACTTCGCTTCGCGCGGGGTCAAGTTGAACGTGATGATCGAGTACGGCGTGGTCGGCGGCCGTTGCGGTTGCCGCAGCGAACAGGAAGTCATCGCACTGGCCCAGGCGATCAATGCGCAACCGGCGCTGGCCCTGACCGGCATCGAAGGTTACGAAGGAGTGATCCACGGCGATCACGCGGTCAGCGGCATTCGCGAATTCGCCGCGTCGCTGGTGCGACTGGCGGTACAACTGCAGGACAGTGGTGCGTTTGCCATTGCCAAGCCGATCATCACCGCCTCGGGTTCGGCGTGGTACGACCTGATCGCCGAGTCGTTCGAGGCGCAGAATGCGAGCGGACGCTTCCTCAGCGTGCTGCGCCCGGGCAGTTATGTCGCCCACGACCATGGCATCTACAAGGAAGCGCAATGCTGCGTGCTGGATCGTCGTAGCGATCTGCACGAAGGCTTGCGCCCGGCGCTGGAAGTCTGGGCCCACGTGCAATCGCTGCCGGAGCCGGGTTTCGCGGTGATCGCCCTCGGCAAACGTGATGTGGCATTCGATGCCGGACTGCCGGTGCCGCTGCTGCGCTACAAGGCCGGTGTGTTGCCGGCGGTCGGCGATGACGTTGGCGCATGCAAGGTGACAGCGGTGATGGACCAGCACGCGTTCATGAACGTGGCGCCGGGGGTTGAGTTGCGGGTGGGCGATATCATTTCCTTCGGCACCTCGCATCCGTGCCTGACCTTCGACAAGTGGCGGGTGGGGTTGCTGGTGGATGAGCAGTTGGTGGTGGTCGAGAGCATGGAGACTTGTTTCTAAGGCTTGGAACCGCGTTGCGGCCAATCGCTGGCAAGCCAGCTCCCACAGGGATCTCATGAACTGTGAAGATTGTGTGGGAGCTGGCTTGCCAGCGATGAGGCCGGATCAAACACCACCGAATCAGCAGAGACGCCACCCAATGACCACCCTCAGCCCCCTGGGCCCGAACACCCCGCGCATTGCCCTGATCGGCGAGTGCATGATCGAACTCCAGCACCGCGCCGATAGCAGCCTGCAGCAAAGCTTCGGCGGTGACACCTTGAACACGGCGGTCTATCTGTCCCGCGCCCTCGGCGAGAAAGCCCAGGTCGATTACGTTACCGCGCTCGGCGACGACAGCTTCAGCGACGCCATGTGCCAGACCTGGGCCGATGAAGGCATTGGCCTGGATCTTGTGCAGCGATTACCCGGTCGCTTGCCCGGCTTGTACTGCATTCAGACCGACGCCAACGGTGAGCGGCGTTTCCTTTACTGGCGCAATGAAGCGGCGGTGCGCGATTGCTTCACCACCCCAGCGGCCGAACCGATTCTGGCGGCGCTGCCGGACTACGACGTGTTGTATTTCAGCGGCATCACCCTCGCAGTACTGGGGGCCAAGGGTCGCGAGCGCTTGATCCAGACCCTGATCGAAGCCCGCCAGCGCGATGCGCGGATCGTCTTCGACAACAACTATCGGCCACGTTTGTGGGCCTCACAGGAAGAGGCGCGGGCGGCCTATCGCAGCGTGTTGCCGCATGTCGATCTGGCATTGCTGACCGTGGATGACGAGCAGGCGCTGTTCCATTTTGTCGATTGCGACGCGGTGTTCGAGGCGTACGCGCAGATCGGCACGCCGGAAGTGGTGCTCAAGCGCGGCGCCGAGGCGTGTCTGATTCGTTGTGATGGCGAGGCGTTTGAAGTGCCAGCGCAGAAGGTCGAGAAGGTGGTGGATACGACGGCGGCGGGGGATTCGTTCAGTGCGGCGTATCTGGCGAGCCGCTTGCTGGGGGGCAGTCCGGTGGAGGCGGCTGATGCGGGGCATTGGCTGGCGAGTCGGGTCATCCAGTTCCCGGGAGCCCTGATCCCTAAAGAATGAGTGTTCTTGTGGCGAGGGAGCTTGCTCCCGCTCGACTGCGCAGCAGGCGCAAGCCTTATTGGGGCGGCTCCGCCACCCAGCGGGAGCAAGCTCCCTCGCCACAAACGCCCGAAAGCAAAGCCTTCAATCGCGGAAAAACACCTGCACCAGGTGATAGCCGAACTTGCTCTTGATCGGCCCATGCACCGTGCGCAGCGGTTTCTTGAAGATCACCGCATCAATCGCGCCGACCATCTGCCCCGGCCGCACTTCACCCAGATCACCGCCGCGCTTTCCGGACGGGCAGGTCGAGTACTTCTTCGCCAGCACATCGAACGCTTCGCCCTTGGCAATGCGTTGTTTGAGCTGTTCGGCCTCTTCGGCGGTTTTCACCAGAATGTGGCGGGCTTGGGCTTTCATCGTGCGATACCTGTAACGGGGTGACGGCGGGGCGCGGGATTATGCCTCAAGTGACGGCGTTTGGTTGATCATCTCGCGGATCTTGTTGGCCAGCACTTCAATCGAAAACGGCTTGGCCACCATGTCCATGCCATCCTCCAGAAAGCCCTGACGCTCGGCGGCCTTCTGCGCATAACCGGTCATGAACAGCACTTTCAGGCCCGGACGATGCTGGCGGGCGATTTCCGCCAGTTGCCGGCCATTCATCCCCGGCAGGCCGACGTCGGTCACCAGCAGATCCACGCGCAGCTCCGATTCCAGCAGCGGCAGGGCGGCGCTGGCGTCGGCGGCTTCGTGGGCGAGGTAACCCAGCTCCTTGAGCAGATCGAGCACCAGCATGCGCACTGCCGGGTCATCTTCAACCACCACCACGGTTTCGCCACAGGTGGCCGTCGGCGCCGCACTGAGGGTTTCCACGACTGGCCGTTCCGGCTCCAGCAGGTTCAGGCGCGGCAAGTACAAGCGCACACAGGTGCCCTGATTCGGCAGGCTGTCGAGGCTGACATGCCCGCCCGACTGCTGGGCGAAGCCATAAATCATCGACAGCCCCAGCCCGGTGCCCTGGCCGATCGGTTTTGTGGTGAAGAACGGATCGAACGCCTTGGCGCGCACCGACGGCGTCATGCCGGTGCCGTTGTCGCTGACCGCCAGCATCAGGTAGTCGCCGGCCTTGACCGGTTCGAGGGTGGTGATGTCGTTGCCGTCGAGGTAGACGTTGGCGGTTTCGATCAGCAGCTCGCCGCCCTCGGGCATGGCGTCGCGGGCGTTGATCACCAGGTTGAGCAGGGCATTTTCCAGTTGGCTGACGTCGGTGCTGATCGGCCAGACATCGTCGGCCAGATTCAGTATGAGTTCGATCGGATCGCCCTTGGTGCGGCGGATCAAATCCTCCAGCGAATGAATCAGTTCGTTGACGTTGAGGGTCTTGCGGTCCAGCGACTGCCGGCGCGAGAACGCCAGCAGCCGATGGGTCAGCGCCGCCGCTCGGTTGGCCGACGACACCGCCGCTTCGGTGAAACGGCCGATTTCATCGGCGCGGCCGTCGGCGATGTAACGCTGCATCAGGTCCAGACTGCCGATGATTCCGGTGAGCATGTTGTTGAAGTCGTGGGCGATACCGCCGGTGAGCTGGCCGACCGCCTCCATCTTTTGCGCATGGCGCAACGCGTCTTCGGCGCGCTCGCGTTCGAACATTTCGTTCTGCAGGCGTTGATTGGCCTGGGCCAGTTGTTCGGTGCGGGCGCTGACCCGTTCTTCCAGGGTTTCGTTGAGATTGCGCAAGGCTTCTTCGGTTTTTTTTCGTTCGGATTCGTCGATCACGAAAATATAGAAACCGTTGACTGAGCCGTCGGCGCCGTGGCGCGGCAGGTAATTCATCAGCGCATGGCGGTTGCTGCCGTCGCGATGCGGGGTGTACAGGCTGAACGAGCAGGGCCGCCCGGCGAGGGCCTCGGCAATGTACGGCGCGCGCAGGAAGTAGGCTTCTTCGCCAATCACTTCGCGAATGGTACGGCCATACAGTTCCTGCGGCGTGAGGCCGTACCAGTCCAGATAGGCGGCGTTGTTCAGGCGGAAGCGTTCTTCGTGGTCGACGTAACTGATGAGGATTGGCATTGCATTGATGATCAGCTGCAATTCCGTCTGGCTCTGGCGCAGCGCCTGTTCGGTGTGCTTGCGCTCGGTCAGGTCCAGCGCGGCGCCGAGGAAGCGCACCGGTCGCCCGTGGTGATCCTTGTAACAGCGACCCCGGGCAAACACCCAGCGCAGTTCACCGTCGGCTTTCAGCAGGCGATATTCCTCGGCGTACTCGGTGCCGTGGGTGATGCAATGCTTGATGCTGCGGGCGATCAGGGCGCGGTCCTCGGGGTGCACGCCTTGCAGGTAATCGCTGATTGGCAACAGGCTGGCCAGCGCCGGGTCGATGCCGTGCAATTGGGCGAAATGCGCGTCGGCGATGAAGCGGTCTTCGCCGATGTCCCAATCCCAGGTGCCAACCGCATCGGTGGCGGCCAGCGCCAGTTGCAGGCGTTCTTCAGTGTCGCGCTGGGCCTTGAGGCTTTCTTCGGAGCGGCGTTGCAGTTCGAGGGCGATGCGCCGGCGTTCGTTGGTTTCGATGGCCGTCACCAGAATCCCCGCCACTTGCGTATTTTCATCGCGGATGGGGCTGTAGGTCAGGTCCAGCCAGAAGTCGGATTCCTTGCCTTCACGTTGCAGGGTAAATCGCCGTTCGCTGTAGGTACGCACCTGGCCTTGTAGGACGGCTCGATAAATCGGGTCGGTAAAGTCCTGAAGTTCTGGCCATATAAGGTGCGCCGGCTGTCCGAAAGCGTGCGGATGCTTGCTCCCGGCGAGCATCGCAAAGCCATTGTTGTAGATCTGCGTGAGCTGCGGCCCCCACAACAGCAGCATCGGCATCGGCGAGTGAATCACGATGTCCACCGCGGTGCGCAGGCTCTGCGGCCAGGTGCCCGCTGCGCCCAACGGCGTGCGGCTCCAGTCGGTCCGGGCGATCAGGGCTTGGGCGTCATCGGGGGAGGGTGCTGCGTTCATCACATGTATCCTGAGCGTCGGTCAGTGCGTTGGCATCTACTATTCTTGCACTTGCGGTAGACGCTGTATGACCCGTTACGTCACGACACTGGGTCATTTCTGTTAATTGAATGCTTCGCGGGTGCTTTTTGCCATGGAAATCGATGCACTGTTGCTCCGTCTGTCGAGCCAGCACGGCTCTGACCTGTTCCTGTCCACGGGAGCGCCACCCAGTGCGCGCATTGATGGCGTGCTGACGCCGTTCAGCGAGCGGCCGTTCAAGCCCGGTGAGGTCGAGGCCATCGCCAACTCCTTGATGGACGCCGAGCAGCGGCGCGAGTTCGATCGGGATCTGGAAATGAACCTGGCGATTTCCCGTACGGGCGTCGGGCGTTTTCGGGTGAACATCTTCAAGCAACGCAATGATGTGTCAATCGTGATCCGCAACGTCAAACTCGATATCCCGCGATTCGAAGACCTGAAACTGCCGCCGGTACTGCTGGAAACGGTAATGCTCAAACAAGGGCTGATCCTGTTCGTTGGTGCCACCGACTCCGGTAAATCCACCTCGCTGGCCGCGCTGATCGATCACCGCAATCGCCACAGCAGCGGGCATATCGTCACCATCGAAGACCCGGTGGAGTATATCCATCGGCACCAGCGCTCGATCATCAATCAACGCGAAGTCGGCGTCGATACCCGCAGTTTCCATGCGGCGCTGAAAAACACCCTGCGCCAGGCCCCGGACGTGGTGCTGATCGGCGAGATCCGCGACCGCGAAACCATGGAGCATGCGCTGACGTTTGCCGACACCGGGCACCTGGTGCTGTCGACGCTGCATGCGCACAACGCCAATCAGGCACTGGACCGTATCGTCAATCTGTTCCCCGAAGAGCGCCGCCCGCAGCTGTTGCATGCACTGGGCAACAATCTCAAGGCGTTCGTCTCGCAACGGCTGGTGCGCACTGTTGATGGGCAGCGCCGGGCAGCGGTCGAGGTGATGCTCGGCACCCCGACCATCGCCGACCTGATCCGCCGCAACGAATTGGGCGAACTCAAGGGCATCATGGATAAGTCCGGCGAGGTCGGCATGCAGACCTTCGACGCGGCGCTGTACGGGCTGGTGGTGGAGGGCGTGATCAGTGAAGACGAAGCGCTCAAACATGCCGATTCGCAGAACAATCTGCGCCTGCGTTTGAAACTGCACGCCGAGGCGGGCCCGGCGCCCGCGCCTTCATCATCAGGCGATTGGGGCTTGATGGACTGAACACCGTTCCCCTGTAGGAGCCAGCCTGCTGGCGATGGCGGCGTATCAGTTGATATTTGTATGGATGACACTTCGCTATCGCCAGCAGGCTGGCTCCTACAGGGGAACGGTGTTAGTCCGACAGCTCCGGGCGACTGCGAAACTGCTCCAGCGCCTCAGGATTGGCCAACGCATCGGTATTTTTCACCGGCTCGCCATGCACCACATTGCGCACCGCGAGTTCCACCACCTTGCCGCTGATGGTGCGCGGAATATCGGTCACCGCGACGATCTTCGCCGGGACATGGCGCGGTGTGGTGTTGGCGCGGATCACTTGGCGGATCTGCTGTTGCAGGTGGTCATCCAGCGTCAAGCCATCCTGCAGACGGACAAACAGCACCACGCGCACATCGTCCTGCCATTGCTGTCCGATCGCCACGCTGTCCAGCACCTGCGGGACTTTCTCGACCTGACGATAGATTTCCGCCGTGCCGATGCGCACGCCGCCGGGGTTGAGCACCGCGTCGGAGCGGCCGTGGATCAGCATCCCGCCGTGGGGCAATTGCTCGGCGTAATCGCCCTGAGCCCAGACACCGGGGAACAGGCTGAAATAGGATTTGCGCAGCTTTTCGCCGTCAGGGTCGTGCCACAGACCGACGGGCATCGCCGGGAAGTGCCGAGTGCAAACCAGTTCGCCTTTTTCGCCTATCACGGCAACGCCGGCGTCGTTCCACACTTCAACCGCCATGCCCAGGCTCTTGCCCATGATCTCGCCTCGGCGCACGGGCGACAGCGGGTTGCCGTTTACGAAGCACGACACCACATCGGTGCCGCCGGACATCGACGCCAGGCACACATCGCGCTTGAAGTCGCGGTAGACGAAGTCGTAGCTCTGCGGCGACAGCGCGGAACCGGTACACAGCAAGGTCTTCAGGCTACTCAGATCATGGCTGTGCGCAGGCTTCAAACCGCTGCTTTCCAGCGTCGCGAGAAACTTCGGGCTGGTGCCGAACACGCTGATGCGCTCGTCGTCGATCAGATCCAGCAGTCGTTCATGGCCGGGGTGAAACGGCGAACCGTCATACAGCACTACTGCGCTGCCGACCGCGAGGGCCGAGACCAGCCAGTTCCACATCATCCAGCCGCAAGTGGTGTAGTAGAACAACCGGTCACCGGGGCCAAGATCGACGTGCAGGCCATGCTCCTTGGCATGCTGCAGCAGTACGCCGCCGGTACTGTGCACGATGCATTTGGGTACGCCGGTGGTGCCGCTGGAATACAGCACGTACAACGGATGATTGAACGGCACCGGGACAAAACGCAGTTCGCCGCCAGGTTGGTAGAAATCGTCCCACAACGTCACGTTGGCGTGGGTTTGGTAATCCCCGGTACGGGCCTGCGCGCGGGCATAGGGCACGATGATCAACTGCTGCAGCGATGGCAGTTGCGCGAGGATTTCGTTGATCTTGGTGGTCTGGTCGATGTCTTTGCCGGCGTAACGGTAGCCGGCGCAGGTGATCAACACTTTGGGTTCGATCTGGCCGAAACGGTCGATCACGCCGTGGGTGCCGAAGTCCGGCGACGAGCACGACCAGATCGCCCCGAGGCTGGTGGTCGCGAACATCGCCACCAGAGTCTGCCAGGTGTTGGGCATGCACGCGGCCACGCGGTCGCCGAGGCCGACACCGGCGGCTTGCAGGCTGGCCTGAAAACCGGCGACGTGCTCGGCCAGTTCGGCCCAGGTCAGCTGTTCGCGCTGACCGTTTTCCGCCACGGCGATCACTGCAACGGCATCGTCACGACGGCGCAGCAGGTGTTCTGCAAAGTTCAGGGTCGCGCCGGGAAACCATTCGGCACTGGGCATCTGCGCGCCTTCACGCAGGACGGCGTCGGGCTGGGTGTGAAAGCGGATGTCGAAGCAATCGACGATCGCCTGCCAGAACGCTTCGCGCTGATCCACGCTCCAGCGGTGCAGATCGGTGTAGCTGCTCAGCGCCAGACCATGACGCTGATTGAGATCGCGGCGGAACTGATCCATGCGCGATTGGGCGATACGCTTGGCATCGGGTTGCCAGAGGAGGTCGGACATTGGTTTGCCTCTTGTTGTGTTGTGCAAGCACGCAGGCCAGGGTGTAGGACTTAATTCTGTGGCGAGGGAGCTTGCTCCCGATCGGCTGCGCAGCAGTCGTAAAGTGCCGGGGGCGGCTTCGCCACCCAGCGGGAGCAAGCTCCCTCGCCACAGCGGTTTCGCGTCGCTTATTGCGCCAACCAGCCCCCATCAATATTCCACGCCGCCCCCCGCACCTGGCTGCCAGCCTCGCTGCACAGGAACAACACCAATTCCCCCAGATGCTGCGGCGTAACGAACTCCAGCGACGGCTGCTTCTCCGCCAGCAAATCATGCTGCGCCTGCTGCGGATCGACGCCTTTGGCGGCACGATCATCGATCTGTTTCTGCACCAGCGGCGTCAATACCCAGCCCGGGCAGATCGCGTTGCAGGTCACATTGCTGGTAGCCGTTTCCAGCCCGACCACTTTGGTCAAACCGATCACCCCATGCTTGGCCGCGACATACGCGGCTTTACCGGTCGATCCCACCTGACCATGCACCGAGGCAATGTTGACGATCCGCCCCCAGCCCTTGGCGCGCATGCCCGGCAGGCTCAGCCGGGTGCTGTGAAACACCGACGACAGGTTGATCGCGATGATCGAATCCCAGCGTTCTACCGGAAACTCCTCAACGGCGGCCACGTGCTGAATCCCGGCGTTGTTGACCAGAATGTCGACGCCGCCGAATTCGCGTTCGGCGTAAGCGATCATCTCGGCAATCTGCGCCGGATCGCTGACATCTGCGGGGTGGTGACCGACCTTGCCGCCGAACTGGCCGACTTCGGCGATCACGCTGGAAGCATCACCGAAACCGTTGAGAATCAGGTTGGCGCCGGCCTTGGCCAGGCTCAGGGCGATGCCCAGACCGATGCCGCTGGTGGAACCGGTAACCAGTGCGGTCTTGCCCGAAAGAGTCGTCATGAATACCTCACACAATGCCAGTGGCGTAGAAAGTGCCGATCACTACGAAGACCGCCAGGGTCTTGATCAGCGTAATACAGAAAATGTCTTTATAGGCTTCGCGATGGGTCAGGCCAGTGACCGCCAGCAGGGTGATCACCGCACCGTTGTGCGGCAGGGTGTCCATGCCGCCGCTGGCCATCGCCGCCACGCGGTGCAGCACTTCCAGCGGAATGTTCGCCGCGTGTGCCGCCGTGATGAACTGCTCGGACATCGCCGCCAGCGCGATGCTCATGCCGCCCGACGCCGAACCGGTGATACCCGCCAGCAGGGTCACGGTAATCGCTTCGTTGACCAATGGATTGGGGATTTGCTTGAGCCAGTCGGCCAGCACCAGGAAACCCGGCAGCGAAGCAATCACCGCGCCGAAGCCGTATTCCGAGGCGGTGTTCATCGCCGCCAGCAGTGCGCCGCTGACCGCGCTTTTGCTGCCTTCGGCGAGTTTGCTGCGGATCGCTTTGAAGCCGAACACCAGCACCATCAGGATGCCGATCAGCAATGCCGCCTGCACCGCCCAGATCGCCGTGAGCTTGGCGATTTCCGTTGTCACCGGCGTGGCCATCCCCGGCAACGCGAGGCTGTGGGTCTTGCCGTACCACTGCGGAATCCACTGGGTGAACAGCAGGTTCATGATGCCCACTGCCAGCAGTGGCGACAGGGCGATCCATGGGTTTGGCAGCTGCAGGTCTTCGGCAGTTTCCGGCTCGTTACGCAGCTCGGTGCCATAACCTTCGCCGGCGCGCTGGGCCTTGTTGCGTTGGCGCTGCAGGAACAGCATGCCGGCGCAGAACACGAAAATCGTGCCGATCACCCCCAGCCACGGCGCGGCCCACGCGGTGGTGTTGAAGAAGGTGCTGGGGATGATGTTCTGAATCTGCGGCGTGCCGGGAAGGGCGTCCATGGTGAACGAGAATGCGCCGAGGGCGATGGTTGCCGGGATCAGGCGCTTGGGGATATTGCTCTGGCGGAACATTTCGGCGGCAAACGGATACACCGCAAACACCACCACGAACAACGACACGCCGCCGTAGGTGAGCAGGGCACAGACCAGCACGATCACCAGCATAGCCTGGCGAGTGCCGAGCAAGCGAATCGCTGCGGCCACGATCGAACGGGAGAACCCCGATAACTCGATCAACTTGCCGAACACGGCGCCGAGCAGGAATACCGGGAAATACAGTTTGATGAAACCGACCATTTTCTCCATGAACACCCCGGTAAAGGCTGGAGCGACGGCGGAGGGGTCAGTAAGCAAAACGGCGCCGAGGGCGGCAATCGGGGCGAAGAGGATGACGCTGTAGCCACGGTAGGCGGCAAGCATCAGCAGCGCGAGGGCTGCCAAGGCGATGATCACACTCATGGAGTGTCTCCAGGGATTGTTATTTTTGTGGGTGTTGCCAGGTAGGTGGGAGCTATAGCGAGATGTGTGCCAGCTTTGTAACGCGTTGAAATATATAGGTTTTATTTGTTTTTGCGTTGAACTGTTCGAAGATTTGTCTCGATAGTGAGACTGCTTTGAAGCGAAAAGATCGCAGCCTTCGGCAGCTCCTACATGGAATGTCCGTATCTACCCCGTAGGAGCTGCCGAAGGCTGCGATCTTTTGATCTGAAAGTTAATGTCTCGCTAGCGAGACTAAATCTCTTTATTGAGACTCGGCGATCCCCAAGGCCACCATTTTCTTGTACAACGTCGACCGCCCCAACCCCAGCCGAACAGCCGCCTCCGGCACCTTGCCCGCACATTGCGCGAGAGCAGATTCGATCAACTGCCGGTCATACCGCTGCCGCGCCTGGGCAAAAGTTTCTTCCGCCAACGGCTCCAGCGCCGTTACCGACGGGCGCTCAACCGGGGTAAAGGTGCCGATCGCAGCGTGAATATCCTCTTCGGTGAGGATCAGGTCATCGCTGAGCAGCGCCGCGCGTTCCAGCACGTTGCGCAACTCACGGATGTTCCCCGGCCACGCATGTTGTCCGAGCAATTCCAGCGCTGCGCGACTCAGCTCATGCTGGCTGCGCAGCTCTTCAAGGATCGCTTCGCTGAGCGCCGGTAGATCGTCGAGGCGTTCGCGCAGTGGCGGGACCTGGATTGGCAGCACGTTAAGTCGGTAATACAGGTCGGCGCGGAACTCACCGCGTTTGATCGCAGCTTGCAGATCGGTCGAGGTCGCCGCGATCACTCGCACATCGCTCTGGATCACGTCGTTGGAGCCCACCGGTTCGAACTCCTTTTCCTGCAGCACCCGCAGCAGTTTGCTCTGCAGCGGCAACGGCATGTCGCCGATCTCATCGAGAAACAGCGTCCCACCCTGAGCAATCTGCAACTTGCCGGTACGACCCTTGCGGTCAGCGCCGGTAAACGCACCGGGCGCGGTGCCGAAGAATTCGGCTTCGAGCAACGCCTCCGGGATTGCCGCGCTGTTGATGCTGACGAAGGCTTTGTGCGCCCGGGGTGAAGCGCTGTGAATCGCCTGAGCCAGCAACTCCTTGCCGGTGCCGGTTTCGCCGAGCAGCAACACCGGGGATTCGGCGCTTGCACTACGGCGGGCGCGGCGTTTGACTTCGAGGCTGGCGCTGCTGGTACCGATGAAATGGGCAAAGTTGTATTTGGTCTGCCGGGCCCGCAGCAGCGAGCGGGTCGAGGCCAGTTCTTCCTGCATGCTCAGGTAGCGCTTGAGCATCGGCGACAGGCTGCGCAATTCATCGAACAGGGCAAACCCGATGGCGCCAATCACCGCCCCGGCGTCGTCGTGGATTGGCAGGCGCATCACCACCAGCGGCTCTTTCGGTGTGTCCTGCATGTCCAGAAGGATTGGCCGGCCGGTGCGCACCACTTCACGCAGCAGGCTGCCGGGGATCACGCTTTCGCAGGGTTTGCCGATGGCTTTTTTCGCCGACTCCAGCCCAAAACGCCGGGCATAGCGCTCGTTCATCCAGACGATGTTCGCATCACGATCGACAATCACCGTGCCTTCGCTGGACTGCTCGATGATCTCGAACAGCGAGCGGATTGCCAGCGTGCGAACGCGTTGGTAGTCCTTGAGGCTTTCGGTGGTGTTCATGGGTTGGCGGATCCGGAGATTGGGTTGTCTGTTCGGGCCTCTTCGCGAGCAAGCCAGCTCCCACAGGTTTCTTTGGTGTACCCCATATTTGGATACAACCCAAATCCCTGTGGGAGCTGGCTTGCCAGCGAAAGTCGCGACTCGGTATCAAGGCTAGCGCCGATTATGCCTACCCCGGATGCGCCGCGGCCAACAGCTCTTTGGTGTAAGGATGCTGCGGCGAGTCGAACACCTCGTGGCTGGCACCGCGCTCGACCACCTTGCCATCCTTGATCACGATCATGTCATGTGCCAGAGCCCGCACCACCGCCAGGTCGTGGCTGATGAACAGGTAGGTCAGGCCATGTTTTTCCTGAAGGTCGCGGAGCAGGGCGACCACTTGTTTCTGCACTGTACGGTCGAGGGCCGACGTCGGCTCGTCGAGCAGGATCAGCGCCGGTTTCAGCACCAGTGCCCGGGCGATGGCGATACGCTGGCGCTGACCGCCGGAAAATTCGTGCGGGTAGCGATGACGGCTTTCCGGATCCAGGCCAACTTCCTTGAGTACACGGATCACCTGAGCATCGCACTCTTCGGCGCTGGACTGACAATGCACCTCCAGTCCTTCGCTGATGATCTGCGCCACGGACATCCGTGGACTGAGGCTGCCGAACGGATCCTGAAACACCACCTGCATCTGCCGACGCCACGGTCGCAATTGCTTCTGATCGAGGCCGTCGAGGGCGGTGCCCTGAAAACGGATACTGCCCTCGGAGTCGAGCAACCGCAGAATCGCCTGGCCCAGGGTCGACTTGCCCGAACCGGACTCACCGACAATGCCCAGGGTTTTGCCGCGCTGGATATTCAGGCTGATGCCGTCCACCGCGCGCAAATACTGTTTGCGCTGGAACAGACCGCCGCCGACGATGAACTCGACGCGCAGATCATCCACCTCCAGCACGTTCTCGCGCTCGTCCCGGGGCAGGGCTTCGCCCTCCGGTTCGGCATTCAGCAGCACGCAGCTGTAAGGGTGCTTCGGTTCGGTAAACAGGGATTCGCACGGCGCCTGCTCGACGATTTCGCCAGCCTTCATCACACACACACGTTGCGCAATGCTGCGCACCAGATTGAGGTCGTGACTGATCAGCAGCAGCGACATGCCCAGGCGTTGTTGCAAGGATTTGAGCAGCAGCAGGATCTTGCGCTGCACCGTCACATCCAGCGCGGTGGTCGGCTCGTCAGCGATCAGCAGTTCCGGCTCACAAGCCAGCGCCATGGCAATCATTACTCGTTGCCGCTGGCCGCCGGAAAGTTGATGCGGATAGGCCTTGAGGCGCTCTTTGGGCTTTTGAATGCCCACCAGTTCCAGCAGTTCAAGGATGCGCTGTTGCGCCGCTTTACCGCCCAGACCGCGATGCACCAGCAGCGTTTCGCCGATCTGCTTTTCGATGGTGTGCAGCGGATTGAGCGAGGTCATCGGCTCCTGGAAGATCATCGCGATCCGGTTGCCGCGCAGTTCACGCAGGACCTTCGGATCGGCGCCGAGCAGCTCCTGACCGCGATAGCGAATGCTGCCGCTGGTTTGCGCATCGCCTTCGGGGAGCAACTGCAGAATCGAATGCGCAGTCACCGATTTGCCCGAGCCCGACTCGCCGACCAGCGCCAGGCACTCGCCGGGCCGGATGTCCAAGCACAGGTCGCGCACCGCCGGCTGGCCATGGAAGGCGACGTTCAGGTCACGGATTTCGATCAGGTTATCAGTCATGGTCACACTTCAGGATCGAGGGTCGAACGCGTCACGTAACGCTTCGCCGATGAACACCAGTAAAGAAAGAATCAGCGCCAGGGTGAAAAATGCGGTCAGCCCGAGCCACGGCGCTTGCAGGTTCTGTTTGCCCTGGCCGATCAGCTCGCCCAGCGAGGCACTGCCGGCGGGCATGCCGAAACCGAGGAAGTCGAGAGCGGTGAGGGTGGAAATCGCCCCGGTCAGAATGAACGGCAGGTAACTCAGCGTCGCGTTCATCGCATTCGGCAGGATGTGGCGGACAATCACCTTACGGTCGCTCAGACCCAACGCGCGAGCGGCTTTGACGTATTCCAGATTACGCCCGCGCAGGAATTCGGCGCGCACCACATCCACCAGCGCCAGCCATGAAAACAGCGCCATGATCCCCAGCAGCCACCAGAAATTCGGCTCGACGAAACCGGACAGGATGATCAGCAGGTACAGCACCGGCAATCCGCTCCAGACCTCCAGCAAACGCTGCCCGAGCAGATCGACCCAACCGCCGTAATAGCCTTGCAGGGCGCCGGCCGCGATGCCGATCAGCGCGCTGACGGCGGTCAGCATCAGGGCAAACAGGATCGATACCCGGGCACCGAAAATCACCCGCGCCAACACATCACGCGCCTGATCGTCGGTGCCCAGCCAGTTGACCTTTGAGGGCGGGCTCGGCGCAGGTTGGTTGAGGTCGTAATTGGGCGTGTCATCGCTGAACGGGATCGGCGGGAACAGCAGCCAGCCGCCGTCCTTGCGGATCAGGTTCTGCACATAATCACTGCGGTAATCGGCCTGGAACGGCAGTTGCCCGCCAAATTCCTGTTCGGTGTAGCGCTTGAAGACCGGGAAGTACAGCTGGTTCTGATAGCTGACCAGCAGTGGTTTGTCGTTGGCAATCAGTTCACCGCCCAGCGTTACCACGAACAGTCCGATGAACAGCCATAGCGACCACCAGCCACGGCGGTTCTTCTTGAATCGGGCAAAACGGCGACGGCCCAGAGGCGAGAGCTTGAACATCAGGCATTCCTCGCGGCGAAGTCGATACGCGGATCGACCAGGGTGTAGCACAGGTCGCCGATCAGTTTTATCAAGAGGCCAAACAGCGTGAAGATGAACAGTGAACCGAACACCACCGGATAGTCTCGGGAAACCGCCGCTTCGTAGCTCATGCGGCCGAGACCATCGAGGGAGAAGATCACTTCGATCAACAGTGAGCCGGCAAAGAACACACTGATGAACGCCTGCGGAATCCCCGAGACCACCAGCAGCATCGCGTTGCGGAACACATGGCCGTAAAGCACGCGGCGTTCGCTCAGGCCTTTGGCGCGCGCGGTGACCACATACTGGCGGGTGATTTCATTGAGGAAAGAGTTCTTGGTGAGGATCGTCAGCGTGGCAAAGCCGCCGATCACCAGCGCCGTCACTGGCAGCACCAGATGCCAGAAGTAATCGGCGATCTTGCCCAGGGTCGACAGCGATTCGAAGTTGTCGGATACCAGTCCGCGCACCGGGAACCAGTTCAATGACGTGCCACCGGCAAACACCACGATCAGAAACATCGCGAACAGAAACGCCGGCATCGCGTAGCCGATGATGATCGCGGTGCTGCTCCAGATGTCGAAATGGCTACCGTGATGCACCGCTTTGCGGATGCCCAGCGGGATCGACACCAGATAGGTGATCAGCGTCGCCCACAAGCCGAGGGAAATGGTCACCGGCATTTTTTCCAGAATCAGATCGGTGACCGTCGCGCCGCGGAAAAAGCTTTTGCCGAAGTCCAGCTGTGCGTAATTCTTGAGCATCAGCCACAGGCGTTCATGCGCCGGCTTGTCGAAACCGTATTGCTTTTCGATGTCCTTGATCAGTTGCGGATCGAGGCCACGGCTGGCACGCGAAGTGTTGCTCATGGTTTCGCTGGCACTGCCACCGACACTCGCACCGCCGATCCCTTGCAGATGGGCGATGGCCTGTTCGACCGGTCCACCGGGCGCCGCCTGAATGATCACGAAATTGACCAGCAGGATGATCACCAGCGTCGGAATGATCAGCAGCAGGCGCCGCAGAATGTATGCCCACATCAGTGCGGTCCTCCGGGTCTGCCACGGCCGATTTTTTCGGCGGTCATCTGCTGGTTGGTCAACGGCGTGCTGCTGATTTCCCACCAGCTCTCGATGGCTTCGTCATTGCTGGCCTGGATCGCCGGCATGCCGAAACGGTTCCACCACACGGTGGAGGTGCCCGGCGGGTAATAATTGGGAATCCAGTAGTAGTTCCATTGCAGCACCCGATCCAGCGCATGGGCGTAGTGCAACATGTCGCTCTGGGTGGAGGCGCGGATCAGGCCGTTGATCAATGTGTCGACTGCCGGATTTTTCAGCACCATGTAGTTATTGGCGCCGGGATCGTTAGCCGATATCGAACCGAAGTAGTTGAGCAACTCGCCACCCGGAGACGTGCTGACCGGGTAGCCGGTGACAATCATGTCGTAGTCACGGCTCATCAGGCGATTGACGTATTGCGAGGAGTCGATGCGACGGATATTCAGGTCGATACCGATCTGTTTCAGCGTGCGTTTGTAAGGCAGCAGCAGGCGATCCATGCCGTTCTGGCTGACCAGAAAGGTAAAGCTCAGCGGCTCGCCCTCGGCGTTGACCAGTTGATCGCCATCAGGTTTCCAGCCGGCCTGTTCGAGCAACTGCAGCGCTTGCAGCTGTTTGTCGCGGATCAGGCCGCTGCCATCGGTTTTCGGCGCCTCGAAGACCTGGGTGAAGACCTCGTCGGGAACCTGCCCGCGCAACGGCTCGAGGATTTTCAGTTCGGCGGCATCCGGCAGCTCGCGGGCTGCCAGTGCGGTGTTGGAGAAATAGCTTTGCTGGCGGATGTACATGTTGCGCATCATCTGCCGGTTGCTCCACTCAAAATCCCAGAGCATCGCCAGCGCCTGGCGTACCCGACGATCCTGAAACATCGGTTTCTGCAGATTGAACACGAAACCCTGAGCCGATTGCGGAGCCTCGGTGGCCAGATGGGCCTTCTGCAAACGACCGTCACTCAGCGCAGGGCTGTCGTAACCGATCGAATAGCCGGTGGCGGAAAACTCGCGGTTGTAGTCATAGGCACCGCCGCGCAACACCTGGCGTGCGACATCGGTGTCGCCGAAATACTCGATGCTGAAGTGATCGAAGTTGTACAGGCCACGACTGACCGGCAGATCCTTGCCCCACCAGTCCGGGTTGCGCTCAAAGGTGATGCTGCGCCCGGAGTCAACCTTGCCAACCCGATACGGGCCGCTGCCCAGTGGAGGTTCATAGCCACCGCCGCCAGCGAAGTCGCGGGTTTTCCACCAGTGCTCGGGAAATACCGGCAGGGTGGCGATGTCCAGCGGCAAGGTGCGGTTCTCGTTGCTTTTGAAGTCGAAGCGCACGGTCAGCGGCGCTTCCACTTCCACGCCTTTGACGTCGGCGAACTGCGTGCGATAGCGCAGGCTGCCCTGGGTCATCAGCAGGTCATAGGTGTAGCGCACGTCTTCGGCAGTGATCGGCTTGCCGTCAGCGAAGCGTGCCTTGGGATCGATGAAGAAGCGCAGCGACAGGCCATCTTCCGAGCGCTCCATCTTCTGCGCCACCAGACCGTAGACGGTGTAAGGCTCGTCCATCGAACGCTGGGCCAGCGGCGAATAGAGCATGCCGTCGATCTGGGTGACGCCGATGCCTTTGTCTATATAAGGCAGGATGTGATCGAAATGCCCGATCTCTATCGCCGAACGGCGCAGGGTGCCACCCTTGGGCGCCTGCGGATTGGTGTAGTCGAAGTGGCTGAAACCGGCCGGGTATTTGGCAGGTTCGCCATAGACGGTCAACGCGTGTTGCGGGGCAGCGTCCACACCAGCGGCGCCCAACAGCAGGGCCACGGCAGTGAACAGCAAAGTCGGGAAAGCCAGTCGCATTGTCAGCCTTAAAGCCGGGTGATCGATAAGCGCAATTTGTACGCGAGCGGCGCGTCAGTCGCCAGCCGTATCCTGTAACCAAAACACAACGGCCCACCAAAAGGCGGGCCGTTGCACAGCAGACCGGACGCGGGATCAGTCCTGGCGGCTGGTGACTTCGAGCAGGTGATAACCGAACTGGGTCTTCACCGGGCCTTGCACGACGTTGATCGGCGCGCTGAAGACCACGGTGTCGAATTCCTTGACCATCTGGCCAGGACCGAACGAACCCAGGTCGCCGCCCTGACGGCTGGACGGGCAGGTGGAATTGGCCTTGGCGACTTCGGCGAAATCAGCACCGCCTTCGATCTGGGCCTTGAGTTCGTTGCACTTGTCTTCGCTGGAAACCAGGATGTGGCGGGCAGTGGCTTTAGCCATGGGGAAAATCTCCAATCTATTTCAGTAAAGTGTGGAGCCTACCGGATTCAGTAAGCGATTTCTCGGCAAAGTTCCACTCGGTACATTGACGTACATCTACAGTTGCGCTGCCTGCAGGCGCATCGCGTGCTCGACATAGAGTCCGATGGAATCAAGACCGGGTTTGCGCAAACCGTCTGGACGACGCAGGCTGGCGAGATGATTGAGGGGGTAGTCGGAGCGGATGACCCGGCCCAGATGCGAGCTGTAGCGGCCGACGAAACCATCGTTCTGTCCGGCCTCGATGACAAAATGGCCCGCCAGTGCCCGGCAGACGGCATGTACCGGATCCATTGTCTGTAACAAATCGTCTTGCAGCGTACCGCTCCAGGAATAGTAGTGAACGCCGTTGACCTGCTCCGCACCTTGACCGCCCCATGTCGCAGGCAGACCTTGCGGGTACTTTCTGTTGAATTGGCCGACACCTGTGGTCGTCAGAGCGTTGAGTGCCGCCACGGCTTGCTGTGGCAGGGCATGTTGACCGCTGAGCAGCGACAGGAGGTCCGCGAATCGGCTTGCCAGTTGTTCCGCCACCTGCTCCGGCAGGCTCCCCGGAATCAATGCGCGGCGCAATGCATCAGCGAGTTCCGAGCCGTGGTTGGGGCCGCTGACCGAGGTGACCGAAGCGATTTTTTCCGGCGCCAGCGCAGCGGCGTAACGACAGGCCAACGCGCCCTGGCTATGTCCGATCAGGTTGACCTTGCCGGCGCCTGTTCCTTGCAGAACGCGTTCGATCTGCGACATCAATTGCTGGCCGCGTACTTCGTTGTCATGGGTCGCAGACAGCTGCGGCACAAACACTTGTCCGCCAGCCGCTCTCAGCGCTTGCTTGACATCATGAAAAAGCTCGAAACGGCCGATACGGTCAAACCCGAACAGGCCATGGACCAAAAGGATGGGGTAGCGAGTTGTCGCATTCCGTTGCATGTTCCTGCCTCTTTTGCTGATGCTGGTCAGTGGTTGGTGCGTGCCACTGTAAAACAGGCCTGCGGGTTGGCGATGTCTGAAAAATCCTCGGAGTGGAGGGGAATCTGGACTAAAAATGGTGCGAATTTTCGTTTCTGCTTGAGGGGCTAGTCGGAACATTTGGCAATCTTTTGCCGCGTATGGACCGATTCGCTGCCGTCTGCCTACGTCGTGCGGCGTGTTTACCTCGGGGGTGCAGGGCTTCGGGCTGACTTCGCCCATTCGCTGGATGATGTTCAATGGAATTCGTTCGACGCTGCCTCGATGGTGGCGTTCTATCCAAGGAATGGAGCTGCGAATGTCTATCTACGAAGTCACTAGCGAGTCTTGTGCAATGCCGGCAGCAAATGCCTTCCCCTTGTCGTTTGCCACCGAGGGGGCTGGCCATCTGAGCCTGAAGGTGGACGGTGAAAATCTCGAATTCAGCTATCGGCCGATACCTGCACCGGCGTCATCGCCAGCCTTGTACCTGTCTGCCCCGGTGATCGAAGTGTTGGAGGGCGGGATGCTTGATCCTTCTCTGAGCAACGCCTTCGTCAGGATTGCGCCATATCCGAACATGCTCTGCGGCGACAAACTGGTGCTGAGCTGGCAAGGGCTCGACGATGAAGGACTGGCTTATAGTCATGAAGCCACTCGCTCGGTAAGCGAAGGTCAGGTGGGCGCGGAAATCGTCTTTGTCATAAAAGGTCAGCACGTTGCGGCGCTGGAGCGTGGCTCACTGGAGGTTTACTGGACGCTGCACAGCGTTGCACTGTCCCAACCGGTGTCATCCCGTCGCCTGCAGCTGGATGTGGGCGATCCCGAGCCTGGGCTGCTTGCACCAATCATTGAAGAAACAGTCGGTGGAACGCTCGACCCATCCCGTGTTCCGCAGGGGACAAGTGTCATCGTCCGGCCCTATGCCCGGATGGCTGCCGGTGACCGCATCAGCCTGTCCTGGCAGGGCGCCGAGGGGATGCCGGTGTTCAATGATGTGCTGATCGTAGAACCGTTTACCGTTGGTCAGGCGCTGTCTTTCTGGATAACCGCCGATCGCATCTCGGCTCATTCCACACAAGAGGTGAGCGTCAGTTACCGGGTTGAATCAGCAGCGGTGCAGGTGAGGAACTCCGTGAACTCGCGAGTTCTGATCGCACCGTTGATTCGAGGAGATCTTGCGGCACCCCAGGTGCTGGAAGCACAAGACGGTGAGCTGGAGGCCGCAGACACCGTGGACGGGGTTACCGTGGTGATTGGCGATGCCCAGGCCGAGGAAGGAGAGTTGGTGTACCTGAAATGCGATGGCGAGTACTTCAGTCATCGCGATGACCGGGACATCACTCGGGAAAACGCCGGGCAACCTCTGGTATTCATCGTGCCGTACCGCTTCTGGCGCGAGCATCGGGAAACCGTAGTGCAGGTATCGTATTTGGTGGAGCGACTGGATGATGCCAGTCAGGCTTCCGGTATTACCCGCATTCGGGTGCGGGCGTAACCCTGGATTGAGCGATGGTTCGACCTTTGCGGGTTTTTGATTCGACCCGCAAAGGCGGTTCTGACCGTCAGGTTTTAAGCCGTTTGGCTGCGTTCGACAACAACTGCTCCGTTGCACTGAACCCCAGGCAACCATCGGTGACCGATACGCCATAGCGCAGGGTAGGGCTCAAAGGCTGACAGCCCTCGAACAGATGGGATTCGATCATCATGCCGATCAAGGTGCGATCACCTTGCAGGCGTTGTTCGAGCACCTCGTTGAACACGTCAGGCTGGCGCAGTGGATCCTTGCCGCTGTTCGCGTGGCTGCAGTCGACCATGATACGGCTCGGTATCTTCAGGCGGTTCAGGTCGGCATGTACCCGGGCGACGCTTTCGCGATCGTAGTTCGGGCCTTGATGACCACCGCGCAGTACCAGGTGCGTATCGGGATTGCCGGGTGTCTGAGTGATTGCCGGGTGCCCTTGGCTGTCGACGCCGAAGTGTCGATGCGGGTGGGCTGCCGAACGCATGGCATCGACCGCCACGGTTACGCCACCGTCGGTGCCGTTCTTGAAGCCAACGGGCATGCTCAGGCCGCTGGCCATTTCCCGATGGATCTGCGACTCGGTGGTGCGTGCACCGATGGCAACCCAACTGAGCAGGTCGTCGAAGTAGCCGGCGGCCATTGGTTGCAGCAGCTCGGTCGCGATGGGCAGTCCCAGGCGGATCATCTCAAGCATCAATTCACGCGACAGGGTCAGGCCGGTGGCCATGTCATCGCTGCCATCGAGGTGCGGGTCGTACGCCAGGCCTTTCCAGCCGACGGTGGTGCGTGGTTTTTCGATGTAGGCGCGCATCACCAGCAACATCTCGTCGCTGACTTCATGGGCCAGGCGGGAAAGTTTTTCGGCGTATTCGAGTGCGGAGCGCGGGTCATGAATCGAGCAAGGGCCGACAACGACCAGCAGACGATGGTCTTCGCCATTGAGAATCGCGCGGACCGCCTGGCGGTGGGCTGCGACTTGCTGGGCGAGGGCATTGCTCAGGGGCAATTGCTGTTTGAGCTGTAACGAGCTGGGCAGACGCAGGGTCAGTGCTTCGTTGGCAGAGTTCAGGGTGGTCAGTGGCAGAGCAGAAACAGACGAGTTCATATTCGGGATTCCTGGGCTGGCGGCGGGTGCTTCCCGCTCACTCGGCCCTACTGGGGTGTTCGACAATTGGCCGTATTGGCTGCGTGTGAGTGCTTGCCACCTGTGGGTGACCGATCGGAGGCGGCAGGCTGTCCCGAGCGGAGGCTGCTAAATCGCCAGGCGGTAAAAGTGTCGTAACGGTAATAAGTGGAGTAGTTCATGTGGTGATTCCTCAAAGTGTCTGGTGTGTTGCTGAAAAATTTCGGGCCTGAAAAAACAAAACCCCCGGTCGGGAGGCCGACCGGGGGTTGAGAATTCTCTGGTAGGCGACCCGTTTTCATGGGCGCCGTGTGGGTATCAGGCGCGCCAGTGGCTAAACCAATACCCAAAATAAAAGCTCTCTGGAGCGCACACGTCATTCGCCCGGGCAGCCGCAACCGAGCGCAGGGCGCTGGCGGAACGAAGCTGTGAGAGGGCGTTGAACATGATTTGTCTCCGATGAATGCGCCGAGCTTACTAGAGGCCCGTACGCCTGAGCAATCAGAAATTGCTATCGCTCATTAAAGGCGTTACCTATCGTTCTGGTGCCTCGGACGTTGTGACACACTGAGATTTTGCGCAAGCCCAAGGATGAATAATGTCGAGGTTCAGCATTGCTGCAGCCCAATCGTTTTCCGTTGCCGGTGATCTGGCGGCGAACATCGCCCGTCATTTGCGCTTCATGGCCGTGGCGGCTGAGCAGGGCGTCGAGCTGCTGGTGTTCCCGGAGCTGTCGCTGACAGGCTACGAAGGCCAGATGGCCGCCGACCTGGCAATCGATCCGCAGGACACGGTGCTGCAACCCTTGCGCGATTGCGCTCGCGAACTGGGCCTCACCGCTGTCGTCGGCATGCCGATTCGCCACGAGGACAGTGCGCAGGTATTGATCGGCGCGCTGACGTTAGCCGGGGACGGTTCTCTCAAGGTTTACAGCAAACAACATTTGCACAGTGGCGAAGAACTCTTTTATGCCTCTGGGGCTGGTGGTTCTACCTTGCGGATAGCCAGCGATACCGTCGCGCTGGCGGTCTGTGCTGATTTTTCCCACGCCAGTCACACGGCAGCGGCCGCCGAGGTTGGCGCCGACCTGTACGCAGCAGGCGTGCTGATTGGCGAGAAAGGTTATGGCGTAGATAGCGCAATACTGCAGGGCTATGCCCAAAACCACTCAATGGCGGTGCTGATGGCCAATCACGCCGGGCTCACGGGTGGATGGCAATCGGCGGGTCGCAGTGCAGTCTGGTCTGAAAATGGCACGCTGGTCGCCGCCGCGCCAGGCCCTGGTGAACTGTTGGTCGTCGCGCGACGTGATGCCGGCGAATGGCAGGGACGGGTAGTACCCGTGGTGGTGGGGCAATGACTTACCGTTTGCGTCGCGCCGAACCGGCTGATCGGGTATTTGCCCGAGAGCTGACGTGTCAGAACATGCTGCGCTATTACATTGCCCATGATCTGCTGTGGCAGGACGAAGCATTCGACGTTGCCTGGGATGGCCGGGACAACTGGCTGATCCTTCTTGGTGAAATTCCTGTGGGATTTTTCAGTCTCAGTCGCGATCGCCGAGCCTTGTACATACGCGAGCTGCAGATAGCCGAGACCTCTCGCAGGCAGGGTGCGGGATCCTGGGCGATTGATCAGGTTGTCGCCCTGGCTTGTGGCGAAAAACTCCAGGCACTGCGTTTGACAGTATTCAAAAATAATCCGGCGCAAAGTCTGTATAAGAGAAAAGGCTTCAAGGTGTGTGGCGAGGACGAGTGTTTCCTGAGGATGCAGCTCGATTTCGGTACACCTGTGCTCTGAAACCCACGGCCGGCAAGCCCTCGATGATGAATTGAAACTTTTTAAATGACGCTTGCCGCTAGGTCTGTCCGGCACTTTTTGCTAAGGTGTCCGGCATCCCAATAAGACCATATCGCGAGGTGTCTGCTTGATTAGGGTGCTAGTGGTCGATGACCATGATCTCGTTCGTACAGGCATTACACGTATGCTGGCCGATATCGATGGCTTGCAGGTGGTTGGACAGGCCGAGTCCGGGGAAGAATCCCTGATCAAGGCTCGTGAGTTGAAACCCGATGTGGTTCTGATGGACGTCAAGATGCCCGGTATCGGTGGTCTCGAGGCCACGCGCAAACTGTTGCGCAGTCATCCGGATATCAAGGTTGTCGCTGTCACGGTGTGTGAGGAGGATCCGTTTCCTACACGTCTGTTGCAGGCAGGCGCCGCCGGCTACCTGACCAAGGGCGCTGGATTGCCGGAAATGGTTCAGGCGATCCGGCTGGTATTTGCCGGGCAGCGTTACATCAGCCCGCAGATTGCCCAGCAACTGGCGATCAAATCGTTCCAGCCAACCAACGATTCACCTTTCGATGCCTTGTCCGAACGGGAAATCCAGATAGCCTTGATGATTGTCGGCTGCCAGAAAGTGCAGATCATCTCCGACAAACTTTGTCTGTCGCCGAAAACGGTGAACACTTACCGCTACCGGATCTTCGAAAAACTGTCGATCAGCAGCGACGTAGAGCTGACGCTGTTGGCAGTACGCCACGGCATGGTTGATGCCAGCGCCTGATCATGACTGAAGCATTCGATTCCGGCGCCTTTCTGGCGACAGTCAGTGGGCGTCCCGGCGTCTATCGCATGTTCGACAGCGAGGCGCGCCTGCTGTATGTCGGCAAGGCCAAGAACCTCAAGAAACGCCTTGCCAGCTATTTTCGCAAGACCGGGCTGGCGCCGAAAACCGCTGCGCTGGTCGGGCGTATCGCGCAGGTCGAAACGACCATCACCGCCAACGAAACCGAGGCGTTGCTGCTTGAGCAGACGCTGATCAAGGAGTGGCGGCCGCCGTACAACATTCTGTTGCGCGACGATAAGTCCTATCCCTATGTCTTTCTGTCTGACGGCCAATTCCCTCGTCTGAGCATCCACCGTGGCGCGAAGAAGGCCAAGGGCAAGTATTTCGGCCCCTACCCGAGCGCCGGGGCGATTCGCGAAAGTCTCAGCCTCTTGCAGAAGACCTTTTTCGTCCGTCAGTGCGAAGACAGTTACTACAAGAATCGCACGCGCCCGTGTCTTCAATATCAGATCAAGCGTTGCAAGGCGCCTTGTGTCGGCCTGGTCGAACCCGAGGTCTACGCCGAGGATGTGCGCCATTCGGTGATGTTTCTCGAGGGGCGCAGTCACGCCCTGACCAATGAGCTGTCAACCGCTATGGAAGAGGCGGCGATCAATCTGGAATTCGAGCGCGCCGCCGAGTTGCGTGACCAGATTGCCTTGCTGCGCCGGGTCCAGGATCAGCAAAGCATGGAAGGCGGCACGGGCGACATTGATGTCATTGCAGCCTTCGTCAACCCGGGCGGCGCTTGTGTCCATCTGATCAGCGTGCGTGGCGGTCGTGTATTGGGCAGCAAGAACTTCTTTCCGCAGGTTGGTATCGAAGAGGAAGTTGCCGAAGTCATGGCGGCGTTTCTCGGTCAGTACTACATCAGCAGTCCGGAGCGCGACCTGCCCAGCGAGTTGATCGTCAATGTGGTACCGGAAGACGCCACAGCCCTGATCGAAGCCATCCACGAGTTGCGCGGTCGTGAACTGACCATCAGCCTTCGGGTGCGTGGCACACGGGCGCGCTGGCAGCAGTTGGCGGTCACCAATGCCGAGCAAGCGCTGGGCGCGCGCCTGGCCAACCGTCAACACACGGCAGCGCGCTTCGATGCGCTGGCTGAAGTGCTGAATCTGGATGAGCCGCCACAGCGTCTTGAGTGTTATGACATCAGTCATTCCAGTGGTGAGGCCACCGTCGCTTCCTGTGTCGTGTTCGGCCCGGAAGGCGCAATCAAGTCCGACTATCGTCGCTACAACATTGAAGGCGTCACGGCGGGCGATGACTATGCGGCCATGCATCAGGCGTTGACTCGGCGCTTCAGCAAACTGAAGGACGGGGAGGGCAAGCTGCCGGACATTCTGCTGGTCGACGGCGGCAAAGGTCAGTTGTCGATGGCCCGTGACGTGCTCAATGAATTGGCGGTGCCGGATCTGATCCTGCTGGGTGTGGCCAAGGGCGCAACACGCAAGGCCGGCTTCGAAACTTTGTATCTTAATGATGCCGCCCATGAGTTCACCCTGCGCGGTGACTCACCGGCACTGCACCTGATTCAGCAGATACGTGACGAAGCTCACCGCTTCGCAATTACCGGCCACCGTGCGCGGCGCGGCAAGACCCGCCGCACCTCGACGCTGGAAGGCGTTGCGGGTGTCGGGCCGACCCGGCGTCGGGACTTGTTGAAACATTTTGGTGGATTGCAGGAGCTGTCTCGTGCAAGCATCGAAGAGATCGCCAAAGCACCGGGGATCAGTAAAAAGCTCGCAGAGTCGATTTATGCAAACCTGCATAGCGAGTAGAATGCCAACTCACCTCGTAGCCAGTTGTGCCGATGAATATCCCTAATCTGATTACCGTTCTCCGCGTCCTGCTCATCCCGATCTTCATTTTGTTGTTTTACCTGCCTTACCAGTGGAGCTACATGGCCTCCGCCTCGGTATTCGCCTTTGCGGCGGCAACTGACTGGCTGGATGGCTATCTGGCCCGCCGCCTGGAACAAAGTACGCCGTTTGGCGCATTCCTCGATCCGGTTGCCGACAAGCTGATGGTGGCGGTCGCCCTGGTATTGCTGGTGCAGGAACACGGTAACTTGTGGCTGACACTTCCCGCAGCCGTCATCATCGGCCGCGAGATTGTCGTGTCGGCCTTGCGTGAATGGATGGCCGAACTGGGTGCCCGCGCTCATGTAGCAGTGTCCAATCTCGGCAAGTGGAAAACCGCAGCGCAGATGCTGGCGCTGGTGATCCTGCTGGCCAATCCCCGCGACTTCAGCTTCTGGGTCTTGCTGGGTTACTCCTTGCTGATGATCTCGGCAGGCCTGACATTGTGGTCGATGGTTCAATACCTGCGGGCCGCCTGGCCGCATCTGAAAACCGACGTTGAAAAGAAATAAAACTTTTTTGAATCAAAGGGTTGACGGGGCATCTGAAATCTATAGAATGCGCCACACCAAGCGGGAATAGCTCAGTTGGTAGAGCACGACCTTGCCAAGGTCGGGGTCGCGAGTTCGAGTCTCGTTTCCCGCTCCAGTTTGTACGCGGTTGTTGTTGTGCTACTAAACAGCGATCGTTTGAGGCCGAGTAGCAAAATGGTTATGCAGTGGATTGCAAATCCACCTACGCCGGTTCGATTCCGACCTCGGCCTCCACTATTAAAAACCCCGTAGATCAATGATCTACGGGGTTTTTTATTGCCTGCGAAAAAGTGGGGTGTTCCGCAATTCTTGAGGGTGTTCCGCAACCTATCGTGCTGGCTACGTGGTTTTATTGGGGCTTTAGGTTTTTTTCGTGGTGGTGCTGCTGAGTTGACGTCAGGTGGCTGTCAAGAAACGATTTCAGAAGAAATATGTTGCTGCTACAAGTGAGCCCTTGAACCTGACGTTATTTAACAATTTCAATTAAAGGGTTGTGCAACTACGTCGCTGGCCTAATCTAATTTGCGCGTTCGGGTTCATAGTGATGCAGCTGATCGATAGCCCGGAAGAGGAAGGAAATTTTAATTTTTCAAGGAGCGTGCAAGTGACCGCCACTGATAATACGAAAAAGGTCGACCTAGTCTTTTTAATTGACTCTAGTAACTCAATGAAGGATGAAGCATCCGCGCTCAGTGCAAGGCTCAATGCGGCAATCGAGGAGGCAAGTAAAGCTTGTCCTTCGGATTTACGTGTTGAGTTTCTTGGAATTGAGGGTACTTTTGGCAATTCAAAATTTGATAAGAGCGCACGTAGCTATCTTACCGGGACGCTTGGGGTCGACGACGGTAAGATCAAAGGCCGAAAAGCCAGTGCCGTCGGTAATCCGGCACAGGAGGATGTAGCGCCGGCTGCCGAAGACATCATCAAATATTTTGACTGGCGCAAAGGGGCGGAAAGAAATCTCTTCGTATTGGGAGATGAAAGCCTGTACGGCGGAGAGATGGTACTGAATGCAGAGCGCATTAAAGCCTGTGATGATGCCATCGACACCGCACTGGCCCATACTGTCAAGGTTCACTCCTATCTGGGAACTCCGCACCATACTCTGCCTTACCCTACACCTGCTGATGAAGAGGCCATGGTTAAGGAGTACAAGCGTCTTGCATTACGCACCGGCGGTGAACATTATATTTACACCAAAGGCATTGCTGATTTCTCCCAAGTACTGAAAAACGCTATCTGCGCCAGCAAGGTACCCCATCAGGAAAGTGTAGAAGAGAAGAAAGAAGAGGCCGATAAGTTGGAAGGTAAAGATCCTGTCGATAAGCCAGATAAAACCGCTTCAGGAAATAGTAATCTCTGCGAGCAACTCCCCGAGATTGTCAAAGCGGTTAATACGTTGGCCGACGTACTGAAAGGTCTGGTTGAGTCCTGCGCACCGAGCAGCAAAGGAGAAAAACACGCTTGTCGTTGTCATGAACATGATGCGAAAAAAGACACTGGGAATAACAGTGCTGAGCAACCTGGGAATAGTAACTCCGGAGTGGAAGAGCAGCCCCAGGTATCCGAATTCGTCGATAAAACGATGTTTACTGATGGCGACTGGAACCACTGGGAAGCCGGGCCCGTCGGACATGACTGTCAACTTGTCGATTACGCGAAGCAAAAAACTAAAGGTCTTTATTTTAAAACAGCTGCGAACAAAGCGCATGCCGGCACTATCCTGAAGAAAACTCTGGTTGGATTGGAACCAGGGCAAGAGTATTCGTTTCTGATCCGCGCCAAGCGGGTGATCGGGAAGTTTAGTACACCAAAGCTCTCATTGAGCGTTGACGGTAAAGACATCAGTGGCGTGGTAGAGCTGATAACTACAGATGAATGGGTGACAATAACAGGGAACTTCACCGCGGGAGCGGGGCCGACAAATCTGGAGGTGATCAGTCATGAAAATGACAGCAATGGCAATGATTACCATGTGGGACGCCTGGTGATTGCCAATCCTGGAAACCCGGCTTTAGACATTTGAATATGGGGCCACAGATCTGTGGCCTCTTCTGTCTTGCCTCCCACCCTGATCGCCAGTAAATCGCACGTACTGTGTAGTGCTCTAATGAAACCGGACACCCATTTAGGCGAGAGTGCTCGCCAGATAGAGGTGTCTGATGACCAAGCAACGTCGTTCCTTTTCCGCTGAATTCAACGCGAGGCCGCAGGCCTCGTGCTTGATCAGGGCTATAGCCACGTCGAAGCCAGCCGTTCGCTCGGGGTTGTCGAGTCGTCCAGTTGTCGAGTCCGCATTGCGCCGCTGGGTCATCAGGAAACAGGGTTGAAAATGGGTTCAAGCTACCAGGTAGATAGCTATCAACCGAGCCAGGAGTTTACCTGTCTCGCGATTGGTGGGGCGTGAAAAGATTTCCGCAACGATATTCCCCTTTGGATGGGACGTACCCTAGAGGGCTTCAGAAATCAGTAGCTTGCGGAACAAAATGCGTGCTAACCTATTGATCTACTTAGCTTTGTAGCGTGGATCGCAAATCCGTCTACGCAGGTTCGATTCCGACCTCGGCCTCCACTATAAACAAGCTCCGTAGATCCATGATTTACTGAGCTTTTTTATTTTCAGTGCGCTGCAAGATTTAGTCTTGAAATCAGCCACTGTGAACTTGCTTCACCGGGACGTGATGTATATATTTCCCGCTCTGCTTCAAAGGCTCAACACAGACAGATTCTCTGGTCGACTGATTTGAGCACTACAACAGCGCTACCGCCCGAATGGCGAAACTGGTAGACGCATGGGACTTAAAATCCCCCGCTCGTAAGGGCGTGCCGGTTCGATTCCGGCTTCGGGCACCATGAATATCAAAGGCCTGCATGAGATTTCTCATGCAGGCCTTTATCATTTGTACCCTGTAATTGTTGGGCGCTCTATGCAATTCACTGGGTCGAAACGATCTCAAGGGAAGATGCATAGCGCATCAGAGCGGGAGCATGGATAACGTGAATCACACACCAATTGAAAACCCGGCTGAGCTCCGGGTTTTTTTGTGCCCGCCATTCGACCAAGCGCACGTCGTCTGCCAGACACCGATTCCTTGAACTAAAAGTTGACCGGTAAGTCGGGATAATGAGTCGTCCCTTCATTCAGAGGTCATCCATGCGTAACTACACGATCCAATATTTATTCAAAGACGCACCCCGTACGCATCAGCTCCAGCTGAATCAGTCGGAGCTTTCGGTCGCGGATGCTGCAATGCATCTGCTCGAGCTACATTTTGGCGATGGTGAGAACAGCTTGATCATGCCGACTGCGGACTCCACCGTTGAAGAGATTCTCCAGCAGGCGGAAGTGATGGGAATCACTCGGGTCGAAGTGGCTACGGAACCAAGCCTGCTTCACCATCTTGAATAATCTTATGTTTTTGGCGGACAACAAAAAGCCCGGACGTATCCGGGCTTCTCAGGGCAAACCTCAGCGCGAATTTACTTCTTCCTGAGTCCGCGTCGACGCTCTTTCCCTTCGCCGGCGAACCCAGCTATAGAAAGCGTGAACCGGGTGTAAAAACGCCGCAAGTACGCACAGCAGCAAGATGATGAAAATGGCAATCAGCGGGAGGCTTTCGTGCGAGAACATGGTGGGGTACTCCTGTAGGCACTATGTTGGAACCCGCAGGCTAGACGCTTTGAGCCATGCTTGCGATGAACGTATGTTCATCCTCGGGCGCTTGAACTGTGCTACGGAGGGCTCACCAAAATGATCGATTCCAGAGGTGCGCGAGCGCCGGTCTTCCGTTAAGGCCGGCGCCGTGCGTGGAGTGATTACGCAGGTGTGTTTCAGCTGCGCTTGGGCAGCTTCCAGTTCGGGCGGATGAAATGGCAGGTGTAGCCATTCGGTATCCGTTCCAGGTAGTCCTGATGTTCAGGTTCCGCTTCCCAGAACGGCCCGGCAGGTTCGATTTCGGTGACTACTCGGCCCGGCCAGAGACCGGAAGCGTCAACGTCGGCGGCGGTATCCTCGGCAATGTCGCGTTGCTCTTCGCTGAGGTAATAGATCGCCGAACGGTAGCTGGGGCCACGGTCGTTGCCTTGACGGTTAGGCGTACTCGGATCGTGGATCTGGAAGAAGAACTCGAGGATCTGCCGGTAGCTGATCACCGCCGGGTCGAAAATGATCTCGATGGCTTCGGCGTGGTTGCCGTGGTTGCGGTAGGTGGCATTCGGGACCTCGCCGCCGGTGTAACCGACGCGGGTTTTCAGCACGCCGGGATAGCGCCGCAGCAGGTCCTGCATGCCCCAGAAGCAGCCGCCGGCGAGAATCGCGGTTTCGGTTTGTCCGGTCATGATCTTTTTTGCCTCTCGGTGACTGTGGGTACGGTGCTGGTTATGAGGGCGCGTTGGCTATTTGCAAGCTTGACTCAGGGATAAGGACGGCTCGATCCGGTATTTTCAACAAAAAGCCCTGACGCTCAGGCCAGGGCATTGATGGGTTCGAGCGCTGAATTCGGGGCAGTTCACATCGAGTGATGGACTAAAAACACGACACAAGCGGTTATACAAACGCTTGCCCGAAAAAGCCCCGTGGCAGGCGCTGCGGCCCGGCCAGTGCGGTCAGGCGTTCGATCCACTCCGAACGCCAGTTCGATGCGCCGTGATCAGCCTTGGTGTGGCGCGCCGCGCGGCGTGCGGCATTGCGCTGGGTCTTGCGTGCTTCTTTGTAGGCGTCGGTGTTGCGGCAGCTGCGGCATTTGACGCGATTGAGTTCCAGGCTGGAGGCCAGGTTGTTGCCCTTGTGACCACAAGCCAGATGTCCGTCTGTTTTGAAATGGATAACCATGAACAGTCTCCTGGGTGACGTGTACAGGTTTTGACCTCCCACGACCGCAGGCGTTCGCCGGATCGGCCCAGTGGCGCGCCCGGAGACTGTCGTTTATCGCTGCGCAGTCATCTGAAACGTGGCAGTGGCCGCTCGACCGGTTGTAGCGACGACAGGGTGCTGCGGATCAGCGGTGTGTCTTTTTCGATATCGTTCAGACGATCGCGGATGCGCAGGGCGGTCGGATGGCCGCCTTGATGATCGACCCAGTCGGCGATTTCCTTGCAGGCCGCAGCCAGGCGAGCCTGACGGGAGTCGAGCAGAGTGAGGAGGGTGGTGATGGACTCTTTTTCGGACATGGAACACCTCCGTTCAGAAAAACCGTTGAGAGGCAGCAAAGAGCCCGCGGGCTGCGAGCTCTCTGCCGTTGGGGCGCTGGTCCGTCAGCTGCTTTGAGTATAGACCCCGCCTGTCAATTGCATCAGCCGGCCGATTGTCGCGCCGGCAGCGGCGAGCTGGCCGCATTGAGCCGTCGGCATTCGCGTCGGGCATCCTCCTCAAGATCGTAGCCATCGCCGATGAAGCCGCCGGTGCGCGTGTCGTTGATCCGAAACCAACTGCTGGCCTCGGCGGGCTCGTGCTGGCTTTCACCGGCGCGGCGGCCGTGAATGATGATCTTGTTGCAGCGCTTCACGACAAAGATGTCTTCCATGGCGTCACCACAGCAAATGGGTGTCAGATCAACTATAGAAGCCTTGGCCGATCGTGCAAAAAATAGCCAGTCAGTTCGTCGGTTGCAACCGCCATTCTGTGGCATGCCAATCCAGATGATGCGTCGGTTTCAATGCTTGTAGAAACTCAGAATCGTGGGAAACCGCGACAATGGCGCCGGGAAACGTCTGCAATGCCTGTTCGAAAGCCTGAACCGATGCCAGATCCAGATGATTGCTCGGTTCATCGAGCAGCAACAATTGCGCAGGTGTCTTGCCCCACAAGGCTACCGCCAGCGCGGCTTTCAAGCGTTCGCCGCCGCTCAGTGAAGCGCTCGGTCGGGTGACCCGTTGCGCGTCCAGTTGCAGATGAGCCAGATGGCCGCGCAATGTACTTTCACTCAACGGACTCTGCAGCGCCAACAGTTGCTCGATGACGCTGAGACGTTCATCCAGCAGCTTCAGATGCTGGTCCAGATAAGCCACGGGAACATGGGTGATGCACTCGCCACTGTCGGGCTGCAGTTGACCTGCGAGGACTCTGAGCAACGTCGATTTGCCGCAGCCATTCGGACCATTGACTGCGACGCGCACAGGACCGCTCAGCGCGAGATTGAACGGTTGCGCCGGCAGCCATGGCAGGCGCGCATCAATCAACGAGCAGACCCTGCGCGCAGCGGGCACTGCGCTGCCGGGCAGGTTCATCAACACCGTCTCGTCCGCGAGCAATTTGGCGTAGGCATCGCGCACCCGTGCATCGAGTTCGGATTTGCGCTGTTGATGACCATGACGCACCTGGCCCATGATCTGCCTCGCAGCACCTTTCAGGCCGGCGCGCTCGAAACCGGAGACGTTGGCGGTTTTGGCATTGCGCAGTGAGCGGGCGGCATGCCGCTGGATGGTGTCGTGCTCGTTTTGCAAACGCTGCCGCTCGCGCCGGCGCTCGGTTCGGCTCTGATCCAGCGTCGCTTGCGCCGCTGCCTGATGGATCTGTCGTTGCTGCTGGTAAGCGGAAAAATTGCCACCGTACACCGTGACACCCAGCGGCGTCAGCTCGACGATACGTTGCATGCGCTCAAGCAATTGCCGGTCGTGACTGACGACGATCAATCCGCCGCGCCAGCGTTCCAGTTGGTTCATCAACCAGTCGCGGCCGGGGCCGTCCAGATGATTGGTCGGCTCATCCAGCACCAACAGGCGCGCCGGACTCAGAAACGCTCTGATCAACGCCAGCCGCGCCTGCTGGCCGCCGCTCAGTGGTTGGGTCAAATCCGTGGCGGCAATGTCTGGCAGACCGGCGTTATCCAGCGATTGGCGCAGACGTTCGGGCAGATCCCAGCGCTCGCCGAGGATGTCGAAGTCTTCCGCCGCCGTCGCGCCACACTGCAGCCGTTGCAATGCGCGAAGAGCGGCAGCGGTGCCGGTGGCATCGGCCACGGTCTGCCCCGCATCAGCGGTGAATGTTTGCGCTACATAGGCCAATGGAACCGAGCACGTCACGCTGCCGGCAGTCGGGTGCAAATGTCCGGCAATCAGCTTGGCCAGCACGCTCTTGCCGACGCCGTTGCGTCCGACGATGGCAGTGTGGATGTGATCGAAATGCAGATTCAGGTCGTTGAAAATCGCCTCGCCATTGGCGAACTGAAAACTGGTTTGATTCAGGGAGACGAGGGCAGGCGTACGCGAGACGTGAGTCATCGGCACCTCCGAAAAATGTCGTGAAGACTGACAGGCGCTATTCAGCGCTTGTCGCGATTACATTTTCAGAAGGCTTGATTGTTCACTGTCTGCGGTCGTCCAGAAGGAGGAGAGGTGGCTAGCCTAGATCACCCGTCCGCCGCGATCAAGGCGCATCCATCATTTGCTCGAGAAACATCGCCAGCGCCACTTCCTCGGAGCGCAAGCCCTTGCGCACTCGCGGACGAGGCAGTTCGGCCAGTGCACCGAGCAGGAAGCGCTCAACCACGGCCGGATGGATGTAGCACTTGCGGCACACCGCCGGGGTGTTGCCCAGCTGTTTGGACACGTTCTTGACCATCTCCACCACGTGCCGTTTCGCCTCGGCTTCCGACTCCCATTGCAGTTCGCGCAATACCGCCAGGGCCAGTGCGCTGCCGGCCCAGGTGCGGTAGTCCTTGGCGGTGAAATCGGCACCGGTGAGGGTTTGCAGGTAGCTGTTGACGTCGTGTGAACTGACGGTATGTCGCTCGCCGTTTTCGTCCAGATACTGGAACAGATTCTGCCCGGGAATTTCCAGGCAGCGCTTGATGATGCGCGCCAGGCGACGATCCTTGACGGTGATCTGGTGTTCGATGCCGCTTTTGCCGCGAAACTGGAACAGGATCGCGCTGCCGTTGACCTCGACATGCCGGCTGCGCAGGGTGGTCAGGCCATAGGAGCGGTTGTCCCGCGCGTATTGGGTGTTGCCGACGCGGATCAGCGTGGCGTCGAGCAGCGTGATGACCGTGGCCATGACCTTGTCACGGCTGAAGCCGGGTGCGTCCAGCAGAGTTTCGAGCTGTTTGCGCAACTTCGGCAGCGCCAGGCCGAACTCACGCAAGCGCGAGTACTTGTCGGCATCACGCACCTCACGCCAGCGCGGGTGATAGCGATACTGCTTGCGGCCCCGGGCATCGCGGCCGGTGGCCTGCAAATGGCCACGCGGATCGGCGCAGATCCAGACATCGGTGTAGGCCGGCGGCACTGCCAGCGAATTGATCCGTTTGATCTCATCAGGGTCGGTGATGCGCTGCCCGGCCGGATCGAAATAGGCGAACTTGCCACGCAGCTTTTTACGGGTGAGGCCGGGTTGGGTATCGTCGACGTAATGCAGGTCGGGCGGTAAGACGTCGGCTAGTGCGGTGTCGGGCATGGCGGTGTCCTTGGCGAATCGCTCTGTTACAGCGATTGACCGCGCGCCGTGGCCGTCGTGCCAACCAATTCAGGCCAGCACGGCGACGGCCTTGATCTGCGCCCACAAATGCTGGCCCGGGTGGATGCCAAGCTGATCCCGGGAAAACCGCGTGATCCGTGCCAACAGCGGTGTGCCACCAGCGTCCAGACGAATCAGCACATGCGCGGTATTGTCCGCCGTCTGCTCGCTGATCACAGTGACCGGCAACCGATTGAGGATGCTGCTGGCCACACTGTCGTGGAGGCTCAGGCTGATGTCACGGGCGTGCACCTTGGCGCGCAAAGCCTGGCCCACGGCCATGGGTGCGTGGGTCACGCGGATATTCATTTCGGTGGCCGGCAGTTGCAGGCTGAGCAACTGATAATCGGCGTCGTAGGCACTGACCTGACCTTCGATGATCACCCCGGCGTCGTCGCCCATCGCCATTGGCAGATCAAGGCGCGCGAGGGTTTCGCCAATCGAGCCGCTGGCCAGGGCCTTGCCGTCGCTGAGCAACACCAGATGATCGGCCAGTCGCGCGACCTCATCCTGAGCGTGGCTGACATAGAGCACCGGAATGTCCAGTTCATCATGCAGCCGTTGCAGGTACGGCAGGATTTCGTTTTTACGCTGACTGTCGAGGGCAGCCAACGGCTCATCCATCAGCAGCAGTTTCGGGCTGGTCAGCAGTGCGCGGGCGATGCCGACACGTTGGCGTTCGCCGCCGGACAGATGCTGCGGATGACGCTCCAGCAAATGACCGATGCCCAGCAGTTCGGTGGCTTGCGCCATGTCGACCCGGCGCTGGGCCCTGGCAATGCGCTTGAGACCAAACTGCAGGTTGGCCAGCACTGACAGATGCGGGAACAGGCTGGCCTCCTGGAATACATAACCCAGCGCACGTTTGTGCGGCGGGACAAAAATCCGTCGTTCGCTGTCCTGCCAGACTTCGTCGTTGACCTGGATGAAACCCTGCTCGGCGCGCTCAAGCCCGGCGATACAGCGCAGGCAAGTGGTTTTGCCCGAACCGGAATGGCCATACAGCGCGGTCACACCGCGCCCCGGCAAGTGCAGATCGACATCCAGGCTGAAACCCGAATAAGCGATTTTCAGACGTGCATCAATCATCGATCAGCTCCAACCCGCGCGGGTCTTGCGGCTGGAGTAGAGCGCCAGCAACACCAGAAACGAAAACACCAGCATCGCCCCGGCCAGCCAATGGGCCTGGGCATATTCCATCGCCTCGACATGGTCATAGATCTGCACCGAGACCACGCGGGTTTTGTCGGGAATGTTGCCGCCGATCATCAGCACCACGCCGAATTCACCGACGGTATGCGCGAACCCGAGGATCGCCGCCGTCACAAAACCGGGGCGGGCCAACGGCAGGATCACGCTAAAAAAAGTGTCCCAGGGATTGGCGCGCAAGGTTGCGGCCACCTCCAGTGGGCGGGTACCGATGGCGGAGAACGCGTTCTGCAACGGTTGCACCACAAACGGCATGGAATAAATCACCGAACCGATCACCAGCCCGGTAAAGCTGAAGGTCAGAGTGCCCAGGCCCAGCCATTGCGTAAAGTGGCCGAGAAAGCCATTGGGTCCCATTGCCAGCAGCAGATAGAAGCCGATCACGGTCGGCGGCAGCACGAGGGGCAGGGCGACGATTGCGCCGATGGGGCCGCGCAGCCAGGAACGGCTGCGCGACAACCACAGGGCAATCGGAGTGCCGACGACCAGCAGGATAGCGGTGGTCAGGGACGCCAGTTTCAGGGTCAGCCAGATCGCCGCGAAATCGGCACTCGTCAGCGACATTTAGAGCTGATAGCCGTAGGACTTGATCACCGCAGCGGCTTTCGGGCCTTTGAGGTATTCAACCAGAGCCTTGGCAGCGGCGCTGTCCTTGCCCTTGTTCAGAATCACTGCGTCCTGTTTGATCGGGTCGTGCATACTCGCTGGAACGATCCACGCCGAACCGCTGGTGACCTTGCCGTCCTTGTAGATCTGCGACAGCGCGACGAAGCCCAGTTCGGCATTGCCGGTGGACACAAACTGGTAGGCCTGGGTGATGTTCTGGCCTTCGACGATCTTGGCTTTGGTTGCTTCAGTCAGTTTGAGTTTTTCCAGCACTTGAGTGGCGGCCAGACCGTACGGCGCGGCTTTCGGATTGGCGATGGACAGGTGCTGGTATTCGTTCTTCTTCAGGACTTCACCTTTGGCGTCGACATAACCTTCTTTCGCCGACCACAGGGCCAGGGTGCCGATGGCGTAGGTGAAGCGCGAGCCCTTGACGGTGTCGCCTTCTTTTTCCAGTTTTTCCGGGGTGGTGTCGTCTGCCGAGAGGAACACTTCAAACGGCGCGCCGTTCTTGATCTGGGTGTAGAACTGGCCGGTGGCACCGTAAGCGGCGACCAGTTTGTGCCCGGTGTCTTTTTCGAAATCGGCAGCAATTACCTGGATCGGCGCAGTGAAGTTGGCGGCAACAGCCACTTGCACTTCATCAGCCTGAGCGGCGCCGAAGGCGAATACCGCAAGCAGGGTGGCCAGGCAGGTTGGGGCAAAACGTGAGGCACGAATGGTCATGTAACAGCTCCGTTGTTGGCGTGTGCAGAGGGCAGTTATTGTTGGGGGTGGACTGCACCGATGCGAGGGGGTGAAACGCTATATAGCGAAATATATAGCGAAATGCCGCTAAACAGGAAGTGCTGTTGTATACAGGATGAGGCTGCGCCGTACCTCATCCTGGATCGGATCAGCGCCGGACCAGTTTTGCCAGCGCGCCTTGCGCCAGTTCCCGGGTCAGATCGGCGCTGCTCAGTTCCTTGCCCAGCGGGAACGCCTGACCGGCCCAGAGGTTACTGAACTGCGCTTCGTTTTTGGTGCGCAAGGGCATCAGCGCCCCGCCGGCCAGCGGGAAGGCCGGGGCTTTCGCTGACATCGGGCCGATATCGCGCATCACCCGATTGAGAATGCCGCGAGCCGGGCGCCCGGTGAACAGGTTGGTAATCGCGGTTTCGCTTTCCTTGGCGGTGCGTAGCGCCTGGTGATGGGAAGCGCTGACTTTCGCTTCCGGGGTGAACAGATACGCGGTACCGACCTGCGCCGCTGACGCACCCAGGACCAATGCTGCAGCCACTCCGCGCGCATCGGCAATGGCGCCGGCAGCGATTACCGGCACTTTCACCGCATCGACGATCTGCGGCACCAGCGCAAAGGTGCCGACCTGGCTGCTCAGGTCATCACTGAGAAACATCCCGCGATGCCCGCCAGCCTCGTAACCCATGGCGATGATCGCGTCGCAACCGTTTTGCTCAAGCCACAGCGCTTCATCGACGGTGGTGGAGGACGAGAGGATTTTCGCACCTGTGGCCTTGACCCGATCCAGCAGGGATTTTTCCGGCAGGCCAAAGTGAAAGCTCACCACCTCAGGACGAAACTCTTCGAGCACGGCGCACGCTGCCGCATCGAATGGCGCCCGATTGGAAACCGGGGTCGGTGCGTCGAAATCGACGCCCAGCTCGCGGTAATACGGCTCCAGCAGGTTTTTCCAGTCTCGCGCGCGCTGTTCATCGGCGGCCGGTGGCTGGTGGCAGAAAAAATTGACGTTGAACGGATTGCGGGTGTGCTCGCGAATGGTCTTCAGCTCTTCGCGCAACTGCTCGATGCTCAGCATTGCGGCCGGCATCGAACCCAAGCCACCGGCGTTGCACACGGCAATCACCATGGACGAGTTCGTGGCACCGGCCATCGGGGCCTGGATGATCGGCAACTCGATGCCGAGCAGGTCAAGAATGCGAGTGTCAGGCCATTGGCTCATGGAAGCGCTTCTCCGAACGATGAAACGGGGCAGGGACGGCAGAGCCGGTTTTTTAACAGCAAAACCGGACCCAGGGCCAGTGCGAATTTTTCAGATCAAGGACAATCGCGCGGCCTCAACGTCGATGAAATCCCCCGCCGCCAAAGGAGTGGTTCATCAATCGCGAGGAATCGTGAAAGATGTTGGTTCGCTGATTGCCGAAGTTGCGTGCAGCGGATTCGCGATTGAGGTTTTGCAACTGCGCGTTGTTGTTGACCGGTGCCGTGCGGTTCGGGCTGCCCTTGACCATCGATTGCCAACCATTGTCGGTCTTCTTGTAGACGTTGCCGTCGTGCCCGGCGTAGACGTTGTCACCCACTCGTGCGGCGCCGCCGTTGCGTCCCTTGACGCCACCATATTGTGTGGTCTTGTCGGTGTTGGGGTTGTATATCGCGCCACGATTGGCGCTGACCTGGGTGCCATTGCGAGCGTTGCCTGCGGTCACCCGTCCACCGGCGATGGCGCCACCGTTTGGCCCGACCACTTCACCGCTGCGCCCGGCCGCATAATTGCCGTTATAGACATTGTGTACGGCACCGCGCTGGCCCGCCGCCGCAATGCCGGTGCGCGAGTTGTAGGAAGAACCGACCTGACCGGCCCAGCGATTGCCGGTCCAGGCGTTGTAGCCGGCGCCATAACGACTCACCGTCGCGCGATCGCCCCACTGCCGATAAATGTTGCCGGTGGTGCCGGCCCAGCCACCGGGGCCCCAGGCCACAGCACCGCCGCGATAACCATAAGCGGCGCCGCCCCAGGCCAGTGGCGCCGGATACAGGCGCGGCCCCCAGGCGTAACCCCAGCCATAATTGCCCCACCACGGATAAGCACCCCAGCCCCAACCCATCGCTACGGTGTTGCCGCCCCAGCTCCAGCCGAAACCGAAGCCGAAGGTCCAGCCAGTCCACGGCGTGTAGCGCATGGCGACGCCGAAACCGTAGGTCACCGGTGGCCCGTACCAGACGCTGCCGACCCACGGCGTGTACGGATAACCGGTGCCGTAGACCACCACACCGGTGGCCGGATCCAGCGTCGAACCCTGATAACCCGGGGTGTAGCCGACCACCACAGTGTCGCCGCTGGATTCATAGACTTTGACGTAGGTGAGGTAATGCATCGGTGAACTCGGCGGGATCGAATAGATCACCGCCGGCACCGAACTGGCCACGGCCCATGGCCCGTTCACCGAAGTGGCGGTGAACCAGATAGCGTTTTCCACCGCATACCAACTGTCGTTGTCGACGCGGATGATCGGGGTGGCACTGTTGACCACGTACTGCAACGGCGTGCTGTTGATCGCCTTCAACTGCGGCTCGCCATCGAACTGCGGCGCGGTCATTTTCACAGCGCTCTTCTTGATCGCCGAGGTTTGCGGGATGGTCGCCGCGATCGCGGCTTCCCTGGCCTGTGGCGTGCCGGCGACCGAGGCCTTGACGTTCTCTTTCGGGCTGTCGTCCGGGATGTTGGCGAAATCTGCCGGCAGTTTGTCCGCCGGGGTAAACGTCCATGGGCCGCGCATGTCGGCAGCGCGAAACCAGCGCCCGGAGATCAGCACGTAACTGTTCTGGTCACCGATTTCCTTGAAGATGTGCCCGGTGGTGTTGCTCACGTAGAGCAGGCTGGTGCCCTGAATCGGTAGCCACTGCGCTGCGCCGTCGGTGACGATCAGCTCAGTGGGCGTGGTGGCGATGAAGATTTTCGGCTGCGGCGGTTTGGCCAGATTTGGAATTTTGTCTTTCGGATCACTCTGCCCGGTCAGCAGGTCGACCTGACGGCTCTGGATCGCCGCCTGTTTGGCTTTCTCCAGATCGGCTGGCGGCGAGGTCAGACGAGTGTATTCGCCGCTGAGGCTGTCAGCGACCATCCAGCCATCGAACACATGCAGGTAGTGCTTGCCCTCGGCGTCCTTGAGCAATAGCGGGCGGGTGTTGATCACCCGCTGCAACGCGGTGCCGTCGACCGCACGGTACACGGCGTCACCATCGATGTAGACGAGCAGGGCCGGGACGTCGGAACTGATGATCGCCGGCGGGGTATTTTCCAGTGGTGCGCTGTCGGCTTTCTGCTCGGCCGACAGCACGCCGACAGCGGCTTCGAGTTGATCGAGGGAAATGGTTTTCTTGCGGCTTTCGGCATCTTTTTGCAATGCGCTGAGCCAGACGTTTGCCTGACTGGCGTCGGCGGGGAAATCGGCCTTGATAATCTTGTACTGATCCAGTCCGACCCAGCGCGTGGCTTTGTCGACCAGGGTGTGCGCGCTGAACTGGACGATGCCGAAAGTGGGTTTGCCGTCGGCGCCGGTGGCTTCGACGGCAGCCCGGGCATTGAGGGTGTAGCCATCCCAGCTGTCGAGTTGCGGCTGGTACACGGTCAGTTTGGCCTTGCCGCTGCTGATCACTTGCGGCCACGCCGGCGCGCTAGGGGCGGTGTCGGCCGCAGTGGCTTTGGTCGCCGGGGTGGACGCTGCCCAGGCATCGCCAACGGTCAGCAGGCACAGCATCAGTATCGCAAGCAACGAGCGCGGGTAAGACATTGTCAGCTCCATCGACAGGGCCGCTTTCAGCAGGATGGCAGCGAAAGTTCGACCGTCGAAAAAGCATAGCCGCCCGCTCCGGAATTACTGGATGGATTTGCGAATTAGCGCAAAGTCGGGTGGGGCAATGTGTTGCTTTGTGTTATTTCAGGGCACGAGGACTTGAACCCATTGATTGAGAGGCAGCCATGTTCAACGGCATTTTGATCGACAAAGACGACAGCGGATATCGCGCCAGCCTGCAGCAGATCAACGAAGCGCAGTTGCCTGAAGGCGACGTGACGGTGAAGGTCGCGTACAGCACGCTGAACTTCAAGGACGGTCTGGCGATTACTGGCAGCAGCCCGGTGGTGCGCAAGTTCCCGATGGTGCCGGGGATCGATCTGGCGGGTACGGTCGAAGCCAGTTCGCATCCCGACTATAAAGTTGGTGATCAGGTGCTGCTCAATGGCTGGGGTGTGGGCGAAAGTCACTGGGGCGGGCTGGCGCAGAAGGCGCGACTCAATGGCGACTGGCTGATTCCTCTGCCCAAGGCATTTACCGCAGCGCAGGCGATGGCCATCGGTACCGCCGGCTACACGGCGATGCTGTGCATTCTGGCGCTGGAGCGTAACGGCGTGACGCCGGATCAGGGCGAAGTGCTGGTGACCGGCGCCAATGGCGGAGTGGGCAGTTTCGCCATCGCCTTGCTCAGCCAGCTTGGTTATCGCGTGGTGGCGTCCACCGGCCGGGTGTCGGAGCATGAGTACCTCAAGCAATTGGGCGCCAGCGAGATCATCGACCGCGCAACCTTGTCGGAACCAGGCAAACCGCTGGCCAAGGAACGCTGGGCCGCAGTGATCGATTCGGTCGGCAGTCACACCTTGGCCAACGCCTGTGCCAGCACCCGCGCCGAAGGCACGGTGGCGGCCTGCGGTCTGGCCCAGGGCATGGATTTTCCGGCGTCGGTGGCGCCATTTATTCTGCGCGGCGTGACGTTGGCCGGGATCAACAGCGTGACTCAGCCCAAGGCACGGCGGATTGAGGCCTGGGCGCGCCTGGCCAAAGATCTGGACTTCGCCCTGTTGCCCTTGATCAGCCATGAAATCGCCTTGAGCGAAGCCATCGACGCGGCGCCGAAACTGCTCGCCGGACAACTGCGCGGCAGGGTTGTGGTCGACGTCAATCGCTGACAAAGTAGGCGGCATTGCGGCCCTTTGTGGCCGCACTTCTATTCAGGGAGCCGCAATTTCGATGGATTTGAAACGACAGCAAATCGACGCCTTTACCGTTGCTGGCCTGCGCGTTCGCACCACCAACGCCGCAGAGCACCAACCTGAAACCGCGAAAATCGGCCCGATGTGGGGTCGGTTTTTCGGCGAGGAACTGGCCGAAACCATTCCCGGCAAATCAGTCCATTCGCCGATTTATGGCGTGTATTCGGCTTACGAGTCGGATGCTTCGGGTGCGTTTGACGTTACCGCTGGCGTTGCCGTGAATGCTTCGGTCAAAGACTTCGAGTCCGTGCGGATCGAAGCGGGCGAGTATCTGGTGTTCGAGGCGCAGGGCTTGTTGCCTGACGCGGTCATCTCGACCTGGGGAAAGATCTGGAAGTTCTTTGAGGAGAATCCGCAGATTCAGCGTCGTTACGCCACCGACTTCGAGGCCTATACCGGCCCCGAGTCCGTTGCGGTCTACATCGGCGTGCGCTAAGGCTGCGTTTCGCGCTCCAGCAACTGGCGCTTACGCTCCACGCCCCAGCGGTACCCCGACAGATTGCCATCGCTGCGCACCACGCGGTGGCAGGGAATCGCCACAGCCAGACGGTTGGCGCCGCAGGCCTGCGCCACGGCGCGCATGGACGTCGGCGCGCCAATGCGCTGGGCGATTTCGGCGTAGCTGACGGTGCGTCCGGCGGGGATTTCCCGCAGTGCCTGCCATACCCGTTCCTGAAACGCCGTGCCGCGCACGTCCAGTGGCAAATCGAGGCCCAGCGCTGGCGCTTCGATGAAACCCACCACCTTGGCAATCAACTGCTCGAAGCCGGCATCGGCGCCAATCAGGTTGGCCTGACGGAACTGATCCTGCAGATCGCACACCAGTTGGTGCGGATCGTCGCCCAACAGAATCGCGCACACACCGCGCTCGCTTTGCGCCACCAGAATCGCGCCGAGCGAACATTGGCCGACGGCAAAGTGAATGTCGTTGTTGCGTCCGGCCGCGCGGTAGTCGCCGGGTTTCATGCCCAGCAGCTTGTCGGCCGACTCATAAAAGCGGCTGTTGGAATTGAAACCCGCGTCGTACAGCGCATCGGTCACCGAGCCGCCGTCTGCAAGCCGTTCACGCACCCGGCGCGAACGATGCGCCGCTGCGTAGCCTTTGGGCGTCAGGCCGGTAGCCGCCTTGAACACGCGATGAAAATGGAACGGGCTGAGGCCGGCGGCCTCGGCGAGTTCATTGAGCGCGGGCACTGTTTCACTCGACTCGATCTGCCGACAGGCCATCGCCACGGTCGCGGCGTGCTGGCTGGCGACTTCAGTCTGATCCTTGCTCGTGCGTTTGCTCGGACGGTAACCCGCCGCTTCGGCGGCTTCGGCGTTGTCGAAGAACTCGACGTTCTGCGGCTTGGGCAAACGTGAAAGACTGCTGGGGCGGCAGTAGATGCCGGTGGTTTTCACCGCATAGACAAACTGTCCGTCGGCCCGCGGGTCCCGTGCAACGACGGCGGCCCAGCGTGGATCGGTTTCAACGTTGATGAGGGGTGAAAGCTTTTTCATGGCGAGTAGTCCGTTGACCTGTTTGATTCAGGTTAACCAGCGGCGATGTTGGTAACACTCCGGGCCTTGCGGTCAAACTTTTCAGTTCACCCGGCGACACGCAAGGTCAGGTTGATCCGCCGCTCGCCCAGACGCGGATGCTGGCCGGGCTTGATCGGCAATACGCCGTGAAAACGCAGGCGATCGACTCCGCCCCAGACCACCATGTCGCCGTGCAGCAGAGGAATGCGCTGGCTCTTGTCGCTGCGGGCAAAACCACCGAACAGGAACATCGCCGGCAATCCCAATGACAGCGACACGATCGGCGCCGCGTAGGCATTTTCGTCTTTGTCCTGATGCAAAGACATTTTGGCCCCGGGGACATATTGGTTAATCAGGCAGGAGTCTGGATGAAAGTCGGCAAATCCTGCGCGCTCTGCTGCTTGGCGCGCCAGTTCTGACAGTACTTCTGGCATCGCCGGCCAGGGCTTGCCGGTCAGCGGATCCACCGAGCTGTAGCGATAACCGCTACGGTCGGTGATCCAGCCCAGGGTTCCGCAACTGCTGGTGCCCACCGACATGCTGAAACCGCCCGGGGTCATCATGTGGCGCAACGGTGCTACGGCGAGAATGGCTTCCAACGCTGGCAATAGTTGATCGATCACCGGCAAAGCGAAGCCGCGCAACACCCACGATTGTTCGCCGATCTGCTCGGCGCGGGGTTGTTGCTCGGGTTCGTGGTCGGCGAACAGGTCGAAGGTGGTCGGGTGCATGGCGTTCATGATGCGTCGTGAAAGATGATGCCCAGAGTATGCCGATTTCCGCTGTGCAGGCGACTGACGCCGTGACGCATGGTCACTCGATAATCACCGCGTGTGCCGCTGACCGGGCGCTGGTTGACCGCGAATATAACCGCGTCACCCTTGTGCAGATCCACAACGTGCGGGCGCGACTGCATGCGTGGGCGCTGCTCGGTCAGGATGAACTCGCCACCGGTAAAATCCTCTCCGGGCTCCGACAGAAGAATCGCCACTTGCAGTGGGAAAACCAGTTCTCCGTACAGATCCTGATGCAGGCAGTTGTAGTCCTCCGGACCGTATCGCAACAGCAAGGGTGTCGGCCGCAGTTGTCCGGCAGCCTGACAGCGCTGCACAAACTCGGTATGGGTGGCGGGAAAGCGTGCGGGCAGATTCATGCGTTCGTACCAACGATTGGCCAGTGGCACCAGGCGTGGGTAAAGCGCAGTGCGCAGACGTTCGATAGTGGTCGGCAGGGGATAGCTGAAGTACTTGTATTCCCCGCGACCGAAACCGTGGCGGGCCATGATGACCTGCGAGCGAAACGGTTCGGTCTGCGGATACAGGGCGCTCAAGCGTTCACAGGTCTGCGCCGACAGCAGCGAGCGGACGATGGCATAGCCATATTGATCCAGATGCTGTTCGAGGCTTGCCCAATCGAGCGCATCCAGCCGAGACGGGGACATTGACATGCTGACTCCTGAACCCTTTGGTCGAGGCTGTCAGTCTGGGTAAATCCCGGCGGCAGAACACTCCGCCGCTTGCGGTCGAATCCCCGGATGTTGCGTTACAGGGCTTTGCTGACGGCGATGTCGCTGATTACATCATCAGTCTGGCCGTGGATGGCATCCAGTGCAGCCTTGGCCTCTTCGACGGTGCCGTTTTCCAGTTGTGCGAATTCGAAGCGGCGTTCGCCGTTGAGCTTGTATTTGATGACGTATTTGGTCGTTTGGGCCACGGTCGTGCTTACCTTTGCGTTAGAGGCGACTCAGCTCAGCTCAGCTTGGAGCTGGAGCGGCGGATGATCTTGATCGAGTGGGTCAGGGTCGGTTTGCGCGTGACGCTGATGGCGCGACGGTTGACGGTATCGATGGTGATGTTCCAGAAACCGGTGCTCGGTGCGGTGATGCGCGCAGGAAACGTGTCGAAAGCGCCGCCGTGGTAGGTGTGGCGGCCGCCGTTCTTGAACGCGCGGAAGTTGGCGTCGTTCATCAAGCGGATGTTGCAGGTTTGCGAGCATTGGATGACGACGATGTCGTCTTCGTTGAGGTGCTCGCGCTGGTGAATGAATTTCATGGGCGCCTCCAGAAGGGCTTTTTCTACTAAATCAAAACGATAGCATGTGCGATTGGCGCAGTTTATCAGCCCGAACGGGTTATTATCCCGCCGTCGAGCGCTGCTTTGACAATTAAAAACAGTTATTCGCGATTCCATGCGGGTTTAATGGAGTAAGCCTCGGAGAAAAATGGCATTACTGCTGTCCGAGGGTCTTTATGGGAGGTATTTGTATGAAGTGGGGTGTGGTGTGTCTGCCGTTGATGTTAGTCGTGGGTGGTTGCGCGAGTGTTTCCGAAATCAACGAAACCTTGCCCACCATGAGCGTGATTTCCGGCAAGAAACCCCATGAGTATGCTCAGTGCCTGGCCGACAAGCTTGCCAACAGCCGCGGCGCGCTGCAGATGCAGCCGCACAAGGATGGCGTGCGAGTGATTGTTCCCGGGAAATTTTCCACCGGCGCGGCCGCGGTGTTTGATATCGAAGACCGTTCCGGCGGCAGCAGCATCAAGCTGCATGAGCGGATGTCCAATGTGCCGGTTCGTCCCCGTGACGTGCAAAACGCCGCCAATGCCTGTATTTCCGGCTGATAGAATAGCGTCCATCAGCACCGATGCCGTCACAGTGATGCTGTGACGGCATTTTCATTTCTGGAGTCGCGCATGAAGCGAGAGCAAGTACGGGAACGGCATGCAGAGGGCCTTATCTCTGCCACGCATGTGATTCAAAATCCGGCGAACTCGGGCGAGTGGATCGTGTTTTTCAAGAAGAGCGCCGGTCGCAGCTATTTTCTGGTGGACGATAACGACGAAGTCGAATCCTTCGCCCGGCTCGACGACCTGATCGAGGTCGTGCGCGGGCTCGGGATCAAATTCGCCGAGATCCACATGTAGGGTCTATTTGCAGACCACCACCACGCTGCGGTTCTTGTAGTTGCCGACATCGACCCCGAGGGTCTTGTCGCTTTCCTTGGGCGCCGGCGTGCCGTCGGTACCGACGATGCGGTAACCGGTGCCGGCGCAGGAGGCGTCAGCCTTTTCGTAGCAGGTGGCCCAGGAGTTGGCTTCCCCGGAGCAGTCGATGCTCAAGCCCTGTTCGCCGTTGTTCAGGTAGGTGGTTTCCGAGGTGGCACAGCCACCGAGGGCCAATACCGCGAGCAGCGGCAGCATTCTGTTCATGTTCATAAGTGTGTCGTCTTCAGCGAGGGAGGGGCTAAACGCTCTGACAGCGCCAGCATGAAAAGGTTATAGCGATTGGCCACTTGTTTTCATCGCGCTGCGAGCGGCCACAAAAAAGCCCTGCACAAGGGCAGGGCTCGGCGTGTGTCGCAACCGATCAGTCCTGATCTTTGCCACGGCGCTTGGACGATGCAGGGGTGTCAGTGAACACCGACGCTACATCAGTCGCCAACTGCTCGCTGTCGAAAGGACCGGCGATGTGTTCGCCATTGGTAGTGGTCAGGTTCCACTTGCCGTCTTTCTTGTCGATCACATACCCGTTGATGATTTTTACCGCGGCCATCTATCTGTCTCGTTCGCTGGATCAAAGGCGCCATGATACCGACAAATCCTCACATTGGGGGATGATGAGCGTATGGTGATGCAGCGCATTTGCGTGTTTGAGCTACTCTGTTTCCGCTGGGCAAAGTCGCCAACGGAACTATCGGCGAGAATATTTCTCTATGTTGGCATCGGTTAGCCAGTGCGGGGCATTGTAAGGTGCGCGCCGCCTGATTAGACTGCGCCGAAACTCGTACACACAGCCCTTTCAAGGACTTATATGATCAAGAAATGCTTGTTCCCAGCAGCCGGTTACGGTACTCGCTTCCTGCCAGCGACTAAAGCCATGCCCAAAGAAATGCTGCCGGTGGTAAACAAGCCACTGATCCAGTACGGCGTTGAAGAAGCTCTGGACGCTGGCCTGACTGAAATCTCGATCGTGACCGGTCGTGGCAAGCGCGCTCTGGAAGACCACTTCGACATCAGCTATGAGCTGGAAAACCAGATCAAAGGCACCGACAAAGAGAAATACCTGGTCGGCATCCGCAAACTGCTGGATGAGTGCTCGTTCTCCTACACCCGTCAGACCGAAATGAAAGGTCTGGGCCACGCGATTCTCACCGGTCGCCCGCTGATCGGTGACGAACCGTTTGCCGTGGTACTGGCGGACGACCTGTGCGTCAACCTCGAAGGCGACGGCGTTCTGACCCAGATGGTCAAGCTGTACAAGCAGTTCCGCTGCTCGATCATCGCCATTCAGGAAGTTGATCCGCAGGAAACCAGCAAGTACGGCGTGATCGCCGGCGAGATGATCCGCGACGACATCTACCGCGTACACAGCATGGTCGAGAAGCCAAAGCCGGAAGACGCGCCGTCGAACCTGGCGATCATCGGTCGTTACATCCTGACCCCGGACATCTTCGACCTGATCGAGCAGACCGAGCCAGGCAAGGGTGGTGAAATCCAGATCACCGACGCCCTGATGAAGCAGGCCCAGAACGGCTGCGTCATGGCCTACAAGTTCAAGGGCAAGCGTTTTGACTGCGGTGGCGCTGAAGGCTACATCGAAGCGACCAACTTCTGCTTCGAGAACTTCTACAAGACCGGCAAGGCTTACTGATAGCGCGGATCTGTAGCGTGAAGGGTGTGAAAGCACCCAAGCGAATGCACCCACAAACGCCCCGACCTGTTCGGGGCGTTTGTTTTTGTGCTGGAAAAATCCTTGACCCCGGTGGCGCGATTCACTGACGCCCTCTGAGCGCGCTGGCTGCTTTTTTCAAGGGGGAGCGCGCGTGCGAGCATGCTCGTTGCGCCGATTCCCTTCAGGCGGCACAGTGGAGGCTTGCACAAGCGGGCAACCTGTCCGTCTGGAACAAAAAAGCTCCGTATCTTGCGATACGGAGCTTTTTCTTTATGCGTTACGCCGATTTCGATCTCTCGGAACCGGTGCTTTTACGCTGTTACTGCTGGACGACATTCGCAGCGGCAGGGTCAACCTTTTTCGGCTTCATCAGGCTGAAGTCGATCAAGGCGCGCTGCTCGCGTTCGTACGGGTTGCCGATCATCAGCGGGCGCGGTTTGAAGCTGTCGCTGACCAGGCTCTTGCTGCGGTCCAGTTCATCGAAACTCAAACCGGCCAAGTCCGCCCAGGTGTGGATCAGGTGCGAGCTGCTGTACGGCCGGCCCAGGTCGGCGGCGAAGTTCCAGTCGTGGGTCTCGCGCCATTTCGGCGAAGCCCAGGCCATGAACGGAATGGTGTACATCGGCGCGGTCGGTTTGTTTTCGTTACGGCCGAGGGTGTTGTGGCCGGCGGAGTCAAACACGTCTTCACCGTGGTCGGAGAGATACAGCAGGAAGCCATTCGGATCGGACTTGGCGTAGTCCTTGATCAGGCTCGACACCACGAAATCGTTGTACAGCACGGCGTTGTCGTAGCTGTTGTAGGTCGGCACCTGATCGTCACGCACGCCGGCCGGCACGCCGGTACGGTCCTGGAACTTGTCGAAGGTCGGCGGATAGCGGTACTGGTAGCTCATGTGAGTACCGAGCAAGTGCACGACGATCAGCTTGCGCTGCGCCGGGTCGGTCAGCGCCTTGTTGAACGGCTCGATCACGTCACCGTCGTATTGCGCGGCGTTCTGGTTGCGGTTGTTGTTCAGGTACACCTGCTCGTCGGCCTGCTCGGAGAAGGTCGTGAGCATGGTGTTGCGCTTGGTCATGGTCTGTTGGTTGGTGATCCAGAACGTCTTGTAACCGGCCTGTTTCATCATGCTGACCAGCGACGGCGTGGACAGGTACAGATCAGGGTTTTCTTCATCGGCGAAGGTCAGGACCTGCTGCAGCGCTTCAATGGTGTAGGGGCGTGGGGTGATGACGTTGTCGAACACCGCGAGCTGATCCTTGAGCTTGTCCAGCTCAGGAGTGGTCTTGCGTCCATAGCCGTACAGGCTCATGCGCTGACGGTTGGTCGACTCGCCGATCACCAGCACCAGGGTCGACGGTTTATCGGCGTCGGCAGCTTTCAGGTTATGCAGCGGCGGCACCTTGCTGGTGCTGTGCAGCATGTCCTGCATGCCGGCCAGGGTGTCGAGGTAACGGTGGTAAGCCACTGCCATCTGCCAGGGCACGGCTGGCTCGATGCGGTCTTCGAACTTCTCGAAACCGCCGGCGAAACTGCCGGTACGCTGGGTCTGTTTGATCAGCGGGTAACCGACCACGGCGAAGACGATCGCGATTGCGGCCACGAACGCACGGCCTCGGGGCATGTACACCGGGCGCAGGCGGGTCCACAGGAAATAGGCGAAAGCGGTATGGGCGAGGAACGCCGGGATCATCCACCAGGCGAAGTACTGCGTCATGTATTCGCCGGCTTCAGAAATGTTCGACTCGAACATGATGAAGATGACGCTTTGCGAGAACTCCTGCTGATAGATGAAGAAGTAGCCCAGGCTGGCCATGGAGCAGGCCCACAGGACTACGCCGATCAGCGCGGCCAGCAGTTTGGTGCGTTTGGGGAACGCCAGCATCGGGGCGAGCCACAGCGCACTCATCACGAAAGCCTGACGGAAACCGCTGAAACCGGAGGTGCCGGTCAGCTGGATCAACAGTTGGGTGATACCCGAGAAATACCAGAAGAACGCGAACAGCCAGAGAACCCCGGCCCAGTCGAAACCTGTCGCAGTCGTTTTGCTGCGTTTGAACAATGCCATTCAGCACTCCAGCTCATCGTCACTAACCACCGTCGGAGCGCTACATCAAACCGACGAACGGAAGCCGCGCGCAAACGCACGGCCAGAATGGGCCGGAGTATCACCAAGGCAATGTGAAAACTTCGTTAGTTGCTGATCAGGGGCAGGGGAGCATCATGTCGGGAACGACAGGTGCCGTTCCCGAAGCTGGCGGGGCAGGTCAGGCGTGCGGATGGCGCTGGACCACCGGCAGAGGTTTGGGCTGAGCGCCCTGGGTCAGCGAGCGCAGCTGCGCCAGCTCCTGCTTCAACTGGTCGCGCTCGTCTTTCAACTGGCGCAATTCATCGCGACGGATCGTGACGTACAGGGTTTGTGGCGGCATTGCTGTGTGTACTGTGCCCATTGCTCACCTCGCAAATGGCGTGTCTCAACTGCAAATCGTCCCCGCGTCGGGGCTACTGACTTGCTATCGGCGCCAATTTTGATTTCTTTTGCCCATGAATGGAACTTTTTTATTTTTCATGGTCGGTGTGTCTTCGGCAGGATTCGGGGCGTTATCAGTCTGGATCGGGCACAATGCCCGGAAACTTCATCGCAACGCTCTGGACTAACCTCCATCAGTCGCGTTGGGCTATAACCAATGACACACATTTATTTGTAGTAAGGAGCATCAGCACATGCAACTCGGGATTATTGGACTGGGCCGCATGGGCGGCAATATTGCGCGACGTCTGATGCTCAACGGTCACACCACCGTTGTTTACGACCGCAATACCGCTTTCATCGATAACCTGGTCGCCGAGGGCTCCACCGGCGTTGCCGACTTGCCGGCCCTGGTGGCAGGCCTGGCCAAGCCGCGTGCGGTATGGGTCATGTTGCCGGCCGGCGCACCGACCGAAGACACCATCAACACTCTGAGCGACTTGCTGGAAGCCGGTGACACCATCATCGACGGCGGCAACACCAACTACAAGGATGACATCCGCCGCGCCAAGACTCTGTCGGAGAAGGGCCTGCACTACATCGACGTCGGTACCTCCGGCGGCGTCTGGGGACTGGAACGCGGTTATTGCATGATGATCGGCGGTGATGCCGGGACCGTGCAGCGCCTTGATCCGCTGTTCGCCGCTCTGGCGCCGGGCATGGGTGACATTCCGCGCACCAAGGATCGCAAGTCCGAGGATCACCGCGCCGAGCACGGCTACATTCACGCCGGTCCTGCCGGTGCCGGGCACTTCGTGAAGATGATTCACAACGGTATCGAGTACGGCATGATGGCCGCGTTCGCCGAGGGCTTCGACATCCTCAAGACCAAGTCCAGCGAGCGTCTGCCGGAAGATCAGCGTTTCGACCTGAACGTGGCCGACATCGCCGAGGTCTGGCGTCGTGGCAGCGTCGTTTCCTCGTGGTTGCTCGATCTGACTGCCGATGCACTGGCCAGCGATCCGAAACTCGACGGTTTCTCCGGTTCGGTGGCTGACAGCGGTGAAGGTCAATGGACCATCGAGGCGGCGATGGAGCAGGCTGTGCCGGTTCCGGTGCTGTCCAACTCGCTGTTCTCGCGCTATCGCTCGCGCGGTCAGGGCACTTTTGGCGACAAGATTCTTTCGGCCCAGCGCTTCGGCTTTGGCGGCCACGTGGAGACTCCGAAGAAATGACCCATACGATCCGCAGAAAATCCAAGGCAGAACCCGCACCACCGACCACGCTGTTTCTGTTCGGTGCCCACGGCGACCTGGTCAAGCGCTTGCTGATGCCGGCGCTGTACAACCTCAGTCGCGACGGCTTGCTTGACGAAAATTTGCGGATCGTTGGCGTTGATCACAACGCCATTACCGATGAAGCCTTCGCGCAAAAGCTCGAAGACTTCATCCGTACCGAAGTGGCGGCAAAAGTCGGCAAGGGCGATCAGATGCTTGATCCGGCCTTGTGGGCCAAGCTCGCCAAAGGTATCAGCTACGTCCAGGGCGACTTCCTGGACGACAGCACTTATTCCGCGCTGGCGGCAAAAATTGCCGATAGCGGCACTGGCAATGCGGTGTTCTACCTGGCCACCGCGCCACGTTTCTTCAGTGAAGTGGTACGCCGTCTCGGCGCGGCCAAGTTGCTCGAGGAAACTCCCGAAGCATTCAGAAGGGTGGTGATCGAGAAGCCGTTCGGCTCCGATCTGCAAACCGCCGAAGCGTTGAACGCCTGTCTGCTCAAGGTCATGTCCGAGAAACAGATCTATCGGATCGACCATTACCTGGGCAAGGAAACCGTGCAGAACATTCTGGTCAGCCGGTTCTCCAACAGCCTGTTCGAGGCGTTCTGGAACAACCATTACATCGACCACGTGCAAATCACCGCCGCCGAAACCGTCGGTGTTGAAACCCGCGGCAGTTTTTACGAGCACACCGGTGCGCTGCGTGACATGGTGCCCAATCACCTGTTCCAGTTGCTGGCGATGGTCGCCATGGAACCGCCGGCCGCATTCGGCGCTGACGCCGTGCGCGGCGAGAAGGCCAAAGTGGTCGGCGCGATCCGCCCGTGGAGCGTTGAAGAGGCGCGAGCCAACTCTGTACGCGGTCAGTACCGCGCCGGCGAGGTCGGTGGCAAAGCGTTGAATGGCTATCGTCAGGAAGCCAACGTGGCGCCTGACAGCAACACCGAAACCTACGTCGCACTGAAAGTCATGATCGACAACTGGCGCTGGGTCGGCGTGCCGTTTTATCTGCGCACCGGCAAGCGCATGAGCGTGCGCGACACCGAAATCGTCATCTGCTTCAAACCGGCGCCGTACGCACAATTCCGCGACACCGAAGTCGATGAGTTGCAGCCGACTTATCTGCGCATCCAGATCCAGCCCAACGAAGGCATGTGGTTCGACCTGCTGGCCAAGCGGCCGGGGCCGGCGCTGAACATGGCCAACATCGAGCTGGGTTTTGCCTACAAGGACTTCTTCGAAATGCAGCCGTCCACCGGCTACGAAACGCTGATCTACGACTGCCTGACCGGCGACCAGACGCTGTTCCAGCGCGCCGACAACATCGAGAACGGCTGGCGTGCGGTGCAACCGTTCCTCGATGCCTGGCAACAGGATGCTAGCGTGGAGACTTACGCTGCCGGGGAAGACGGCCCGCAAGCCGCCAATGATCTGCTGACTCGCGACGGTCGCGTCTGGCATGGTCTGGGATGAGTGACTCGATCCGCTTTTTACTGAGTGACATGGACGGCACGCTGTTGCTGCCCGATCACAGCCTGAGCCAGCGCACCATCGACGCCGTGCGTTCGCTGCGCGAGGCCGGCGTGTTGTTCAGTCTGGCCACCGGGCGCCCGCCCAAAGCCATGTTGCAGCAGATCGAAGCCTTGGGTGTCGATCTGCCGACCGCCGCCTTCAATGGCGGCACCATCGTCAATCCGGATGGCAGTCTGTTGGTGGCGCATTACCTGCCGGTGCCGACGGCGCTGATTGCCCTGGCGTTGTTTGCTGACCAGCCGGATGTGGAGATCTGGGTGTTCAGCGGTGGCGACTGGTTGCTCAAGGATCCGCACGGGCCGATGGTGCCGCGCGAGCAGCACGGCCTCGGTTATCCGCCGGTGGTGGTCGATAGCTTCGAGCCGTACCTGGAACGCATCGACAAGATCGTCGCCACCAGTAACAACACGGATTTGCTGATCGAGCTTGAGGCGCGTCTGTTGCCCAGGGTCAACGGCATGGCGCAGGTTTCGCGCTCGCAACCGGTGTATCTGGACGTGACAGCGCTGGAAGCCAACAAGGGCACCGCACTGACGACGATTGCCGCGCACCTTGGCATTCCGCTGCAACAGACCGCAGCGATTGGCGATGGCGGCAACGACCCGGCGATGTTCCATTGCGCGGGATTGTCGATTGCCATGGGGCAGGCGGAGGAGGCGGTGAAGCGTCAGGCTGATGTGGTGACTGCGCCAAACACCGAAGACGGCGTGGCGCAGGCAATCGAGAAGTACATCCTCCGGTAACACCTGTAGGAGCTGCCGCAGGCTGCGATCTTTTGATCTTGTTTTTTATGCAGCAAGATCAACAGATCGCAGCCTTCGGCAGCTCCTACACGTGGTTGTTGTCAGAGCCAGTAGCTGACGGCGTACCAGCCCAGTAACCCCATCACTACGGTGTACGGCAACGCCATCCACACCATCCGCCCGTACGACAGGCGCACCAGCGGCGCAATCGCCGAGGTCAGCAGGAACAGGAACGCCGCCTGACCATTCGGGGTCGCCACGCTTGGCAGATTGGTACCGGTGTTGATCGCGATCGCCAGGGTCTCGAAGTGCTCGCGACTCATGTGCCCGGACAGGAAGGCCTGTTTCACTTCGGTGATGTAGATCGTGGCGACGAACACGTTGTCGCTGATCGCCGAGAGCAGCCCGTTGGCGATGAACAGCATGCCCGGCTGTTGCTCCGCCGGCAGCGCCAGCACCCACTGGATCAGTGGGGCGAACAGTTGTTGATCGTGAATCACCGCGACCACGGCAAAAAACACCACCAGCAATGCAGTGAACGGCATGGCGTCCTTGAACGCGCCGCCGAGGCGATGCTCGTCGGTGATGCCGGTAAACGCGGTGATCAACACGATCACCATCAGGCCGATCAAGCCGACTTCGGCAACATGAAACGCCAGGCAGCCAATCAGAATCAACGCGGCAGCGCCTTGCACCAGCAGGGCGGCACGCTGACGCGGGGTGCGTTCGGCGTTGTCTTCGGCGGCGTAATTGGCCAGCACGGCGCGGACGTTGTCCGGCAGCAGGGTGCCGTAGCCAAACCAGCGCAGTTTTTCCAGCAGCACGCAGGTCACCAGACCCGCCACCAGTACCGGCAGCGAAACCGGCGCGACTTTCTGGAAGAACTCTGCGAAGTGCCAGCCCATTTCATGACCGATCAGCAGGTTTTGTGGCTCGCCGACCAGGGTGCAGACTCCACCGAGTGCAGTACCGACCGCGCCGTGCATCAGCAAGCTGCGCAGGAATGCGCGGAATTGCTCCAGGTCTTCGTGGTGCAGCGCGGGCAGATGGCGGTCGTCGCTGAACTCGCTGTCCTGACGCGGATCATTGCCCGAGGCCACGCGGTGATAGACCGAATAGAAGCCGACCGCCGCGCTGATGATCACCGCAGTGACGGTCAGGGCATCGAGAAACGCCGACAGAAAGGCCGAGAGGAAGCAGAACATCAACGCCAGCAGCGCCTTGGAGCGCATGCCCAGCAGCAACCGTGAGAACAGAAACAGCAGCAGATCCTTCATGAAGTAGATGCCTGCGACCATGAACATCAACAGCAGGATCACCGGGAAGTTGTGCAGCAATTCGTCGTACAACGCCTGCGGAGTGGTCATCTTCAGCAGCAGGGCTTCGATCAGCAACAAGCCGCCGGGCATCAGCGGATAGCACTTGAGGGCCATGGCCAGGGTGAAAATGAACTCGATCACCAACAACCAGCCGGCGGCGACCGGGCCGACAGTGAACAGCACCACGGCGTTGAGGATCAGGAACCCGACGATGCACGCCTTGTACCAGCGGGGCGAATGCCCGAGGAAGTTATGCGCGAACGCCTGGGCCAGTGAACCGGACATCGTTTGCTCCTTGTATTAAGAAGCGCGCAAGTTGCCGCAAGTGCATGGCAAGTTCAAGTCTGGGGGGAGTTATTGATTCAGATAGCGCGCGACCATGGCGCGGTAGTTGCCGTCCAGTGAATAGCCGCCGACCAATATGTGTCCGTCCGCCTGCACCGCGAGGGAATTGGCGGTGTCGAGGCTGCGTCCCAGCCGCGTGCGCAGCCAGCCGTGGCCGTTGCCAAACTCGTGGTCAAGTTGGCCATCAGGCAAATAGCGCGCGACGATGAAATCCGCCTCGATTCCGCCAATGGTCGCGCCCACCGCGATGATGCGGCCATCGGCCATGCACTGGGCGGCGCTCCACTGGCAACCACTGGGGCCGATTTCCAGCAGATGCGGATGACCGGCGTTGTTGCGCAACTCCGGTCGGCCGTTGTTGTGCAGGCTCAGTGCCAGACAGCGGATCGGATCGCGGCTGCTGCCAAAGCAGTGCAGATGCTCCTGCGACTCGATGACCTGACTGACCATGGCGCTTTGGCCGTGGGCCTTGAAGGCGAGGAAACCATCCACCGCGAAGCGCTCATCCAGACGCCCGTCAGGCAGATAGCGCGCCACCAGCCCCTCTTGGGGGAAGTCGATGGAGCCGGCGACGAGGATCCGCCCGTCCTGCTGCAGTGCAAGGCTGCTGAGCCAGGTGTTGAGCAGCAAATGACGAATCATCACGAAGCCGCGGCCATTGAAGCTCGGATCAAGCGCACCGTCTGGCATCAGGCGAATCAGCATGCCGGCATGGTCGGCGAGTTCGAAATGATGATTGGCGATCAGCAGAATGTGCCCGTCGTCCTGCACGGCAATGTCGCAGGCTTCGGCGCCAGGCACGCCGGGCGGCAGCCAGGCATCGCGGGAGCCGATGGACAAGTCGCCGGGCAGGCGCACCACTTTACGGCCATTTTCACCAAAGCGCGGGTCCGGGATGCCGTCGGCGCTGAACAAGGCAAGCGCGGGCAGGGTGCGGTGGGCGGTTTGATAATGCAGACCGGCCAGCAGGATACGTCCGTCGGGTAACACCTGGATTTTGCCGGCGGTGGCTTCGAAGCCAGGTTCGAATTCGCCGATGACGCTGCCTTGCTGGCCGAACGCGAGGTCGGCCGAACCGTCAGCGAGTATTCGCGCCAGACCAAACCGGCTGCCTCGGGCAGTACCGATCTTGGCCGCGACCAGCACGCGCCCCTCTCGATCGAGCGCAACACCCTGGGTCATGCTGGAAACACTGCCAGCGAAATAGACCTGAGCAACGCCAGTCTTGGCGAATTGTCTGTCCAGTTGTCCGCAGCGATTGAGTAGTGCCGGTCGCGCAAAGGCGTTCTCGGAGGACATGCATGCTTCTCCTTGCAAGTTGACCAGGCCCGAATCGGGCGGGTAACTGCATGAGCGGAACATTCAATCCCTGAATACACGCAAGTTCAACTGACAGAACTAACAGGTGGAGGGTCGCACTGTGCCATAACAGTGTCTTTTTGAACCAAATGAAAGCATGCCAAGCAGTGGCGCCTGATGCTTTAAGGAAAGTTGTACAAAAGTACTGGAGACGAACTACCGCAGGTAACTAAAAGAACAGAGGGCGGATGACCTGAGCGTCATCCGCATGATCCTCTGATCAATGTGGCATCGACCACGATTGCAGCAGGTAACCTTCTTTGCTCAATTCGGCGCGGGCCTGTTGCAACAGCAGTTCCAGTTGCGCCGGATCGGAGTAGGCGCTGCTCGGGATCTGCTGGCGACCAATGTGCGAGTTGGTGCGATCGATGACGGTCAGGTTCAGTTCGCCGTTGCCGTCTTGTGGGGCCCAGGCCACGCACTGAAAGGGTTTGAACGCGTGGTTGGCAATCAAAAGAGCTTCGTTGATACGGAGCGGGGCGGTCATTGGGGTCTTCTCTCTGTCGTGCCCAATCAAGTGATGTGCCGTCGGTTGGGCTTACCGTTCGGCTGGTTACTTGTACTGATGCACGCAACCCCGTGGCAGGTCACACACGAAACAAAGAAATTTCAACTTAATTGCTCAGGCTCAACATTCCGAACGTTTTTGAAAGCCTGGTGAAAGATAGCAACTCGATAGCTGACTAATAAACTCGCTTCTTATAACTCGTTAGCTTGTACACCTATAAGCAATCGATACAAGGCCCTGTCAATTTCTTGCTAATGTTACAGTCGGGTCTGCCAAATGACTGTTTTTACAATAATTTCCTTAAATTTGGCGCCAAGGAACAGTCATGATCGAAGCGCCAGCGTTACGACGTTTATTGGTAGTCGACCCCTGTGACGACTGCCATCGCCTGTTACCCGGATTGCGCACGGTAGGTTGGGATGTCGACAGCTGTACCCTGGAAAATGCCGCCGATCGGACATGCGATGTCGGGCTGCTGCGACTGCAACCTTTTCACCTTGAACGTCCCGAAGCGGTCAAGGAACTGATCAGTCGCAGCGGCACCGAGTGGATCGCCGTGTTGAACCAGGAAGTCCTGCGGTTGCAGAACGTCGGTGACTTCGTCTGCGAATGGTTTTTCGATTTTCACACCTTGCCATTCGATGTCTCGCGGGTCCAGGTGACCCTGGGGCGCGCATTCGGCATGGCGCGTCTGCGCGGGCAAGGCACGATTCACGTCGATCAGCCGGAACATGAACTGCTCGGCGACAGCAAGCCGATCCGCGAGCTGCGCAAGTTATTGAGCAAACTGGCGCCGACCGAATCCCCGGTGCTGATCCGCGGTGAAAGTGGCACCGGTAAAGAACTGGTGGCGCGCACGCTGCACCGCCAGTCCCAGCGCCACAGCAAGCCGTTTGTGGCGATCAATTGCGGGGCGATTCCCGAACACTTGATTCAGTCCGAACTGTTTGGCCACGAGAAAGGTGCCTTTACCGGTGCCCATCAGCGCAAGGTCGGGCGCATCGAGGCCGCCAATGGCGGCACGCTGTTTCTCGATGAAATCGGCGATCTGCCGCTGGAATTGCAGGCCAATCTGCTGCGCTTTCTGCAGGAAAAACACATCGAGCGCGTCGGTGGCAGTCAGCCGATTCCGGTTGATGTTCGCGTGCTGGCGGCCACCCACGTCGACCTCGAAGCCGCCATCGAGAAAAAGCGTTTTCGCGAAGACCTGTATTACCGGCTCAATGTGCTGCAGGTGGTGACCGCGCCATTGCGCGAGCGCCATGGTGATCTGTCGATGCTGGCCAACCATTTCTCGCACTTCTACAGCCACGAAACCGGCCGCCGTCCGCGCAGCTTCAGTGAGGATGCGTTGATCGCCATGGGCAAGCACGACTGGCCGGGCAATGTGCGCGAGCTGGCCAACCGCGTGCGACGGGGTCTGGTTCTGGCCGAAGGTCGACAGATCGAAGCCCGCGATCTGGGATTGCTCAGCCAGCACACGATTTCTACGCCGATGGGTACGCTGGAAGACTACAAGACCCGCGCCGAACGCCAGGCGCTGTGCGATGTATTGAACCGCCACAGCGACAACCTCAGTGTGGCGGCGAAGGTGCTGGGAGTGTCGCGGCCGACGTTTTATCGGCTGCTGCACAAACATCAGATTCGCTAGAGACCAAAGCTCAAAAGATCGCAGCCTGCGGCAGCTCCTACATTTGTAACCCTGTAGGAGCTGCCGCAGGCTGCGATCTTTTGCTTTAGAAGTAGTACGGGAATTTCAGGCTGAAGGAAAAGTCGGGGGCATCCGGGGTCATGCCGATCGACAGGTTGGGCACGATAGTCAGGTTGTCCGTGGCAGCAATGGTCATGCCGACGTTGAAGTAACCTGCGTTGGCGTCACTGGACACCACAGATTGCCAATCCCCGCCATCGGGTTTGAGTTTGCTCCTGCGTTGCACCAGATCAGACATTGAAAACGACATACTCATCTTTTCGTTCAGTGCAAATGCAATACCGGCGCCGATCTGGAAGCTGTCGCCAATACTGACCTTGCCCGGGGTTTTCTGGTTGACGGTCGAACTGATGTCGTCGAACGACTCTTCCAGGTTGTGGGTGTAGGACAAGCTGCCGAACAGCACAGCCGGGTCGAAGGTCTTGACCAGCGAGACGCCGGGGGTGATCGACCAGACGCCGTTACCGGTTGGCAGCGTGTCAGGCACGAACAGGTTGGAGTTGGCGTCGGTCTGGCGCAGTTTGATACCGAACGGATCCTTGCCGGTGGGTGCCTTGACCCGCAGGGTGACCACCGCGTCCGGCGTGTTGACCGACTCGTCGAGGAATTTGTAGGCGATGCCGAAGTTGACGTCGCCGATGGTCGGGTCGCGCGAAACATCCTGTTCCGTCGTGACGTTCGATGCACCACCGTTGCCGCCGCCGGACTGATAGGTCGATTCGCGGTAAACCACCGGCACGTTCACGTCGAACTGCCAGCGATTGTCGAAGTTGTAGCGCCCGGTCAGGTCCAGCGTCCAGGTGTCGGCCTTGATCCGGTCGAGGTTGATGTTGCCCAGAAAGATCGAGTCCAGCGCGAGGAAGCCGTTGAGAATCAACTGCCGGGTGTCGTAACGCGAGTAGGTCACACCGGTTTCAAAGCTGAATTTACCGCCGCCGAAGAAGCCGCTGGCTTCGTCGTAGAGGTTGGACACACTCTGCGCCGGTTGCGAATCATCGGCCAGCGATTGGCCGTAGGACGCGCCGCTGCCCCCGGCTGCGCCCCCCGACGCTGCCGCCGCGCCAACTCCGGGAGCCCCGGTACTGGTCGCGACTTTTGGATTGCCCTTCATGTCAGACGGTGACTTGGCCAGGCGTTTGGGTTGCGGGGCTGCCGGTTGATCTTCGACCTGACGGACCCGTTGTTCGAGCACCGCCAGGGCCTTTTGTTGTACTTCGTAGCGTTGCTTCAGCTCCAGAAGCTCCTGTTTCAGGGCTTCTACGTCGGCGTCCGGTGCCGCTTGCAGCATGGCTGCGGGTAGAAGAGTGCTCAAACATACAGCGGCACGCAGTGATACTGATCGATACATGAATAAGCCGTCCCTTTAAGCCCAATGATCGAGACTCAGCGTAGTTCAATATCCGATATTGCGTAGTGCCCTGAGTTGAGTCAGGTTGCAGTCCAGTGCGCCGGGGCTGATACCGTTATTGTTAAGCACAACATTGAGTTGGGTCATGTTATTGACCACGTTGGCGCTGCCCAGCAGGCGAGTGTTCTGCAGCAGGCCACCCTGGGCCACTTGTTGCAGGGCAGTGCCCTGATTGCCCGAGGCCTGAATCGCCATTTGCACGCCACTGTTGCTGGCCGAAACGGCGACGCTGCCGGCGGCATTGCTGGCCCCGATGCTCTGCCCGGCCATCAGCGCCTGGCCTTGGGCGGGGGCCAGTGGCGGAGGGGTATTGGCTTCTTTTACGTTGATTGCCACGTTGTTGCTGGCGGTGTTGCCGTCGCCGGCGGCGCGTACGCTTTGGGTCACGCCCTGGCTGCTGTTGAGTGCCGCGCCACCAATGACATTGCCAGTGCCCGGCGTCGGGGTGCTGCCGTTGCCCTGTTCCTTGATGGTCGAGACATAGAATTCCGGTTTGATCGTGGCGGCCTGGATTTGCATCGACGTCGCAGCGCCGATCAGATCACCACTGGCGTTGCGCCAGGTACTGCTCATGACAATGCCGAAGCTGATGATCCGCCCCGGCATGACGTAACGACCACGAAGCTGGGACAGCTCCTGATCCTGAACTTCGATGGGTTTGAATCCTGCATTGGCATAGCCTGACACGCTCGCTGCCAGGCAGGCGGCGGCCAGCCAGTATGAGGTTTTCATCTGCTGCTCCCGGGACATCCAGTCCCATTCTTTATAATCGGCGATTAAAAGAAGTCGCTCTGTATGAACCCGAAGTCCATCAATTCAGCATCTCTGACAGGGTTGAAGTTATCCAGCTTGTTCTTCGCGGTCAGCGGGGTCGGTGGCATGCGCAATGCATTGGTTTTGTCATAACCGGGGCCGACGATGGCGAAGACGATGCCGTTCCAACCTTTGACAAAGTCATCATGGGCGTAGCGTTTGTGGCCTAAGACGGGATCTCCGATATAAACCCAATCCTTGTCCGAACGCTGCAGCACCACGAAATGCTTGTAGCCGCGAATTTCCATCAGTACCACCACCGGGATTGTTACGTCGTCGAGTTTTTCCGGTGGAATCTTGTAGCCCCTGGCGCGCATGCCGATGCTTTCTATATAGCGTTTCATGTCCAGCATGGAAAAACCTTGCGTACGCACAAGGTCCTGGTCAGCGTTGACCAGCATGCCTTTGATGATGTGCTCTTCATCGACGTCGAGCCAATAAGCCTGGCGCAATACCGTGGCCAGTGCGGCGGCGCCGCAGCTGAAATCGGTTTTCTGTTCGACGATGTCGGCAAACTTGCGTTCACGGATGCTTTGCACGTTCTTGTAGACGAGTACGCCGCCGGGCAGGGCAGCGACAGGCATCTGGGCAGCCTGGGTCAGGCCGGACAGGCAAAGCAGGGCGATAAAGGCAGTCTTACACATGATCGATACGCCTTTGCGGACTGAGGAAAAGCCCCGTTTCCGGGGCTTTCGTTTCGATCGCGATTACATGCAGGCTTTGCAACCTGCAGCGATGGACAGCGAGTTGCTTTGTTGGTTGCCAACGCCGGAAGCGTTGTTGAAGCCACCGTTACCCGACCAGTTGTTGCCTACGTTGGTCATGCTGGCAGTGTTGGTGACAGGGTTTTTCCAGCCGTCTGGGGTCAGCACTTGTTGCGTGGTTACACCAGCAAGACCGAAGGCACCCACGGCTTCGAAGGTAGCTTTCTGATCTTTGCTGCCGCCATTGCCGCCATGGCCTTTGTCGTCGTTGCCATAACCGCCACCGCCGTGGCTGTCACCTTTGATGGTAGCTTCGCCCACGGCGCCGAATACGCCGACGGCGGCGACAGTGCCAGTGAGGGTGTCTTTTTTGTAGGTCTGAGTGCCGTTGTTGCCGACTTGCAGACCGGTAGTGCTTTGGTTGGCAGCAGCAGCGGCTTGCGCTACACGACCACCGGACACAGCGATTGCCAGGTTGTTTTTCTGTTGGTTGAAGTTGCCGGCAGCGTTGTTCACGCCGATGTTACCCGAGCCACTGTTGCCAACGTTGTTCATGTTGGCGTTGTTGTTGCTGGAGTAGTTGCCAACGGTGTTGTTGCTGTTGACTTGAGTGGCGCTGGAAGCGGACACCGCAGAGCCGAAGATGAAGCTTTCGTCGGCGGTAGCCAGAGCCGCGGCGTTGTCTTGCTGGTTGCCGTCACCGGCCACGTTGTTGGCACCGACGTTACCGTTGGCGCCATTAAGCGAGCCACTGATGCCGGCGTTGTTCTGGGTGCCCTGGTTGAGGACGGTGTTACCGCCGTTGTTTTGCACGTCGAGTACCGCAGCACCGGCACCTGCGCCGATTTGCAGCAGTTCTTCCAGGGTAGGGCCTTTTGGTGGAGGAGGGTTGTGACCGTGACCACCATTGTTACCATGATCGTTGCCGCCTGCTTGAGCCGCCATTGCCATTACTGCTGCAAGTGCGAAAACCAGTGGTTTGAGAGCCATTGTAGTTTTCATGGTGTTTCTCCATCGTGCTTATTAGTTGGTTAAGTGTTGGTACTTTCTAATTGCACTGCTTTTGTTGTTTGGGTCAGTCAGCGACCCGGATGCTCAGGGTGTTAGCCATACGGTTCCCCACCCCGGCACTCTGGTTCACCTGAATCACCCCTCGGCTGCCGGTGAAGGCCTGATCACTTGTCGTGACCTGGCGACTGCCGGGTGAGGTGCCAGTTGCTCCTGAGCTCGGTAAAAGCGCCACGTTCTGTTGCGACAGGGCGCTGTCGTCAACGCTTTGCGGGGCAGCACTGATGCTGACGCGCGTCACGTTGGCCATCTGGTTGTTGGCCCCGGCCCCCTGGTTCACGCCCAGGATCCCGTTGCCGTTACTGAAAGAGGTGCCGCCAATGGTGGCGCTGGCGTTCATCGACGGGTTGGCAGGGGTGTCCAGCTTTTGCCTGACGATGGTTGTGGCACTGGCATTGGTGCCAATGGCGATCGCTTTGGTGTTGGTCTGTTGCATCTGGTCGCCGGCGGCCTGGTTGACGTTGAAGTTGCCGCGGTACTGCACACCGGTATCCTGAATGTCCGCGTTGTTCACGGAACTCGGATCGGCCATGACGCGGGCACAGCTGAAGAGGGCAAACAGCAGAAGGAAACGATTCATCTCATTGACCTCCAGCCATGCGGGTCAATGGCGCGAGACCGGTGCTCAGCGAGCGATTGATCGTGTTGGAGATCGTGCCGCCACCGCCGCCGCCATGACCGGCACTCATGCCAGGCAGGCCGTTGGGGTTGGTCAGGACGTTCATGCCGGGCATGTCCGAGTTAGGCGTGATCATGTTGCTGCGGATCGAAGCGCCGCTGGCTACACTGGCAAAGTCACCGTCACTGAGTTCGGTGCTGGTCATCGCTTGATGGATTCGATCGGAAGGGTTGGCGTTGACCGTGGTTGGATACGGGTCTTTGCCACCGCTGCGCCCGATTGCAATGGGCTGGACGTCGCGGTTGAGAACGATCACGCCATTGCCTTCGGCCTGAACGTTGAAACTGATGAATGTGCTGGCGGCTGATCCAATCAGCAGAAGGCAGGTCAGGCCTTTATTGATATTCCCCACGGCGGCAATTCCTTCTTCAGTGGGCTGGCTCTTGTCAGCGTTGGGAAGGAGAGAGCGAAAGCTGTGCCGCTTTTGAGTTGTTGTTGGTTTTCAACGGGTTGGCGATGGGCCGTGCAGCGCTGATACAAATGCTGTTTCAGCGCTGAAACAGTCACCCGGACACCCACAGGGTCAATGGCGGCGCAAAGCTCTGGAACAAGGGTTTGCCGGGGACTGTTTCACTGGCGTAACAGATGCCCTTGCAGAATGATGAAGGCCATTTAAACGGCTGCTTTGCGCGGGATCGGGTGTTTCAGGAATGGACACTTGGGTCCCGAAAGGAGCTGTTTGCCAGGTCAATCAGCCATCAAACGCGCGACTGCTTCGAAAGCCTGAAACCGCCGGTCATCCCAGTTGCCCTGAATGATCTGCAACGGTTGCCCGTGCTGTTCCAGCCAGTCGCGGGTGGCCTGAAAGAATGCCATGCGTTCGCTGAGCTGCGGCTGGCAGCGTTGGCCGTCGTCAGTCCAGTCGATCTGCTCCGGCGACAACAGCAGGTGCAGGTCGTAATGCCGGGCCAGCAATTCGGTTTCCAGCCACGCCGGGCAATCGCCAAACAGGGTCTGGCTCCACAGAATGTTGCTCAGCAAATGGGTGTCGAGAATCAGCAATGGCGGTTGCTGCGCCCGAGCCTGATCTTCCCACTGCAACTGCCCACGGGCGATGTCGGGGATGTCGTTGAGGCAGGTATCGCGTGGATTCTGCTCGATGAACCAGCGCACGTATTCGTCCACCCGCAGGCCGCCAAAGCGCTCCTGAAGGCCAGCGGCCAGCCAGCTTTTGCCGGTGGATTCCGGGCCGGTGAGGACAACCACCTTCATCGCTGCAACGCCGGATCGGCGCGCCATTCGCGCCAGCCTTGCAGCGCAATCAGGGTGAACAAGGCATACAGCGCGGCGGTGAGGTACAGGCCCTTATAAAGGAACAGGCCGACGAAAATCACATCCAGCACGAACCACAGCGCCCAGCATTGCAGGCGTTTCTGCGCCATCCACAATTGCGCAACCAGGCTGAACGCCGTCAGTGCGGCATCGAGCCACGGCTGCGCCGCGTCGGTCCAGTGCGCCATGGCCGCGCCCAGCAGCAGGCTGCCGAGGGCGCCTACGCTCAGGCCGAGCAGGATCGAGCGCCGGTCCAGACGCGTGACGTCGCGCCCGTCGTGCATCGTCCCGGCGCGGGTCCATTGCCACCAGCCGTAGACTTGCAGCGCGGCGTAAATCACTTGCAGCAACATGTCCGAGTACAGCTTCACGTCGTAGAAGATCCAGCTGTACAGCAACACCATGACCAGACCGACCGGCCAGCACCACGGATTCTGTTTGACCGTCAGCCAGACGGCGATCACACCGAGGGCGGCGGCAAACAGTTCAAGCCCGGACATGGGGGTTCCTTGGGGGAATTGACGAGGGAGCGGATTGTACCGAAAAACCTGCAGGAGTGAGCCTTGCCGATTTTGACGGAGCACTTGGTCCACCCGTGGGAGCGAGCTTGCTCGCGAAAGCGTTTTATCAGTAACGACTCTATCGACTGACACCAAGCCTTCGCGAGCAAGCTCGCTCCCACAAGGGTGAGGGGTCAGACGCGGAACTGGCGCAGCAATTGGTTCAGCTGTTCACTCAACTGCCCAAGCTTGACGCTCGCCACACTCGACTGCTCCGCCGCCAGTGCCGTGCTGTGAGACAGGCCGGCCGCCTGCGTGACGTTCTGATTGATGTCCTCGACCACATGCGCCTGTTGCAGCGTGGCGCTGGCAATCGAGGCGTTCAGGCCATTGAGATTGCGCAGGGCCTGGCCGATGGCATTCAAGCTCGCGCCGGCCAATCCCGCCTGTTCGATGGTGAGTTGCGAGGCCTTGCTGCTGTCGCCAATGACTTTCACCGCCGCTTCGGAATGATTCTGCAGGCGTTCGATCATGCTCTGGATTTCCGCCGTCGACTTTTGCGTGCGCTGCGCCAGCAACCGTACTTCATCGGCCACCACCGCAAAGCCCCGGCCCTGTTCCCCGGCGCGGGCCGCTTCGATGGCCGCGTTGAGTGCCAGCAGGTTGGTTTGCTCGGCAATCGAACGGATCACTTCCAGCACACTGCCGATCTGCGTGCTTTCGGCTGCCAGGGTGCGAATCACTTCGACCGCCTGATCAATGGTTCCAGACAATTTGTCGATCTGTTGCAGGCTGCCGTCGATGTTGATCTGACCCTGCTGCGCCTGAGCTTCGGCATCGCGCATTTCCGCAGCAGCATGTTCGGCGTTCTTCGCCACATCCTGCACGCCATAGGTCACTTCGTTGATTGCGGTTGCGACCAGTTCCATCTGCTGCGATTGCTGTTGGCTGCGCTGCTGGGCCTGGGTCGCATCGTTGCCCAGTTCACTGGACGACTGGCCCAGCGCGCTGGCCGAAATCTGCAGGTCACCGATGACCCGGCGCAACTTGGCGGTGAAGGCGTTGAAGTGATGCGCCAGTTGCGTGACTTCGTCCTGGCCATGGGTATCGAGGCTGCGAGTCAGGTCGCTTTCGCCGCTGGCGATGTTGGCCATGGCGTTCACGGTTTCCTGCAACGGTCGGACGATGCTGCGGGCAATCAAAATCACCAGCAGGGCCATGATCACGGCGATCACCAAACCAATCACCGAAGCCTTGATCAACTGCCCCCGGAACTCGCTCTGCACATCATCGACGTAAACGCCCGATCCAAGCACCCAGCCCCACGGCTCGAACAGTTTCACGTAGGAGGTTTTCGCCACCGGCTCGCTGGCGCCGGGCTTGGGCCAGCGGTAATCGACCATGCCGGCGCCTTTGCTTTTGGCGATCGCAACCATCTCGTTGAACACCGCGAAACCGTCCGGATCGCGGATCGCCGAAAGGTTCTGGCCTTCGAGTTTGGGGTTGGTCGGGTGCATGACCATCACGGGGGTGAGGTCGTTGATCCAGAAATAGTCGCTCTGGTCGTAGCGCAGGCCGCGAATCGCGGTCAGTGCCTGTTTCTGCGCGGCGTCGCGGGTCAGGGTGCCGGCGGTTTCGAGGTCGTGGTAATAGGTCAGCAGGCCGCTGGCGGTCTGCACCACATGCTGGGTTTTCTGCGCCTTGGCGTGGTACAGGTCGTCGTGGATCTGCTTGAGCATCAACACGCCCAAGGTCAACAACATGACCATGGCCACAATCAAAATGAGCCACAAGCGTCGGCTGATCGACACACTGCGCAAGCTGTTCATAACGCTGTCACTCCGATTTCTTTTTCTTGTAATAAATCAACGCCAGCATCCAACCACGTTTGCAGTGGTCAGGCATACGCGACCCAAGTCGAATAACGCCGCAGCACTATTAAGGCTTGTCTGTTAGGATTTCGGCCCCGCGCGTGAAAACCTGAATCCGAATTGATATTTCACGGAATTTTGACCGTTTCGTGTGGATGCTGTGCGCGCGGAATCGGTACAGCAACAAACAGCTACGCTGATCGCAGTGAACGTAAAAAATATTATCGGGGCATGCCACCGTGTATCGCTCTTTGGGGGACTGATGGATCTTTGGACCGCCTTGCAGGCACTGATTCTTGGAGTTGTAGAGGGGTTGACGGAGTTTTTGCCCATTTCCAGTACCGGACACCAGATCATTGTTGCCGACTTGCTCGACTTCGGCGGCGAACGGGCCATGGCGTTCAACATCATTATTCAGCTCGGCGCGATCCTCGCGGTGGTCTGGGAGTTTCGCCGCAAGATTCTCGACGTGGTGATCGGCTTGCCGACCCAGCCGAGTGCGCGGCGTTTTACCGCCAACCTGCTGATCGCGTTTCTGCCGGCGGTGGTGCTGGGGGTGATTTTTGCCGACCTGATCCACCAATACCTGTTCAATCCGATCACCGTTGCGACCGCGCTGGTGGTGGGTGGCGTGATCATGTTGTGGGCCGAACGCCGCCAGCATGAAGTGCACGCCGAAACCGTGGACGAGATCACCTGGAAGGACGCGCTGAAAGTCGGTTTCGCCCAGTGTTTGGCGATGATTCCCGGCACCTCGCGTTCCGGCTCGACGATCATCGGCGGCCTGTTGTTCGGCCTGTCGCGCAAGACCGCGACCGAGTTCTCGTTCTTCCTGGCGATGCCGACCATGGTCGGTGCGGCAGTGTACTCCGGTTACAAGTATCGCCAGCTGTTCGTGCCGGCGGACTTCCCGGTGTTCGCCATCGGTTTCATCACCGCGTTCATCTTCGCCATGATTGCTGTGCGCGGTCTGCTCAAGTTCATCGCCAGCCACAGTTACGCGGCATTCGCCTGGTACCGGATTGTTTTTGGTCTGGTGATTCTGGCGACCTGGCAGTTCGGCTGGGTCGACTGGTCGGCGGCCAAACCATGAGTGATTCCCGCGCGCGCCGCCCGGATGGACGCCCATCCGGTGGCGGCGTTCAGCATCTGAAACTGAAACTCGCAGTGCTGCTGATCGTCTGCGCGCTGCCACTGTTCGGCTCTCTGTCGATGTGGCTGCGCGGCATCTCGCTAGTGCCGTTGACGGCTTATGGCGTGGTCAGCGTGCTGGCGTTTTTCATGTACTGGGCAGACAAGCGCAAGGCCCGCGCCGATGCGTGGCGCACGCCGGAGAACATCCTGCATGCGCTGGAACTGGCCGGCGGCTGGCCCGGTGCGCTGATCGCCCAACAGGTATTCCGGCACAAGACGCGCAAGGTGTCGTTTCAGATTCTGTTCTGGATGATTGTGGCGCTGCATCAGGTGTTCTGGATCGACCAGTTGTTTCTCGGTTCGAACCTGCTGTCACTGTTCTGAATCACCAAAAATCCCCTGTAGGAGCTGCCGAAGGCTCGGGCCGCGTTCGGACGATCTTTTGATCTTGCTTTTTCAAAGATCAAATTCAAAAGATCGTCCGAACGCGGCCCGAGCCTGCGGCAGCTCCTACAGGGGGCGGGTTTACAGCAGTAATCCGATTTGGGTTTTCTTCGGCAACTTGCTCACCACCAACTGGTGCGAACGCGTCAGCAATCCCTGCAGTTCCTCGGCGCCCAGCGGGTAGGGCGGGTGCATGATGATCCACTGCGCCCGCGCCAGATAAGGGGCCGGGTGAATACCCGGGCGGTCGCAATGGCCGAGAAACAGATCCTTGTCGACCTTGAACGCCAGTGAGTCCCCGCGCAACCCTTGCAGGGCGAACATCTTGTTGCCGGCAATCGAGAACACCCGCACGCCGCCCCATTTGTAATCCTCCCGCGCGCCCGGCAAGGCCAGGCAAAAGGCGGCGACGTCCGCTTCGTTCATTTTTCCCTTGTTCATAACAACCGCTCCCCGCACGCATTGAACGATTCGACCAGATGATCGATCCACGCCCGCACCGCCGGCATTACCCCGCGCCGATGCGGATACACCGCCTGCAACCAGCCGCCGGGCAACGACCACTCGGGCAACAGTTGTACCAGCGCGCCGCTCTCAAGGTCGGCTTCGCAATACATCATCGGCAGCAGAGTGAAACCCTGGCCGGCCAGCACACAGGCTTTGCGCACGATAAAGTCATCGATGCCCAGCCGCGCCTCCATGTTCAGTTCGACGCTGTTGCCTTGCTCATCCAGCAAGCGCACATGCACCATGCGATCGGCCTCCAGCGCGCCGAGCACCGGCAGGTTCTTCAAATCCTGTGGATGATTGATGGTTTTGCCCTCGACAAAGGCCGGGCTGGCGACGACAACCATTTGTGCCTGGCGCAGACGTCGAGTCACCAGCAACGGATCTTCATCGCCCAGCTCGCGTACACGCAGGGCCACGTCGAAGCCTTCGGCCACCAGATCCACCCGGCGATTGAGCAGCACCACCTCCAGTTGCACCTGAGGAAATTTGCCGAGGAATTCGCTGATCACCCACGGCAACATTTCCCGCGCCAGACCGGTCGGGCAGGACACCCGCAAGCGGCCGCGTGGCTCGCTGGACATGCTGGCGACCGCTTCGTCGGCCATCTCCGCTTCCAGCAACATCGCCTGACAGTGACGCAGGTAGCGCTCGCCAACAGCGGTCAGGTTCAACTGGCGCGTGGTGCGTTGTAGCAGACGGGCGCCGAGGCGTTCTTCGAGTTCGGCAATGCGTCGTGACAGGCGCGACTTGGGAATGCCCAGCAAACGCCCGGCTGCGGCGAATCCACCGGCCTCGACCACCTTTGCAAAATAGTAGAGATCGTTGAGATCCTGCATCAAAAATCCACCGTTCTATCAGTGGGACGAACTATCGCATTGTCAGCAGCTAATCAGCTATTGGTTTCTTCCGTAGGATTGTCTCCATTCCGTCGCCGCCGGCGATTCTTTACAGGAGATTCCACATGAAACTGCTGCACATCGATTCGAGCATTCTGGGCGACAACTCCGCTTCCCGTCAGTTGAGCAGCCAAGTCGTCAAAGCCTGGCAAGCCGCCGAGCCAACCGCCGTGGTGACTTACAGCGACCTGGCTGCCGACGCCATCAGCCACTTCTCGTCGACCACCCTGGTGGCTGCCGGCACTACCGCTGAACTGCGCAACGCCGCACAACAGCACGAAGCCGAGCTGAGCGCTTCGACCCTGGCTGAATTCATCGCCGCCGACGCCATCGTCATCGCCGCGCCGATGTACAACTTCACCGTACCGACCCAGCTCAAGGCCTGGATCGATCGCGTCGCCGTTGCCGGCCAGACTTTCCGCTACACCGAAGCCGGCCCTGAAGGCCTGTGCGGTGGCAAGAAAGTGGTGATCGTCTCCACCTCCGGCGGCATTCATGCCGGTCAGGCGAGCGGCATCGCTCACGAAGAATACCTGAAGCTGGTACTGGGCTTCCTCGGCATCACCGACATCGAAATCGTCCGCGCCGAAGGCCTGGCTTATGGCGAAGAAGTGCGCAACAACGCGTTGAGCGCTGCTCAGGCGAAGATCAGCGAGCAGCTGTTCGCCGCTGCGTAAGCATTGCGTAAAGACCAGCTGCCGTTCAGGTAGCGCCTCAAAAAACTCTGTATTCTGGTTCTGCAAGGGCCGGATGCAGAGTTTTTTGTTTCTGACTGTTGCATAATCTGGCCCGGGTTATGCAGTCAAACGATCAACGTCTGAGTGCACCGCTGTGCCGAATCTCCGAACCTCGGGATTTGGGGCGTGTCGGAACACAAAGGATCTTTCGATTGAGTAACACAGGGTGGGCCATCCGATGATGCGTCTTTGTGCAACGTTACTGATTTGCCTGCTTGGCAGCCTCGGTTCAGTGCATGCCGCGCCCGGGCGACACCCTGTCTGGAGTGTCGGTTACCACGAGATGACCTTCCTCGATCCGCTGGATCTGCAGCCGATGCGCGCCATCGCCTTCTATCCCTCCAGCGATCGCGAACACACCAGCCTGCTTGAGGGCTACACCGTCGAGGCGGGCGCCGACACCAAGGTGGCCATCGGCCGCTTCCCGATGCTGATGCTGTCTCACGGCAACACCGGCACGCCGCTGGCACTGCATGACCTCGCCACCTCGCTGGCACGCAAGGGCTTTGTGGTGGTCGCAGTAATTCATCCCGGCGACAACTCCAAGGACCACAGCCGCCTCGGCACCCTGAGCAATCTGTATGGCCGGCCAATCCAGATTTCCGAAGCGATCACCGCGACCCTGGGCGACCCGATGCTCTCGCCGTTCGTCAACGCTGATCAGGTCGGGGTCATTGGTTATTCGGCCGGTGGCGAAACCGCGTTGATCCTCTCCGGGGCGCAGCCGGATCTGGATCGTCTGCGTCGTTACTGCCAGGAGCGTCCGGACGACCATGATGCCTGCAATACCCAGGGTGAACTGATCGTCGATCGCGATGATTTGCAGCCAGTGGCCGATCCGCGCGTGCATGCGTTGCTGCTGATGGCGCCGCTGAGCCTGAAATTCGGCCGTAGCACTCTGGCGGATGTGCATGTGCCGGTGCTGCTGTACAGCGGCGATGGCGACAAACTGGTGGCCTTCGACAAAAACGCCGCCGCTCTGGCGCGCAAACTGCCGACCGCGCCGGACTTCAAGTTATTGGCCGGGGCAGGGCACTTCGTGTTCATGGCGCCATGCAATGAAGAGCAGATCCGCGCCATGCCGGCCCTGTGCACCGACGCTGACGGGGTGGACCGCGAAGACATCCATCGCAACCTGATTTCCGAAGCCGGGCAGTTCTTCTCGCGCACGCTGGGCAAGCCGAGCCGGGCGGGGATGCAGACCGCGGATCAATAAAGATCAAAGATCAAAAGATCGCAGCCTTCGGCAGCTCCTACAGGGGATTGCATTCCAATGTAGGAGCTGCCGAAGGCTGCGATCTTTTGATCTTTTGATCTGGTCTTTCAGCTCATCGCCCGACGCTTGAGCAACAAAGTCAAACCCAGCCCGAGCACCGACAACAGCGCCGCGCTGAAGAATATCCACGCATACCCCAGATTCAATGCCACCGCGCCCATCAGCGGCCCGGCAATTGCCAGCGCCAAATCAAAGAACACCGCATAAGCCCCCAACCCCGAGCCACGGCTGGAACTGGGCACCTGCTTGATCGCCTCGACCCCCAGCGCCGGATACACCAGCGACAAGCCAAACCCCGCCAGTCCCGCGCCGATCAACGCGAACGCGGTGGAGGGTGCCAGCCACAGCAACACCAAGCCGACGGTCTCGATGCTCATGCAGGCAATCGCCGAATTGAAGCCGCCAAAACGGCTGATCGCCGAAATGAACAGCAGTCGCGACACGATGAAACACACGCCGAATACCGTCAGGCAATACGCGGCGCCGCTCCAGCCTCGGTTGAGGTAATAAAGGGTGATGAAGGTGGTCAGCGTGCCGTAACCGATCGACGCCAGACTCAAACTGGCCCCATACGGTGCAATCCGTCCGAACACCGCCCAAAAAGGTAGCCGTTCGCCACGCACCACCGGTACCGAAGGTTTATTGCGGATCAACACCAGGGCGCCCGCGGCCAATACCGACAAGGCGATGCCCAGGCTGGCAAAGCCGTAGTCGGCGACCATGACCACGCCCAGTGGCGCGCCAATCGCAATCGCGCCATAGGAGGCAATGCCGTTCCAGCCGATCGACCTTGCCGTGTGTTCGACGCCGACCTGGCCCATGCACCAGCTGATGGTGCCGACGCCGATCAAGCCTTGTGCGACGCCGAGCAGCAGCCGACCGATGATCAGAATGATCAGGCTCGGCAACGGGAAGTCCTGCAACAGCGTCGAAGTCAGCGTCAGCAGCCCGCTGAGCACAATCCCCGACAAGCCATAAACAATCGCCCGTTTGGTGCCCAGCGTATCCGACATGCGCCCGGCCATCGGCCGACTGAGCAGGGTGGCCAGATACTGCGAGCCGATCACCAGCCCGGCAATAACGGCACTGAAACCCAGCTGCTCATGCACATAACCGGGCAACACCGCGATCGGCAGGCCGATGCACAGGAAGGCGACAAAAGTGTAGAAGACGATGGAGACGATCTGCAGGGTGATCGCCAGGGAGCTTTGCGGAGGCGGTTGCTGCGCAGACATGTGGACTCGTTCGCGGGCGGCGGTGGGAGAGTCGGCATCATGGCTTGGCATTGAAATAAAAGGAAGCAGGCTAACTATTAAAACGATCGTCCGTTCGCAGCCCGAGCCTCCGGCAGCTCCTGTACAGTTCAAAAGCTGACCATGTAGGAGCTGCCGAAGGCTGCGATCTTTTGATCTTCAGCCTCTGAAATGCAAAAGCCCCGTCACATGGACAGGGCTTTCTTCAAAACTGGAACAATTTAGAACACCACACCCTGACTACGCAGGTAGTCATCGTAAGTGCCGCTGAAGTCAGTCACGCCATTGGCGCTCAGCTCGATGATGCGCGTGGCCAGGGACGATACGAACTCACGGTCGTGGCTGACGAAGATCAGCGTGCCCGGGTAGTTTTCCAGCGCCAGGTTCAGCGCCTCGATCGATTCCATGTCCAGGTGGTTGGTCGGTTCGTCCATGATCAGCACGTTCGGCTTTTGCAGGATCAGCTTGCCGAACAGCATGCGGCCTTGCTCACCACCGGAAATCACTTTGACCGACTTGAGGATCTCGTCGTTGGAGAACAGCATGCGGCCCAAGGTACCGCGAATCATCTGCTCGCCCTGCGTCCACTGACCCATCCAGTCGAACAGCGTGACGTCGTCTTCGAAGTCGTGCGCATGGTCCTGAGCGTAGTAGCCCAGTTCCGCGGCGTCGGTCCACTTGACGCTGCCGGCATCCGGGGTCAGTTCGTTGACCAGGGTGCGCAGCAGGGTGGTTTTGCCAATACCGTTCGGGCCGATGATCGCTACGCGCTCGCCCGCTTCAACCTGGAAGCTGAAGTCTTTGAACAGTGGCTTGTCATCGAAGCCTTTGGCCATTTTTTCGACCATGACCGCCTGGCGGTGCAGCTTTTTGTTCTGCTCGAAGCGGATGAACGGGCTGACGCGGCTGGAAGGCTTGACCTCGGCCAGCTGGATCTTGTCGATCGCCTTGGCGCGGGAAGTGGCCTGTTTGGCTTTCGAGGCGTTGGCCGAGAAGCGGCTGACGAACGATTGCAGCTCGGAAATCTGTGCTTTCTTCTTGGCGTTGTCCGACAGCAGTTGCTCGCGGGACTGGGTCGCCACGGTCATGTACTCGTCGTAGTTGCCCGGGAACAGGCGCAGCTCGCCGTAATCCAGGTCAGCCATGTGCGTGCACACGCTGTTCAGGAAGTGACGGTCGTGAGAGATGATGATCATCAGGCTGTTACGCTGGGTCAGAACGTTTTCCAGCCAGCGAATGGTGTTGATGTCCAGGTGGTTGGTCGGTTCGTCGAGCAACAGCACTTCCGGATCGGAGAACAGCGCCTGCGCCAGCAATACGCGCAGTTTCCAGCCTGGCGAGACTTCGCTCATCGGGCCGAAATGCTGTTCCAGCGGAATACCCAGACCCAGCAGCAGTTCACCGGCGCGGGATTCGGCGGTGTAGCCGTCCATCTCGGCGAACTCGGTCTCCAGCTCGGCCACGGCCATGCCGTCTTCTTCGCTCATTTCCGCCAGCGAGTAGATGCGATCGCGCTCGGCCTTGACCTTCCACAGCTCTTCGTGACCCATGATCACGGTATCGATCACGGTAAATTCTTCGTAGGCGAACTGGTCCTGGCGCAATTTACCCAGACGCACGTTCGGCTCGAGCATGACCTGACCGCCGGACGGATCGAGGTCGCCGCCGAGGATTTTCATGAAGGTCGACTTGCCGCAACCGTTGGCGCCGATCAGGCCGTAGCGGTTACCCGCGCCGAATTTGACCGAAACGTTTTCGAAGAGCGGCTTGGCGCCGAACTGCATCGTGATGTTAGCTGTAGAAATCAAAGGTTTTTCCTGCGAAGCATGCTGAGTAGCGAGGGTGCGGCTGGAGCGCTTGGCCCGAGTCAAAGTGCGCTGAGTCGGGACAGTCCCGTCATCAACCAAGGGGGGCGCGTAAAGTTTGGCGGCGATTGTACTGGTCTGGCTCTTTAAACGATAGGGCGATGACGTCGCGCCCGCCGTTTGGCAGATTCAGCGGACAGTTTTTCACAGATCAGGTTCACTATTGGTTACAAAGTATGGCTAAAATGCCATCCGATTACCCAATAGCCGCTAACGGCATGGGCTCAAGGAAGTGCCACCGGGATAGTATTTGTATTCATGCCACTGCATCAGACCCTGGGCCTCTGGCCGGCAGGCGCGCAGTTTGTTCACTTTTGACGTGTGACGATTTCCGTGAAACTCATCATTGCCGCTATTTATGTCATTTCGATTGCATACGTTCACCTTCGTGGCCGTGTGCGTCACAAACTGGGCCGTCAACTGAGCGATCACTCGACGTTTCTGGCCCCGATCAACTGCTTCCTTTATCTGTTTTCGAAGAAGCCGAACAAACCGTATCTCGATCCGTCCGAGTTTCCGGACCTGAGCCCGTTGCAGACGCACTGGGAAGAAATTCGCCAGGAAGGGCAGGATCTGCTGCGTGCCGGTGAGATCAAGCGCTCGAATCAGTACGATGACGTCGGTTTCAACTCGTTCTTCAAAAGCGGCTGGAAGCGTTTCTACCTCAAGTGGTACGGCGAGAGCCATCCGTCGGCGATGAAGCTGTGCCCGCGCACCACCGAACTGGTGCAGAGCATCGGTTCGATCAAGGCCGCGATGTTCGCCGAGCTGCCACCGGGGTCGAAACTGGTTCGCCACCGTGACCCGTATGCCGGTTCGTACCGCTACCACCTGGGTCTCGACACGCCGAACGATGCCGGTTGCTACATCAATGTCGACGGCGAGAGCTACCACTGGCGCGACGGTGAAGCGGTGATGTTCGATGAGACATACATCCACTATGCCGAAAACACCACCGACAAGAACCGCATCATCCTGTTCTGCGACATCGAGCGCCCGATGAAATATCGCTGGGCGGCGGCGTTCAACCGCTGGTTCAGCCGCACCGTGATGTCCGCTGCAGGTGCGCCAAACGATGCTGGCGACCGTACTGGCGGGATCAACCGCCTATTTACCAAAATCTACAAGGTTCGCCTGCGCGGTAAAGAGCTGAAAAAACGTAATCGCGCGCGTTACTACATGGAAAAGTGGGCGATCTTCGGCGGTCTGCTGGCGATCTTCATTCTGATCTGACTGCTGTTTCGCGCCTGTTTATGGCATCGCCAGCAGGCTGGCTCCTGCAGTGGAATGTGTGTTCGGCATAGAACGAATTCCAACTGTTTGGAGCCACCTGCTGGCGATGAGTCTCTCAAAGCCAACCTGTCAGCTTCCTGACAGGAACCGCATCTGATTACGCCCCCGAAGCCTTTTTGGTCTTTCTCGCCGGAGCTGCCTTGCTGGCAGGCTTGTCTTTTGCCTTCGGTTTGGCCGGCGCTTTACCGCCCAGGCTGCGTTTAAGCAACTCGGTCAAGTCGATGACATCGGCAGACTTGCGCTCTTCCTCGCCACCCACGGTCTCGACATCCTCGATCTTGCCTTCATGGGCCTTTTTCTCGACCAGGGCCATGATCTTGTCTTCAAACTCGTCCTTGTAGTCTTCCGGACTCCAGTCGCCACTCATGTCCTGCACCAGACGTTTAGCCATGTCCAACTCGCCCTTGGCCAGTTGCGGTTTGGTCACTTCGCTGCCCAGTTCCAGTTCGTCGAGGCCGCGCACCTCTTGCGGCCAGCGCAGTTTGACCAGCACCAGCGCCGATTCCAGCGGCATCAGTGCCGCCAAGTATTGCCGAGTGTGCAGGACGACGCGGGCGAGGGCGACCTTGTTGGTTTTGCTCAATGTTTCACGCAACAAGGCGTAGACCTTGCCGCCGCGTTTGTCCGGGGCCAGGTAATAAGGCGTGTCGATGTTCTGCAGCGGGATCTGCTCGGCATCGACGAAGGAGAAAATGTCGATGGTTTGCGTCGACACCGGGTGCGCCGAACGGATCTCTTCTTCACTGAGCACGACGTAGCGGCCTTTTTCATAGGCCACACCTTTGACGATGTGCTCCTTGGTGACTTCCTTGCCGGTGACCTTGTTTACCCGTTTATAACCCACCGGATCCATGCTGCGGTTGTCGAGCCAGTCAAAGTCCACGCCGTGCGAAGAGGTTGCCGACACCAGCGCGACAGGGATGTGTACCAGTCCGAAACTGATCGCGCCTTTCCAGATTGCCCGAGCCATGGTGAGTCCTCCAAGTGATGTTCAGGTGACCTGTGGCGCCGTGCGAAAGTTTCCGGCATTTGCGTGGCGCGCAGCGTTGCCGGTCAAGCCGTGTTACATCTTGTTTAAGGGCGACGGGTTAACAAATCCGAACCCGGGGCGTAGCGTGGACTCGAAGGCTCTATCACCTGTGCATCGAGAGGCCACCCCATGAACCGAATACTGCCAGGCATTATTGTTCTGCTCCTTGGGGCCGGTCTGGCGCATGCCGACGTCGCGGCACCGTCCGCTCCGCTGTTACTGGCGCAGAACCCAGCCGGTACCAACAACAATCCCTACAACAGCCCGATCCGCCGGGCCAATCCCAACAGCATGCAGGGCACGCAGCCCAGCGCGCCGGTGATTCGCGGGCCGAATACAGTGCCGGTGCCCAGTACGCCCACCGTTGGCAATGGCGGCATCGGCAACGGTCAGCAGCAACGCTCGGTACCGAGTACGCCGCCCAGATTCATTCCCAACCCACCGCCACGCGATGGAGACAGCAACCGTTGAACGGCGGGACTGCGTTCCTGTCAGCCTTTGAAATGAACAAAAGGAATCGTGCATGTTGCGTAAACCCCTTCTAGCCACGTTGTGTGCTGGCGCGCTGATCAGCGCTCCCGCGTTCGCCGCTGCCCCCCAAGCGCTGCAAAGCGAGCAGGGCACCCTTGAAGTCACCACGATCACCCAAGGCCTTGAGCATCCCTGGGCGCTGGCGTTTCTACCGGATCGTCAGGGGATGCTGGTGACCGAGCGCCCGGGCAACCTGCGGGTGATTACAGCCGACGGCAAGCGTTCCGAGCCCATCAGCGGCGTGCCCAAGGTCTGGGCCAAGGGCCAGGGTGGTTTGCTCGATGTGGTGCTGTCGCCAGACTTCAAACAGGATCGATTGGTCTACCTGTCCTACGCCGAGGGCGGTGGCGCCGGGGACAAGGCAGGAACGGCGGTGGGGCGCGGCCGGCTGTCAGACGACTTGAAGACAATCAGTGATTTCAAAGTGATCTTCCGTCAGGAGCCGAAACTCTCGACCGGTAACCACTTCGGCTCACGGCTGGTGTTCGACCGCGACGGTTACCTGTTTATCACCCTGGGCGAAAACAACGACCGGCCGACCGCGCAGGATCTCGACAAGCTGCAGGGCAAGGTCGTGCGGATCTTCCCCGACGGCAAGGTGCCGGATGACAACCCGTTCGTGGGCCAATCCGGCGTGCGTCCGGAAATCTGGTCGTACGGCCAGCGCAATCCGCAGGGCGCGGCGCTCAATCCATGGAACGGGACGATTTGGGAGAACGAACACGGCCCCCGTGGCGGCGATGAGGTGAACATCATCGAGCGCGGAAAAAACTATGGCTGGCCGCTGGCGACCCACGGCATCAACTATTCGCTGCAACCGATCCCCGAAGCCAAGGGCAAGAGTGTCGAAGGTGCGGTTGACCCCTATCATGTCTGGGAGAAATCACCCGGTGTCAGCGGTATGGCGTTCTATGACGCTGATCGTTTCAAGCCTTGGCAGCAGAACCTGTTTATCGGCGCGCTGGTCAGTCAAGAGCTCATTCGCTTGCAGTTTGACGGGGACAAGGTGGTGCACGAAGAGCGGCTGTTGGGTGAGCTGAAACAGCGGATTCGGGATGTGCGGCAGGGGCCGGATGGCTATCTGTACGTGCTGACGGATGAGCAGAACGGTGCGCTCTACAAGATCGGCCTGAAGTAACTTCACTTCAAATGTTCAAAGATGCCCTGTGGTGAGGGAGCTTGCTCCCGCTGAGTTGCGCAGCAGCCCCAAAATCTTGTGAGCGCTACGCACTCATGCGGGAGCAAGCTCCCTCGCCACAAAAAAACCTCTAGAACGTAACGACAGTTGGCGTAGTGCGGGCATACAAAACCACCGCCGCGCGCAATTTCTCACGCCCAAACCGGCTCATCTTCTCAAACTCGCCATGGCTGACCGGCACATGCTGGCAGTCCATCGGCTGGCGATGCTGGCTGTGATCGACATCCGGATCGTGCAGATACACAAAATCTTCATCGCAGTCGGTCACCATGACCCAATGCGGTGATTTGGAGCGGGTCAGGCGATAGCTGCTGATCAGCACCAGAGGCTGACCGCCAGCCTGCAGCAGGCGCGGCAAATCCAGGTGGGTACCAATCTTGCGCTCGATATCGGTCTCTTGCATTTGGGCGCTGAACTCCTCGTGCACCAGGCGCATGACGTCTTTTTTATGCTCATCGCGCACGCCATCGAGAAACAATGGCCCGGCCATACTCAGTTGCAAACGCACCCGGAAACCCCGCCGCCAGGCCGCCAGTGCCAAGCCTTGAGGGCTGCAGCCACCATGGCCGGAAGTCATGAACACCGTGGTCGCTTCACGCCAGATCTGCAATTCCTCACGCCGCTCCAGCAAGCGCTCAGGTTGCAGCGCGCCCATGGCCATCAGCAGGCAAGCCGGGCCACAGGTGAACTCAGTGGTTTGCGGGTAATAGGGCACCTTGATGTTGCGCGAATCACGGTGCTGAACAATGCGTTTTTCCAGACGCAACGCATCGGCATGGTCTTCGTAGTAATCGTGAATCAACGCAAAGCGTCGGTAGCCGTTGCGCTCGTACAGCGCGATGGCGGTGGGGTTGTCGATACGCACTTCCAGGCGCAGGTACGCGCAGTCATGCTCGACGGCGCAGGCCTCGATACGTTGCAGCAACTGTTTGCCCAAACCGCTGCCGCGAGCTTCCCCGGCAATGGCGATCGAGTACAGGCGCGCCAGCGAGGTGCCGCGATGAAACAGCACCAGTGCGTAGCCGAGCAATCGACCGTCAAGCTCGGCGACCAGCAACTGCGCATGGGCGCGGGTGATCATCCATTGAAAGCTGCGGCTGGTGAGCCGGTCGGTGGTGAAACATTGCATTTCCAGGGCCAGCAGCGCTGGCAGATCTTCAACTACCGCCAAACGAAAAACAGCATTCATATGACCACCGTAAAAGTTGCGTAACGAAACGGGACTTTCGAAAAACTTCGTGCTTAATAGAAATGGTCTTGTTCTCCAACGGATCAATCTCTATGTCAGCGGTACAGGGTCATTGGCGCGAAGTATCCGAGCAAAGTTTGCCGGCAGCAACTTTTTTAAATCCAGCCATCAGAACTTCCAGTCAAGTGTTGATTATCGTCGAACGCAAGGAAGACTGGGCTTCGTACTTTCCCAGCGAGGACATCGTCACGGCTCAGGAATACCTCGAGCAAACCCGTGACAGCGAGCCGGGCAAGCGGGTGCAGGTGATCAATCTGTGCCGCAGCTACAAGTACCTGGGCCACGGTTACTACTGCTCACTACTGGCTGAAGCCCGCGGCCACAAAGTGATTCCCTCGGTGCGCACGATCAGCGAGCTGACGAAAAAATCGCTTTACGGTCTGGCACTGGACGATCTCGATAAAACCCTGGAAAAGGCCCTCAGTCATCATCTGTACAGCGATACCGAAGGTTTTACCCTGACACTTTATTTCGGCAAGACGCATATCGAGCCGCTGCAGGACCTGGCTCGACAGTTGTTCGAAGTGTTTCCGTGTCCGATTCTGTTAGTTGAGTTTCGTCGCACTAACGGTTGGCACATCGAAGGCATAAAATCCGGTGCGCTGCATAAGTTGCGCGACGATCAGGAAGATCAGTTCGCCAATGCGCTGGATGGCTTCAGCCGTAAAGTCTGGCGGGCGCCACGCTCGCCACAAGTGGCGCGTTACGACCTGGCGATCCTGCACGATCCGCAGGAAGCCTTGCCGCCATCCAACGCCAAGGCACTGGAGAATTTCGTCCGGGTAGGCAAACGCATGGGCATCGACGTCGAACTGATCGAGCGCAAGGACTACGCGCGGATCGCCGAGTACGACGGCTTGCTGATCCGCGAGACCACCAGCGTCGACAACCACACCTATCGCTTTGCAAAAAAAGCCGAAAGCGAAGGGCTGGTGGTCATGGATGATCCGACGTCGATCCTGCGCTGCACCAACAAGGTGTATCTGACCGACCTGCTCAACAGCCACCAACTGGGCATGCCCGCCACCGAAATTCTCTACAAGGAACGACCGGAAGACTTCGAACGGGTCGGCGAACGCCTCGGTTTTCCGCTGGTGCTGAAGATCCCTGACGGTTGTTTTTCTCGCGGAGTGATCAAAGTCGAAAGTCAGCAGGCGTTGCTGGAGGCCACCGCTGAACTGTTCGAACATTCGGTATTGCTATTGGCTCAGGAGTTTTTCTATACCGAGTACGACTGGCGCATCGGCGTGCTCAACCGCAAACCGATCTTCGCCTGCCAGTACTTCATGTCCAAGGGCCATTGGCAAATCTACAACCACAAAGCCAAGGGCCAGGACATCAACGGCGAGTGCCGTACCCTGGCCGTTCATGAGGCGCCGCGAGCGGTGGTCGAACTGGCGGTAAAAACCGCAAACCTGATCGGCGACGGCCTCTACGGCGTGGACTTGAAACAGGCCGGCGACAAAGTGGTGGTAATTGAGGTCAACGACAACCCGAACCTCGACGCCGGCATCGAAGATGCCTACTTGCAGGACGATCTGTATTCACTGGTGCTGGAGGAGTTCGTGCGACGGCTGGAGCTCAAGCGTCGCGGCCAGGCCTGGTGACGCGCCGATGATCAGCAGTTTCGCATTGAGTCATGGCGCGTTGCAGCGGGTCGAGCGCCTGGACGCCGAGGTGATGCTGTTCAGCAATCCCGATGCCGCCGAGCGCGATTTGCTCCACAGCCACTACAAGGTCGACGAACACGCGCTGGCCTCGGCGCTGGACCCGGACGAGGTCTCGCGAATCGAGTTTCACCCCGATCACTTGTTCCTGATCTGGAAACGTCCGGAAAACTATTCCGGCGGTGGCAGCCTGGCGTTTGAAGTGTCGTCTTGCGGCCTGCTGTTTGCGCCCGGCCAATTGCTGGTGATCGCCACCGACGACACGCCGCTGCACGGCATCGGCACCCGGCAGCCGCTCAACGCACCGCTTGATGTGTTGCTCGATCTGCTGTTCAACAACATCCACCATTACCTTGGCCATCTGAAGGTGATCAAACTGGTGGCCCGCGAGCTGCAACAGAAGTTCAACGCCTCGATGCAGAACCAGCATCTGGTGCAGATGTTCAACCTCAGCGAAAGCCTGATCTATTACATCAATGCCCTGCACAGCAACGGCGCGGTGCTGACGCGGCTGCGCAATCATGCGGAAAAGCAGCATTTCGGCAGTGAGGCGATCGGGCTGATCGACGACCTGATCATCGAAAATAACCAGTGCTACAAGCAGGCGGAGATCTACTCCACGGTGTTCTCGGGGCTGATCGATGCGCGCGGCAACTTGATGAATAACAGCATGAACAACCTGCTGCGCAAACTGACGTTGATCAACGTGGTGTTTCTGCCGTTGAACCTGATTGCGAGCATTGGCGGGATGTCGGAATTCAGCATGATGACGGCGGGTACGCCGTGGTGGATTTCCTACCCGGTGTTTCTGCTGGTGATGTTGTTGGGGGCAGGGGGGATGTTGTTCGGGTTGCGGCGGTTGGCCAAATAATCAGTGGTGACTTGGCCGACGCCATCGCTGGCAAGCCAGCTCCCACAGGTTTTGGGCGTGCCGCAAACCTCGCGGGCAACTCCAGACTTTGTGGGAGCTGGCTTGCCAGCGATAGCTATTTCAGCAGCAAAATCCGGCTTAGCTCGCTTGAGCCTCCTCAGCAGACTTCCTCTTTTCCCGAACCCCACGCACCACCAGATACAACAACGGCCCGATCGACACAAACACCGCCGTCAGCAACAGATACGGCACCACCGACCAGACCGACATCCCTCGCGAGCGGGCATCCTTGACCATCCATACCCCGGCCAGCGTCGCCAGCAGATACAGATCAATCACCACCTGCGCCGTGTCCGGACGCGACATCAGGCTGATACCGAAGTCGATCAGCGACTGTTCGGCCTGGAGCATCACCGATACGGTGTAGCCGGTAAACGCGATCAACGCAGTGAGGGGCAGGGCGACAGACATCATGCATTCCTTCCTTGGGTGATGAGCAGAATCGCCAGCCTACCTTGGCGTCCGCAAATAAGCCATTGACTCGCCGGTCGCCGCCGGGCTAATTTCAGGCCCATGACTTCCACTGTATTGCGCTGCCAGCCAAGCATTATTACCGCCATTCCTCATTTGGCGGGCTAGCTCACGACTGCAGCACCCAACCCGCCCTAGAGGCGGGTTTTCATTTTCTGTCTCCAGGGTTTTAACAACGATGGCTCCCTGTAGGAGCTGCCGAAGGCTGCGATTTTTTGACTTTGTTTTACTCGAATCAAAAACAAGATCAAGAGATCGCAGCCTTCGGCAGCTCCTACACAGCGCCCGGAGATGACGATGAAATACAGCCCCGACCAGCAAGCCCTGCTTGAGCAGTACGTGAAAAAGATCCTCGCCGCGCCGGTCTACGACATTGCCGTGCGTACGCCATTGCAAGCGGCGCCGGCGCTGTCCGAAGCGCTGGGCAACCGGATCCTGCTCAAGCGCGAAGACCTGCAACCGACGTTCTCCTTCAAGATTCGTGGCGCCTACAACAAGCTGGTGCAACTGAGCGATGCGCAGAAATCGCGCGGGGTGATCACCGCTTCGGCGGGCAATCATGCCCAAGGCGTAGCGCTGGCGGCGCGGGAGCTGGGAATCGCGGCGACCATCGTCATGCCCTCGACCACGCCCGAACTCAAGGTGCTTGGGGTACGAAGTCGGGGTGCCGAGGCGCTGCTGCACGGCGGGAGTTTTCCGTTTGCCCTGGCCCATGCGCTGCAACTCGCGGAGCAAACCGGGTGCACCTTTGTCTCTCCGTTCGACGACCCGGACGTGATCGCCGGCCAAGGCACGGTGGCCATTGAAATCCTGCGTCAGCATCAGGGCTCGCTGGATGCGATCTTCGTTCCGGTGGGCGGTGGCGGCCTGATCGCCGGCATCGCAGCGTATGTCAAATTCCTGCGGCCGGAGGTACGGATCATCGGTGTCGAATCGGAGCACTCGGCCTGCCTGAAGGCGGCGCTGCAAGCGGACGCACGAGTGGTGCTGCCCAGTGTAGGAACGTTCGCCGATGGCGTGGCGGTGGCGCAGATCGGCGCTTATGGTTTTGAGGTGTGCCGGTTTTGTGTGGACGAGGTGGTCACCGTCAGCAATGACGAACTGTGCGCGGCGATCAAGAACATCTACGACGATACCCGCTCGATCACCGAGCCTTCCGGGGCGTTGGCGGTGGCCGGCATCAAGCAGTACGTGGCGCGCAGTGGTGTTCGCGAGCAGACCTTCGTCGCGATCGACTCCGGCGCCAATATCAACTTCGACAGCCTGCGCCACGTCGCCGAGCGCGCCGCGGTGTGCGGCGTCCCGGCGTGATACCGCTCAGGGCAGCAACGGGCGCAGGAAACTGCGCTCGTAGCTGACGATGAATTTCTTCTGCACCAGTGATTCCACCAGCGCCGTGCTTTCCGGGTCGGTCAGCGCGATGTGCCGGTAGCTTTCGTAATCGGCCAGCGAAGGAAAGCTGAACAGGCAATAAGCGATGTTGCTCGCGCCCTCGGAGGGCAGGAAATAGCCGTGATGCGTGCCGCCCAAGCGCTCGACAATGCCCAGCCAGGCCTTGGCGTAGGCCTCGAACTCGGTCAATTGGTATGGATCGATCACGTATCGCACATGGCAGGTAATCACGTTTGGCGCTCCCTGTTCAGGTCATTCCGCAATGGCGGTGCCGACCTTGTCCGAAGCCGACCAGATGCGATAGCGCACCTCGACATCTTTCGGGGCGTAGATCACCAGCGGCAGCTTGCTGTTGTAGCGCAGCATGAAGCCGTCACCGACGACCGGGACAAAGGCGCGTTTCTTGGCGGTGCCGGGTGGGCAGGCCATCAGCGTGCTCATCGGGCCAATGACTTTTTCCAGGCGGTAGAAGGGATAGCCCCAGCCTTCGAGGTTTTTCTCGTCCAGAGCGCCGCCCAGACGCTGGCGATTGCAGTCGACTTCCAGGGTTTTGCCGGCGAGGACTTCGACCTGGAAGTTCTCTTCCTGATCCTGTTTGGGCAGGTAGATGACTTGGCGGGTGAAGCCGTTTTCCGCCTTGGGATACGGCGCGACGTCTTCGAGTCTGGCCGCGTGGGCGAGGGTGGACAGGCCGGCAACGAGCAGACCGATTGTCGCGCGAGCGCGTAAAGAACCCATGAAAGCCTCCTGGCGGGTGTAGGGTGGATGTCGGGCATTCTCACTGTCATCAGCGATGAATGCAAACCGGCGTCGACTTGCAAATTGCAGTGCCCAGGAGGGTCGATCTTGCATTTTGCAACTGGCCAACTACTGGCCACCGCGCCAAGTGCTTGATTTCATGAGGGTCGAAATGACCCGATGAAAGGCACGTTTTATGCGTCGCTTTGGTGCAGCGCACCGGCTTCGGGCGCCTACACTCCAATGGGCATTTCGCAGTACAACCGTTTGCCGCACCAGGGAACCAGCGGGGACACACCCGTGCAGGGGCAGCAAAAGCGGTCAACGTGAAGAGTTGATTGGCAGTTTCATCAATAAGGAGAGGTTCACCATGTTTCTGTCTGCCTTGGAACTACGCAATATCATTGAAAGCAGTTTTCTGCCTAAACGCTGCCAGTGCACGCTGTCGCCAGACCTGTCGATGACCGTCAAGGTCTTCGGCGACCACCAGACTGACCAGGTTGATCTGCACGTCAGCGGAATCGACGCCAGCCATCTCAACGGCTGTCGCGAGATCAATGAACTGATTGCCGGCCTGCGTTCGGATCTGGCGCAACAAACCACACCACAGCATTACAGTCCTCGCTCCAGAGCGCTTTAACTCACCGTTTCACCCAGTTCGACCGTCACGCGCCGGGCCTGCACAAAGCCAAGGCCCAGCGCGAACTCGACCAGCACCGCGAGCAGAATCCCGGGGCCGGCATGGCCGTTCAGCCATTCGCCAAAACCCAGTACCGCCAGACCAAAACAACCGACGATAAACCCGTTGCTCAGGGCATTGCGACCCAGCGACGGCGGTGCGCTGCGCACCAGATAAAACATCACCCCCAACGCCGCAAACAGCACCGCACTGCGCTGCGCAACAAACCCCACCGCGCTCGAATACTCAATGCTCCAGATCGCCAGCAACACCTGCGGGAAAAAGCCCCAAGCCAGCGCCAGCACGAAACACAACAAAGACGTGATGATCGACAACGTGCGAAACGACAACTGCATGGCGAGTCCTTGCGGCAGTGAGAAGTGATCCCGAGCATAACCCGCGAGCCCTTCACCGCCTACCGCAAAGCCGCAAATCAGAGCCTTCTGTCAGTTCTGCTCGCTGCAAGCGTCAGACATTTTCCGGTAGGTGATTTCCGCTGGCTTGCCGGCATTGTCGATGTACTTCATGTCAGCGCTCACGACCTTGCACTGTCGCGTGGGTTGCTCGGTCATGGAAATCACTTTGTTCACATGCAACGGCATGCCGTACTGATAGGGAACGGCCTTGGACGTGGTTGAGGTGTCATTGGCCTGAGCCAGTCCGGCGAATGCGGTGCAGGCGAGGGCGGAGGTGAGCAGCAGCGTGCGAATGTTCATGAATCGGACTCCCGTGCGACGGAATAAGCGTTCGGCGCGACACGGCCGAACCTGCCGCACTCGGCGTCAGCCAGGGGCTGAAGTGTGCGGTTCAGTACAGTCTTGGACTGCGGCGTTAAGCGATGGTTAACCTCGCTGAACGCCGGCTGTCTGGCAGTGGGATGATTTCTCGGGAATGCGGTGCCGATTCCTACAAGGATGGATGCTTTGTCTGCTTTCGGCGCTTGGAGTGGGGCGGTTATGGTTTGGCGTCGCTGCAAAATCCAGCGATTCGGGTTTGGTCACCTGAGAATAATCGATTGCATATGTGCCATCATTTGCACCGCGGAGTTCTTTGACCGTGTAGTGCATTGCTGTGGTGGCCGTGTGCAGGACGCCTTCGGGCGAGCTGAGTTGATTGTTCTCGGTTGACCAAGCCTGTACACGGTCCGCCTCCCATCGTTTGGTCACGGTGCTGGCGGGTTACTTTCGAAACAATCGAGTAATCAATATGCTTACACCAAATCCGCTCCCAAGCCGTTATCACCCGCTCAACAGCGGCGTCACCGGCAGCGCGCCAATGGTCATCGACACCCAAGCCAACCCCCAAGACATCCTCGAGTCCGCCGTCCAGCGCATCCGCGCCTGCAGCGACCTGCTCGAAACCCTGCACTGCATGTGCTTCCGGCATGGCGATGTTCAGGACATTTCGCACATTACCCATGCGCTGTACCTGCTGGCGCAGGATGGCAATGATTTGCTGCAGGTGGCTCAGCAGCAGATGCTGGATTGGAAGGCGCCGGTATGCTGATTTATAAGGCTTAGTATTCACGGGCAGGCGCGTTATCTGCCCGTGATTAGGCGGATGCCATTCGAGGGTTTTTAGAGACGGGGAGCTTCATCTGGGACAGGATCGAATGGACTAATCAAGCCAGGGCTCCATTTCAGTTCAACAACATTTCCGGGCAAAAAACGGACGTGAAGATAATCATCACCGCGTTCCCGACGAGGGAGAGGCACGGTTGCTTCATGATTTTCTTTCTTGACTCCTTGCCTGAGCTGTTCGCCTGTACGGCTGAGTATCCACTTGATCTGAACCGTTTTCCCTTCGATTTTCTGGCAGCACATAATTCCGCCACCGCCCATTGCAGCCAAATTGCCACCCCAAAAATCATTGACCCAAAAACTAAGAATTGGCCGATCCGTGTGGTTCTCCGATGTCAGCATGGCGCCGGGTGTGCGAAATAACCCCGGAATTTTCGGGGCGGCGTAGATAAATATCAAAGCCACCAAAGCCAGGACTATCCGTCTTCGTCGCCAGGCTCTGCGCCGGCGTGCGTCCGCAGCAATATCTATCAAGCGAATGAAGTCCCAATCAAGAGAGCTATGTCCATACTTTGAGGTTGCAATGGGTTTTGCCTTGCTTTAGGTCGATGCACCTGAAGACTCTGCTGAAGGTTTGCGCATCATCTGCTCCAGATAGTCAGGGGCCATCCCTTTGGTTTTATTCAGGCTCGGCATGTCGAATTCTCGAACGCGGAAATACTTCGGTATTGGAACGCCTGTGCCTCGAGGTATCTGTTGGATCATGTATTGATCGTTTACGTAAAATTCGAGCAGATCTTCCACGTCAAAGCTGAGGCCTTTGGGGACGGGAGCGAACCATTCGTCCAATAGCGCTTTTACCGGGGCGGAAGGAAAGCTGGTTTTCAACCTCCAGGCTTCCCGATCTACGTCTTCAAGCCAACTGAGTTCGGCACGAAGGGCGGCCTTGCCTTGCTGGGTTTGCTTGAGCGTTTGATCGCGTTTTGCTGCTTGCGCCTCGCTTTCGCTACTCATCCCGAACGCGCGGGCGATTGATCCTTGCTTGCCCAGAATGGGACGTTGAAGGCGCTCCTCCTCGTCGTCGTAAGCTTTGTGTTGGCCCCGGTATAGTTCCCATAGACCGCGCAAACGTTGGATATACAAACGACGATGAGCAAGGAAAGCCTCAGCAGAAATTTTTTTATTTCCTGCTTTGCTCATGTAGTTTTTGCTTGCGCCAATGGCAGTGACACCGTTTAAGTGGTCGTTTAATTGAAAGTATTTCGAGACTAAAACGGCTTTGTCTTGCAGCACATCCATAGCATAGAACGGCACGCCGGCTCGGTAAGCTGCATTATACATTTCATGCAAGCTGGCCAAGTGGAGCTCTCGACTACGTGGAGCATCGGATGTAGCTAATCCCCCGCCCACGTCATAACTGGTTCCGGGAACAAGTCGTTCTTCCCAGCGAGGAGTTGATGGTCCAGTACCAATCAGTCGTGACCTACGAGAGTCTTGACATTCATGTGCTGCGACTAAGTGTAACGCAGACTTTACCGGGCCAGGAAGGCATTCTCCGTCGTCAACTTTGTTCACAAAAGGGATAAGGTACTCAAGAATAATTGAGTCTTCTCCACTGCGATCTACGGCATCGAAAAGTCCTACGAATGTTATTTCAATGTTAACCCCTTTGAATATGGTCGATGCAGGATCGCACTCTTCAAGGATCTTGTGCGCAAATGCTCGCGCAAGGCTGGCACCATAATCGAAGCCGAAAATTGAAATCGACATTTTTTTTAACGGCGCTTTACTTTTTTCCTTGGCTTTTGCGAGTGCTGTTTCCAGTGCTTTAACTGCGGCCTCCAAGCGAGTGTCTACGCCTGTTTTGAAAAATGTTGCTGTAATAGGGTTATCACGGGTAATGCTGGAAATATCCAATGCGGCAGGCGCTGCAGCCTTCAAGGCTGAAGTTATAGCGTTACCGACTTTAAAGTTGTTAACGAAGCTTTCCCACCATTTTTTTCCGGTAATGACATCCTTTACTGCATCCAGTGGACTATTGGAAATAGTATCTCCTGGAGATTTTATGATGCTGTCTTTCGCTCTGCTTGTAGCACCATCCATCCCCGATCCAGTGGTTAATTCACCACCACCAAGCGTTGCATCAAAGTCTGATGCCAAGCCAGATATGTAAAAACGCCTGTTTTGCAAGAATGGTTCGGAGGATGCTGAAAGATCGGTGTCGGGATAAGCCATAAAAAGGCGGGCGACATTGCTTAATCGATCCTCTGCAAGATCGTCTTTAAGGTTTCGCCCAAAGCCATCAAAAAAGAATCCAATTCGTAGCGCCGAGTCGCAGGGTAAAGCAGAATTTTTTGCGTCAGCTTTACAAGTGTTGGATTTCGCGCTTATCGATTGTGCTCGATTTAGACCAGCAGGCATGCTCATTGGGTCCGTCCTTGTTCGGTGAGTTTTTGATCTGGGCGAGACTCAAAGGGGCTATATAAGTCGGGGCTCCACCCCACTCTCACCTTGTTTTCAGGGTCAAATCTTACGTGTAAGTATTGATCGCCGGATGCACGTTTCGGCAGCGTCAGATCTACTTCATGATGCTCCTCCACTGCGCCCTGCAGCTGCTGTTGGCGAGTCATGTCCAGGATCCATTTTATTTTTATTGTGTCTCCTTCGAATCGTGCACAACACATGATTCCCCCGCCTCCCATTGCCATGAGATTTCCACCCCAGAAATCATTCACCCAAAAACTGAAAATCGGTCTATCCATATAGTTTTCAGACGTCAACATCGCGCCCGGTGTACGAAACTGGTTATAAAGATACGAACCTATAAAAGGCATCAGTAATACGAATATCCCGATGGCAAGATTGCGGCGTCGCCAGATTTTTTGCCGCTTGGTATTCATGGCCATGGTCATTTACGAAAATCCTTCATCCAGCAATGCATCTTGAACATTCAAAAAAATGTGGGATAAGCCGAACTGCTGATCTGCAGGTTCCTCATCCAACTCACTCCGACAACTCTCTCATCACCACCCCAAGCGGCAGCTTCTCTCCAACCGCTCGCGCTTTGGCCTTTTCCCACATCGGCCAATTTCTTGGGAATTCGCGATCCATCAGTTGCAGGCTGGCAAACAGGCTGACGTCCTCCGGGTCGGTCAAACCTTCTTCGCGGCCCGCGTCCAACGCTTCTTTGACCTGTTTCAGCCGTGCACCGTGGCAGGTGCTGCTGAATACTTCCGGCGCTTCTTTTTCCAGTTCGGTGGTGAGGCTGTAGGGCAGGGGATCAATCTCCATGTCCGTCCACAGCTTGCCATCCAGAAAGATCGGATCGTATTTGCCGGGTTGTTCGAGGTTGAGTCCTTTCAGGCACTCCCATTGATCCTCTTCTGCGGGCACCCACCATTCTTGCAGTGGACCAAACAGCCACGCATGCCAGGAAAGATCGTCACGGGCGTACAGCATCGGCAGTACTTCCGGTGCGTAACTGCGGATCATCAGCACTTCGCCCGCCTCATTTTTTGCCAATAACGCATCACTCAGATGAGCGGCGAGTTTGTCAGCGGTACATGCGGTGCGAATCCAACTAGCCATAGCGGTACAGCCGGTGAAGTATTCGTGAGCGAGAAAGGCCTCGAACTCCATGTGGCTGACGTCGACCAGCCACGGGCCGTAGTTGCGCAGTTCGGCGAACTCCGGTTGCACCATCAACGGTCGGCGTGACGGATCGGGATTGAGAAACTGCAACCGGGCGGGTTCTGCCAGCAGACCGATTTCAACGATGGCGAATAGCGACTGAGCGTTCTTTTGCGCTTCGCTCCAGGCGTTCGCGGCATCACTCTTCGTCATCAATTGGCCCCCGACTGCAGCGCCAGTTTTTCTCGCATGGCTTTCTTCAAACATTCAACGCAAATGCCTTTGGGCGCTTGAAGCTTCGGTGTTACCGCTAACGATTCAGCCTGCATCATCTGATTGATGCGGGTTTGCATCAAACGTCCGGCATTATCGATCGCGGCCAGCCCAGGAATGAACGGTGCGAGGATCTGGATGCCGGTACCGGCCCCAGGCGCACCGCCGGTATTCACTTTGACCTCAGCCCCGCTGATGGTCACCCCACCCGCATCGACTTTCACAAAGCTCCCACCCGCCTTGGCCGTGAGTTCCATACCTCCCTCAACCACCACCTTGTCACCCGCGTGATAGTGAATCTCGGTCCCGGCCTCGACAAACTGCGCCGTACCGACTTTCACATGCTGTGTCACGCCCACCGTCAGGTGATCATCCGCGCGCATTTCACTGACACGATCCAGATGGGTTATCCGGTGTTCTTCAACCTTGAACTCGCTCAGGGTGTTGGCTTCAACCGTGTCATGCCGCTCATTGCCCACGCGGATCTTCTGGTCGTGCTCGATGTTCTCGTCCCAGTCGCGCTGCGCATGGATGTAGATCTGCTCCACACCCTTTTTGTCTTCAATCCGAAACTCGTTATAGCCCTTGCCGCCCGGGGAGCTGAGGGTTTTGAAGGTGCTGCGGGTCTTGTTTGCCGGTAGGTCGTAGGGGACGACGTTTTCCTTGTGGTACAGGCAGCCGGTGACGAGTGGCTGGTCGGGGTCGCCTTCGAGGAAGGTGACGAGGACTTCCATGCCGATGCGCGGGATGGCGATGCCGCCGTAGGCGGCGCCGGCCCAGCCGCTGGCGACGCGCAGCCAGCAGGTGGTTTTGTCGTCGGACTGGCCGTCGCGGTCCCAGTGGAACTGGACTTTGATGCGGCCGTACGGGTCGCAGTGGATCTCTTCGCCGGCCGGGCCGGTGACGACCGCGGTCTGGCTGCCGAGGACTTTGGGTTTCGGGTGTTCGAGGGCAGGGCGGTAGTGCGCGTCCCACGGGGTGGCGAGGAAGCTGTTGCGGTAGCCCTGGTGGAAATCGCTTTTGTTGTCGGTGACGTCGCTGGTGACGTTTTCACCGAGCACTTGCGGTTGTTTGCCTTCGTGGAAGACTTCCAGCAGCAGCCACAGGTCGTTCCATTCAGCGCGCGGGTGTTCGGCCAGGGTCAGGAAGTGGCCGCTGGTCAGGGTCGGTTCGTCACCTTTGCCTTCGGCGAGTTTGTAGTCGCTGCGATGGCGTTCGAGGGCGCGGGTCGAGAGGAATTTGCCGCGCTCGCGTGTGGTGAAACGACCGGGGTAATCGTAGTCCTCAAGATCCGGGGCGAACTCGGATTTGACTGCGCCTTCGGGCAGGATCTTCGGTTTTTCGAAGTCGTAGTCGCGGCGGCTGACGCGGGTGGTGCGGGTTTCCAGGCGCAGGTTGAAGCGCTTGATCACCGGTTTGTCGGCGCTCATGCCGGAGTCCTGCTGGTAGCTCACGGCCTTGAGTTTGCGGAACACCGTCTGGTCGTCGCCGAACACCAGTTTGTGCCCGCTGCTGCTGTGCTGGAAGTGGAAGTGAATGCCTTCCTCTTCGCACAGGCGCTGGATGAAGTGCAGGTCGGACTCGTCGTACTGCACGCAGTAATCGCGCTGCGGATACTCGGCGTTGAGCTGGAAGCTGTAGGCGTCGGCGAGGATGCCGCGATCTTCCAGCACCTGGGCGATGATCTTTGGCACCGTGAGGTTCTGGAAAATCTGCTGGTCATGGTTGTGCCGCAGATAGGCCAGTTGCGGCACCAGGCTGATGCTGTAGCGGGTCAGGGTCTTGCCGGAATCGCCTTGTTCGATGCGATACACCAGGCCATGAATCTTGCCTTCGCCGGTGGCGCCGAAGGTCAGGACGCCGGGCTTGTGCAGCAGCTCTTCGAGTTTCAGGTCGGGGCGGGCGCTGACCAGTTCGAGGTCGAAACGGAAAGGCTCGTTGAGGGCTTCGCGACCGGTGAAGCTGAGCACTTGCAGGTCGGCGGAAGCGCCTTCGAGGGTAAGGGTAATGTGGGTAGCGTTGGCGTCCAGCATGCCTTGAATTCCGTCCATTGAATAAGCAGGTGACGGATGATGGAGGATTAAACCGCCTCGTTCAAGGCGCAAATGCCGTAGGGACGGGGGCCGTGGGGTATAGGGAAAACCCCTATGACAGCGTTTACACCCAATGAAAACGGGGGCTTCGCTGCCGTGAGTCACAGGGCTGCACGCGGTTTGAGCCCATCGCAAACCGAAGAATCGCCAGTCAGTTTCAGACTAAAGTCGCCTTCAGCCCGTCAAAGCCATCTGCCATCATTGCAACTCACCCCTGCGTGTCCACTTCTTCCCGGCTGTTTTTGACCCGGGACGGGAGCTATTTTTCTGGCTGACTGCGCTCTGGCGCAAACGCTGTACTGTTGGAGTTTTTCATGCGTCCCCCATTCCCTCTCATCACCCCGCGCCAGTCGTTTGGCTTCGGAGCCGTTGTGCTGTGCGCCGGTTTTGCCGCGCAGGTTCAGGCCAGCGGTTTTCTCGAAGACACCACGGCGAAAATCGAATCGCGCACGGTGTATTTCAACCGCGATTTCCGTGATGGGCACACCTCCAGCGACCAGGGCGCTTCCAAGCGTGAAGAGTCGGCGCAAGGCTTTATTCTCAATCTGCAGTCGGGTTACACCGAGGGCACGGTCGGCTTCGGCATCGATGCGCTGGGCATGCTCGGCTTTCAGCTCGATTCCAGCCCTGATCGCAGCAACAGCGGCTTGCTGCCGTCCAGCGGCGAGAACCCGCGCGGCTCGAAGGGCCAGTACGCGAAGATGGGCCTGACCGCCAAGGTCAAGGTCTCGGACACGGTGTTGAAGTACGGCGCGCTGCTGCCGGATCTGCCGTTGCTCAAGTACAACGACGGCCGCTTGCTGCCGACTATGTTCAACGGCGCCATGCTGACCTCTAAGGAAGTGAAGGATCTGACCTTCATGGCCGCGCGTCTGGACAAGTACACCGCGCGCGATTCCACTGATTCGCAAGACATCCGCGTGCACTGCAAGAACAAGCGCTACGCCTGCAACACCACCGCCGACCATTTCGACATGTACGGCTTCGACTACAAGATCAACGATCGCCTGACCGCGCAGTATCACTACGCGGAACTGGAAGACATCTACCGCCAGCACTTCATTGGTTTGCTCGGCAATCAGCCGCTGGGTGACGGTGTGCTGAAGGCCGATCTGCGTTTGCTGAAAAGCGCCGACAGCGGTGATGCCAAGGCCGGCTCCATCGACAACCGCGCCTTGAGCGGCATGCTCTCGTACGGCATCAGCGGCCACACTTTCAGCGCCGGCTGGCAGCGCATGAACGGCGACAACTCGATGCCGTACCTCGATGGCAGCAATCCGTATCTGGTCAACTACGTGCAGGTCAACGACTTCGCCGCCGCGCAGGAGCGTTCCTGGCAGCTGCGTTATGACTATGACTTCAAGGCCATCGGCATCAACGGTTTGAGCTTCCTGACCCGTTATGTCAACGGTGATCACATCAAGGTGCCGGGCAGTGATCAGGAAGGCAAAGAGTGGGAACGCGACAGCGAGTTGAAGTACGTGATCCAGACAGGCACGTTCAAGGATGTCAGCCTGCGCCTGCGCAATGCGACGTACCGCACCAACTATGAAAAGTTTGCGCGGGATGTGGATGAGACCCGGTTGATTGTGAGTTACAACTTCTCCGTCCTTTAAACCTCACCCCCTGTAGGAGCTGCCGCAGGCTGCGATCTTTTGATCTTGATTGTAAAAAACAAGGTCAAAAGATCGTCCGATCGCGGCCCGAGCCTGCGGCAGCTCCTACAGGGGGCTTCGGTGGGCTACAACCAATGCCAGAACCGGCTCCAAAAGCCGCGATTCAGGTCTTCCTTGCAGCCGGCATACTGTCGCGCATACACGTCGGAGCGCGCCTGCACCTTGCGGGCGGTGGGCATCAGCCAAGCTTTGCTGGCGTAGGTCTTGTTGCGGAAACCGCCCCAGCCTTCGTGGTAGTTCAGGTACTGGTTGTAGGCGTCGTACTTGTACACGCCGTTGATCGAGGTGGTCTTGTCCATGTACCAGCCGACGAAGTCGATGGCGTCGTCGAAGTCTTCGCGGTCGGCGCCGTGTCGGCCGGTGCTTTTCTGGTAATCGGACCAGACTTCATCCTTGGCCTGGGCGTAGCCCGAGGCCGTGGTGACCCGGCCCCACGGGATCACCCACAACAGGTATTTGCGCGGCGTCTTGGCGTCGTAGCGGTAGCCGGACTCCTGATACATGATCGCGAAAGGCACCTGGATCGGCACGCCCCAGCGCTTTTGCGTGACTTGCGCCGCGTCGTACCAGTCGCTTTTCTCGCGGAAGATCGCGCAGATGTCTTCCGGCGAACGCGGCGGCGAGGTGCCGCAGCCGCTGAGTAATCCCGCCAGTATCAAAAGTCCCGCCGTCCGCCCCGACATCAAACCGTCATCCCCATGCGCGCAAAAAGGCCGACAGTCTACGCGCTCAGCTCAACTGGTGACGATAGGGCAAATCCGGACCGGTCTTGCTGCACGTCAGGGCGGCCGCCTGTACGGCAAACCTGAGCATCGCGTCGATCTGCTCGCGGCTGAGCTGTTGCACGCCCTCAACCGAGTCCAGACCTTGTTCGGTCAGCCAGGTGATCAGTGCCGCTTGAAAGGTATCGCCGGCGCCGACAGTATCGGCGATCGTCACCGAGCACGCCGGTACTGACCACGAACCATGAGCGCGGCTGAACACTGTCGCACCTTCGCCGCCACGGGTCAGGAACACCAACTGGCAGCGATGCTGTAGCCAGCCTTCGATCACGCGCTGCGGGTCCTGTTCGGGATACAGCAGGCTCAGGTCTTCGTCGCTGACCTTGATCATGTCGGCCAGTTGCACCAGGGTCGCCACGCGCTCGCGCCACAGGTCGATGTTCGGCTCCGGGTTGAGGCGCACGTTGGGGTCGAGGGTGATCAGGCGCTTGCCGCTTTCGCGCTGTACAAGGGTCAGCAGGGTATCGGCAATCGGCTGCACCACCAGCGAGAACGAGCCGATGTGCAGACCACGCACGTCATCTCCGAGTTGCGGCAGATGCGCATCGCTCAACTGGCGATCCGCGCAGCCTTCACCGCGAAAGCTGTAATGCGGCGAACCGTTGGCGCCCACCGCGACCATCGCCAGAGTCGTCGGCGCCGTGAAGTCCACCAGAAAGTCCGGGCGCACACCTTCATCCTGCAGCACCTGCTGCAGACGTCGGCCGAGATAGTCGGTGGACAGCCCGGCAAACAGCGCCGAATCCACACCCAAACGGCGCAAGCCGACCGCGACGTTGAACGGCGAACCGCCGGCAATCGCCTTGAAATTGACCTTCGACGCCAGACCGCTGGCATCGTCTTCGCTGAAGAAATCGAACAGGGCTTCGCCACACACCAGATACATAATTGTTTGCTCTTTATAGGGTTGCGACATGCTGTTGATAGCGTTCATAGGCCTGCTGGAACGCCGCGACATGGGCGGCAACCGGCAGGGTTTCACTGTGCAGATCGAGCTTCACGCAGCGCTGGCACAGGTCGGCCAAAGTGTCCTCGTGGCCGTTCGACCATGACTTGCACCACGCCGCCTGAATCGCCGCGCCAAGGGCTGCGGCTTCGCTGTGTTCGGTGCAGATCACCGGGGTGTTCATGACGTCGGCGACGATCTGCCGCCACACCGCGCTTTTCGAACCGCCGCCGATCAGGCAAATGCTGCGGCTTTGTAAACCATTGTGGCGCAACAGATCCAGTCCATAACGCAAACCGAAGGTGGTGCCTTCGACCACCGCACGACACAGGTTGGCCTGGGTCAGGTTGCTCAGGGTCAGGCCGTGCAGGCTGCCGGTGGCATGGGGCAGGGCGGGGACGCGTTCACCGTTGAGGAAAGGCAACATGCTCACGCCTTCGGCACCGATCGGCGCCTCGGCCACGAGTTGATTGAACTGCTGCAGATCGAGGTCGAACAGTTCGCGGATCGCACCGGTGGCGTTGGTCAGGTTCATGGTGCAGATCAGCGGCAGCCAGCCGCCACTGGACGAGCAGAACGTCGCAACCGAAGCGTCCGCGCTGATCTGCGGTGCCTCGGCGTAGGCGTACACCGTGCCGGAGGAACCGAGGCTCATGGTGATCGCTCCCGGCTGAATGTTGCCGGTGCCGATGGCGCCCATCATGTTGTCGCCACCACCGCTGGCGACCAGCGCATGCGGGTTGAGGCCGAGCTGTTCGGCAATCGCCGGCAGCAGGGTGCCGACCCGCTGATGAGCGTCGATCAGCTCCGGCAACGCGGCTTGCAGGCGCCCGGTGGCGTCGATATCGCGCAACAGTTGCAAGTCCCACTGACGGCTGCGCACGTTGAAATAACCGGTGCCGGAAGCGTCGCCGTACTCGCTGCAGGCGCGGCCGGTGAGCCAGAAGTTCAGGTAGTCGTGGGGCAGCAGGATGCGTGCGACGCGCGAGAACACCTCAGGATGCTGTTCTTTAGTCCAGAGTAATTTCGAAACGGTGTAGCCCGGCGCGATGACTACGCCGAGGCGCTCAAGTGATCCTCTTTCGCCGCCGAGGTGTTTGAGCAAACGGTCGTTTTCATCGGTGGTTTCGGTGTCGCACCACAGCTTGGCCGGGCGCAGTACCTGGCCCTGATCGTCGAGCAGCACCAGCCCGTGTTGCTGGCCGGAGACGCCGATGCCGAGGATCGCCTGACCGTCGACATTGGCTGCGAGCAAGGCGCGGCGGGTGGCGAGGGCGAAGGCGTCCAGCCATTGTTGAGTGTCCTGCTCGCGACGGCCGTTGGCGCCGCTGATCATCGTGTGCGTGGCAGCGCCTTCGCCGAGCACCTGACCGCTGGCGGCATCGAGAATGATCGCCTTGGTGCCCTGGGTGCCGCAGTCGATGCCGAGGAAGAGTTGTCGGGTGGTCATGTGTGAGCCTGTCGGTTTGCGCTGAAGATCAAAAGCCACCCCCTCACCCCAACCCTCTCCCCCAAGGGGGAGAGGGGGGAAGGGAGCCAATTTGGGTACTTTTCCAACACTTGAGTTCGACTCGGTTTTTTTGGCCAAAGGTTCTCCTGCAGGCACCTCGGTTAGTTCCCTCTCCCTCCGGGAGAGGGCTAGGGTGAGGGGCTTTTCAGGCCAGAACCCGCTCCAAGGTGCGCGTCACACCCACCTCACGCAAGCTGTTGCAGCACCATTCAAATGCTGCCACGAACGCCGCCGACCGCGGAATCGCCGTGCCGAAGATCTCCTCAACCGCCAACAACCGCTGGGTGATCAACGCATCATCGGCCACCAGTCCCTGACAGAATTCCGCCCGTGGATCAGGAATCGAATAGGTATCGCCATTCTCGTCCACGCCCTTCAAATACAACGCCCAAGCTGCCACCACCAACGCTGCACGCCTGGTCTCCTGACCATCGGCAATCAAGCGATTGATCGTCGGAACAGTGAATTTGGGAAACTTCGACGAGCCATCCGAACACACCCGCTCCAGCTGATCGGCAATCGCCTGATTGGAAAAGCGCGCCACCAGCGTGTTCTTGTAGTCGGTCAGGTCGATGCCCGGCACTGGTGCCAGTTGCGGGGTGACGTCGAGGTCCATGTAGGCGCGCATGTAACGCACGAACAGCGGATCGTTCATGGTTTCGTGAACGAAGCGATAGCCCTTCAAAAAGCCCAGATACGTCAGCGCCAGGTGGCTGCCGTTGAGCAGTTTGATCTTCATTTCTTCGTAGGGCGAAACGTCGTCGGTGAACTGCACGCCGACCTGTTCCCAGGCCGGGCGACCGTTGACGAATTTGTCTTCCAGCACCCATTGCACGAACGGCTCGCAGACCACCGGCCAGGCATCGTCGACCGCGTGTTTGTCGGCCAGTTGCAGGCGATGCGTGGTGCTGGTCATCGGCGTGATGCGGTCGACCATGGCGTTGGGGAAACTGACGTTGTGCTCGATCCAGTCACGCAGCCCTGGGTCACGCAGGGTGGCGAAGGCCAGCAACGCCTTGCGGGTCACCGCGCCATTGTGCGGCAAGTTATCGCAGGACATGATCGTGAACGCTGGCGTGCCCGTGTCACGGCGCTTTTCCAGGGCTGCACAGAGGAAACCGAACACGGTTTTTGGCGCCAGCGGATGGGCCAGATCGTGCTGAATCTGCGGCAGATGTGCCATGAATTCGCCGTTGCTGTCGTCGATGCAGTAGCCACCCTCGGTGATGGTCAGCGAGACGATGCGGATCTGCGGATCGGCGAGTTTGTCGATCAGCGCCTGTGCACCATCCTCGGCCAGGAGCATGTCGCGAATCGCACCGATCACCCGCACTTCGGTGTCGTCGCTGTCGCCGAGTTCGAACAGGGTGAACAGGTAGTCCTGTTCCTTGAGGTCCTCACGGGCGCGGCGGTCTTCCGCGCGCAGACCGACGCCGCAGATTGCCCAGTCCAGCGCTTGGCCGCTGTTCATCAGCGCATCGGTGTAGTAAGCCTGATGCGCGCGGTGGAAGCCGCCGACGCCAATGTGCGCGATGCCCTGACGGGTGTCGCTGAGGTTGTAGGCCGGCAGTTGCACCTCGGGCGCGAGGCGATGCAGGTTTTGTTCATTCAGTTTCATCGGGCAGGTCTCGAAATTCAGGCCGCGGCGCGCAGCGGGCGGGTCAGCGCCACGCCATCGGCGTCGAACAGGTGGCAATGGCTGGCGTCCAGGTGCAGGTTCAGTTGTTCGCCGTAGCGGCTCGCGAGGTCACCGCGTACGCGCATGGTCAGGGCTTCGCCGGCGTTGGTGGTGACGTGGCAGAAGGTGTCGCTGCCCAGACGTTCGCTGACGTCGGCGGTGACTTGCAGGGTGCAGTCGCCCGGTTGCGCCAGTTCCAGATGTTCCGGGCGAATGCCCAGGGTCACCGCGCTGCCGACGCTCAGGTTGGCAGCGTTGAACGGCAGGGTGATGCGCGTGCCGGCGTCCAGCGAAACTTCGCAGCTCTGGCTATCGACGCGGGCGATCTTGCCTTTGAGGAAGCCCATTTTCGGCGTGCCGAGGAACCCGGCGACGAACAGGTTGGCCGGGTTGTGATAGAGGTCCAGCGGCGAGCCGACCTGTTCGATTTTGCCGCCGTTGAGCACCACGACCTTGTCGGCCATGGTCATCGCTTCGACCTGGTCGTGGGTCACGTAGATCATGGTCGCTTGCAGGTCCTTGTGCAGGCGCAGCAATTCCAGGCGCATCTGCACTCGCAGGGCAGCGTCGAGGTTGGACAGCGGTTCGTCGAACAGGAAGATTTTCGGGTTGCGCACGATGGCGCGACCGATGGCGACCCGTTGCCGTTGGCCACCGGAAAGTTGTTTCGGCTTGCGCTCGAGCATCGGCCCGAGCTCGAGAATCCGCGCCGCTTCGCCGACCTTTTTCTCGACTTCGGCTTTCGGCACGCCCGCCAGATCGAGGGCGAACGACATGTTCTTCTTCACGGTCATGTGCGGGTACAGCGCGTAGGTCTGGAACACCATCGCCAGATCGCGCTTGGCCGGGCTGACTTCGGTGATGTCGCGGCCATCGAGTTCGATGGTGCCGCCGCTGACTTCTTCCAGACCGGCGATCAGCCGCAGAAGCGTGGATTTGCCGCAGCCGGACGGGCCGACGAAGACCACGAATTCCTTGTCGTTCACCTCAAGGTCGATGCCCTTGATGATGGAGAAACCTTCGAAGCCTTTTTGCAGATTCTTGATTTTCAGGTTGGCCATGATGGTGGGCCTCCGCGATAAATTATTCAGTTGAACCGGATCAGCTTTTCTGTAGGAGTGAGCCTGCTCGCGATAGCGGAGTGTCATTCAGCGATGATGTCGACTGACATGGCCTCATCGCGAGCAGGCTCACTCCTACAGGGGGTTGTGTTGGGTCAGAGATATTCATTTCACGGCGCCGAACGAGAGGCCGCGCACCAGTTGTTTCTGGCTGATCCAGCCGAAAATCAGGATCGGCGCACAGGCCAGGGTCGAGACCGCCGACAACTTGGCCCAGAACAAGCCTTCGGGGCTGGAATATGAGGCGATCAGCGCGGTCAGTGGCGCGGCTTTCGACGAGGTCAGGTTCAGCGACCAGAACGCTTCGTTCCAGCACAGAATCAGCGACAGCAACACGGTCGAGGCGAGACCGCCCTTGGCGATCGGCAGCAGCACCCGGAGCATTTCCTGCATCAGCGTGGCGCCGTCGAGGCGGGCGGCCTCGAGGATGTCTTTGGGGATGTCCTTGAAGTAGGTGTAAATCATCCAGACCACGATCGGCAGGTTGATCAGGGTGTAGATCACGATCAACGCGATGCGCGTGTCGAGCAGGCCGAAACTCTTGGCCAGCAGGTAGATCGGCATGAGCACGCCCACCGGTGGCAGCATCTTGGTCGAGAGCATCCACAGCAGCGTGCCCTTGGTGCGCTGGGTTTCGTAGAACGCCATCGAGTAGGCGGCGGGCACCGCGATCAGCAGGCACAGGGCCGTGGCACTGAAGGAAATCACCATCGAGTTCCAGGCAAAACTGAAGTAGTCGCTGCGCTCGTTGATGTGCAGGTAGTTCTCCAGCGTTGGCGTGAAGATGAACTGCGGCGGCGTGGCGAAGGCGTCGATTTCGGTCTTGAAACTGGTCATCACCATCCAGAAGATCGGGAAGAAAATCACGATCGCGATGGCCCAGGCCAGGGTGCCGAGCAGCAGGCTTTGCAGCCGGCGGGATTGTTGAAGAGTCATGGCGGGCCTCAGGCTTTGTCAGTCAGGTTTTTGCCGATCATCCGCACCAGAATGATCGCGGCGATGTTGGCGATGACCACGGCGATCAAGCCGCCCGCCGAAGCCATGCCGACGTCGAACTGCACCAGCGCCTGGTTGTAGATCAGGTAGGCGAGGTTGGTCGAGGCGTAGCCGGGGCCGCCGTTGGTGGTGGTGAAAATCTCGGCGAACACCGACAGCAGGAAGATCGTTTCGATCATCACCACCACGGCAATCGGCCGCGCCAGGTGCGGCAGGGTCAGGTGCCAGAAGATCGCGACGGGGCCGGCACCATCGAGACGCGCGGCTTCTTTCTGCTCCTGGTCGAGGGACTGCATGGCGGTCATCAGGATCAGAATCGCGAAGGGCAGCCATTGCCACGAAACAATGATGATGATCGACAGCAGCGGGTAGTGCGCCAGCCAGTCCACCGGCTCGGCGCCGAACAGCCGCCAGACGTAGGCGAGGATCCCCGACACCGGATGGAAAATCAGGTTCTTCCAGATCAGCGCGCCGACCGTGGGCATGATGAAGAACGGCGAGATCAGCATCACCCGCACGATGCCGCGGCCGAGAAATTCGCTGGCCTCGAGCAGCGCACTGATCAGCACACCGAACACCACGCTGATCAACAGCACGCTGCCCACCAGCAACAGGGTGTTGGTGGCACCGGGCAGGAAGCCGGAGTCGGTGAGGAAGTAAGTGAAGTTCTCCAGCCCGACGAATTCGTTTACTCCCGGATCGAGCAGGTTGTAACGAATCATCGAGAAGTAAATGGTCATGCCCAGCGGCACAATCATCCACAGCAGCAACAGGGCCACTGAAGGGCTGACCAGAAACCAGCCGGGATTGCGTACGCGGACTTTGCGCTGGGGTTGCGACAGGTCGAGGTGGGCTTTGGCAGTTGAAGTATTCATGACAGTGATCACTTACTCGAGATACAGCGAGTTCTCTGTGGCGAGGGAGCTTGCTCCCGCTCGGCTGCGTAGCAGTCGTGAACCCGGCAAACGCGGTCTATCTGATTGACCGTGTCGGCAGTGTCTGGGGCTGCTTCGCAGCCCAGCGGGAGCAAGCTCCCTCGCCACAATTGAAGTAGGCAGCGGTTACTTCGGATAACCGGCGCGCTTCATCTCGCGTTCGGTGGTTTGCTGCGCTGCTGCCAAAGCCTGATCCACCGTGGTCTGGCCGATCAGCGCTGCCGAGAACAGTTTGCCGACCTGGGTGCCCACGCCCTGGAATTCAGGAATGGTCACCAGTTGAATGCCGATGTAGGGCACCGGTTTCAACGTCGGTTTGCTCGGATCTGCGGCTTTCAGCGATTCCAGCGTGACCTTGGCGAACGGCGCCGCACTCATGTAAGCATCGCTGTAGGTCGAGGCGCGGGTACCCGGTGGCACGTTGGCGATGCCGTCGGTTTTGGCCACCAGCTCACCGTATTCCTTGGACGTGGCCCAAGCGCTAAACGCCTTGGCGGCGTCCTTGGCCTTGGAACTGGTGGGAATCGCCAGTGCCCACGAATACAGCCACGCCGAACCTTTGTCGGTGACCTGATGCGGGGCGAAGGTAAAGCCGACGTGATCGGCAACCTTGCTCTGGGTCTTGTCGGTGACGAACGAGCCGGCGACGGACGCATCCACCCAGATCGCGCATTTGCCGCTGTTGAAAAGTGCGAGGTTTTCGTTGAAACCGTTACTGGAGGCGCCGGGCGGGCCGGATTTCTTCATGGTGTCGACGTAGAAATTCAGCGCGTTTTTCCACTCGGGGCCATTGAATTCCGGCTGCCATTTTTCATCGAACCAGCGCGCGCCATAGGCGTTGGCGACGGTGGTGATCAATGCCATGTTCTCGCCCCAGCCGGCCTTGCCGCGCAGGCAGATGCCGTACTGCTCTTTGTCCTTGTTGGTGAGTTTTTCCGCGAAGCCGGCGATCTGTTCCCAGGTCGGGCGCTCGGGCATGCTCAGGCCGGCGTCCTTGAACAGGTCGGTGCGGTAATAGGTGATCGAGCTTTCGGCGTAGAACGGCAGGGCGTACAGCGAACCCTTGACCGACAGGCCTTCACGCACCGACGGGAACACGTCGTCGAGGGCGTAAGAAGCCGGCAGGTCCTTCATCGGTTCCAGCCAGCCTTTGGCGCCCCAGAGTGCCGCTTCGTACATGCCAATGGTCAACACATCGAACTGTCCGCCCTGGGTGGCGATGTCGGTAGTGAGACGCTGGCGCAGGACGTTTTCTTCCAGCACCACCCAATTGAGCTTGATTTCCGGATGCTCGGACTCGAAGGTTTTCGAGAGCTTTTGCATGCGGATCATGTCGCTGTTGTTGACGGTGGCGATGGTCAGGGTCTGGGCGCCAAGGCTGACGCTGCTGAGGGTCATGCAGGTGAGGGCTAGCAGAGCTTTTGCAGTGGGTTGCATCGTGCACTCCTTTTCTGCGCCGTTGGGGGCAGAAGGACAGTTATTGTTTTTGTGTCTTCCGGTGCAGGAAGAATGTGTGTTGATTACAGCCCTCAATCGACAGACTGACAAATCATCCGTCGCACTTGAACCGATACTTTTTTGCACTGGCTAAAAATCAAAAGATCGCAGCCTGCGGCAGCTCCTACATCGATTTCTGTAGGAGCTGCCGCAGGCTGCGATCTTTTGATGTGGCGGTTAAGCGTGATTCTGTTCGGTCAGACGCTGCACCGCGAGGCGTCGATAGTGCGACGGGGTCATGCCCTTGAGTTGCTGGAAGCGTCGATTGAAATTGGAAATATTGTTGAACCCCGACTCGAAACACACCTCCGTCACCGGTTTGTCGCCATCGGCCAGCAGTTCGCAAGATTTGCTGATGCGCAGGCGATTGACGAACTCGATGAAGTTGCGCCCGGTGGCTTGTTTGAATACGCGGCTGAAATAGGTGGGCTTCATGCCCAAATGCTCGGCGACTTCTTCCAGCGTCAGTTCGCGGGCGTAGTGGCTGAAGATGTAATCGACCGCGCGGTTGGTGCGGTCGATGTTGTGTTCGTCGGCCAGTTGCGTGTTGGTGGCGCCGGACAACAGTTGATAATCGTCAGTCGCCGCCAGCAGCTCCATCAGAATGAAAAAGTGCCCGAGACGAGTGATGCCGCGACTGTCGGCAATCAGCTGCATCAGTTTCAGCGCCTCGCGGATCGTGTCCTTGTCGCGAAATTCGATGCCGTACTGCGCGCGTTCCAGCAGCGGTGTCAGCGTCTTGAGTTCGGCAAATACCTGATGGCCGCTTTCAAACAACTCATCGGTGAAGTTCACCAGCATGTCGCGCTTTTCCACCACTTCGTCTTCGGCCACCTGGCTGATCCAGTTGTGTGGCAGATTGGGCCCGGTGAGGAACAGTGTCTGCGGGTAAAAGTTGCCAATGTAGTCGCCAATGAACACTTTGCCGGAACTGGCGACGATCAGATGCAGTTCGTATTCCTTGTGGAAATGCCAACGCACCAGCGGGCACGGAAAACCATGCTGACGGTAGATGATGGACAGCCCGTTATGGTCGTCCATCAGTTCGTAGGAGGGATCAGTGATTCTGGTGGCCCGGGTCATGTCCGATGCGTCTTGTTGTGGTGTTCAGATGCCCATCATGCACGCGCGCCAAGGACAGTTCCAGCGCCTCAGCCTCGGGTCTTTCTGAGACCTTTGGACTGGTTGACCTGCTGGCAATGGCCAATCAGTGGAGTGCCACCGATGAAGTCGGCATTGATGATGCTGCACTTCGGTGCCCATCCCGAGTCCGGGCCAAACCATTGATTGAGCTCGTCGGTGATCCGTTTGACGCCGGCCAGTTCGCCGTAGCTGGTGGCCGACAACGACCAGAGGTTGCCGGATGCCGGTGGGTTGGCCAGGGTTCGGGTGATGTGTTGCTTGAGCTGCTCGGGAGAAGTGATATCCGAGCCGCTCCATTCATGACGGATTTTCGGCCAGTACAGGGGTGAGCTGAAGTCCGGGTGCGAGTCGCTTGCCAATACCACGCGTTGCAGCGAACTGGTCCTTTTAAGTTGCTCAATTGTCAGGTGACTGTTGCTCCGGGGTATAAGCCGCGAAGCCAGTTCCGTGGTGATGACTTCATGAAAACCCTTGTAATCGAATGGCTGATCGTTGGTGCCCTTGAGTTCATGCAAGTCCAACACGATGAACTCGTTCGGATTCTCGTTGAGGAAAAAATTGAGACTTTTTACCAGCTCGCTCAAGGAGCGTCCCTGGAGCAGTTCCACGCCATGAAACGTATGGAACTTCCTGATGCCCAGCCAGTGTTCATCGGCATGCAGACGCAAGTCGAAGGCGCGCACGCCTTCATTAAGTTGCTGAATGAATGGACCGTCCTGACAGACAAACCAATTCTGGGCGGGTTGGAGATAAGCCGGGTACGGGAAATCAAAGTCCATCCCGGAGTTATGCGAGCCGGGCCAGACCACTTCGCCAAGGGTCAGTCGGTCCATATCCGGCGTAGCCGTCATCCAGTTTTTGAAAGGGTAATTGTTCATGGTGCATTCCGTTGCAGATAAAGTTTAATTTTTCGACCGTTCAAGTTGTTTGGTCAGTTTGGAAGTTATTCTTTGGTGCAAACGGAAAAACTACAAGCCAGCACTCTTTGCAAAGTATTGGTAATGTGCTCTTGTACTTTGGTTGTCAACTTTTCTGATTTTTTGCTTCGATCCACTGCGCCATGTATTGGGTGCTTTTATGCAAGTGGTGACGCAACATGCTGCCAGTAAAGTTGGCGCGACGTAATGCTGACAAGTTGTCGCGACAATGTTGCAGGCGATTGATCAGCGCCGGGCCGTGATCAGCCTGCCGATAGCGCGCATTCAACAACGCGACGCCGGCCTGCTGTGCGTCAACCCAGCGCAATCTGTCTTCGTGCAGTGCCACAGCGGCATCGGCCAAGGCCTGGGCCGACTGAGCCACCGCACCGGGCCAGGGCATTGCGCCGCCCATGCCTTCAGCGCCGATGGGCGTCGTGACATTGGGCGTGCCGCAGAGCATCGCATCGACGATCTTGCCCTTGATCCCCGCACCGAAACGCAAAGGCGCCAGGCAAACTCTGGCTTGCGACATCACTTGCAGCGCATCTTCTGCCCAGTTCATCACATGAAACCCCTGCGCCGCGTTGTGCAGGGCTGTGGCCTTGGGCGGCGTATAGGCACCGTAGACATGCAGTTGAGCGCCGGGCAATTGCTGGCGGATCAGCGGCCAGACGGCGGTCTTCATCCACAGGACGGCGTCCCAGTTGGGCGCATGACGGAAGTTGCCAATACTGAGAAAGTGCGCGCGCTGTTCAAAGGGCACGAACGAATCGCGCGGTGGTTCGAGCATCAGCGGGCACCAGTGCAGCAGATCCACAGGGACTTGAAACTGTTCGACCAGCAACCGGATTTCCACTTCGGAAATCATCAGATTCAGATCGCAGCGATACAACGCGGCGATTTCCCGTTTGGCCAGGTCAGTATCGGCCATCAACGCGAACTCTTCGCGCAGCGCCGGTGCGAACAGGGCGCTGAAATCCTGATTGTCCGGGTCGTCTTTCAAGCGCTCCTTGAGCCGTTGGTGGCGGGCGTGGCGCAGGCTCTGCAGGTCGGACGTCTCCAGTACGCGCAAGGCATTCGGGCATTGCTTTTCGACGCGCCAGCCGAACTGCTCCTCCATCATGAACTGGTCGAACAGCACGATATCGGGGGCCAGTTCACTGATGAAACTATCGAAGCTGCTGTTGTTGAGTTCGATCGGCACCTCGCGGATGCCCAGAGCCGTCAGATCGGCCTTGTGCTCGCCCGGGCCGGCCGGGCTGCTGAAAGTGATGTCCCAGCCTTGCTGCAGGAACGTATCGAGGATCTGCATCACATGCCCGCTGGCTGCCGAAGAGCGCGGTTCGGGCCAGACGTAACCGATGACCAGAACTTTGGTGGCGGGTGATGCAGTCATTGACGGGTGTTCCTTGCAGGCAGGCGGCTGAAAATGGCGCGCAATTAGAGCACATCTGCAGCCGCTGCCGAATCAAGGCCAATCACTGGTTCAGAATGCCCTTGACCTTGTCACGCAGTTGATCGATCGAGAAGGGTTTGCCGATCACATGCATGCCGGCGGGGACGTCGATGTTTTCGGCGTAACCGCTGGCGAACAGGACCGGCAGGGTGGCGCGCAGTTCACGTGCCTTGTCGGCCAGTTCCTTACCTGTCATGCCCGGCAGGCCGTAGTCGGTCATCATCAAGTCGATAGCGTTGCTCAGATTCCCGAGAATCTCCAGCGCAGACTCGCCGTCGTCAGCCTCCAGCACTTGGAACTCCAGCTCCTCCAGCACATCGACGATGAGCATGCGCACGATGTTGTCGTCTTCGACTACTAGGATGGTGGGCGCTGGGGTGGACATAGTGAAGGCTCTCAAGAATAGAATTCGGGGATGTCGACCGGTCGAAAATGCCGGGCTCTTGCATGAGTAAGTGGCGCATGGCCACAAGTTCCCGAGCGGGTACAAAAAGATTAGCCGCAAATCGGGGCGGCAAGGATAACCGTTGCCTGATCGGGAAGTGCAGCAAATGTAGGAAATTGCCATCATGGCAGTGAGAAAAATGGATCCATAGTACCGTTTTGGGGCAAACTCCCGGGTTTCGACAGTTCGACAAGGCTGCCCCATGTCCACTCGGTCTACAGTTGACGAAGCACGGTTCCGTAAACTCCTGACGCGCAACATCAGTCTGCCCTTGGGCGTTGGCGCGATCAGTGCGGTGTTTTTCATTTCGCTGATCACCTATTTGCTCTCGGTGATTCAGTGGGTGGAACACACCGACCGGGTGATCAACAACGCCAACGAAGCGGTGAAACTCACCGTGGACCTGGAAACCGGCATGCGCGGCTTCCTGCTCAGCGGCGACGAGCACTTCCTCGACCCGTACGAGACTGCCAAGCCGCGGATCAACGTGGCGCTCAACACCTTGCTCGAACTGACCGCCGACAACCCGGTGCAGACCGATCGTCTGCGTCGTTTGCAGGCATTGCAGACCGAGTGGAGCAACTACGCGCAATCGATGATCGATCTGCAGCGCTCCAGCGGCGACTATCGAGCGGCGGTCAAGGCCGGGCGCGGCAAGCGCCTGACCGATGAGATCCGCAAACAGTTCGAAGACGTGATCGACATGGAGCAGCAGTTGCGCACCACGCGTAACGAAGACGTGCGCCGCACGACGATCTGGAGCATCACTCTGTACCTGCTGTTTATAGCCGGGATCAGCGGTTTGCTGGCCTATGTCGGTCGCCGCGATCTGGTCAGCCTGTCGGACAGCTACAGCGCCAACCTCGCCGCGCAGCAGGCCAGTGCCGAGCGTCTGGAGCGTCAGGCGTGGATGCGCAGCGGCCAGACCGAGCTGGCAGAGCAGGTGCTGGGTCAACTGACATTGAACCTGCTGGGGCGCAATATTCTGCAGTTCTGCGCGCAATACCTCGGCACTGCGGTGGCGGCGCTGTACGTGCGCGAAGAGCACGGCGGCCTGAAACGCGTGGCGTCCTATGGGTTCTCCCGTGAACAGGAAGAAAAAGATCAGCAGATCTACAGCGGCGAAGGCATCGTCGGCCAGGTTGCCCAGCAGGGACAACTGATTCGTCTGGATTCAGTACCCGCCGACTATTTCAAAGTCAGCTCCGGCCTGGGCGCGGGCCTGCCGCACAGTGTGCTGGTGGTGCCGACCAGTGATGATGACCGGGTCAACGGCGTGATCGAACTGGGCTTCCTGCGCCCGCTGACTCAGCGCGATGTCGAATTGCTGGAACTGATTGCCGGCAACATCGGCACCTCGATCGAAGCGGCACGTTATCGCCAGCGCCTGCAGGAAGTGCTGGCCGAAACCCAGCAGCTCAACGAAGAGTTGCAGGTGCAGCAGGAAGAGCTGAAAACCGCCAACGAAGAGCTGGAAGAACAGTCGCGGATTCTCAAGGAATCCCAGGCGCATCTGGAAACCCAGCAAGTCGAGCTGGAGCAGACCAACGAGCAGTTGGCCGAGCAGGCGCAGACTCTGGCCGAGCAGCGCGACGCCATGGACCAGAAGAACACCGAACTCAATCAGGCACAGGTGCAGCTTGAAGAACGCGCCGAAGAGCTGCAGCGTTCGAGCAAGTACAAGTCCGAATTCCTCGCCAACATGTCCCACGAACTGCGAACACCGCTGAACAGTTCGCTGATCCTCGCCAAGTTGCTGGCCGAGAACCCGCAGGACAATCTGACGGCCGAGCAGGTCAAATTCGCCGAGTCGATCTATTCGGCGGGCAACGATCTGCTGAATCTGATCAACGACATTCTCGACATTTCCAAGGTCGAGGCCGGCAAGCTCGAGGTGATCCCGGAAAATACCAGTGTCGCGCGGCTGGCCGACGGCCTGCGCAGCGTGTTCGAACCGCTGGCGGCGGACAAGCAACTGACGTTCAGCGTCGAGTTGCAGCCGGATGCGCCGATCATGCTGTACACCGACCGCCAGCGTCTGGAGCAGGTGGTCAAGAACCTGTTGTCCAACGCCGTGAAGTTCACCGAACACGGCGCGGTCAGCCTGACCATCGCCGGCCAGCCGAACGAACGCATTGCGTTCATCGTGCGCGATTCGGGGATCGGTATCGCCGCAGATCAGCAGGAAAGCATCTTCGAAGCGTTCCGTCAGGCTGACGGCACCACCAACCGCAAGTACGGTGGCACCGGTCTGGGCCTGTCGATCTCGCGCGATCTGGCAGCCTTGCTGGGCGGCTCGATCAGTGTCAGCAGCGCACCGGGGCAGGGCAGTGTGTTTACCCTGGTGTTGCCACAGCAATACAGCGAGCCGGGTGACAGCCCTGCGATCCCGCTGACCTTCACTGCGCCGGTATCGGCTCCGGCGCCGGTGGTGCAGCCGCCATCGATCGCGGTGTCGCCATTGGCGCCGGTGCACATCCCGCGTTTTGCCGATGACCGTGGCAAGGCGCCGTTCGCCACGCGCTGCATTCTGGTGGTGGAAGACGAGCCGAACTTCGCCCACATCCTTTACGACCTGGCCCACGAACTGGGCTATCAGTGCCTGGTGGCCCACGGTGCCGACGAAGGTTACGACCTGGCCCGCGAGTTCGTGCCGGACGCGATCCTGCTCGATATGCGTCTGCCGGACCATTCCGGGTTGACCGTGCTGCAACGTCTGAAAGAACACGCCGAAACCCGGCACATTCCGGTGCATGTGATCTCGGTCGAAGACCGTGTCGAAGCGGCGATGCACATGGGCGCGATCGGTTATGCGGTCAAGCCGACCACCCGCGAAGAACTCAAGGACGTGTTCGCCCGTCTCGAAGCCAAGCTGACCCAAAAGGTCAAGCGCGTGCTGCTGGTCGAAGATGACGATCTGCAACGCGAAAGCATTGCCCGCCTGATCGGTGACGAGGACATCGAAATCACCGCCGTCGGTCTGGCGCAAGACGCGCTGGAGAAACTGCGCACGACGATTTACGACTGCATGGTGATCGACCTGAAATTGCCGGACATGCTCGGCAACGATCTGCTCAAGCGCATGTCGACCGAGGACATCTGCTCGTTCCCGCCGGTGATCGTCTATACCGGACGCAACCTGACCCGCGATGAAGAGGCCGAGCTGCGCAAGTATTCACGCTCGATCATTATCAAGGGCGCGCGCTCGCCGGAACGTCTGCTGGATGAGGTGACACTCTTTCTGCACAAAGTCGAATCGCAGTTGTCCCATGAACGGCAGAAGATGCTCAAGACTGCGCGCAGTCGCGACAAGGTCTTCGAAGGCCGCAAGGTGCTGCTGGTGGACGACGATGTGCGCAACATCTTCGCCCTGACCAGTGCGCTGGAGCACAAGGGCGCAGTCGTGGTGATCGGCCGTAATGGTCGCGAAGCGATTGATAAGTTGAATGAAGTCGAGGACATCGATCTGGTGCTGATGGACGTGATGATGCCGGAGATGGATGGTTTTGAAGCCACCATTGAAATCCGCAAGGATCCGCGCTGGCGCAAACTGCCGATCATCGCCGTGACGGCCAAGGCCATGAAGGACGATCAGGAGCGCTGCCTGCAGGCGGGCGCCAACGATTATCTGGCCAAGCCCATTGATCTGGATCGCCTGTTCTCGTTGATTCGCGTGTGGTTACCGAAGATGGAACGCATTTAGTGGATAGCAGTCACTCCGCGGAGCGCAACAGCGAAATCGAATTACGCCTGTTGATTGAGGCCATCTACCTCAAGTACAGCTACGATTTTCGCGATTACTCGGGCGCTTCGATCAAGCGTCGGGTGCAGCACGCCTTGAACCAGTTCGAATGCGCGACCATTTCGGCGTTGCAGGAGAAAGTCCTGCACGATCCCACCGCGTTCATGCAGTTGCTGCAGTTGCTGACGATTCCGGTCAGCGAGATGTTCCGCGATCCGTCGCACTTCCTGGCAATCCGCAAGGAAGTGGTGCCGCTGCTGCGCACCTATCCGTCGCTGAAGATCTGGATCGCCGGGTGTAGCACGGGGGAGGAGGTGTATTCGATGGCGATTCTGCTGCGCGAAGAAGGCTTGCTCGACCGTACGATCATCTACGCCACCGACATCAACCCGCGCTCGCTGGACAAGGCCAAGCAGGGGATTTTCTCGATGGAGAACGTGCGCGCCTATACCGCCAATTACCAGCAGGCCGGCGGCCAGCGCTCCTTTGCCGATTACTACACCGCGGCCTATGGCTACGCGATCTTCGACAAGAGCCTGTGCGAGAACGTGACCTTCGCCGACCACAGCCTGGCGACGGACAGCGTGTTCTCCGAAACGCAGCTGATTTCCTGCCGCAACGTATTGATTTACTTCAACAAGAAACTTCAGGACCGTGCCTTCGGTCTGTTTCACGAATCGCTGTGTCACCGTGGCTTTCTGGTGTTGGGCAGCAAGGAAACGCTGGATTTTTCCGGCTACTCGAATCAGTTCGAACCGTTGGTCAAACAAGAACGGATCTATCGCAAATTATGAACGATGCCGTGGATTTGCCTCGCGTCGAGGCCATCGTGGTCGGTGCTTCGGCCGGTGGGGTCGAAGCCCTGCTGACCCTGCTCGCGCCGCTGCGCCAGGGTTACGTGTTGCCGATCATTGTTGTGTTGCACCTGCCGGAGGAGCGTCGCAGCCAATTGGCCGAGGTGTTCGCCCGGCGGCTGATGCTGCCGGTGGAGGAGGCGAGCGACAAACAGGACATCGCTCCCGGCACGGTTTACTTCGCTACCCCCGGTTATCACCTGTCGGTGGAACAGGATCGCAGTCTGTCGCTGAGCCTTGAAGACCGCGTGCACCATTCCCGTCCGGCCATTGATTACTTGTTTGAATCCGCCGCGGATGTTTACGGCGAAACCCTGGCTGCCGTGTTGCTGACCGGCGCCAATCACGATGGTGCTCGCGGCCTGGCGCAAGTCAAGCGACGCGGCGGACTGACCATTGTTCAAGACCCGCAGGACGCACAGGTCGCCACCATGCCTCAGGCTGCGCTGAAAATTCAGCAGCCCGACCATGTCCTACCCATTCACGGCATCGGCCGTCTGCTTGTCGAGCTGGAACGAATCGCATGCTGAGTAATATCCAGGCCAAATTGCTGATCGTCGACGATCTGCCGGAGAACCTGCTGGCCCTCGAAGCGCTGATCAAGCGCGAGGACCGCACGGTGTACAAGGCGCTGTCGGCGGACGAAGCACTTTCGCTGCTGCTGCAACACGAGTTCGCCATGGCCATCCTCGACGTGCAGATGCCGGGGATGAACGGCTTCGAACTCGCCGAGTTGATGCGCGGCACCGAAAAAACCAAAAACATTCCGATCATCTTTGTCAGCGCCGCCGGCCGTGAACTGAACTATGCGTTCAAGGGTTACGAAAGCGGGGCGGTGGACTTTCTGCACAAGCCGCTGGATATCCACGCGGTGAAGAGCAAGGTCAATGTGTTCGTCGACCTTTACCGCCAGAGCAAGGCCATGAAGCAACAGGTCGAAGCCCTGGAGCAGGCGCGTCGCGAGCAGGAAGCGCTGCTGCAGCAACTGCAAAGCACGCAGTTGGAGCTGGAGCAGGCGGTGCGTATGCGCGATGACTTCATGTCAATCGTCGCTCACGAAGTGCGCACACCGCTCAATGGCCTGATACTCGAAACCCAGTTGCGCAAGATGCACCTGGCGCGGGACAACGCCGCCGCGTTCACCCTCGACAAGATGCATGCGATGGTCGATCGCGACGAGCGTCAGATCAAAAGCCTGATCCGGCTGATCGAAGACATGCTCGACGTTTCGCGGATTCGTACCGGCAAGCTGTCGATCCGGCCGAATCGCTTCGATCTGTCACAACTGGTGGCCAACCTGCTGCAGAATTTCGCGCAGCAGATCGAGGCCGCCGAGACCGAAGTGTCGTTCACCGCGCCGCAGCCGGTGGAAGGTTACTGGGACGAATTTCGCATCGAGCAGGTGGTGTCCAACCTGCTGACCAATGCTTTGCGCTACGGCGGTCGCAGCCCGATTCAGGTGCGCGTGTACCGTGAGGGCGACGAGGCGCGGGTCGAGGTTCAGGACCGGGGCATCGGCATCAGCGAAGAGAACCAGAAGCGTATTTTCCAACAGTTCGAACGGGTTTCCGCCAAGACGGTAGTGGCTGGTCTCGGGCTGGGTCTGTTCATTTCCGAGCAGATCGTCGCCGCCCATGGCGGTTCCATCGTCGTCGAGAGTCAAATCAACGAAGGCGCCCTGTTTCGCGTTTGTCTGCCAATCCAGGAAAACGGCATATCCGACGCAACCTCTGAGTGACCGCACGGTCGTATCAGCAGCTATTGACCGAACAAAGGCTTCCCATGAGCGTAGATGCACAAGATGTAGTACTCGTCGTCGAGGACGAACCGGTTATCTTGATGGTGCTGACAGATTACCTGTCGGGGCAGGGGTACCGCGTGTTGCAGGCCGAAAACGGCGAGCAGGCGTTCGAGATTCTCGCGAGCAAGCCGCATCTGGACATGCTGATCACTGACTTTCGTCTGCCGGGCGGGATCTCCGGCGTACAGATCGCGGAGCCGGCAGTAAAACTGCGCCCGGATCTGAAGGTAATCTTCATCAGCGGCTATCCGCAGGAAATCCGCGAGACCGGCAGCCCGATCACGCAAAAGGCGCCGATCCTGGAAAAACCGTTCGATCTGGACGTCTTGCAGGAAAAGATTCAGGAATTGCTGGCCTGATCAAGAAACACTGAAATGCCCGTGTAGGAGCTGCCGAAGGCTGCGATCTTTTGATCTTAAAAAACAAGATCAAAGATCGCAGCCTGCGCCAGCTCCTGCAGTCGTTTTGGGGGATCAGTTCTTGATCATCTCGCGGACCTTGGCGGTCAGCAGATCGAAAGTGAACGGCTTGGTGATCATCTGCATGCCCGGGTCGAGGAACCCACCGCGCACTGCCGCGTGCTCGGCATACCCGGTGATGAACAGCACCTTCAATCCCGGCCGATACTGCCGGCCGATTTCCGCCAGTTGCCGGCCGTTCATGCCCGGCAGGCCGACGTCGCTGATCAGCAGGTCGATGCGCTGCGTCGAGTTGAGGATCGGCATTGCACCATCGGCATCGCCGGCTTCGACAAACGCATAGCCCAGCTCACTGAGCACCGCGCTGACCAGTACGCGCACGGCGGGGTCGTCCTCGACGATCAACACGGTTTCGCCGTCCAGCGCTTCCGGGGCCTGTTGAACATCGGACACCGGATGCTCCAGCTCTTCGCCGCGAAAGCGCGGCAGGTAGAGTTTGACCGTGGTGCCCTGATCGATTTCGCTGTCGATCGAGACATGGCCACGGGACTGTTTGCTGAAGCCGTAGATCATCGACAGGCCCAGCCCGGTACCCTGACCGATCGGCTTGGTAGTGAAGAACGGATCGAACGCGCGGCTGACCACACTTTGCGGCATGCCACTGCCGTTATCGGTGACGCTGAGCATCACGTAGTCGCCGGGTTCGAGATTCGGGTAGGCCTCGGTGAACTCCGGCTTAAGCACTTGGTTGCTGGTTTCGACCACCAGTTTGCCACCCTCGGGCATCGCATCACGGGCGTTGAGTACCAGATTGAGCAGGGCGCTTTCCAGTTGATTGGGATCCGCTTCGGCGATCCACAATTGGTCGTTAAGGCGCATCTCCAGCTGGATGCTTTCGTTGAGGCTGCGCTGCAGCAACTCGCCCATCGACAGCACCAGCGTGTTCATCTGCACGGCTTTGGAGTCCAGCGATTGCCGGCGGGAAAACGCCAGCAAACGGTGGGTCAGGCCGGCCGCGCGGTTGGCGGAAGTGACACCGAGATCGATCAGGCTGTCGAGGTCTTCAGTACGCCCACGGGCCAAGCGCCGGCGCAGCAGTTCCAGACTGCCGATGATCCCGGTGAGCATGTTGTTGAAGTCGTGAGCGATGCCGCCGGTCAACTGACCGACCGCTTCCATTTTCTGCGACTGACGCAAGGCTTCTTCGTTGTGGCGAAGTTGCGCGGTGCGTTCCTCGACCTGTTGCTCAAGGGTTTCCAGGGTCGATTGCAGTCGGCGTTCGCTTTCACTCAAATCAATCAGGCGATCGCGGGCTTCGTACTGTCGTCGTCGCCCGCGCAGGGCGGTCGAGACCAGACTGACCAGGGTCGCTGGATGAAACGGGCGCTCGAGAAATGTGACGTTGCCCAGCAGTTTGCTCATGCGCGAGGAGGGGCCCGGTTCCGGGCCGCCGTGATGGGTGAGCAAGACGATCGGCAGATCCGACCAGGCCGGCTGCTGTTCCAGAAAGTGCAGAAGACTTTCCAGCTCGGGACCACGCAGGGCTTCGGTGGCAATCAACAAGAGCCCGGCACCGGGCTCCAGTTCTGCGCACAGTGCGCCCAGATCCGGAGTGATGACGCCGCCATAACCCGCCTCATTGAGGATCATCAGCGCCACTTGGCTGTCCCGACCCATGGGCGCCAGAATCAGCGCCCGTTCCGGCAGTGATACGGAAGCTGTCACAAGGTTTCTTCCCGCAACAGCGGATTGCTCGCGCCGAGGTAAGTCGGCACGCCACGCAGCACGCCCTGGAACGCTTCCAGCGGTTCGCCGATGGTCATGCCCTGGCCCGAAATGCGGTATTCACGGATGGTCGATTCGTGGCTGCCGGTACGTTTCTTGATGATGGAAATGGCCCGGCGAACCTTGCCGATGGCTTCGAAGTAGCGCAGCAGGATCACCGTGTCGGCCAGGTAAGTGATGTCGACCGGCGCCTGCATGTCACCGACCAGGCCATGCTGGGCAACGGTCATGAAGGTCGCCGCGCCTTTGCGGTTCAGATACAGCAGCAGCTCGTGCATGTGCAGCACCAGCGCGTTTTCTTCCGGCATTGCGGCCTGATAACCGTTGATGCTGTCGATGACCACGGTCTTGATGTTGCCTTCATCGACGCAACGACGCACCCGATGCGAGAACTCGCCGGGGGACAGCTCGGCGGCGTCGACCTGATCGATCAGCAGGTTGCCGGTGGCTTGCAGGGCCTTGAGGTCGATGCCGATATTTTTCATCCGCTCGAACAGCAGACCCAGCTCTTCATCAAAGATGAACAGCGCAGCTTTTTCGCCCCTGGCCACTGCCGCGGCGGCGAATATCATCGAGATCAGCGATTTGCCGGTACCGGCCGGGCCGAGAATCAGCGTGCTGGAACCCGTTTCGATGCCGCCGCCGAGCAGCGCATCCATTTCCTTGATGCCGCTGGTCAATTGCAGGCGCGGATAGTCGCCACGGTGTTCGGCAGCGACCAGTCGCGGGAACACATGCACGCCGTCGCCCATGATGGTGAAGTCGTGGTAACCGCCACGGTATTTCTGGCCGCGATACTTGACGATGCGCACGCGGCGGCGCTCGGCGCCGTAATTGGGCGTCAGTTCTTCGAGGCGGATTACCCCGTGAGCGACACTGTGCACGGTCTTGTCGAGGGACTCGGTGGTCAGGTCGTCAAGCAGCAGCACGGTGGCGTCGTAACGCACGAAGTAATGTTTGATCGCCAGAATTTGCCGGCGGTAGCGCAGCGAACTCTGCGCCAGCAGGCGGATCTCCGACAGACTGTCGAGCACCACGCGGGTCGGCTTGAAGCGCTCGACCACTTCGAAAATCTGCTTGGTGGCTTCGCCCAGCTCCAGGTCGGAGGAGTACAGCAGGCTTTGCTGATGCTCGGCGTTGAGCAGACTTTCGGGCGGCGTCAGCTCGAAGATTTCAATGTTTTCGTTCAGCTCCCAGCCGTGGGAGGCCGCGCCTTGACGCAATTCACGCTCGGTTTCCGATAGCGTGATGTACAGACAGCGTTCGCCGGCACGGGCGCCCGCCATCAGGAAATGCAACGCGACGGTGGTTTTGCCTGTACCGGGTTCACCTTCGAGCAAAAACACGTGCCCTCGGGACAGACCACCGGCAAGGATGTCATCCAGGCCAATGATGCCGGTGGCGGCTTTTGCACTGATCAACTCGTTGGACGTAGACAAAGAATGCCCTCTCATGACTAGGGGAATCGAGGCAGCAGGCTGTATCAGCCGTTGTGCTCTACCTGATTACTTGACCGCTGCCAGTCATGACGGTTCCGAGGTTTCGATATCAAAATGTCATTGAATCAGCGGGTAAAGGCTCAAAGGCCCTGCTGCAACGCGGGGTCATCAGGGTTCATCTGCTCCAGTTGCGCCAGCAGAATCTGCACGTTCTGCAACTGGCCGCTTTCCTTCCAGTAATTGATCAGCAACACCCGTGCCTTGCGGTCGGCGGGGTGGCGCTGGACGACTTCCTGCAACTGCTTTTGCGCGGCTTCCAGCTCTTCGGCGGCGTGCAGGGTGGTGGCGAGGTCGTAGCGGTAATCCTTGTTGTCCGGCTCAAGTTCCACCGCTTTGGACAACCCGAGCAGGGCAAACTCACGCTGGCCGTGGTGCAACAGCCACAGCCCGAGCGCTTGTTGCAGGTAGGCGGAATCCGGTTGCGCCTGCAGCTGTTTGGCGAGCAACTGGCGAGCGGCGTCGCTCTGGCCCTGACGGTCGAGAACATCGATCTGCATTACCAGCGCCGGCAGATTGCCCGGCTCCAGACGCAGGGTGTTGTCCAGCGCTTGCTGGGCCTGTTTGAGCTCGGCGTTGTGCAGATACAGGCGCGCCAGTTGTGCATAGGTGGCCGCGCTTTCCGGCTGCCCCTTGAGCGCTTGTTCCCAGCCATCGATGGCTTGCTGCAGCGGGGCGAAATACAGACCGAGTTCATCCGGCGTCAGGCCGAGCAGGGCGTTGATCGCGGCGAATCGTACGCTTTGGTCTTCATCCTCGAGCATCGGCCCGAGCAACAGACTGCGTTGCCCGCCGGGCACCAGTCCGACCACACTTTGAATCGCCGCCAGCCGTACTTCGGGGGCTTCATTCTGCAGGTGAGCGTCGGCCAGTTTCAGCGCTTGCGGACTTGGGTAGTTGGGCAGCTCGGCCAGCAGCCAGACACTGCGTTTGACCGAGAGGTCCGGGCGTCCCAGCTGCTGATACAACTGCCGCGCGGCTCCCGGCTGACCGGAACGGGCCGCCGTCAGGGCTTCGCTGTAGCCGCGCTTGATCGCTTCCGGCACCACCGGGGCGGTGGAGCGCAGCGATAACCAGGCAATGACGACAAGCAGCACAAGGCCAAGGCTGATGAACAGGTAACGGCGGGACTGAGGCATGCAGATTTCCGTGAACTGGCGTTCTATAGCAGAGGGGCAAGCTTCGGTCAGAGAAGGCCATGAGTCAAACCCGTGCTTGCGAATTGACCTGCAGGAGCTGCCGCAGGCTGCGATCTTTTGATCTTGTTTTTTAAAAGCAACATCAAAAGATCGCAGCCTGCGGCAGCTCCTACAGGGGCGGGCATAAAAAGCCCCGCGACCGAATGATACGCGGGGCAAAAAATTGGTTGGTTGCGGCCAACCAAAGGAGCTCTGTAGAGACGCTTACTTGCTGGCGACGGTTTCCGGCTGCCAGCCACCGCCCAAGGCCTTGTAGATCGCGACGATGCCGCGATACAGATCAACCTCGGCCTGGGCCTGGCTGTCTTCGGCGTTCAGGCGTTCGCGCTGGGCGTCGAGCAGCACGAGGAAGTCGGTGGTGCCTTCGCGGTAGCGGATCTCTGCCAGATCCGCAGCCTTACGGCTCGATTCACTCTGGCGAATCAGCGAGATCAGCCGTTGCTGACGCTTGCCGTAATCGCTGAAGGCGTTTTCCGATTCTTCCAGCGCCAGCAAAACCTGTTGCTCGTAGGTGGCGAGTGCGCCTTCGGCGTCGGCATCGGCGCCGCGCAGACGCGCGCGCACGCTGCCCAGATCGAACGCCGCCCAGGTGATGCTCGGGCCGAGTGCCCAGGCGTTGGCCGCCGAGGAACCGATCTGCGAACCGCGCCCGGCCGTCCAGCCAAGGAACCCGCTGAGGCTGACCCGTGGAAACAGATCAGCTTTCGCCACGCCGATCCGCGCGGTGGCCGAGGCCAGTTTGCGCTCGGCGCTGAGGATGTCCGGACGCCGTTGCAGCAGCTCACCCGGATCACCGATCGGCAAGGCCTTGGCAATTGCCGGCAAGTCTTTCGGGCTCAGATCCACGGTCAGTTTGTCCGGACGCTCACCGAGCAGGGTGGCGATGCGGTTTTTCTGCCGAACCTGTTCCGCCTGCAATTGCGGCACGCTGGCTTCGACCGAGGCCAGACGCGCATCGGCCCGTTCGACGTCGAGCTGATCGCCAACGCCGGCGTCACGCAGGCTGATGGTGATCTTGCGTGACTCCTGCTGGTTTTCCAGGTTGGCCACGGCGATCTTCTCGCGCAATTGCGCACCGCGCAGTTGACCGTAGGCGTCGACCAGTTCGGCAATCATGGTGACTTGCAGTTGGTACAGATCGGCTTCGGCCGCCTGCTGGTCGGCGTCGCTGGCTTCCAGATTGCGCTGGATCCGCCCGAACAGGTCGAGTTCCCAGGCCATGTCCAGGCCCAGATCGTAGCGTTCGCTGTTGACCCGTTTGGTGGTCTGGCCGGGGATTTGCCCCTTGGCCAGATCACTGCTCGCGCGGCTGGTGATGGTCGGCATCGCATCGTTGCTGACGTCGTCGCGGATCGCCCGGGCGGCTTTCCAGCGGGCGAACGCCACGCGCAGTTGACGGTTGCCTTGCAGCGATTGCGTGACCAACTGGTTGAGGGTCGGGTCGTCGAATTGCTGCCACCAGATACCTTCGAATTTCGAACGGTCAAAGTTCTTTTGCCCGGCGGCGCCGTCGGTGGCGGTCGTGATGTTGGCCGCCTCCGTCGCCGGGGTCTTGTAGTCAGGGCCGACGGCGCAGGCGCTCAAAGCCAGCACCAGCAGACTCGGCAGGAAGACTTTCAGACTCATTATTGCGCCTCCAGTGGCTTTTGCAGAGCGTGCGCCTTGGCCGCTTTGCGGGCTTCGCCGCGCTCGACGAAATTACGGATCAACACGTAGAACACTGGCGTCAGCAACAGGCCGAAGAAGGTCACCCCGAGCATCCCGGAGAACACCGCCACACCCATGGCGTGACGCATCTCGGCACCGGCACCGCTGGAGAACACCAGTGGCACCACACCCATGATGAACGCGAAGGAGGTCATCAGGATCGGCCGCAGACGCAGGCGGCAGGCTTCCAGTACCGCTGCCAGCGGATCGAGGCCTTCCAGCTGTTTATCCTTGGCGAACTCGACGATCAGAATCGCGTTCTTGCACGCCAGGCCCACCAGTACGATCAGGCCGATCTGGGTGAAGATGTTGTTGTCGCCGCCGGAGACAATCACCCCGGTGATGGCCGACAGCAGGGTCATCGGTACGATCAGGATCACCGCCAGTGGCAGGCTCCAGCTTTCGTATTGAGCGGCGAGCACCAGGAACGCCAGCAGTACGCAGAGCGGGAACACGAACAGCGCAGTGTTGCCGGACAGAATCTGCTGGTAGGTCAGGTCGGTCCACTCGTAGGTCATGCCGTTTGGCAGTTCATCCTTGAGCAGTTTCTCGATGGCTTTTTCGGCCTGGCCGGAGCTGTAGCCGGGGGCCGCCGCACCGTTGATTTCTGCGGTGATGAAACCGTTGTAGTGCATCACGCGATCAGGGCCCGAGGTGTCGCTGACCTTGATGAAGGTCGCCAGCGGGATCATTTCGCCCTTGTTGTTGCGTACTTTCAGCTGGCCGATCTGGTCGGATTCGAGGCGGAACTGTTGCTCAGCCTGAACGTTGACCTGATAGGTGCGCCCGAAGCGGTTGAAGTCGTTGGCATACAGCGAACCCAGGTAGATCTGCAGGGTGTCGAAGATGTCGCTGACGGCCACACCGTGGGTCTTGGCTTTTTCGCGGTCGATGGCGGCATCGACCTGTGGCACGTTCACGGTGTAGCTGGTGAACAGCCCCGCAAGCTCAGGCACGCTGTGGCTTTTGGTGATGATGTTCATCGTCTCTTTGTACAGCTCGTCGTAGCCCAGGTTGCCGCGGTCTTCGATTTGCAGGCGGAACCCGCCAATGGTGCCCAGACCTTGTACTGGCGGTGGCGGGAAGATCGCCATGTACGCTTCCTGAATGTTCGCGTACTGACCGTTCAACGCCCCGGCGATGGCACCGGCGGACATGCTCGGGTCTTTACGTTCGTCGAACGGTTTCAGGGTCACGAACACGATGCCGGCGTTCGGGCTGTTGGTGAAGCCGTTGATCGACAGACCGGGGAACGCTACGGCACTTTCCACACCCGGCTGTTTCAGCGCCAGGTCGGACATGCGCTTGATCACGTCTTCGGTGCGATCCAGGCTCGCGGCGTCCGGCAGTTGCGCGAAGGCCACCAGGTATTGCTTGTCCTGGCCGGGTACGAAACCGGTCGGCGTGCTGGAGAAACCGAAGAACGTCAGCACCATCAGGCCTGCATACAGCAGCAGGGCGATGCCGCTGCCACGGATGACCCGGCGCACAGTACCGACGTAACCGTGGCTGGCCTTTTCAAAGAAGCGGTTGAACGGACGGAACAACCAGCCACCAAAGATCTTGTCGAGCACTTTGGAGAAGCGGTCTTTCGGCGCGTCATGACTTTTCAGCAACACAGCGGCCAGTGCCGGCGACAGGGTCAGCGAGTTGAACGCGGAGATCACGGTCGAGATCGCAATGGTCAACGCAAACTGCTTGTAGAACTGCCCGGTGAGGCCGGAGATGAACGCCGCCGGTACAAACACCGCACACAGCACCAGCGCTGTTGCGATAATCGGGCCGGTCACTTCACCCATGGCTTTTTTGGTCGCATCGAACGGGTTGAGCCCCAGTTCAATGTTGCGCTCGACGTTCTCCACCACCACGATGGCGTCGTCCACCACGATACCGATCGCCAGTACCAGGCCGAACAGCGACAGCGCGTTGAGCGAGAAGCCGAACAGGTGCATCACCGCAAACGTACCGATCAACGACACCGGCACCGCCACCAACGGAATGATCGAGGCGCGCCAGGTCTGCAGGAACAGGATCACCACCAGCACCACGAGGATCAGCGCTTCGAAGAGGGTGTGAACCACCGCCTCGATCGAGCCGCGTACGAAGATCGTCGGGTCATAGACGATGCTGTAGTCCATGCCTTGCGGGAAGCCTTTCTTCAGCTCTTCCATCTTGCCGCGAACTTCGTTCGAGATATCGATGGCGTTGGAGCCTGGACGCTGGAAGATCGGGATCGCCACCGCTGGCTGGTTGTTCAGCAGCGAACGCAGGGCGTACTGGCTGGAACCGAGTTCAACGCGCGCGATGTCCTTCAGACGAGTGATTTCACCGTTGTCGCCGGAGCGAATAATGATGTTCTCGAACTCTTCTTCAGAAACCAGACGGCCCTGAGTGTTGACCGACAGCTGGAAGCTCTGGGCATTCGGGGCAGGGGGTGCACCGAGCTGACCGGCCGCCACTTGACGGTTCTGCTCACGAATCGCGGTCACCACATCGGTCGCGGTCAGATTGCGCGAAGCGGTCTTGTTCGGATCGAGCCAGACCCGCAGCGAGTAGTCGCCCATGCCGAACAGCTGCACGTCACCGACACCGCCCAGACGCGCCAGCTCATCCTTGATGTTGAGGATCGCGTAGTTGGACAGGTAGAGCATGTCGTAACGTTTGTCCGGCGAGGTCAAGTGCACAACCATGGTCAGGTCGGGCGAAGCCTTGTCGACGGTGATACCGATGCGCGTCACTTCTTCGGGAAGTTTCGGCTCGGTCCGGGTCACCCGGTTTTGCACCTGCACCTGCGCGTTGTCCAGGTCAGTGCCCAGGGCGAAGGTGATGGTCAGGGTGATCTTGCCGTCAGCGGTGGACTGCGAGGACATGTACAGCATGTTCTCGACGCCGGTGATGGCCTGCTCCAGCGGAGCGGCCACGGTTTCACCGATGACTTTGGGGTTGGCGCCCGGGAAGTTGGCACGTACCACCACGGTCGGTGGCACGACTTCCGGGTATTCGCTGATCGGCAGCTGGAACAGCGAAATCGCACCGGCGATCAGGATCAACAGCGAAAGCACCGCTGCGAAGATCGGCCGTGAAATGAAGAATTGGGAAAAATTCATCGGAGTTGTCGTCCCTTAACCGCGTGGGGTCGCAGCGGCGAGCTTCACAGCCGTACCCTGTGCACCTTTGGCAGGTGCGACTTTGGGCAGGTTGCTGGCTTCCAGCGCTTGACGTTGTTGAGCCAGAGCGGCAATGGTCTGCTCGCTGGCCATCGGGATCACTTCAGGCGTCACCGGCGAACCCGGACGTACCCGTTGCAGACCCTTGACGATGATCGTGTCGTCCTTGTTCAGCCCGGTGCGCACGATGCGCAGGCCTTCGATCTTCGGCCCCAGTTCGACGGCGCGGTAGGCGGTCTTGTTGTCCGCATCCATCACCAGCACGAACTTCTTGCCCAGATCGGTGCCGACCGCTTCGTCGTTGATCAGCATGGCGTTGTAGGTGCCGCTGCCGACCAGTTTCAGCCGTGCGTACAGGCCCGGGGTGTAGGTGCCGTCGCTGTTGTCGAACACCGCGCGACCACGGATGGTGCCGGTTTTCGGGTTGACCTGGTTGTCGACGAAGTTCATCTGGCCCAGGTGCGGGTTGCCGTCCTCGTTGGACAGGCCCATGTACACCGGGGTGGTGGCGCCACGTTGGCCGTTGCGGGCGAGTTGGGTGTATTTGAGGAACACACGCTCGTCGGCGTCGAAGTAGGCGTAGACCTTGTCTGTGGAAACCACGCTGGTCAGCGGAGTGGTGTCGGCGGTCACCAGGTTACCGGCGGTGATCTCGGCACGGCTGACGCGGCCGCTGATCGGCGCGGTGACGCGGGTGAAGCTCAGGTTCAGCTTGGCCAAATCCAGTTGCGCTTGCAGGGCGCCGACGGCGGCGCGGGCTTCCTGAGCGGCGCTGGTGCGCGAGTCGGCCAGCTCGGCGGAGATGGCGTTGCTGGCACGCAGGCGTTCGCCACGTCCGGCTTCGTTTTCACTGCGGGTGGCGTTGGCACGGGATTGAGCAACCAGCGCTTCGAGGCGGCGCACCTCAGCCTGGAATGGACGCGGGTCGATCTGGAACAGCAGGTCGCCTTTCTTGACCAGTGCGCCTTCGGTGAAGGCGACCTCGTCGATCTGGCCGGAGACCCGAGGACGGATTTCAACAGTTTCCGGTGCTTCGAGGCGCCCGGTGAATTCGTCCCACTCGTTGACCGGTTGTTCCAGCACCTTGGCCACGCTGACTTTGGCAGCGGGCAGGGTGGCGGCAGTCTCCGGAGTCTTGCCGCAAGCGCTCATCACCAGCACGGCCAACATGGCCAAGGGGAAGCGCAAATGTTTGAGTGACTGTTCCATGGAATCATCCGCCAATGTATTGAAGATGGGCGGATGATGCTCGGCGAGGTGTGATGGCACGAATCGAATGAAGCAAAGGTAACTATCATTCGGAATGATATAAGACCGATTCGAGCCCTCTAGCATGCACCTTTCGTTAGGGTGCTATCAATTGGTTTGATGACAAATGTGTGTTGCGCCACCCGTAAAAATCCAGCGGCGGCTTCAGGTACCGATTGCACAAACAAAGAGACGGCCGTAAAGGCCGTCTCGTTCAACGTGTTGCGGGGTGGCTCAGTTATTGCCTTTGCGGTTCGGCCCGAAACGGTTTGGCCCCGGCTGGCTGTCTTGCGCCAAAAATACCAGGTTGACGATCGGCAGCAGCAACCACCAGCCGCTGCGGTCGGTGTCGTGCATGCGGCGTGCACCGACGGCAATGCTCGGCAGAAACATCGCCAGGTTGTACAGGTTGTAGAGCACACCCTTGGTGTTGAGCATGGCGTCGAGAACGCCCATGAGAATGCAGATGCCCAGGTTGATCAGCACAAACATCCAGTACTCGCGACGGGTGGCGCGGCCTTTGAATTCGGCGTAATTCTTCAGCGCTTCCACGTAAGGATTGCCGGTGGTGATGGCGGGGCCGCTGGCATACGACGGTTGAGCGGCCTGAGGTGCGCCGCACTGTGGGCATGCCACGGCCAGGCTACTAATTTCCTTGGCGCAACCACGGCAGAAAACCAAGCTCATATTTTTTCCCTAAAATTATTCAATCGATAGACAGGACAAAACGAACGCGGCAAGGCCAGACAAAATGATGCCGGCGATCGCGAGGTTTCTTCCTGGGTGTTTTTGGTTGATACAGACGATGCCGCAAGTGAGGCCCGCAAGGCTGAGGATGCCCACACCGACAATCGCATCCCTGTCCCATTCGGAATCATCGAACAGGGTGAGTGCACTGATAATCCCGAGGATCAATGAAACGATGGCCAGCCAGGGCATTTCGGCTTGCGTTTGCGGCACGCAGGCCTGTTGGGGCGCCCCGCATTGGGGGCAGGTGAGCGCCGTTTCGTGTAGCTCCTTGGCGCAAGCACGACAATAGACCATTGCCATCGTTTTCCTTAACTGAGTGCGAATGCCCGACCCTCCAACGGTCGGGGCGGCGGTAAGTTAAACTTTATTACCGGATTTGTCATTAGCACTTTGCCATCATTGCTGCTGTGGGTACGCGGTTGCGAAAAGACTGAAGGCAATCGGGATTCCCTGCCAACGAGGTCATTTACTTCTTCGGCATGGTCGAACGCTTCACTGGCTCCTTGCTGCTCAAGATACGCCGCGCGGCATGCACCGCCCGCCCGGAGAGCATTTCCATGCGTGGCGATTGCAATTCCCAGGCGTGCCAATAAAGCTCTACATCGGTGAAATGATTCGGCGCGACATCCACCAGCTCCCGACTTTTCAGCAAGTCGCTGACCTGCATGTGCGGCACCATTCCATAACCCAGGCCACGGCGTATGGCTTTCAGACGTGCCTCCGGAAGTGACAGGTAGTGTGTGGGATAGGCGTCTGCGGTAAGACCAAAACGCGACTGCATGAACTCCGACTGCAAGGTGTCCTTGCGCGAATAGGCGAATACCGGCGCCTTGCGTGCAGTCGCGCGTGTCAGGCCCTTGGCAAACCAGCGCTGCTGAAACGCGGGCGATGCGACCAACTGATAGCGCATCGACCCCAGCAACTCGGCAAAACATCCCCGCATAGGCTGTGATCGCGTGCCGATGCAGCCAATGACCTGGCCGCTTTCCAGCAAGGCATAGGTGTGATCCTGATCGTCGACCACGACGTCGAGCAGAATATTCTCGCTGACGAAGATCTCGGCCAGTGCCGGAAAGAACCAAGTGGCCAGCGTGTCGCCATTGACCGCAATCACCACACGCAGGTGATCCTGTTCATCGCCGCTCAGCTCGTTGAGCAGTTCTGCTTCAAGCACGGTTGCACGGCGTAGATAGAGCATCAGTTTTCTACCCGCCAGCGTCGGCTCGCAAGGGCGCCCGCGCACCACAACCGAGCTGCCGAGGCGAACTTCAAGGGCGTGTATGCGTTGCGACACCGCCGACGGTGTCACGTTAAGACGGTCTGCAGCCTTCTCGAAACTGCCGCTGTCGACCACGGCGAGGAACGCCTGCATCTGTTTTGCATCGAGTTGCATGGCCGTCGCTCTGGTTAAGTATTTCTAAGCGTCATTGAAAGATACTGCGATTGTCTTCACTTCAACATGGCGCGGCTCAAACATTAATCGGCGGCGGTAGGAGCGGCTTCAACCGATACGACAATCGTCTGCAAGTGATCTCGGGTTCTGCAACTGGAACCCGCCAGGAACATCGCAGCCCTTGATCAACCGGCGGTACACACCCTGAAATTATTGATGATTGCGTTGCTTGCGACGCTGTTGAGCGCCTGCGTGGCATCTGTGCACGACTGTCATCGCGGAAAAACAGATCGACCTGACCAATAACTGCATGCGCGTCTAAGGTTACTCGGGCCAGTGAACAAGGCAGCTTGATTGATCAATACCTCGTATGCTTCTACCGCATTGGAGCAGATCAGTGTGGCTTGACCCTCTGATGATGCGTCCTTTGAACGTCGACACATTCGGCAATCGGTATCAAGACACCGACAGATGGGCACAGATCGCTTGCGTACATTCACGCATGATCATCGAAGAGTAATACGACGTTTAAATGAGTGAATCTACGGCGACAAACTCCGGCAACTGGTACGCAGTCATTGCCTTGGCACTGGCGGCTTTCGTGTTCAACACCACCGAATTTGTCCCGGTCGGTCTGTTGAGTTCGATCGGCAGCAGCTTCGACATGTCGACCGCGCAGGTCGGTCTGATGTTGACCATCTATGCGTGGGTGGTGTCTCTGACATCGCTGCCGATCATGCTGCTGACACGTAACGTCGAACGACGGAAACTGCTGATTGTGCTGTTCGGGATGTTTATCGCCAGTCACATCCTGTCGAGTCTGGCGACCAGTTTCGGGGTGCTGCTGGTGAGCCGGATCGGTGTGGCGTTGTCGCACGCGTTGTTCTGGTCGATCACCGCGTCTCTGGCCGTGCGTCTGGCGCCGCCAGGCAAACAGGTTCAAGCCTTGGGCTTGCTGGCAACCGGTACTTCGCTGGCGATGGTGCTGGGCATTCCCCTCGGTCGCTTGTTGGGCGAGGCCATGGGCTGGCGCACCACGTTCATCGTGATTGCAGGCTTTGCCGCGGCGCTGGTGTTCTGCCTGGCGAAGGTGCTGCCGCTGCTGCCCAGCCAGAACTCGGGCTCGCTCAAGAGCCTGCCCATATTGCTGAAGCGACCTGCGCTGGTGGCCGTCTATGTTTTGACGGCGCTGGTGGTGACGGCACAGTTCACCGCCTACAGCTACATCGAACCGTTCGTACTGACCGTGGCCAACATGAGCGGCGAGGTGGTGACGCTCCTGCTGTTGCTATTCGGCGGCGCCGGTATTTTCGGCTCGCTGCTGTTCAGCTACCTGCACAGCTATAACCCACAGCGCTTTCTGATCATTTGCGTATCGGTGCTCGCCTTGTGCCTGGCTTCGCTGTTGCCGTTGAGCGGCAACGTTTCATACCTCGGCGTGCTGAGTGTGTTCTGGGGCATGGCGATCATGGGCTTCGGTCTGGCGTTGCAGTCGAAAGTCCTGGTGTTGGCGCCGGACGCCACCGACGTGGCGATGGCGCTGTTTTCAGGCATCTACAACATCGGTATCGGCGGCGGGGCGCTGGTCGGGAGCTGGGTTGGCAGTCAGTTTGGTTTTGCTTACATCGGGGTGGTGGGCGGGATGCTGGCGGCTTCGGCGCTGGCGTTTTACTGTTTGTCGATTTATCGCAATGGCCGGGCTGGGGCTTGAGTCGCTGGCTACCTGGTTAATGCGCAGGCAGCTCGAGACTGTCCGGATCGCCAAAGAACATTTTGACTGGGCTCTAGGACGGTAGTTTCAGTTTGAAAAAATCTTATTATGCCCCCAATTTTGCCCCCACTCAGGCGCCTTACATGAGCGATCACGAATGGCGATTCCTGACGAAATCCAGTATGGATTTGGGTGGCTTTGAGTGTACGCCCAAACTGGGGTTGGCTGGGGGGCGCGAGTTGCACGCTCAGAGATGCTTTTCACCCAATTGCTTGGCTAGACTGCGTTAGCTCAGATCCCATCGTGCTTTGGCACTGAGCATGTTATTGAGTAGCCTGCGGACCCTAGGTTAGATTTTCGTGCATCTCCCATGGGGTGGGTGAGTGGGTGTGTGTAGCACTCGGCTAACCTCCATCCCTGAGGGCTTGGCGCTATTGGCTGTAGAAGTGGGAGCAATGATGGGACTCTCTAGCGGCCAGCAAATACACTTTAAGAATCCCAGCATTGAGGTCCATGGCGTTCACCTGCGGGGCCACTGACCGAAAGCCTGCGATTGGTACAGAGTAAGCGTACGCGGAACACACCTTGCGCAGATCAGCCACCCACTGAAGCGGCAACAACTGCACTATCTCGCTGGCCTTCTGCGTATGCAACCGCGTCAGCACATCCATGAGGTACACGTACGGATCATGCCCAATCAGGCGCGCCGACTGGATCAGGCTCATGATCGCCGCCGCCCGGTTACCACTGTGCAATGATCCTGCGAAGAGTCAGTTCGAACGCCCAAGCGTCCACGGCTTGATCGTGTTTTCGACCGGGTTATTGTCGAGTCGTAGCGGTTGGTTTGACAACGAATAGATTGATGATGCTCTTTCGAAATTTACTTCTATCGATTGCGGATACCGCGAACGACTCAGCAATGCTTGCGATCTGCTCCGAGCTGAAGTTCTCGTTGATGTACTTCGGGCCGTAAGCAGAGTTCTCGACGTAGTTGAGTACGATGTTTGAAAGGCCAATCTTCAGCGCTTGATCCTCCAGCTTGAGCAGTCGTTCGATCGACGCCTTGAAGCTCGGATTGCCTTTGGAGAAGGTGAAAATGATATGGGTTTGGCCGTCCTCCGGAAAAACGTTGAGCATCACGTTCTTCATGTCAGTCCTCTGCTGGCGCGAACCCAAGGTGGTAGACCTTTCCTTCGCTTTCTCCGCCGCCATCTGCGATCGAAGCGACGATTTTGCCTCGTTGGATGGAATGGGAGTGAATAATTTTCCCTGCGCAATCCAGTTGCTTATCGCCACCTCGCAAGCATGCTTTGACGCTGGCATCTTTCTGATTCTGGCCCAGGAGTTTGTTGAACTCGATCTGATCTGGATTCATCTGCATCCGCCTTAATCCATTCCTATAAGCCATCGGCTTGGCGCAATCTGGGTGTGAATCGCGCGCCTGTATCTGAGTGTCGCTGCTCTGTAAAGCAATTAGCTTCTGGCTGGTGCAATACTCTGGAGGTCCTCGCACAAAGCAATCTCATAGGCTTCTGCGAGGTTAGCTATCTGCAGTCCGATGGATTTCCTGAGAGCTGCCAGGGCGTCATTAAAATGCAGCCACTCGGGGTCAGCCGAACTACATCGTAGCGTTCTGAGGTCAACAGATTTCATCGCATTGAAGAAAATCAGAATTGTCTTAGTCAGCGATAGCAGAATGCCGTCAAGTGCTGTTCCGTCAACGAGCTTTCCCCGAATGACGGCGAATCGCCTGCGCAGTTCATCAAGCGATTCTCGGACGTGGTCAGGACATTCGGCATCGAATGTGGCCCACAACGACCGCCGATCCGTCATGGCGGAGACGATTTCCTTCGCAATCTGCGGTTCCATGCGTCCAGATTGAAGCAGTGCCAGGCTGCGAGAGTACCCTGCGGTGCGCACCTCCGACACCATGGCTTCGTGGTCAATCTTCCACTTTCGGAGCAAGTCCGCTTCGTAAGCATCCTCGTCGCCATCGACGATGACTCCACACTCCCTTGCAAAGCCACAGGCCGTTTTCGATGGCCGTCCGTTCTACGGCAGTCTGCGAGGCCTTGTAGCGGGGGCCCAGTTCGGAGGCGGCATGAATATGTGCGGCGTGCCCAGAAGTCAGAGCTTTGGTTGGGTCAGAGTGCGGTCCGATGGTGAGTTTGAGGCAGCGCGGATTGGAGCAAAAATGTGCAGCCCGGCGGGCTAGCGCAGTTTTTGTGGCTGCTTTGAAATCGTCTCTTTTGGTCACTATCAACCTCCCTGTTAGACACAAGTTCATTGCCCCGAATACTATCGCGCCGTAGAAGTGAAGTCTCTGGCCAATGCAGCTGACTGTGATCCCGCCGGAGTTTTCAGTGTGCGCCGCTGCGATGGGGCAAACAAGAAGACTCCGAGGAGCCTTGCGGGTCCCCGTTCGGGGGAGAGGAAACGTCAGATTCAGACCGGACCAGTTGCCGGGCCAATGCCACCTCAACCGAGTCGCCGTCGTGATTCAGCACGTTCAATCCATAGTCTGGTATGCCTTCCGACGTACTCTGGCACGCTATGATCTTCTAGCCAACAACTGCAGGCAGAGATGTCGGCGTAGCCCAAGAAGATGACGTGAACCGCTTGCGGTTGACGAGCGACGGGCGGCCTGCTGCAGCGTGTATACGTTCCAGTCCGACTGCATGAAGATGATGGTGGGGAACTCCAACAGGTCCAAGCCTGTTTTGACCAGTTCCGGGTTAGTGATCACGACATTCACTGCCCGGTCGACTGTACGTTGCCAGAATGAGATGGTACGAATTGGTAATGAATCGCTCTGGGTTTTTCGTCCAGGCCTCACAGGTCACCTTGAAGGGAGTGCGCTCGACCTGGCCATTGGTCTCGGGGTCGTAGACCTTGGTCAGAGGATGCTTGATGCCGTGCACATGGCAAACACGATCAAAAATATGTCCACCAAAGCTGTTTGCGGGCCTGTGGACTGAGCGATGTGATTTGCAGGAGGTCTACCTTGATCTTTGCGAACGTTAGCCCCTTAGCCGTGAGGGCTTAGGGGCAGCTTGATCCTTCAGCTTCAGATTTATCCGGTCATCGAGGCCATAACCCATCCATCGAGCGGCGGATATGTTGGGTAGCTACGGGGCTCGCGCTCATTGAGCAGTTTGAGCCGCAAGGCTTCAATCTCCATCAGCAACTCTGTGCTGTCTATGTTTAACTTCTTGACTCTCCGCTCGATGTATTGGCAAGTCGCCCAATGTCGAGGTGGCTGTGCCTCAAGAAGTTTCCGCAATAGATCGGTAAGATCGGATGCATATGACGGTACAACGGCGTCACTGTTTGCCAGCTTAGACAGCGCTTGCAAGAGCTGCATGAGCCTCATATCTGGCTCCATATGCTTCAGAAATTGCTCTATGAATGCTCTGGGGATCCACTCATCGACCTCTGTAAGTTCGTCCAGGACCCAAGGGGCAGCCTTGGCCATTAGGCCGATCCACTGTGCGGTGAGCTGTTCATCTGCTGCGACCTCAAAGAGCGATTGCCATGCCTTCGGTAGAAAGTCGCCTGTGGTCTGCATATTCCGCGCAAGCATGATGTCGAACAGGCGCGGAGCATGATCAGCGCCGAGGGCTTTTATTGCCTCCGAGAGCTCAACGGTGTCCCCTAAGGAAAGCAACGTCTCCCAGCAAATCTCGAACATCGGATGGCTGGCATGTTGAGCGAAGTATGCTACGACAGGCCGCCAGATCTTGTGCGGTCCTCCGTAAACTCCAATGTACTGAACCTCTGGATGCCACCCTGTGTAGACGTGCACAACAGCATTCAGCAACGCCGTTGGGGTATTCAGGATCGCCGGCAGTGAACTCAGCGCAACCAGACCCTCCCCTGGGAGGGTGAGTGTCAGAATCTCAGGAGGGACTGATTTTCGCGTGATCGCGGTCGCTCGCAGCCAGTCAAGGTCTTCGGCCGGGGTTTCCAGCTGCTTCAGCAACGCATGTTGTTCTGCAGGTGTCAGCAAGTCCCACCGCTGAACCAGGTCTGCGACAACGCGAATACGAGCGCTGGTACCCGGTAATTCCAACAGCCTTTGCACGCGGCCTGAACGTGTCGAGGGTTCGGAAGTTGTACCTTCAATCAGGATGTCTGTCACACCTAGCATGTAGTCGCTGAGTCGGCGGTTTCTGACACTGTTGTGCAGCAAATCAATCCAGTGATCCGCGATCCGCATGAGCGCTTCATTTGGTATATGCCCCAATCCTTCAGACAGCACGTTGTAAAGGCGAGCCTCGCGAAAGACGGCGCCGGTAGGTAGCGCTTTCATGACCTGGCTCATCAACTCGCTGAACAGTTCCCAAGGGGGGGTGTCGCCGGTTTCCTCGATACGGTCGAAAAGCACAAGGCGCTCGATGAACGCCAAAGCAGCAATTGGAGAGTCTGCCATCGCTACCAGACCACTTTGGAGCTTGCGGCGCCTTTCTGGCTCGCAGTCACCCCAAACATCCAAGACCGACTTGAGCACCTCTGTCGCGACAGCCGGATGTTCTTCTCCGAATATACGATCCAGCAGATCATCGTCATCCGAACGGGGTACAGAAAGCCACGCAGCGGCAGATGGCGCTCGGATCAATGCGACATCATAGCTGAGGAGCCGTCCTGCAGAGCTGGGCGTCATTTTTTTCGGATGACGGCTTAAGTGTGTAAGCGCAGCTGCGGCTTGCTCCGGCGAAATGACAGTGGCTTCGGCGTTGTCGAGCGCTCGAACAACATCCTTAATCTCCTTCCAGGGCCTTTCTTTGGCGAACATGTCGACTTCTATGGTCCCACCCATGCTCCCAGCTGGGATATGGGGCTGCCCGTTAAACCATTCCACATCGTCAATATCAAAAAAGGTGACAGCTGAAACCCATTTGGAGATCTGACTTTGCGTTTCGGAAGGCAACTGCGTGAGTCGCTTCACCAAGAAGCCAAAACAGTCATCCCGTGTTCTTGGGAAGATTGAGCTTAGGCCATCGATTGCGATGTTGATCACCGCCGCGCGACCATCCGGGGTATCAAGTCGATCGTAGAGCCAGGAAAGATTCCTAGCGGCCGCATCAGAGCTTTCCGGTGACAGGCTCAGCAGGGTACGACCCACTGTATCGAGAGCACTTTTTTCTGCGCGCGCAGTAGCACCGTCAATCAGTGACTCAGAACCCGCTCGGTAGAATGGGTGGGTAAACGCATACAAGCCGCCTGCTCGAATTTCCAAAATCCGACGCGCCTCCAGCATTTCGACCAATATGTCCGTGCCAGAAATGAGTTCCGGTAATGGATCGTACTGTGGCTCAGGACGGCTGCCCCGAGTCGTCGCGGCTCCCATGGAAATTGATTTGCCAGTGACGTTACTCCGGCCAGGACGATCAGGCCCGCCAGCACCCATTGCGAATGCCAACTCTGTAGGGGAAACTGGCAGGTCGGGTGTGGTCGAGATGGCCAAGGCGGTGACAAGAGGGGCAAGCCCCTCCGCCTTTAAGGCTCGGCCGAGCGTCTGAGCATCTTCTCGCGCGAGCCGAATTATCTCGGGCAGCGTTGCACCCGCTGACAATTTATGGTGGTTTGTAGCTAGATAAAGCAGGCAGCCTGGTTCGAGATCGAGTGCCGAAGTGGAGAGGTCAGATCGCACACACTCACTCAGCCATTTCGGTACGGAGTAGGTTGTGCAGGCCTGCGTCCAGACATTTGATAAAAAAACGCAGTCCAGGTGGCCAAGCTCTATCCACTTCACTCCACGCGTTTCCATCTCATCGACAGACCTTTTGCGCGTGACCTCCAGCAATCGGTCCTGCGCTTGGACGACGATAAGCCTTCGGTTTGCGCCGATCGACCCTAACAATTGCTCAAGGAGAGCGAGTTCTCGGACGGCATCGTCAGTGGCGTGCGCACCGCCAAAAGGATCATCCACAACGGCAAGGCGATTCTCGTTCACCGGATCCATCAAGAACCGTTGAGCCGATTGGACGCTTTCGGCAATTTTGACGATGAACCCCATTTGTTCAAAGTCCCCCGCAAGTTGCCGCGATGTCATGGTCTTACCGATGCGCGGCCGGCCGGCGAGGAGCAGTACTCTTTGCGTGGTTAATTTGAGTTTTAGGTCTTCCTCATCTCCTCGTGCTATATAGCCAGCGGGAGCCAGGCGTTCGTCGGGTCTGGCCGCCCGTATTTGCGTCCGGATCGCTGGCAGCACATCGGCGCCGGTGCCTTTCGCGTCGAAGATGATGGTCTCCAGGGCTGTCAACGTCCTGGCGATAAGGTCAGGAACGACTCCGTGAACAGACTGGAGAAGACTTTCAGACATTTGCCGCACCGTGCTTTCGTCCAGCCGCTCGATTATGCGTACACGTCGTACGGCTTGACGCAGCGCTGGATCCTTCAGCAGAGAGAAGAGGGTGCCGATGGCCTTTCTGCGCTGTTGTTGCAGAGGGCTATCCCCATCGAGGGGCACCTCATAAGACGCTAAACCTTTTCGTATATTTGCAAGGTCTGGCTTCTTGATTCGAGTCGCTGGCCAAGGGGCAATCGGATCGCCAAGATCGGCCACGTAAGTAGATGTGGCATCATCACAGCGGCCAGAAGCGATCATCATGACGTTATGGGTAGGGATGTTGACCAGACGTGCAATCAAAGGATCCTCGGCCTCATGTGCCGGGAAATGGGCAAGCCAATCCGCGAGTTCATCAACAGTGACTTTTGCTTTCGCTCCTTTGACCTGAACTTCAACGACATTGCGACTCAAGCCATCGTCAAAAACCAATTGCGCATCTTCGCCACCGCGCGGTTCGATTTCCAATTGCGCGTGTGCGCTCTGTGCATGCTGCAGCGCCAAAAGCAGACATACACGATCCTGGAATTTGTATTTTTTGGGGCCAATGATTTCGATAGACATCCAGTTCCTCATGGATCTGCAGTGCGGTGGTGCAATTTAGCCGAATCATCCTGCCTCGACCATGGTCCTGAAGTTCGGTTGATAGCAAAAATCAGGATGGGTTAGGGCTATTGCGGTCAACTGGCAGTCAGATCTGGACTCACCCAGTTTTTCTTTAGCGGTTCTATGAGGCCGGCCGCCCCGGACCGCTGGTTGTTCTCCAGCAATCGCATCTCGCACGTGCCCTCTTCGATTCGAGTGCGAATTTCCGTGGTGCAAAACTACCTGCAGTCACTGTTGATCGCACTCAGAGGGGGCGCGCCATCGTTGCTAAAAGCATTTTGCAAAGAGCAACCAGAAAGCCATCAGTAGCTTAATATGTGTAGCCAGTGAAGGAGGGCCCTAGTGCCGGGCTTTAAAAGGAGCGGGAAATTTGATTACGACACACATGGGCTCCTTGAGCGCCGCTCATAGGGGCTATGCCTACCAAGATTTGGTTACCGCATACTTACTGGTTCGAGCACTTGTTCACCAGCATGAAGCGGTCATCGTAGATCGTAAAACTGTCGAAGACGACCGCTTCGACGATCTTGAGGTGACGGCCAATGGAACCAGAATCCGGCGCCAGCTAAAGTCCAGCCTGAACCCCGACGTCGCACTGAAGCTTCAAGATTTCACAGGCCATGCCTCCTCTCTTCGATTTGACCGTTTGGTTCAGACGTTCACCCATGCGGGCATGGACGCAGCTGACGAGTACAGGCTCTGCGCGACCTGGCAGAGCCCTGTTATAGCCGACGCCTTGTCCGCTTTATTTGAAGTGTCAGATGCCGCTGGCACGTTCGCAGGGTTTACTACAAAGCGATATCGCATCGATTCAGCTCGAATCTGGCCACATGCCGAAGGCCCCAAACTCTCGGTACTCTGCCCCTCCAAGGAGGGCCCAGCACCGCTTACCCGAGATCAGGTTGTCGCTTTTTGCGAGCGCTTTGTCATTGAACTTGCTTTGCCCTCAGCAACGCTTGATCTTGATAGCCCCGGCCCGTTAGAGGATTTACTGCTCGACTTGTTGAAGAAGGATGTTGGAGTAGGGCGATACCCCAACGCCGAAAGACGGCCTGAGGATGTTGCAGCGTTAGCTATTCACATCGCCACCAACGCGCGCATTCAAGGCGAGAGACTGACTCCTGGGGACGTAGCAAGTCGTTTGATGCTGCGCACAGATTTCGGGCGAGTACTTCAACAGTTCCCGATTGATAATTCTGTGCTACAGCCGCGACCGCACGTTCGCGACAATCTGGCTGAAACGGTGCTGCAGGGCGGCGTTCATTTGATCCTTGCTGGCCCAGGATCAGGTAAATCTTGGGAGTTGACGCAGCTTGCCGATTTTTTGCGAAATCGCGGTGTTGTTGTAGCGCAGCACTATTGTTTCCTTGCCCCTGGAGACGGTTTGGCAGAGAAGCGGGTTAGCACCAACATCCTGTTTGCAAATCTTCTGGGGGACATCCAGGACTGGTTGAGTGAGCAAGAGAGCGTATCTGCTCGGCAAACCTTCGCGGCAGGAGCTGATGTCCTTGAAGTAAGCCTGCAGCAGATCGTTGAAAGCGGATCCCGAGTCGTCATTATTGTTGACGGTATGGATCACATTGCGCGAGTACGCAGCACCTCTCAAAGCCTAAATGACAATGAAACAGATATCGTGGAGCGCTTATCTACACTTGCTTTACCCGAAGGTGTATCGCTTGTCATTGGCTCTCAACCTGGCGAGCATCTTGATCCTCTCCGAGATCGTTTCAAGGACTCACTGCACCAGCACACCCTTCAAGCATGGCAACGCGAAGAAATAATTTCTCTGTGTGACAAACACGGCGTTTCACAAGCATTTGAAGACGTCGCCATTTGCGACCAAGGTGAACGAGACGAGTTACTCACCTTACTGGCGTCGAAGGCCCAAGGAAATCCACTCTACACCCGCTATTTGTCGGTTGGCCTCGTTGAGGGGTTAAAGAGCGGGCGCATTCAAGCGCCTCATGAGTGGCTATCTTCAGCGCCAGCCTTGGACGGTGACATTGCCCGTTACTATCAACACCTGAACCTGACCGCCAGCCGCAACACCATTCCCGTGGCTAATATCCTAGGTGTTCTTGATTTCTCGGTGACGGAGGCAGAGCTGCAAGAAATTGTCGGGAGCTTGATGCAAGACTATGTTCCCGAAGCGCTGGCCATGCTGTCCCCCATCCTTTCCCGCGCCACAGGTCAAGGCGGTGTGCGGATATTTCATGAGAGCTTCAGGCGCTTCATTCTTGACGAGTTACAAGCCGCAGGCAAAAGCGTTCGCAATATCCTGAATCCGGTCATCGCCTGGCTAGAATCCAAGGACTTTTTTCAGGACGCTCGCTCATACCGCTTTTTGCTTCCCTCTTTGCGCCGGGTGGGACGGGACGACGAGATTCTGGAGCGGGTCTCTGCCACCTTTGCGCGTGACAGTCTCGTTCATGGACACTCTCGAACGTCTATTGAGAACGGCGTCTCGCTTGCAGCGGACATTGCGGCAAGCAGCGGAAACTGGCCAGTGCTGCTCAGGTGCTCTGAGATCTTCCGTTCACTCGACATGTGCTTTGACGAAGGTACAAATCGCTGGCATCCGTATTGGATCACCTACCAGGCGCTACATGGGCCGCACGCTCTCGCACAACGCATGCTTTTCGATGGGGAACCAACTCTGGATGCGACTCAAGGACTGCTCGCGTGTGAGGCGGTCGAGGCACAAGGCGCAGTAGCACCTTGGGCGGAATACCTTGAGTTGTGGTTTGACGGCCACCGCAGCAGTCACTCTGATCACTTCGATCCTGAGGCTGATCTGTATGAGGAGGAGAAGGTTTACCTGGCATCGCTGCGTGGACAACTGCGCTTAGGGTATACGTTTGGTGTCGCCCGAGAGGTTTGTGATCAGTTGTATTTCGAGGAAGAACTCAAATTCATCTTCGTACGTAGGCTTTCGAGCATGCTCTCTCACGAGCTACCTATGTCTTCCGTTGAACGTCTCGCTGGGCGAGTGCGCGTTCAACCTGATCAGCGATTCGGCTTAAACGATGAGCGCGCGTGTGCGACTTGGTTGGGGCTGTCAGACGTAGCATGGGAGGCGAGCAACCTTGTGGCAGCAGCAGATTACGCCAGCAACGCGCTGCGTCACGCCAGAGGGGTAGAGCAGGCTATCTGGTGTTTTGAGCGAGGCGCTTCAGTTGAAAATGGCAAACCATTTTTGGTCGAGCCAGATACGCTCGACATCGCTCTGGGCGACGATGGCCACCTACACAGTGCCCAGCCAGTGCGTGACTGGGTCGCATCCACACGTCTACATGCCTTAACTGGCAACTCACAAACCCTGGACGCAGAGCGGCATCGTGTTCAAGGAGAGGGCTGGTACCGTTGCTGGCTACGTTTCGTGATAGCAAGCGCAGAAGCTGAAGCGTCGACCATCCAAAACAGGCCATACGACTCTAATGCTGTTTTTGCACAGCTGCTCGGGGATCTTCGTCCCTTCGTGGGTTCTCCTCGGGCATGCGACCTCTACCTAATCCATTCAGTTATAGCCGATAGCCTCGCCCGAGCACTGAGTCTCCCTAGAACGCTGGAGGAATGGGAATACGCCATTTCTTCCATATCCGAGGCTCGTCTGGGTATTGCGACCCAGATGGACAGGGAAGACGGCGGGGCTATTTCGGCCAATACTTTTTTTTCGATACTAATTCCCTACGCTAAACATGAATCAGCGTCGCAGTTGGTGGTCGACGCTTTAGATCGTGAACTCGTGGCGGAGGAGATAGACGGCGGTACTTACTACAGCAACCATGCCGAGTTTTCCATGCGGTTGGCACAGGCGTTAGCAGTTGCAGGACAACCTGAGGCGGCGGCCAGTTATTGGCGGCACTCTTGTGGATTTCTACTGGGGTACGGGTTTCACAAAGACACCTCTCTATTTGACCTGATCGAGAGTGTGAGCGCCTTGAAGAGTGGGTCTTCCACCGCAGCGCTTGATGGCTTGATCAAGTTACAGCCGCTCGTGCGGGCAGTAAGGAACCATACCGACGGCAGAGAGACAAAGCATGCGCCGAATGCCTGGTTCAGTGCGCTCATGGCTGTTGACCCGGTACGCGGTGTTCGGCTTTTAGCGTCGACGTTGGCACGTGAGCGTGGGGGGGAGTCTTGGGTCACGCTCGCCGCGCTGACGAGCGTATTGACGAAGGTTGCCGAAACGGCAGATCCGCTCTTGCTCGATGGGGTTTGGGGCTCAATCTTGTTCGTGGTTGACCATGATGGTGCCGGCAGTAAGCTTGTCATGGAGCGGCTCAGACCGCTCGAACGGCTTATCCCGAGCAACGTATCCTACGTCCAGGATCGATTCACACAACTATGTGCAGAAGTGTTAGATGACGCTACGGGGTATCGGATCGATGCCGTTGAGCGACTTCTTACATTTGCATCAGAGCATGCGCTTACAACTCCAGCAGCCCTGCGTGATTACCGTCATCCCACGCAGATAGTACGCAGTGAAAGCAGATCCCGTGAACACGACACCACAGGTGAGGAGCTTCGTCCCGCCTTTCCTCAAGCGCGTACCTATACGGATGTGCTGTCTACGCTTCGCAGGCTAGGTGAAGCGAAAATCTCGGATTCCGAGATCGACGGGGTAGTGACACTACCTCTGGCTTATATCATCAGCGAAATGGTCGACGCAGGCGATGAATTAGCAGCCCAACGACTGATCCACTTTTATGTGCACGATACGGATTACTGGTTTCGGGATCGTTACCAGGCCATCAAAGGCCTGGCTGACGCGCTTGATAACGCCGGTCATGTACAACTGGCCGCCATCACGTACGTGCTTGCATATAGTTGTGCAAAAGGCGGCGGCTGGCATAACGTCGGCGGCCGTAAGCACGCAGCTTCGGTAGCCAGAGCGCTTGAGCTTGATCCTGCGCAAGCCCGGCAGGTGCTAGCAGACGAGACGGCCCGTAAGCTGCGGTCTGGCAATGTTCATGGTGTGACGCAATGTCTGGTTGAGCAGCTTGCCGAATGGGAGGCTCCAGGCATCGCAACACAGGCTTGGGCGGAGGCATTCGATGTGATGGAGCTTCGTTTGCCGCTGCCGGGACGCTACCTTGGGTTTGAAGATCTTGAGCCGGGGGGCTGCGACTGGTCAGTGGAAGAGGCCTTGATCAGCCTGCTACTGAATCGCCTGGGCAATCCGGTCTTGCCACGCAAAGGGCTGGTCTTGAGTGCCATAGCACGTCTGCTGCGTGATCGTACTCATCTATTCGCGCGTCCTTTGAGCCACTGGCTACTGGCTGATACATCAGTGTCCTCGCTGCATCTAGTGCTTCGCGTGTTGCTTGAGTCTCCAGTCGATCTTTCACACCTGATTGCCGATGTCACACCCGAGCTTACGCTGTGTGCCGAGTCCGACTCCTGGGCAGTGGCGAGCATGGCGCAACTACTTCTTGCCAGGATAGATGTGACAGTTGCAGACCGAACTGATCCGACGATGTCGTCCACACCGGTCGTTCGTCAACAGTTACGGATGATCGCGGCACTTGAGCAGCTTGAAGTGATGGAGTTTCTGGCGCAGTTCTGGCCTGACCTCCCGTACATCATCGAGGGACGTCTGAATAACATCATGTGGCGTGATTCTATTCCAGGTCGCCGGCGATGGGAGCTCAGTGTCGGTCGTGATGGCAATGCCCGTCTTCCCGCCCAAGTCTTGCTATGGCAAATGGAACTCTATCTATCCATTCTTGACTCCATGCTCGTTAGCCTTCCGCATCCCGTAGGGCTGCCCGAAGGCTTCGAATCAGAGTTGGTCGAGGAGATGCTCCGCTACATTCTGCCAAATATTCCGGCGCACTTGATGGCTGTCGCCAGCAGGACGCCGCGCCCTAAATGGGAAGCCAGCGCACGCAATGGTCTTAACCCGATCGTCACAGTTGCCGACGATGATCCGGAGTACAGTGGCTGGATTCGACTTGGCTTCTATGAGGAGGAGCATCCTCAAAACTCACGTATAAAATCGGATCGGCAGCGAATGATTATTCGTATGGGCGGGATTGTCGCAGTGCATCCTGATGAAGATATCCCGCCCGATGCGTGCCCTTTCAACGAAGGGTATGTTGAGGACTGGTTGATCAGCGCGGGCAGTCCAGATGAGCTAATGGACGAGCGTAGTCTTTGGTTAGTAAACCGGGTCCCGATTGATGACTGGTTGGGAAGGACTTCATTACTGGTCCCCCCGGCAAGTCTTCAAATGCTCGCTGATCTGCGACATTGCGGATACGCAGGTTCTATGAGATGGGTGGATACCGCCGGAAACCTTGCGGTGGTTCAACGTACGTGGCGAGTGCGGAGCGATCAGATTTCAGTTGAGGACTCATACTGCGTAGAGGGGTGTGACGTACTGATGCGACCGGATCTACTACCTACACTACACCTAGCGTATGGGCCTTGGTTAACGGAGTTGAGTCAGGTCATGTGACCTTTGTCGTGCACATAGACTGGGAGCATACCGCCTCGTCCGGATGGGGTAGTCAGTGAGGGCTACTGACGGGAAATTGCCCTTGATGAAGGTCCACTTTGGGTTGTGGATTCAACCATTCGCGACCGACCGTTTTCGACCCAAAGCGAGAGTTAGGGACTTGTCGGTAGTGACCGGAAAAGGCTGGTTGCTGTCTGCCGGATTTCGCAGCTGAACGTCGGCGGAGGCTGCAAGCTGACTTTCAACCGTGTGGGAGCCGGTAGACTAATATTCACAAGAAACCACGCGTCCTCTCTTATGGTGAGGCGGTGGCGTAGGATCTTGGTCTGCACTGCCAGGATGTATATTTTTTGACGATGACCAAGTCAGCGACTTCTTCACCATCGGTGAACCTCGGCGGTTTCAAGAGGGGATGGACGTGTCCTGCGTCCGCAGGAAGTCGAAGAGCTGCAGGCTCAACGGGGCGTGTAGTAGATGGCGTCCAGAAGCGCTGCGCGTCCCAACCAGATTTCGGCGTCAGCCGCATTGCTCGGCTGCGGATGTCTCCACCACGGATCACCGTGCATCGGCTCAATGATGCGCTGCCAGTAGTTCTCCAGGTTCGTTGTGCTCGGGCTGACACCGAAGTTTTCGCACAAGTCCTTTCGGTTGGCCGAATCGATGCACACGAATGCGTCAGGCCGCTTCATCGCCAAGAGCCTAGTCGCGGTCGGTAGTCCGCCGACTCGCCCGTCCTGATCGAAGGCTGCTCTGAACGCTTTGCAGTAGCGGTCGTAGTCGTCCTGCGTGCCCGCGCCCATCAACGGGATGAAATCGAGGGCGTGGGAGAGACCTGTGGGCGCTTCGATGACCAGGTTCGCGAACGTCCCACTTGCGCCCATGCTCCCGAAAAGCCCGTAGTCCACGCCTGGCTGCTGAGACTTCTTGCGCCCGAGAGTGCCGGCGACCAGCTTGCGGTCGTCCTTGTTCCACTTCGCGTAGGGTATGCCAGTCGCGAAAAGGGCGCGAGCCTTTGTCAGAACGCCCAAGCGCTCCTTAAACAGGTGCGCAGACGGGTGTGATGAGCTTCGGACCTGCACGAGGTAGTCCGCCCAGCTCATGTCATGTGGCGCTCGCTTGGTATTCGGCTTAGAAGGTGGCCGAACGTCAGCGAACTTGATCAGTTCCTGTCGCGCAGCCGTCTTAGCAGCGTACTGGTGACGGTACCGAAAGAGGAACTCGTGAGAGATGTCCTCCGCCCCTTTCCACGCTTCTGCGACGAAGCGACTGAGGTCTACTAGCGCTGCATCGTCGAGCGAGCCATCAAGCAGCACGCTCGCCTCGACGTTTCGGCTCATCGCCGCCTTCGTGAGATTCGGGCTCCCGACCACGCAGCGTATGCGTTGCCCGTTACGAAACAGGTAGACCTTCGGGTGGAACAGATCGCCCGTAGGAGGAACGACGGCTGCGGCCGCTAGTGCTGCAGCCCGCTCAAGCACCTCGGGTTGCGTCTGGAACATATGAGTGCCGACAACGAAGTGCTCGAACTTCGAGCTGTCTTTCATCGCTGCCTCGAAGACCGCGTTCTCGGTAGCCCAGGCTACTGCCCATTGCATCGACTCGCAGTTCTCAACCAGCGCTATGAGTGTCGACTGCGTCTGCGAAGCCGACAGGAACTTCACATCCATCTCTGCTTTTCCTCGTGCTTCTATTGAACTAAGTCCGGTGCGCTTCTGGGAAACGTCAGGAGAGGCGGACTGCTCGTGCAGCGACCGGCATGTAGAGCCATCGCTCGCTCACGGGCTTGCCGGTTGCGTTGAGAAGGGCATGACCGTAGGACTCGAGCTGGGGGCCGTGCTCGGCCACCAGGTCCTCGTCTCTGGCTGAGCCTCCGGGGTTCGACTTGTGGTCCAGGAGAATCCAGCCGTCTGGCAACTCCACCAGCAAATCGATGCGGCCCCTGATACGAGTGCCGTTCGGGCCATCTGCTTCGATGGGTACCTCGACGTAAACGGGACAGTCGGGCCAGCGCTTGGCTATCCAAGCTTGGAACGCTGAGGTCTGGGTGCACACGGCATCCTTATCTACAGAACCAGCCACGGCCCAGGTCTTCAGAATGCCCTCGACGTCAGGGGGAGAAATACCGCCAAGCACGCCGGCGCGTGCGATACACAGGTGAAGCGCCGTGCCCAGCGATGCCATGTCGGGCTTGCCTGCCAGGCTTAGCCGAACTCCGACGGCGTCGGTCTCGACAACCGTGAATGCACCGCCCGAAGCAGAACTCGGGCGGTGCCACAAAGGTTCGGCCTGCACGCGCGGACGAGTTGTAAACCAGTGGCAAGCCTCGGAGGCTTTGGCAGGTGGCTCCGTTGAGCACTCATCCTTGTTCCAGGACTTAGATAGCCTGGAAAGCTGCTTGCCTTCGGAAGTCGTTATTATTTCTGAGTCACCGAACAACAGCTCGGCTGCACCTTTAATCTCGCCGACCCAGGCGCGGCCCGGCCCTGACCTGCGTACGAAAGATAGTGCGACGTTCATGTCACGTGCGCGGGTCAGGCCCACATATAGCAGACGCTTGTTCTCCGCCAAGGCCTCTGCCTGCATGGCTTGGCCAGTTACGCTGGCTTCGGCATTGAGTGCGGCTTGGGGCTGGGACCGCTTGCCCCAGGTCTTCAGCCAGCAGTGTACGAAGCGGTTGGCGAGCGGCTGCTGCGGATCGAAGCCCCCAACTGTCCTCGCGCGCACGCCCCAAAGTGAACTGCGTGCTGTCGCATCGAGGCTTGTCAGCACGACGATTGGCCACTCCAGCCCCTTGGCCCCGTGATAGGTGAGGACTGAGACCGAGTTGTCTTCTGAAATGGCCCGGTTATCGTCCTCTGCGCTGGCGAGTTCGTCTAGCCAACGAAGCATGCCGCTGACGGTCGCCGGTCGCTTCGCGGCGACACACTCGTCCTCGAAAGTCTTTCCGAGCTCGACCAGTGCCTCGACATTGGACAGCCTATTGCGGCTCTCGTGAGGGGAGGTGGACCATTCGCCGACCCGCCGCACCACTTGGGACTCGGCAGCAGCAAGTCGCAGTACTTCCTGTGGCGTCAAAGCCATTAGCGTTGGACGCAGCTTTTCAATCGGGCCAGTAGCGGATGGGCGCTGTCACCCTTCGTCAGCCACTCGTGTGACCTCACCCCATCGGTGGCTAGGTATTGCAGCCTGTCTGCAAGCCAGGTCTCGATCGGAGTGCCATCGGCCAGGGTTAGTACCAGCGCCGTGGCGACGGTGTCGGTTGGGTCGTTCATGCGCCTCAGACAGGCCATGACATAGATGGCTTCGGCAGTTCCCAATAAACCGGAGCGTGGGCTGGCTGACGGGATGCCCCAGCGGGTGAGCGACGTAACGGAATATTCGACCTGGTCGTTGTAGCGACAAAGCACTCCGATATCGCCGGCCTGAATCGGACGGAGCTCCTCGGTGTCCTTGTCTTCGACCTTGACCCCGGACTCCAGCAGCTCGCGGATGGCCTGGCCAAGACATAGGTAATCCGAGTCGTTTCGGCTGCTCTCGAAGTTCCAGTTCAACAGCGCGGGCTGGTCCGGAATGTCCTTGCGCAGTGGCTGCAACCGAACCTGTTCGGGCGTCAGCTCAGGCTCGAACGCAGAGATGAATAGACCATTAGTGAGCGAGACCAGGCTTTCGTTGGAGCGCCTGGAGGTGTCCAGGGCCTTCCCTACGATTCCGCCCCAGCCCTTGATGGCGTTGAGAACGCCGGAAATGAGGCTTGCATCAGTTCCGCGGAAGCCATAGATAGCCTGCTTGGGGTCGCCGACCCACACCGACTTCTTAGCCAGCTTGGCCAGCTCGATGAAAAGCGCTAGCTGGAGAGGGCTGGTGTCCTGGAACTCATCAACCATGATGAGATCCAGTTCTGCCGCCAAGACTTCCCGGACAGATGGCTTTGTTCTCAACGCACGTAGCAGCAACACCTCTTGGTCGCTGAAGTCGACGGCACCCAGCGCCTTCTTAGCCTGCTCGTAGGCATTGAGAACGTCGGCGGCGAGGTTGAATATCTGGTCAAGGTACTGGCGGACTTCGGCATGAAAGGCCGGGTGAGACTCGTGGACCTGCGCTGCGGATTTGACTGGCGCCACGATATCTCTGACCTTGGCGCCAGCGTCAAATCCGGCTGCGCCGATCCAGTCGGGCCAGCACCAGCGGCCTTCACGGAAGAGTCGATCTAGCTTCTGGAGTCCCTCTAGGCCTTTTAATAGGTTGTCTGCAACTTTGGCATCGACAGCTTGCTGCTGTTCTACGTATGCCGCTACCCCCTTGTGTGCTTCTGCCAGCGCAGTCGCCAATGCTTCGGTTGGGTCCAGCCCCGTAGCCGGAGCAGGCCAATTCGTGAGCATCGCGTCCGCGTTCTGGGAACCCATCACTCGAAGCTCCTCCGGTCCAATATCGTTGTCGAGTGCGGCCTTAACGACAGCCTCAACAGTCTTGGATCAGTCCGCCTGCTCGATGCCGAACCGCTCTGTGAGCCGAACAAGCTCCGTTTGAGCGTCGGCTTCCATCGACTCGGCAAGTGTAGCTTTGAGCAGTCTCTTGGATTGACCCTCGCCCAATACAGTCTGATCGGGAGACAGGCCCAGCTCAAAGCAGAACCGCTTGAGCATCTGGCCGCAAACGCTATTGACGGTGCCCAAGCGGGCCTGGCCGATAGCTGTGGCCAGGTCGATACGTCCATTTTCAAGCAGCCAGGAGCGGGCGCGTTCGCGCAGTTCGGTAGCGGCCTTCACGGTGAAGGTCGTGGCCAATATGGCGTGAGGGCGCGCTGTGCCCGATTCGAGAGCTTGAGCGAGTGTTTCGGTCAGCTTGTAAGTCTTGCCACTGCCGGCGCCTGCACTGATGAATTCGATGTTGCTCATCATTTCCAGCCTCCCAGCAAGATAAGGTGATCTCGGTCCCATTGGTTTGGACCGTTGACCGGAAGGGTCCCCTCAGGGCCTTGGAACTCGTCACTCGGATCTTCCGGAACGACTTCGATGGTCCCCGCATCCAACTGCTGCTTGCGCCACTCCCACGTGGTGCGGGCACGGTCTAGTAGGTTGGAGACGGTTACGCCGTCGGGCGGTCTTCTGACTTGCGCTTTTGGGAAAATGTCGGCAGCGGTGATGTACAGTCCCCCGCTTTCCAGGATGAAATAGCCAAGCGCGGCGGGTGCGACACCGCTTGTTTGCTCTATGAGGCTGGAATAGAGCGCCAACTGTAGGTGCTCACCAGAGCGAAGCAGCCCGGCGTAGTAGGTATCGCCTCTCCACTTTATGTCCACGGCGACAGTTCGCTTGTCACCAAGCGTGACCAAGAGATCAATTTTGCCGATCAGCGGAACTGCTCCCAAGGTTCCTCTGAACTCCACCTCAGTCTGAACCTGAATGGCACCTGCGAGCCTGAGGTGATCGAGGAGACTACCTATGGCTCGTTCGCAAACCTTCCGGAAGTGTTGCTGCGTTACCCCCGCGCCCTGCATGAGTAGTACAGCGCCTTCAGTCAGCAAGAGCGAGTCGGCTTCGGCGCGGAACCAGGCAACGGCATCGGCGTTTGACCAACTCAGGGCATCGTTGTGCGCGAAGAGTTTCTCGAGCACCCGATGAGCGAGGATGCCCAGCAGGCGGTTGCCCTCATCCACCCCCAGGACTGAAGTAGGATCTAGCTTCGCCACTCGTTTCAAAACGAATAGGGCCGCGTCATTGAAGAGCTCGTTGAGCGTAGTAAACGACTGTGAGGCGTCGCCGAGCTGCACGGGATGAGGGAGTTGGATGTGTCGTGGAATAGCGGGCAGCGACTGACGTGCAAGCACCTCGGCAGTTACCCCGAGAAGTGTGGAGTCGAGTGCAATGTCCAGGTCAAGCGAAGCGGACTCGATATCCGGTACGAGCTTCTTAAGAAGCTGGCGAATCGGATGTACTTCTGAACCGGGGGGAGGGTAGACGATGATGAATCTTTTTCTCGCAGCAAGTAGTGGCCGCAGCCACTTCAGTGCTAACGATACAAGCTCACGCGCCGGGTCTCGCAACTGCACACCTAATTGAGTCAGAGCATTCACCTCGGCAGGAGACCAAGGCAGAGGTGAGGGCAGGGCAGGCGTAGATGGCATCCACCAGATCACTTCATCAGCGGCTTCGATGCACGCGGCTGCCGTGCTGGTCGAGCGCATGCAGCCGACATGGGAAACCGCAGCGGGGTTGGTTGCCCCGGCGGGCGTGGCGTGGGCGACCAACTGCTCGACTTGCCGAGGCAGCACCGTGGCCAACCCTTGCCGAGCCAACTCGATCAATGCTTCATGGACGGCCGCACATTGGCTATGCGCTGCCGTGAAGCTCGCCGCATCAGCGGATTCACCTGAAAGGCGAAGCCGCATAGCCTCCTTCATCCGGGCGACGCGAGCAATCAGTGCATCGACCGGCACTCCATCGGTGCGTGACCAGCGCTCTGACTCCAGCCAGAAGGTAATTTCATCTGCTATTTCCTGGGCATCGTCACCCGCTGCGATCTTGGCCTTAGCCGCCGTCCAGGCGTCGCTCCCAATTCCAGGCTGCTTGGCGACAGCACGAGCGAGCCTGCCTCTCGCAGGACGACTGAATGGGCCAACTGGGTGCGTCAGGAAATCCAGCAGTCGGTTCATGTCTATTGGTTCCCAGCACATTTCCAAGGCAAGGATTAGTGCCTGTAGGGCTGGGCGAAGCTGACTAGGGCGTTCGAACCCGCAGTTGACCCCGCCGGTCGCAGACAGCGACACATCTAGCGAGTCGCCAGCATCCTCAGCCAGGATCAGCCGGTCGCCGGGCTGGTGCAAGTGTTGTGCGCTCAACCAGTGTTCGGCGGTCGTGGCCGCGAGAGCGTGCACTAGCAAGACTCTCCTGTCGGTCTGCACGGTCAGATTGCCCGCAGAGCGTCCAGCCAGAACGGTTAGGGCTTGCTCTTGCAACGCACGGAGTTGGCCTTCTCCCTGTGGCTCGGGAAGTCGGACTTCGACCGCTGGCAGGCGCTCGAGCACCTGCCGCCAGAGAAGCGGGAAGTCTTCGGGCGGGTCAACCAGGTGAACTGACTTGATGGGGCCGGGGCCGGACGCACTCAGAGCCTGTATCACCAGGTGCAAGCGCTCGGCCTCTCCGGGCGGCAGCGTTTCGAGAGCTGCCTTTTCAATGGCGGCAAGCTCCTGGATTCGCGAAGTATGCTCTGGATTCGCGCTCCCGTCCCAACCGCCAAGCCGCCACTCGTCACGCCAGGCCAGGAGGCGCGCAGCCGTACCAATACTGTCGGCCTTCAGGGACTCACTGTAGAAGCGCGAGTTGTTGTCATGGATGCGCAGCAGGCCAGAGTAGATGGTCACGCGTTTGGCCTTGGACGCTTCTGGCGCGCTTAGACCAAGGTAGGTCTCCAGCAGGGACAGGAATCCGAGGCGGCCGACTATCGGGGTGTTGAAGAAGTTCGTCGGGGACGGCCCTTGACGGGTATCCAAGAAAAGGCCAAAAGTGATGTGCACGCTACGGTTGACTTCCTTGACGACAATCCAATGCAGGCGTCCTATTGCATCTTGTTCCCCTGCTCCTAGACGACAAGACTAACCGAAAGCAACCATCACGTACGACCGAAAATTGCTGAGAGCGGCTGTCAGACCACGACTGCCTGTGTGTCAGATATCGCAGCAAGGCAGACAAGGAACTGCGCCTACTGAATTTTTGCTCTTTACCGTTAGCAGCCTTTGTCCAACTAGAGGTCTGGTAAAGCCTGCTGGCCCCCTGGAGTGAGCAGCCGACTTTTGGCAGCGTTTTGAAAAGCGTCGGAGTAATACCTGAATTCAGCTTGGCGACTTACACTTGAAATATTAACTGCACAGGAGGTATCACTCGGTTGCTCACGCACTTGGGCAGAGGGGAGCATCTCATCGGCTTACCTTCACACCGCGGTGTGTGGGAACAACAACGGGTGACTTTTCTAGAAGGGAACTGTTGGACTTCAGGCTGGGGGCATCCTTTTCAAACCATCCAACGTATGCCCTCAGATGTGCCCCCAATGTAGCAATCTACCGGAAGTGAATGGAACTCCATGGTTTGTGGAAAGGCAGAAATGATCAGCTAAACAGCCTGCCCGACAACGCCTAAAGACTCTCAGGGTCGCCAAAAAACATTTTGACTAGGCTCTAGGGCGGTGTTTTCAGGTCGATAAATCTTTTATTTGCCCCCAGTTTTGCCCCCATTCGCAAATCATGCACGGGCGATCGAGATTGGGGATCCTGACTGCGTTCCGGTGTGGCCATTGATGGAATTCAGTGTAATGCCATAGATGGATTTGGTGGCGCAGCTCGGGTGCACGCTTATAACCATTTCCGGTACGCGTCGGAAAATTCGTATCGCTGGGCTAGACAAGGGCCCTCGCCTAAAAGGCGAGAACTCTATTGGACATCAGGCCGAGCGGCTTTGACAGGGTTTCAAAGGTATCGTAAAGAGCCTAGGGACCATCAAGGGCGCTGAACAATTGTGCACAACGATCATCCAATTTGTCGTATCTGCTAACTTGGTAGTGCTCGAATTCCACAATGTCTGCAAGCCTGGACTCCAAATCTACGTAGGCACGGGGGTGATGTTCAAAGATATCAGGCAGGTCGAAATCACTGAACACTTCATGCGTGTGCCTGTGGACCGAGGCGAGGCAGTCATAAATGCCATCGACGTGGATGAATCGAGGATGTCGGACAAGAAGATGGAAGCCTTGATGTAAAAACTGTTCGTTATGGGCCGTTGCCTCGCGCTCGGGTGCTGTGAACTCTCGAGCCCAGCGATAGGTCAGCCGCTTGAGCGTGGCATCGATAGACGGGGTCTGTATGAGTGCTGCAACGTTGCAAAGTGATAAAAAAAGTTTGAGGTTGCAAGGCTCTATATACGGCGATATCAAGGGAATAATCCTGTCATCCAGCAGGCTGGAGAGCGATGCGATTCGGCCGTTCTCCAAAAGCTCGATGAGCAGTGTGTCGTGGTTGGCGTCCAGTTCGTTGTAGAATTTTTGTGAGTTGCCCCTAAGTACCAGTGCATGGAGGTACTGGATACGGTACTCAGTGCCATAAGGGGTGGAGAGACTTTTGCCATGCCAATTGATTTCCACGTCGAAGTCATTTGCAGCGGCGAGTGCGGCCCTGAGTCTCGAGCGAGCGTTCGAGGACGGACGGGAGCGCGAGCTTTCCTGTGCGACATAGTGACCGTCTGACGTAAACCCGACGACGGGTTGGAATTCGCTAACAAATGAAGAAGGATCGCGCTCAGGGTCAAGCAGCGGTATCAACTCGACGAGTTGTGTCTGCGATAAATCTGTGATGATAAAATCTTGGGGCAAGGCTTTTTCGAGGGTATCTTCCTGAACCATTTTCATGATTGTGGAGGCGGCCAGTCCTTGGGATTTATTGCTGAGGGGGCGATGACTCGGTGGATGCAGGTTATGGGTGCTGGAGGCCGGCTTGCGACTGCAGAGCTCTGGAAGGAGACCTCCCAGAAAGGAGTGATCGGAACACGCATCGCCCAAGAGGTGGCGAAGGTGGGACTCCGTGGCACTGCCGCCGCCCCGCGCTACAACGAGTTGTTTGGTGGCATGGATTCTCAACCATTCGCAGGTCGTAGCCTTTAGTAAGGCTTCGATGATGTCGATTTTGCCATGTTTGCGTAATGACTGGATTGTAGCCAGTTGAAGTAAGGGGAGGTGGATGGCATTTTCCACTGCGGCAAGATCATATGACGCGGTCCTGTCGTCACGTGAAAGGCTGTTATACAACCACTCGGCAGCGGTCGCGCCTGACGTCGCGTTTTCTGAAAACCATATGTCCTTGATTTCGCGGTCTACGAGGCTCCCCACGAGCTCAATAAAGGTTATTCGTCCCAAGGAATGCCACTGGAGAAATAGTCTGGCGTTATGTTCGATGTGGAAGCTCAGAATAAGGTAGCTGGACAGACTGACACTGTGGTCGACAAGTGGAAGTGCAGTTGTCAGCAGAGTGGTTTGGATCAGCGAGAGTACGGTGTCGTACGGCAACTCGCCCGCCGCTGCTATCGCTGCCCTGCGCACCTTCCATGGTTGAGCGTTATCAAGTGCTAGCTTGACGAGTAAAGCAGATGCCCATTCGTCTTTACTGCGTCTGGCCAATATGCAACGCCACACCATGAACGCGGCATCCTGGTGCTGGTCATGGTCCAGGTCGCCTGTGTTCTTGGCACCGGAAGCAACTATGGCCCTGGCCAGATAAAGTGCCGTGGTGGTGTCCTGTTCCTTGCGATAGGCCTGGATCATGGGGGCGAGGACGGTGCTGTCCCTTCGGTATTGCAATCGCATCGCGGCGAGCCGACGAACTTCTCTGTGGGGGCTTGCCAATGCCATGGCCAAGAGCGCTGAAGCGTCGGGTGTATCGAGTTCGCTCAGTTTGAGCAATGGGCCCAGTGTCAGTGCTATGGGTACGGTGCCTGGGTTCGCTTCGAAGAATTTGCGCAATAAAGCGATACCACCCTTGAATGGGCTAAAGCTACAGGTCATTAGGCTGTAGAGCTCCCATTGGTCGTCCGTGTTTTCTTGGCCGGGCAGCGCTGCGAGTGCGTACAAGGTTTCTTCGAGGTCGACACCCAAAAGGGCGAGTGCTGTCATGGCCCAACGGCGCTCTCCAATCGAGATTAACGGGTTTAGAACGACGCTTTCATAGTCGCCTCGCTCACACAACGAGGGCATCAGCGCTGGGATAACGGCATGGAAGGCCGCCATTGGTAGCTGGTTGACAATCGACGCGTGACAGAGCGCAGGGGTGTTTCTGTCGGCAAACAGAGAGATCACGCGAATGGCATTGGCGTGCAACCCCGGATCAATGGAGGGCTGCCTCAGGATTTCAATGCTGTGGCGTTTCAAGGCAACTCTGAGTGGACGAAGAGTGTCGACGAGCGGACCTAACAACGCCGATTTTGAAATCAACATGGCCTGCGTGGAAACGGACGGCAAGGCCGCGATGAGAGCTTTGGCGTCCTCCAGTGTAGCTATTTTCAGATGAAGGGGGCTTACATGCTCATCGCATGTTGCGGCTCTTAATTCTTCTGCATGGACTTGGAAAACGCGGCTGAGTGTATCAACGCGTTTGTCCTGCGAAAAAATGCCTAGCAGTGATCGTTGTGTCTCAAAAGATTGGGCGTCGAAGAGGCAGAGGGTCGCTTCTGAAAGTACGAATTTGAACTTTCTGATGCCACTCGACAGTGTGGAAAACGCGGATTTTCTTTTTACCTCATCCGTGGTCGCATCAACGATCAGCGCTATCAGTTCTTCAACTTTTCCAGGGTCGATCTGCATGATGGCTTCGGTAATCGCACTGTCAAACTGGTAATCGAGCTGTCGATGTTTGATCCGCTCTTTCAGCACAGCGATCAGCGCGTTGGCATCGTTGTAATCCAGCGCACGCAAGAGGTCAGGTAATATGAAACAGTGCTCAATGGCCTTGTCGGCCTGTGCAAAGGTAGTGATGACTTCCTCTGCGCTGATGAGTTTTCGGCGCAATACAAAGCTTGCCAGTTCGTTCCAGTTCAGCCCTTTAAGAAAAGCCTGTTTGGCACGAGCTTGGGCCGTTGCGGTGAGGTTGGCTTTATCAAGGTGAAATATCTCTGCGCTGACGACTCCGCACGACCCGTACCAAGTGGCGAGTGTTTGGTGTGCGCAGCGGCGGGTATCAACGGGGATATTCTCTTCAAGTCCCGCCCTGACGACCTCATGCATTTCCAATAGACCGTCACCCCGGGTACGCAACAGGCCAAGCTCAAGCATTTCTGATATGGCGAGCGCCACAGGCTCCTTGGGGAAAATCTCTTTGGCGTCGGAACGGTCGAATGGGAGGGCGAAACATATCAGTCTTTCTGCGGCAGGGCGGGCGCTACTACTGATATTTGCGAATCTAATCCGCTCTGCCGTGGGCAGAATATCTTCTGGTTCTTGTGCGGCGAGCATTTGCATTTCGTCGAGCGTCGAGGCGCGTGCAAGTGTATCCGCAAGCGTTGCGAACAAACCGGATTCTCGACCTGCGGTGATGCGCCTAAAGATCCTATACAGCGGCCAGGACTGGGAGTTAGCGTGATATCGGCTTACCAGCTTGGAGAATTCCTCATACGTAAAACCGCGCAGGTTTAGCGTGGCAACCTGTGCGCTTTTCCGTTCGAAGTTGCTCAGTAGCAGGGGGCTTTCTTGGGAAAAAAATATTATTGAAACAGCACCCGGTTGTAGCGCCTTGATGAATGAACTGAGCTCACGCTTGAACAACGGGCCGCACGTACCGTCGACAATGTCGATCAAGAACAACATTCTGGCGCTGGACTCGCTTAATGCTGCCGCTAACTGTGAGATACGTTCTTGTTCTGTCTCGCCCGCTCGGGTGACAATCGTGAAGGGTTTTCGAATACCTATCCTACGCAGGTGAAAGGAAATGCCCGCTAGCACGGACCTCAGGGAAGTATCCTGCCTGACTTCAACGTAATAGATCTCGCTGCCTGGCTCACGTTTTCGGGCAAGATGATAGGTTTCGGTAGCCAGGTAGGTTTTTCCAGAGCCCGAGACACCGATCACTTCCGTGAGAGGCTTGGACATCAGCGGGCGGGTGATGTCCACGCGAGCTATGTGATAGCGGGGCAGGGCTGGGGGCGTGCAGATGGGGCTCATGTGCGGCCATACACAACGCACTTCTGCTTCGAAATCATCCCTTGAGAAACATTGCCCAGGCTTTTTCGAGATCTCATTGATAAAGGATCGAAGGTTGAAATAGAGCGTGCTGTTGACGACCTCGGCAGAAAGGGCCAGCTCGGTGGAGAGTTTATCCTTTACGCGAGCATTGACCTCCTGTTCTGATCCGTACCCACATCGCAGGGTGATTCTTTCTAGCACATGCGGCATTGAGCTTGCGTATCTTGAGAGTTTCTCCGCGTGGATGTTGACGAGACTCTGCGATGCGCCTTGTTGGGTTGCGATTGAGGAGATTTTTTTATCCAGCCAATCAAACGGGATGTCTGAGTTGTGTCTTGTTGTCCACTCTTTCAGCAGCTTGTGATTGGGCTTGGGTAGGTGTTCGACCGGTAAGCCATCCTCTTCAAGGCTTTGCCGAGTGATCAACAAGACCATGAGCCAGTATGACGCCGGGCACTCCGTAGGCGCTTGCGCTCCCGCATCGATAAGCTGTTTGAGTTCTAAGGTGCTTTCATCACCCAGCACCCATATTTGCCTGGACTTCCCGTCAAGCAATTTAACTACGGCGGGGCTCATCAAGTGTCTGGCGGCTTCATGCAAAGTCCAAGGGGACGGGGTGAGTTCGCCATTTACGTTCTCCGTCGGCTTTTTGATCTGAACGAACGTAACGCCTTCGGCAGCTCTGGACGTATAGAGGTCCAGGTCGTCCAGCCCCTCAGGTCTTACTCGACCCTCAGGGTGTTTTCTGAAATGCTCCAGCAACAGTTCCAGGATAACCGCAGCCTGGTAATCAAACCCTTTGATTGCACTAATGCCGCCTGACATGAATGTCTCCTGAATGACGTCTGTCGCCCAAATTTGCGCCACGCTCGTTTTCCATTCCCAGCTTATGAAAGTTGCTTATGAGCAGTTATCACTAGCTCTCAGGGCTGCCGAACAACATTTCTGCTTGGCTATTACGATGGGTTCAGCTCGAAAAAAACGAGTTTTCCCCCCATTTTTTGCCCTCATTCTCACCGGGTGTGGGAGCGATCGCGAATGACGTTTTCTGACGGAGACCAGGGTGGATTGGGATGGTTTTCAGTTTACCTCCATCTCAGATTTGAGTATTTGGCATCGATCGTCGGTTGGTGAAGGTAGAGAGAGTGGCGGGTATGACCGCCAATTTTCAGGGTACACCTGAGATGATGTTCACTGATAGCATGTGGCCACTGAATGATCAGCGCTGATTGTCACATTCAATTTGGTGAATGCAATGTCCGATGCTACAGGGAAGTACTTAGACGTCTATCAAAGCTGGCAGCAACACCTCTTCAACTTCAACCTGGCAGTCAGGGAAACCAATATGCCAGGCTTGCGTAAGCCTCAGCTTGCCGCCCTATACGCTTCACTGGGCCACCTAGTGATGTCTCCGGCCACGACCGCAACGATCGTGATGCCAACGGGTACCGGCAAGACCGATACCATGCTGGGTTTGCTTATCGCAGGGCGGTTGGCAAGGACATTGGTGCTCGTCCCGTCAGATGCCTTGCGCTCCCAGCTTGTCGAAAAATGCCTCGGGCTGAAAAAACTTCGAGAGATCGGTGCTGTTTCTGCCACAGCGCTTAACCCTGTGGTGAGGGCGATCGGCTCAGGAATGTCGGCTGAAGATGTGCAACAGCTTGCCGAAGCAAATGTAATTGTCGCTACCCCGCAAGCATTGCAGCGATTCGACACAGAGTCCCTCCAAGCCTTGGCTGAAATCTGCAGCCACCTGATCATTGATGAAACCCATCATGTGGCCGCCATGACATGGGGGCGGGTAAAAACCGCGTTCAAAGAGAAGGCATGCCTGCAGTTCACTGCTACGCCTTTCAGGGAGGACAATCAGCCTCTTGACGGCAAGATTATCTACAACTACCCGTTGAAGGATGCGCAGATCGATGGTTACTTCAAGTCGATCGAATTTCACCCCGTCCGCGAATACAACCTCGAGTTGGCTGACCAAGTGGTTGCTGATAAAGCGGTAGAGTTGTTGCGAGGCGATCGAGAGCAAGGCTTTAACCACCTACTGATGGTACGCTCCCGATCGCAAAAGCGGGCTGAAGCTCTGTTTGAACTCTACAAAAAACATGAAGACCTCTCACCCATTCTTATCCACAGCAAGGTGCCGAATCGGGTCAAGCTGCTGGGTGAAATTGTCGAGAAGAAATACAAAATCATCGTTTGCGTGGACATGCTTGGCGAAGGCTTCGACCTGCCAGAGCTGAAGATTGCGGCTATTCACGACCAGCATCGCAGTCCGGCAGTCACGCTACAGTTTATCGGTCGGCTAACGCGGGTTGATGACACGCTAGGCGACGCCAAATTCGTCTCGAACATTGCCAACCAGAAAGTCGATTACCAGATGGCAGTGCTTTACAAGGAAAGTGCCGACTGGAGCGCCGTGATTCGAGACGTGAGTCAAGACAAGATCGCCCGCGAAATCGAAAAAGAGATGTTCACTGAACAGTTCCCGGATGATGCCGACTCCGAGGACATCTTCGGGTTGAGCCCCAACCCCAAGATCAGTGCGATCGCCTACCATGTGGAGCGCGACCAGTGGCGGCCAGAGAAAGCGAATAACTTCTCGCAGAAGAAAGAACCGCTGCAGTTCCTTTCCATCAACGACGATTCAGACACCATCATCATGGTGACGCGACGAGAATCTCCCGTCGGATGGGCTCAGACATCAGCGATCGTTGATACCAACTGGATTCTCTACCTGGCGTACTACCACGCGCCCGACAAGACGCTATTCATTCACTCCTCCGGTGATGAATCGCAAGCGACGCGTTTTTTGAATTTGATTGCAAAGGATGCCAGGCGAATCAACGGCGAGCCTACGTTCCGAACCCTGCACGACATCAAGCTCATGAAGCTGCAGAACGTGGGGCTGTCCAGGACACGCAAGGATCTGAGATTCACGATGCACGTCGGGCGGGACATCAATACCGTCATCAGTGAAATCGAGAACGGCACGGCGAAAAAGTCCAACATCTTCGCAACGGGCTATGAAGATGGACAGCGCACCACCGTTGGCTGCTCTCACAAAGGGAAGATCTGGGAGATGAACTCTTCCAGTATCATTTACTGGATTGAGTGGTGCAAACGTGCCTCACAGAAACTCAACGATGCCTCGATAAACCCTTCTGAAGTGCTCAAGGATGTGATTCGCTCGGAGAAGATCGAAGGGGCCTGGCCAACGGGACTTTTCTATGCTGATTGGCCGGAGTCCATTGCGATCGAAAACGAGCAGAAAATTTCGATAGCGTTCAACGGTGAGATTTTCAACCTGCTTGATGTCGAGCTTGGCAAACCTCAGCGGACCGACGATCTGACACTAGAAGTGCCCGTCATCGCCATAGCAGCAGATGGCACGGAGCGTCAGCTTCCTGGCATCACAATACGGTTACTGAACGACAGCTACAAAGTGTCCTGCCCGGGGGTGAAGATTATTTTCGCTGAAGAGAGCTCGTTTGAGCAGTACTTGGATGCGAACCCTTTGGTATTGCTAGCCGTGGACGGTTCGATGGTCGAGGGCAATTACCGGTTCTACACACCCAATAGCTTGGACTTGAAGCTTCCTATAGCACTGATTGAGGCTTGGGACTGGGGGACCACCCAGATCCACAGCGAGTCCATGAAGGCAACTCGTAACATGGACACCGTCCAAGGGTTCACCTACAGCCGAATCGAGGACGACTATGCATTCATTTTCAACGATGATGGCGCAGGTGAGATTGCGGATTTGGTGGCAATCAAAGAGAGCAAGGACGCAATCTTTGTCGACCTTTACCACTGCAAGTATTGCCCCCAAAAAGATGGCGAGGCTCGACCTGGAGCTCGTGTGAGCGATGTCTATGAGGTCTGCGGCCAGGCATCACGATCAGTAAAGTGGCTGCACACCGAGGAAAAACTCTTTAATCGATTAATGGGTCGGTACCAGCAATCGCTGCCGAAAGGGTTCGACAGAATCCTCAAGGGTGACCCAATAGATTTGGAGCTGCTTCGCAACAAGTGTCACGATCATGAGATGATTTTCAGATTTGTAATCGTGCAGCCCGCCATTTCAGCAGCGAAAATCTCCGCTGATCAGCTTACTGTCCTCGGTACAAGTTATTCCTACATCAAGAGTGTGTCTGGTTCGGATGTCCGGGTCATTACCAGCGCGTAAAATAAAATTTATAACGCGTTTCAGTGGAGGTGAGCGTGGGAAAGGAATGGAAAAGTTACGTGCACTTGAATGCGGCGACGGGTCAGAGAGAGTCTACCTATACATATATGGGTAGAAAATGCGTTAAGTTTGTTTTGGATTCTCACCTTTGCAAGCAAATGCTTGCTTATGCGGCGATAGAGAGAGATCTCACCGCTGCGATAGTGTGGCTAAAGAAAATAAGTGACATAAAATTGCCTAGTGCGAATGATGCACTCCATGTTGATAGTTCAGCCATGGTTGATAGGGAGATAGTGAAGGCTTTATTTGTGGCTGCAATTTCTTTTTATGGGAAGTGTTTTACTGTTGGTGACGGTAGATCAGTAAAGCTTGAGCGCATCATGCTTCCTGAGGAATTACGAGAGACGCATGACACTGCAATGACTTACAGGCATGACTACGTATCGCATAGTGGATCTCGCGGCATTGAAAGCGGTCGGGCTTATTTTGTCAGACAAAAAAACATCGAACGAGGTAAGCCTTTCGGGTATGGCATAAAGGTCGAAATGTTTCAACCTGACTTGGTGTGGTTTAGAGAGGGTGATAGTAATTTGTGGATTGAGCTTTTTGAAGGCGCTAGATCGGTCGCTGAAAAGAAACTTAATTTATTGCAGGAAAAAATTTATGTGGAGGAAATTGAGTCCAAATCTGATGAATTGTTCGGTTTAGGGTTTGAAGCTTTTGATAGCAATTCAAGGCCAGATTAGCTGCTCATGCTTGACTTTTTTTGGGGGGCGGCTGAAGTTCGTCGCTTAGCTGGTTTTTTTTGGTGTCAAGTTTTATTGTATCCTTATGTTGGGATGAGATTTTAAAGTCAGCTTGTGGCTCCGCGACACTTTCAGAGTTTCTGAGCAAAATAGGACATTCTTCTGATGGTAAGCGGGGAATGAATAGTCCGGCAATTCGGGGCGTTCAGCGATTCGGTCCTTGACCGGACGCGGAGCGATGTCGGTTTTTTGCGTGGTATTTTATGTTCAAAGTTTGATGATCAATAATCTTAAAGGAAGGTATTAGATGGCTCTCGAACCGAAGGATCTATTCGATCACGCAATGCGAAGGGCAGATCATTTTCTCGATCTTTACGACTTGGTTCACAATTCCCGGCAGCGAAGTATACGAAGCGATTGGAAAGCAAATTTTATCTCATTGATGCGCTGGCCAAAAAATGAAAAAATAGTCCGCATTGATGGTAAGGATAAAAAAAGCTTACTTGTTCTCAGAGAGTCAGCCGGGCTTTCGCGGGAAAGCTTTACACATGACTATGCATCTGAATTATTGCGCGGAGCTATTTCGGCAACAGTCTCTGCGTTAGATCGCTATATGCACGAGATTGTTGCAAAGTACTTCCTGAAAATCCTCAACTTGCCGTTGGAGTCTCAGTCGAAAGAATTTCGCTCTATCTCTCTTCCTGTAAATGCTGTGAAGAGAGCTACCGACAAGCTTAGATCTGATGCAGCCGCTCGGCCTGGGAATATTATCAAGGAAGAGGTTAGAAAAATTTTGCATCGTGACTTCACATTTCAAACGGCTTCCAATATTCAGAAAGCCGCTACCATTCTTGGTATAAAGGATTTTTGGCGCAAGGTTACCGTAGCTATGAATAACGGAAGCCAAAAAGATATCACTGATAAATTGAATGGCATAGCTCGCCGACGAAACCAAATCGTGCATGAAGCAGATCTTATTATCCAGTCGCGAGGTCGGGAGGTTAAAATGCGTGACATATCAAAACAACAAGCCTTAGACGCCGTTGTGTTTATGAAGGATCTAGTAATTGGGTTTGATAAAGTGATTCAGGCAGAAATGGCCTGATGCAGTTATCTAGGGGGAACTGCTAGGTTTTCTCCGATCTGTCCATCGTACTTAGTTTTGGAGATTATATCGAAGGATTAGGCCCAGACCTAGGCTAAAAAGTAATGCTGCCGCTATCTCCAGCGAACGGTATTTCGGCGGTTACGCTATGATAGTCCTTGCCCCGAGTTAGGGCTTGGCTGCAAGGATCAACGTCAGATGAGCGTCCCCAAATACGATCTTCACCTCTTGGGTTGGCATAGCTTTCAGCAGTTATGTATGGCTGTAGCTTCTACGGTATTGGGGCAGTCGGTCGAGACGTTCCTAGAGGGAAATGATGGAGGTCGCGACGGTGGGTTCAAGGGGACGTGGTCTCCTCAGCCAAATGAGTTGTATGAAGGCGCGTTCGTCTTCCAGTGTAAGTTCACATCGCGCCGTGATCATAATCTGACGCTTTCAGATGTAGCTGGTGAGCGTGAAAAAGTGCTCAGACTCGTCGCCAAGGGGCAGTGTGATGTCTATGTTCTGATGACGAACGGAGACTGGACTGGGCAGAGCCATCTCAAGATCAAGCAGGCGTTTGAAGATGCTGGGGTCAAGCACGTTCTGCTGCTGGGTTCCACATGGATCTGCGAGAAGATCCAGCTAAATAGTAACCTGCGCATGAATGTACCTCGGCTCTATGGTCTGGGTGACCTCAGTCAGATCTTGGATGAGAGACGGTACAAGCAGACGAAGGCGCTGCTGACAGAGCTTCCTGAGCTTTCAAAGCTTGTGGTGACTGGCACGTATCGCAAAGCACTCCAGGCCCTCCAGCAGCATGGTTTTGTTCTCTTGGTTGGAGAGCCCGCCGCAGGAAAGACGACGATTGCCTCACTTATGGCCATGTGTGCGATGGATAAGTGGGGAAGTATGGTATTGAAGCTGGAAAAGCCCGAGCAAATTCGAGATCACTGGAATACGGACGAAGCATCGCAGTTCATCTGGATTGATGACGCCTTTGGAGCGATGCAGTACGAAGCCGACCTAGTGATGGAATGGAATCGGATACTCCCGGCGCTTTCGACGATGATCCGAGCGGGCCATCGTGTAGTCCTGACTAGCCGTGATTACATCTACAACAGCGCACGGCGTGACCTCAAGAGAACGGCATTTCCTTTGATCGAGGAAAGCCAGGTGGTCATTGACGTGAAAGAGCTGACCCCACGAGAAAAGTCAGAAATCCTCTACAACCATGTGAAGCTTGGCAACCAACCGCAGCGGGTTCGGACAGCTTTAAAGGAGTTTCTTCCTGCGGTGGCAGCTCACAGTCGGTTCGTTCCTGAGACAGCTCGGCGGTTGGGCAGTATTGAATTCACCAGGGCCCTCAAGATCGACCAGAGAAGTATCGATGAGTTTGTCGCCAAGCAGGAGCGATGGCTCGTTGAGACAATGCATGGCATGGATGACGAAAGTCAGGCCGCATTGGCTTTGCTTTACATGAAGCACGGAGCGATCGAAAGCCCGGTCAACCTCTCAGGGGATGAGATGAAGACAATTGAAAGGTTAGGTGGTAACCAAGCCGGTTGCATCCGTGCGCTTGAGAGTCTCCGGGGAAGCTTTGTACAAGTAGCAGATACTGCTGAAGGACGCTATTGGCGGTACAAGCACCCAACGATTGGCGATGCGTTTGCTTTGATTCTCGCCCAGAGTCCTGATCACCTGCAGATTTTTGTAGATGGCACACCCATTGAGCGCTTGATGGAACTTGTGACGTGCGGCGATGCGGGCATCCAGAATGCTACGATTTTGCCGTCGAGCATGTTCGCAGTGATCGCAACACGATGCTATCAGTACGTCACTTGTGGGGCCGAAGTGGTGCGCATGAGGCGGGGCAGATTGTACTCTTTTCTGCTGCGCAGGACTGACGCCGTATTTCTGGCCATGTACTCGAAAACTGATGGTGAACTGGCCTCCAGCCTGGTTCGTGATTTTGCGAGAAACCTATTCACGATGTCGTCTGACCTTGCACTGCGCTTGCTTCGACAAGGCCTTTTTGAGGAATCAGCAAGGGGTGCGATCTCGACCAAAATTCACGGCTTTGTGTTCGATGAGGATGACCTAGGGTACATCTACGATCAGGACATGCATGAGTTCTTTAGTGACCAGGAGCGGGAAGACTTCTACAGCGATGTACAGAAGCATGTCTTGCCTGACCTAGACAGGATTCGCCAGTCTCAGCAGGAAATGTATAGCTATGAGGACGATCCTGATTACCACCTTTCTGATTTTATTGATCAGCTAGAGGGAATACGTGCGGCTTTCCCTGAATGGCCCAGGGTGGAGGATGTGGTCGAAACTCAAAGGCGCCGAGTCGACGAGTGGGTGAGCGAAGTATCACAAGAGCGGGGAGAAGAGCCTGCAGTTGGCCGAAGCGATCTGATGCGGCCATCTGCACAGGAGGGCGGCCGAAACATCTTTGACGATGTCGATCTCTAGACCAGGTAAACGAGGGTATATCGATGCCCGATCAAGCTTTTGACTAACGAACTGTAAACGCTCAGAACGACATAAAGTCATGGGCGGAGAGAAGCGACCTCTGGGACGAGATCAGCTTTATGGCGATGTTGATGGCAGTCCGCCGCTCTTCGACATCATCTCGCCGTGAAAAACGGAAAATGAGGTGACTTAATCACCTCAGTCTGGACAAGAGATCGATACAAATCAAAATTGTTCGCTGGCTCAAACTCGTGGTCGGCGGTGTTCATCGCAATCGCAACCGTTGTATCCCAAGAATACGCTGTTGTAGTTTCTGGGTTTCACTTCAGCTTTCGTGTGGATGCATTTGAACCTATAAGTGACGTGTTGAGCCGCAGTTTTCCAATCGGCATCCACTAGCTCCAGACCAATGGATCGGCCTCTCTCTCGAAGCGCCTCCAGGTATTCACCACCCTTTAATTTCATTGTGTTCCGGCGTCGCTCTTTGACTTCTGGATGATTTCGTGCGCAGCGGGGACAGCACTTCCACTTTGCAGTTTCACGCACGATATAAGGCGATTTAAACTCGTTGTCGCATATGTTGCATTGCCATGAGTAGCTATGCCATTTTCCGTACCATGCCGTTTCTTTCACACTGAGGTTATGTTCATCAGCCAGTGCAAGCAGCTTCTTTTGGCCATTCAGGTTGAACAATGGAATGTGAGATAGCAGCAGCAAAGGCTCTTGAACAACACACTGCTGTTTCAGACAAACCTTATCAAGGCCTTCCAGGATCTTCTTTCTTACATCTGCAGCCTCAAACGGGTACATGAACTCGTTTATTACAATTAGTTTGATTTCCAGCTCTTCGCACATAACAGCCTTCTGCTCATCTCGCTGAATTTGGCGCTGGTAGCTCGCCTCCGTACGGTGCCGAGCCCTTTGGTAGTGCCATGCGCCTTGGTATTCAAACGCAACTTTGTACTGCGCATTGTATCCATCCAGTTCGAGGCTGGCGTGGGGCTGAATCAAGTGAGGATGATCTTTCTGCTTAAATCGCCGTTTCTGTAGCGAAAATCCGAAGCCCTCTTCAAGAATACTGCGGGTAATTGCCTCGCCAACGAAAGGAGAGCAATTTGGGCAGCTTCGACCACTAAAAATCTTCTGCGGGACTACGTTTGCCTCATGGCCTTCATTGCAGCGAACCAACATGGTTCACCTTGGTTCTTGTAATCATGCTCTGGGGTGAGGAGGCTAAAACCATGTTTGGCCAATTTTGCTTGGACTTCGATGTAAGGTTTGCGGTAGCGCAGTCGAGAAACGTCTCCCTTGCAACGCTGGCATCCTGAGGGGGCTCGGTTGCCTTTTTGTACGTGCGCCGCTGCAGACGGTGTAAACGTAAAATCATGCTGCTTGCAGTAGGCAGTGATTTTGCTGACACGTGTGACTAGCTCCTCCTCTAAGTTAGGATATTCGTACTTTCCAGAGTGGGCCGCGAAAGCCGCCTCTCTAAAGGCTTGGAGCAAGGCATGGTGTTTAGCACGGCGGTTTTGTTCGGTGGTCAACGCCCGCGATTGGCTCTTGCAAACCCCGCAGAACGGCGTGCCACGCAGATGTAGTTCGGCGCTGATACTGCCGCGAACATCATGCTCAACGCAGAGGATGCTGATTTTTTCTTGGCCACTGGCTTGGCTGAAATTCGTTTGGCCATAATCGAAACGGTCAGCGAAGCGTTGGCGTGCCGACCTGATGAACTGGTCTTGGTAGGCGCAAATATGGCAACCCGTGCCGCCCAGATGCTCTTCAGGCTTTAATTTGAAGGCTCCGTGGGTGTGGCAGATCACTTGGCACGGCCGGGAAAACGAGATAAAGAGGTTTTCCTCGTAGCGGTACTGAGCTCGGTGTTTGCGCGTGGCGTCGATGCTAAATCTCAGAAAATCAGGGTTTCGACTGGTTTCCAAATAACGTAGTTCGGGGGGCAAGCTGCTCACCAGCGCTGCTAAAGCAGGCCGATTTTTAAGTTCGTTTACACAGTGACGACAACCACCGCCCGACAGCAGGGCGCTCGCAGTCAAGCTCCAGCTATGTCTATGTCGACTGCAGAATGCCTGGACAATCGTTTTGAAGCCTGACCAGACACCGAATCGAACCGAAAGAATCGAGCCAAATTTCTGCTCAATACGCGCCCGAAGTACTGGCTCGGTGATCTTGAGGTTATCAGCCACGCACTTCTTGCACTGACTACCGCTCGCATGTCGCTCGGCGCGTTGAGAGAACAGGCCGTGCTTGGGGCAAATGATGCGAATATTTTTGCTAAAGCCTACATAGCTTTCGGGCTGATACTGGTAGTAACCTTTATGCGTCAAATTTGCCCTAGTCAGGAACTCCTCAAATTTGACGCTCCGCTGGCTGTACAACTCCGCATTGCTCTTTTTTAACTTTGCACTCTTGCAGGCAGGGCAGCCACTGCCCTTCAAATGGACCTCGGGAAGTTGCCAGAACTCGATGCAGTGCTCAAGGCAGTATATGAGTAATTTTGTCTTGGCATTGAGATATACCAATTTGCCGTAATCAAAGGCGTCCCCGTGCCTGGCTTTGGCCTCGGCGACGAAGACCTCCCGAGTCTTGCCATGTCGAGCCCTTACGCTGTCAACCTTGCATTGCCTGCAGCCGCCCTTCTTGCTCAGATGCTGATCGGGATTTATCTCAACTTTTTCGGGGGGGTTGTGCCTCAGGCAGTGAAGAACTACAGGTGCGCGCGCTGAGTGCCAGAGGGTCTCGGAGTAACTGAACTGCTGGCCAAATTTCGCCTTTGATTTGGCGATGAAAGCCTCGGTGTCCTTAATACGGCTGATGACTTTTCTCCTTGAAATCAATCTGAGAGGCAAATCTTAGCAGAGCATTGAGTTGGCGGCTGGACGGCAGTGTCGCCAGAATTACAAGCGGTGGCAGCGCTGCTGTCGTCCGCTTATTCCATTCACACAGCGTGTGTCCATGGTCAGGCGGTTTTTGATAGACAAATATTCTCCAATCCACGGGTATTATGGAAGGTACATATTTGTACATGCAATATTCCCGAGGGGCAGTGCTGTGCGGCACAGATGCGCTCTGTAGACTGGCCATGGCTGCGGTAGATCATGGTTTTTGGTTTGTTTTGAAGTAAAGATGTGCTAACGCAGTTGCCTATCCAAAAGACCAGCGAAACCGGGCAACTGCTGCCGCATCAGTGGACACCTGACTTACAAAAGGTGAGTTGGACGCTTGCTTACGTGGGGCTTCAGGCTGGGAGCATCCTTTTCAAACAATCCATAGCATGCCCTCAAATATGTCCCCAATGTAGCAATCCTCTGGAAGTGAATGGAGCTCCATGGTTTGTGGAAAGGCAGAAATGATCAGCCGCACAGCCTGCCCAGCGACGCCTAGAGACTTTCAGGATCGCCAAAAAACATCTGAATCCGCGACCGCAACCAACGCTCCCCCGGATCATTATCCTGCGACCCGCGCCAAGCCATGTGCAGCTCAAACGTACGCGTCGGCAGTGGCGGATCCTCCGCCCGCACGCCGCCGGCAGCCGTCAGTGCATCAGCGGTGTAATCCGGCACGGTCGCAACAATGTCAGTGCCCGCGAGTAACGTGCTCAAGCCATTGAACTGCGGCACGGCCAACACCACGTGGCGCTTACGCCCGAGTTTCTCCAGCTCTTCATCAATAAAGCCACTGAGGTCACCGGCGAACGACACCAGCGCATGCGGACGTGCGCAGTAGTCATCCAGACTCAGCGGCCCTGGCACGGTGTCGGCGCGCAGCAGTTTCGGCTGGCTGCGCCGTAGCACCTTGCGCTTGGCGTTGGCCGGCAGGTCGGTGGTGTAGCTGACGCCGATGGAGATTTCGCCGGAGGCCAGCAGGCCCGGCATCAATATGTAGTTGACTCGGCGCACGACGAGGACGATGCCCGGTGCTTCGGCGCGCAGGCGTTTGAGCAGCATCGGCAGCAGGGCGAATTCGACGTCGTCGGACAGGCCGATGCGAAACACCGAAGTGCTGGTGGCCGGGTCGAATTCCGCCGCGCGGCTGACAGCCGTTGAAATCGAGTCGAGCGCCGGGGAGAGCAGGGCGAAGATTTCCACCGCGCGAGCGGACGGTTCCATGCTGCGTCCAGTGCGCACGAACAACGGGTCATCGAACAGGCTGCGCAGGCGCGAGAGCGCCGCACTGATCGCCGGCTGGCCAAGAAACAGTTTCTCGGCGGCGCGGGTCACGCTGCGTTCGTGCATCAACGTTTCGAATACGATCAACAGGTTCAGGTCGACACGACGCAGGTCATTACGATTCATCTGGAGTCCTGGCAGAGTCATCAAGCTTGACGAGAGCGACCATATGAGAACAATGGCCGGCATGAATATTACGGGGAAAGGCTGGTACTCTGCACCGCTAAATTCAGCTTTACCGGGCCGGTTGCGGTATTTTTTCATCGATTTTGCCAATGCCGTTCATACTGCGGAATCAATGACAGGCATGTCGACTATTAATAGCCACTGATAGTCTTGGGTCAAAAGCCCAGATAGAGTTCAGGGCATTAGAGGTTACTTTGACGAGGTTTGCGATGTCCCGCACGATCCGTTTTCACAAGTTTGGTCCGGCCGAGGTGCTCAAATGCGAAGAGCATGCGGCCGCTCAGCCAGGTCCTGGCGAAGTGCAGGTGCGTGTCGAGGCGATCGGCATCAGCTGGTACGACATTCTCTGGCGTCAGAACCTGGCCTCGTCCCAGGCACGCCTGCCGTCCGGTCTCGGCCATGAAATGGCCGGTGTGGTGACCGCCGTCGGTGACGGTGTGGATGATCTGTCGGTGGGCGACAAGGTGGCCAGTTTTCCGGCCGAAAGCCCGAACGACTACCCGGTGTATGGCGAGCAGATCGTGCTGCCGCGCACCGCGCTGACCCGCTATCCGGATGTGCTCAGCCCGGTCGAAGCCAGCGTGCATTACACACCGCTGTTGATCGCCTATTTCGCTTATGCCGATCTGGCGCGGGTCAAACCCGGACAGTTTGCCCTGGTCACTGATGCCAGCCACTGCGCCGGACCTTCCTTTGTCCAGCTGGGCAAGGCCATGGGTGTACGGGTGATTGCCGCGACGAAAACCGCAGAGGAACGTGAATACCTGCTGTCCTTGGGCGCCGAGAAAGTCATTGTTACCGAGGAAGAAGATCTGTTGATGCGAATCAACAAGATCACCGACAACCGTGGTGTCGATGTGGTGTTCGACGGTCTTGGTGGTCCGCAGATGTCGTTGCTCGGCGATGTGCTCGCACCGCGTGGCAGCCTCGTTCTGTATGGCCTGCAAGGCGGTAATCAGACACCTTTCCCGGCCTGCGCGGCGTTCCAGAAGAACATCCAGTTCTTCGTGCACTGTATCGGTAATTTCACCGGTAAACCCGAGTTGGGCATTGTTCAGGATCACGTCGCCTTGCAACGTGCCCTGCGTGATATCAATCAGTTGACGGCTGACCGCGTGCTGCTGCCACTCAAGACGCGGGTCTTCCCGTTCAACGATTTCGTCGAAGCACATCGCTACATGGACGAATGCCCATGCCGTGAACGGGTCGCCCTGCAGGTCGAACCCGCGTAATTCCCTCCGAACAGAGTCCGTGACCCGCACGGACTCTTGCGTTTTACCCCTCGCAAATAATCAGACATACCGAGCATGGTGCGTGGCCGGTTGTACATCTGAACCGGTTTTTGTCTGCCATCTGTATCTTCTAATCGTCATATAAGCCCTGATAATTGAATGATTACTTTCATCTCAAGGAATGAGCCATGTCTGTGCATTCTGTTTTCCGTTGCGCGTTTAATATGTTCTCTCGTGGGCGATATACCGATTTCTGTTTAATGGCCGTAGGTTATTTCCTATTGTCGTTCTGCTTTTCTTGTACTCAATATTCGTGGGACGCTGTAAGAAGTTTCCTCAGATATTTTTTCTCCCGGAAAAATTCAATGGTGGCGGGGGTTTGCGTCACCTAGGGTGGTGGCTCCGCCGAATTCTTCGCGTCAAGTGTTTCAAATAACTACAAAACCATAAGTGTTAGTATTTGATCGTCTATTACTTATTGATGAATTTATTGCGCCAGCGTCATCGCTGATGCGCGATATGAATTTTTTACGCCGGGTAAAGTACTGATGAGCACGATCCATGATCAGGCAATGAACTATGTCTACCAGCAAGTATTGCAGCGTCTGTTGAGTTTCTTTTCCAGAGCCGAACGGACAGCGCTGCAATTGCTGATTCAACGGCTGGTGGTCGCCGCCGGAGGAATGGAGCGCATGGGTGACTACAAGGTCATGGTGACACCGTCCGGTACCCGTGACAGTTGCTACACCCTGGCGCTGCTGCGCGCCGCGCAGCTGAGTATCGCCGGCCGCGCACCGGCCACTTTTCAGTTGCGTGTGGCCATGTTGCGCAGGAGCGAATCGGGGGCGGCATCCAGCAATATGCACCGCAGTTTCGCTGCCCTGTTCCTGTATGACGACCCGCGTGTCGAGTTGCTGATGGTGGATCATCGTCACGTGTTGCCATTCGATCACCTGGCGCCACCTGACAAGGACAGTACGCAAGCCAATCGCACCAACCTGCTAATGATGGGGCATCGACGGGCCAGGGACGAGAAGCTCGAGTTGTGGGACGACGCCTGCCTGGCCTGGGCGGAGTTTTGCGGGCAGATCGCTCGCTGGGGCAACGGTGTTGATGCCTGGGTGGCGAGTGAGTCGCTGCGACGCCAGAAACAATTCATCGACAACCTCGATCGTGCGGTGCAAAAGGCAGGCATCGGTGCGCTACCGCCCAATACCGGGACATTCGATGAATTGTTCGCCCTGCTCGACGGGCTGGGCGGGGACTTGTACCGCGGTTTTTACGCCGAAGCCGAACGGTTGTGCTGGCGTCCCGAGGACAGTTTCGAGTCCTGCCGTCGCACCACGTTTGTCGACATTCACGACATGGCGGTGGGCAATCTGGAAGAGCGCTGGCCGCTGCTCAGCGAGTTTCTCGGGTTCCAGGCCGAGGAATGGGTGTTTCACCTCGGCGGGGGCGAATACGCCGACCCGTTGATCGAGGCCCATTTGCGCGGGTTGGAGGCCGAGTTCGTCGATGGCCGCAGCTATGAAGCCGGGTTTTCGCAACATGTTCAGCACATGCTGGTGACGATGCAGCAGCAACGGGTTCCGGAAGCGGTATGCGAGCAGATGATTGCCCGATTGGGACAGCCACCAGCGCTTGATGAGCTGCGCGAGTCGGCGGCGAACTGCATTCAAACGACGTACGGCTTGAATGAAACCCAATGGGTCTGCCTGTTGTTCTCGCCGTTTATCAACCGTGGAGCCAGCCTCGAACGGTTCCTGCGCAGCTGTCATCCCGGCATGTTGGTGGCGATGCCCGATCTGCATCGAGCCATGCAGGGGCTGCACGGCCCGGAGCAAGTGCTGCAATGGATGACGGATGTCAGTGGATTGCCGGTCAGGCTGATCTGTCGTCTCTACGCCATGGAGTCATTGCCGGTGCGCGGGGCAGGTCTGCACGCAACGGATACCGCACTGCAAACTGCAGGACCTGATGGTATCGACGCCAGCATGGGTGACCGGTCAGCGGAACGTTGAGGTGAGCGATCAATTTTTCCCCGCATCGGTGTCAATGGTATTGGGCTCATGAAAGCAGTGCGGGAGTCGGGTTTCGCTTATCAGGCCGTCTATCGCTACTTGATACGATTGATCGCGGATTCGGCCGAAGCAGGCAACCTCAGGCTGCCGTCACTGCGGCAGTTGGCAGATCGCCTGAACGTATCGATCTCGACCATTCAATACGCGTATTCGCTGCTGGAGAAAGAAGGGCGGGTCTATTCCGTCGCCAAGTCCGGGTACTACGCCCAAGCGGTTGCCGGGCTGACACCTCAGGCCGTTGGCAACGATCTGCTTGAGGCGCTTTACGTCAATGCGCGACGCCCGGGGATGCGCTTGTTGAGCGCAGAAGATCCGGTTTCAGTGCAATCGCTGGACAGTCCATTGCTGTTGCTGGAACGCGAACTGCTGCGTCAGTACCCCCGCAAGCCGCCGTTGCTCGATCAGCCCTGCGGTGAGCTGGAGTTGCGCGCCGTCCTCGCGGCTCGCTACACCACCTCGCCGAGACAGTGCTGGCACGCCGAGGATGTCTATATCGGCGCGGATTTGCGCGGAGTACTGGAGATCCTGGTGGCTGTTCTGCAGCTCAAACACGCCACCATTCTGGTCGAGTCGCCCTGTGACTGGGTGATATTGCGATTGCTGCAGGCGGCAGAGGTGCGGGTGATCGAACTGCCGTTGCAGGCCTGTGGAGGGCTGGAACCGCAACGCCTGGAAGCACTGCTCAACACTGAAAACATACGGTTGATTCTGCTGTCTTCGGGCTTGTCCATGCCGCGCGGTACGCAGGCTCCTGCGGAAAACCGCAACATCATCGCCAGCATGCTTGCCGAACATGGCACCTGGGTGCTGGAAAACGATTGCTACGGCGAGCTGGTTGAGGCCTTGGACGGCGAGCGTTTGCGTGATCGGCTGGACCCCGACCGGCTGTTGATCTTCTCTACATTCGAGAAAACCATCGGCATCGAGGCGCCTTACGGGTTCGTACTGTCGCGCCAATGGAAAAGCGAACTGTTGCGGCATTTTCTGATGCGCTCGTTCCGACTGTCACCCATCCGCCAGAAGGCGATTGCCCGACTGTACGCAAACGGTCGGGTTGATCAGCATCTGAATGTGCTGCGCCGGCTGCTCAAGGAGCGTCGGACCCCGATGATCCACTTGCTGCGCGAGCGCTTGGGTGATGCGCTGCAGGTTGTCGAGCCGCAGGGCGGTGCGACGGTCTGGGTGCGGGCGCTGCGTCCGGTGGAGATGCGCGATGTGTTTCAGCGCCTGCTCAGGCAACAGGTATTGATCGCGCCGGGCGAACTGTTCAGCTTGCAGGGATTGCACCGTCGTCATCTGCGCCTGAACCTGCTGGATTATGGCGAAACCGGGTTGGTCGGAGCGATCGCCTTGTTGGGTGATGCACTGCGGCTGGCACCGCTTGAATGAACGTTGAAATCTGTCGGATAGATCCCGTCGCGCTGCGGTCAAACTGCCAGTAAACTGCGCTGTATTTCCTGAACCACTCTATTTCAGAGGTTTTGCATGACTATCAGTCCTTTTGCGGGCAAACCGGCACCGGCAGAATTGTTGGTCGATATCCCGCGACTGGTAACGGCTTATTACACCGGCCAACCGGACGCTTCGATTTCCACCCAGCGTGTGGCGTTTGGTACTTCCGGTCACCGCGGCAGCTCTTTCGATCTGAGTTTCAATGAATGGCACGTTCTGGCAATCAGCCAGGCGATCTGCCTGTACCGCGAAGCCCAAGGCATCGATGGCCCGTTGTTCGTCGGTATCGACACCCATGCGCTGTCGACCCCGGCCGGCGCCAGTGCGCTGGAGGTGCTGGCGGCCAATGGCGTGACCGTGATGATCGCCGAAGGTGACGAATACACGCCGACACCTGCGGTTTCACATGCAATTCTCTGCTACAACCGTGGCCGCACCTCGGGCCTGGCCGACGGCATTGTGATTACGCCGTCGCACAACCCGCCACAAAGCGGGGGTTACAAATACAACCCTACCAACGGTGGCCCGGCCGATACCCACATCACCAAGTGGATCGAAGCCAAGGCCAACGAACTGCTGGCCAACAAACTGGCGGGTGTCAAACGCATCAGCTACGAGCAGGCGCTCAAGGCCAGCACCACCCACCGTCATGACTATCTGAACACTTACGTCGCTGACCTGATCAATGTGATCGACTTCGATGCCATCCGTGATGCCAAGCTGCGTCTGGGCGTAGACCCGTTGGGCGGAGCAGGGGTGCGCTACTGGTCGGCGATTGCCGAGCATTACCGTCTCGATCTGGATGTGGTGAACAAGCAGGTCGATCCGACTTTCCGCTTCATGACGGTCGACTGGGATGGACAGATTCGCATGGACCCGTCGTCCAGCCATGCCATGCAAGGTTTGATCGGCCTCAAGGAACGTTACGACGTGGCCTTCGCCTGCGACCCGGATCACGATCGTCATGGCATCGTCACTCCGTCGGGTGGTCTGCTGGCACCGAACAACTATCTGGCGGTGTCCATCGACTATCTGTTCCAGAACCGTCCGCAATGGCGCGCCGACGCCGCCGTGGGTAAAACCGTGGTCAGCAGTGGCCTGATCGATCGCGTGGCCAAGCGCCTGGGACGTCGTCTGTACGAAGTGCCGGTCGGTTTCAAATGGTTTGCCGATGGCCTGTTCGATGGCTCGCTGGGTTTCGGTGGCGAGGAGAGTGCTGGCGCTTCGTTCCTGCGCAAGGATGGCGGCGTCTGGAGCACCGACAAGGACGGTCTGATTCCGGCGTTGCTGGCGGCCGAAATGACCGCGCGTACCGGCCGTGATCCAAGCCAGGCCTATCGCGCCTTGACCGATGAACTCGGCGAACCGTTCTCGGTGCGCGTCGATGCCAAGGCCAACCCTGAGCAGAAAGCCCTGCTGAGCAAGCTGTCGCCGGAGCAAGTGACGTCGACCGAGCTGGCAGGCGAGAAGATTCAGAGCATTCTCAGCCATGCGCCGGGCAACGATCAGGCCATTGGTGGTCTGAAGGTGATGACCGAAAACGGCTGGTTCGCCGCGCGTCCTTCGGGCACCGAAGACATCTACAAGATCTACGCCGAAAGCTTCATTGGCGACGACCACCTCAAGCAACTGGTGGCTGAAGCGCAAACGCTGGTGGATGGTGCTGTTTCTACGAAATAGTACTAATCACCGAAAAACTGTGGCGAGGGAGCTTGCTCCCGCTCGGCTGCGAAGCAGTCGCAAAAACAGGGACGCTTCGCGCCCCGGCGGGAGCAAGCTCCCTCGCCACAAGATTGGCGGCCGTTAAATCATGTGTAAAAAGGGTGACCCAATTGGTCACCCTTTTTCATACCCGCAATCTAAGCCAGATCCACCAAGACGATTTCGCTGTCTTCCAGCGCCGTCACCGTGAGCACCAACTCATGCTCAACGGCAACACCATCTCGAGCTTGTGCGCGCAAGCCATTGACTTCAATCACCCCGGTGGCGGGTACCAGATAGGCTCGGCGTCCCGCATCCAGCTGATACTCAGCGGTTTCACCGGCCTTGAGGTTGGCTGCGACCAAACGCGCATCGCCGCGAATGCGCAGGCTCTGGTCGTCGCCATCCTTGCCGCTGGCCAGGGTCACGAAGCCTTCGCGCTGACCTTTGGGGAACGGTTTGGCACCCCATGAGGGCGGCGCGCCGGTTTCGGTTGGCAGAATCCAGATCTGGAAAATTCGGGTCTCTTCGTCTTCCAGGTTGTACTCGCTGTGAGCGATGCCGGTACCGGCGCTCATGACCTGCACGTCGCCGGCTTCAGTGCGCCCCTTGTTGCCAAGGTTGTCCTGGTGGGTAATCGCACCTTCACGCACGTAAGTGATGATTTCCATGTCGCGGTGCGGGTGCAGCGGGAAACCGGTGCCGGCGGCGATCACGTCATCGTTCCACACCCGCAGATTGCCCCAGTTCATGCGTTGCGGGTCGTAGTATTCGGCGAACGAAAAGTGGTGATGGGCATCCAGCCAGCCGTGATGAGCGCCGCCCAGCGTGTTGAAAGGTCTGAGTTCAAGCATGATCGTCTCCTTAAAAGGTTCGTCATGGGGCGTAACGCCAGAGCCACAAAGCGAGACCGTCGGTTAATGACGGGCATCATCCATCAGTCAATCATCGAGAAAAAGCGTAAAAAGTGCGGCATTGTCATCGAATTCGTTGATGGGAAACCGGCTCGAAACGATCTCACCCAACTTTCAGTTCATCGCCTAAACCAATGACCTGTAAGCATTTCGCTAGAACTCACGGGCAAATACGGCCACCATAGCCGCAACAGCCTCACACACTGGAGCCCCTCAGCGTGGCGCAACACACTCCCGATCTTCCTCCCGAACTTCGTCCATTGGCCGAGATGCCATGGTTCAAGCGGCTGGCCGCGCGCTTCTTCGGCCATGGCCTGACGCGTTTGCGCGCCCAGCACCGTGCCTCTTGGCTACACGGCCAGGCTGACGGTTTTCGCAGCGGCCACACTGCGGGTGTGGAGTACGGTTTCAAGGAGGGAAAACTTGAAGGGCTGGAGGAAGGTCGCCAGGTTCTATTGATTCGCGACAGCCGCAGCACCGAGCATCGTCCGCCGAGCGTCGATAATCATCTGTTCGACGACTGGCGCCTGCCACTCAGCGCCGAGCTGAAGAAACGCATGAAAGCCGACGTAGCGCGCCTGCTGCCCGCGCATGCCCAGCCAAGCCTCGCACAATGGAAGATGATCTTCAGCGACACTCCCTCGACTTCGGTGATCGCCGGGGCCGGGGCAGGCAAGTCGACCACGCTGGTGCTGCGTATCCTGTTGCTCACGCATTATCTGGGCTTTGAGCTGGATTCGATGACCGTGGTGACCTTCACCCGCGAGTCGCGCAAGGATTTCATCAATAAGCTGATCGAGATGTTCGCGCTGTGGGGCCAACCGTTAAGCCTGAAACAGGCGCGGGAGCTGGTGCGCACCTTTCACTCACGCATTTTGCCGATGGTCCGCAGCCTGCCGGGGTTCGAACGCTTGCAGGCTTTTGAAAATCTCAGCAATCGGCCACAAGGCGCTGACGAGGAGGTCGACAGCAACCCGTTCGATCTGCGCATCAATGATGCCCAGCGCCAGCAGCTCAACGCTTGCTACCACCGGTTATTCAATGATGACGAGCGTTTCCGCCAGTTGATTCAGCCATTGGCCAAGGCGGGTTTGCAGCTCAAGGAACTGGAGCGCGATCATCCTGACGTGCAAAAGCGCGTAGCAGTGACCGAGCTGGCAGCCAAGCGCGACGAGGAGCTGTGCGACGCCATCGAAGACCTTTGGTTTCGTGCCGGTGCCTGGCCGATCAAAGGCATCGAACCCAGCCGCCAGACCTTCGAGATCAATGGGTCGACCTTTCACTGCCATGGCTATATTCCCAGCCTCGATGCCTGGGTGGTACTCGGCTTCGATCCCCGGGAAAACCCGCAAATCTGCCGCCCCAACGCCAAACTCAGTGTGCGTGCTGAATGGGCTGTGAAGCGCACCCTGTTTCAAGCTTTCTGTCGTAAGCCATTGATTTGGCTGGACAGTTACGAAGCATCGAAACGGGTTTTGTCGACATTGGCCGGCGACGCGAGCGCCGGTCCAGGCTTCGATTACAAGGTCAAAGGTGAGCTGGTCTCGGCGCCGCTGCTGGACTGTTTTGTCGCGGCGGCCGGCTTCATCGAAAACCTTGGGCTGGACGTGCCAGATGCGGTCGGCCGCATGAGTTTTGCCAAGGACGACCCGGACCGGTTCTTCTTTGAGGCGCTGAGCCTGTTCTGGCGTGCGCTGGAAGATCACCTGCTCGATCAGAAACCCCCAGTGATGACCTACAACCGCATGTTTGCGCTGTTCAGCGAGCACTCGCCGGAAAACCTGAAGCTGCTGAGTGATGAGCTGCTGCGACCGATGTCGCACCTGATGATTGACGAGTTTCAGGACGTATCGCCGCAGATCGTTTCGTGGATTCGCGCCAGCCTGACGGAAATCCGCAGTCGCGGCCCGGCCATGCACGTCGGGCGGGGCGCGCAGCGTTCGTCGTTGCTGTGCGTCGGTGATGACTGGCAGTCGATTTACGGCTGGCGCGGCAGTTCGCCGAGTTACTTCATGGAGTTCAATAAGGAATTCCCGTCACCAGCTACCACGCGAGTGATGCTCAGTGACAACTATCGCAGCCACCAGCACATCATCGATGCTGCGGAACACATCGTCCGCGCAGCGCCGGCAATTCCCGGGAAGAAGGCCAAGGCCAGCGGTGCCCCCAAGGCATTGCAGCCAGTCAATGTGCTGGAGCGCGATGATCAGGCTTTGGGGCAGCGCCTGGCTGAACATTACAATCGCGGCGATTCAATCTTGATGCTTTATCGAAAAAGCAGTGATAAGTCATTGATTGAAAAGCATATTCAGCCAGTAGTTAATGTGGATTCGAGCTTGCCGTACGAAGCCCGGCGCCTTAAGCAGCTCACCTACCACAGCGCCAAGGGCCTGCAAGCCGATGCAGTGTTTCTGCTGGGTGACTGCCAGCATCTGACCAGCTCGCCCTACAAGAATCAGGTGTACCGCATGGCCGGGCTGGGCAAGGCTGGCGACAGCGAGCCTTATGACTCGGCGCAGAAGGACGAGATCCTGCGGCTGGCCTACGTTGGCATCACCCGGGCGGTCAGCCATTGCTACTGGTATGTCGAGCCGCAGGACACCCAGGCAGTCAACATGCCCAGAGCGTCTGACCGCGTAGCCCAAGGCAAGGCGTTCTTTGTCGATCAGCGGAAACAGCCGCAAAACGCGTAGCACGCACGCACAAAAAAGTCCGCCGGAATTGGCGGGCTTTTTTTATTAGAAACAGCAGGTTAAGCGTAACTCCTGAAGGATTCCGGAGGAATGAAAGCCTCCAGCTCATCTTCCACTGCTTCGATAATGCGCTCGACATCCGCCGCGTTCATCACCGTGGCACACGGAATGCCCGCGATGGCGATCATGGTTTCGCCGCTGGCACGATCAAACAGACGAGCAATCATGCTGCCCGGTGCATCCATCGTCGCTTCGAAACCCATGGGATGAAAATGCCAGCGCATCAGCTGGCACGCGTTAGGGAACGTGACTTTACTGGAACCTTTATTCATGTGTTGCCCGCCTTCTTCATCGAGCGCTTCCGTTTGCTCATGTTAGGTGGGAAGAGCCTTCATTGGCTCAACCGGTCAGTGAGGTTAAAAGTAGCATCCGCATGTGAATTTTCCGTGAGATTTTTCAGTTCATTTTGCGATTGCTTCCCATTTTTTGATGTAAGTCACGCCTTGAACATTCATCGCCAAAAGGCCACTACGGTTTGCTCGTTGATCGTTTGGATGAAGTTGGGCAAGCTCGGTTCTTTTGCTCAGAGCCCTTTATGCACGCCGACGATGACGGCCCAGAACAGACCCCGGCCACGGCTGCCACGGTCATGCGCTATCACCTGAGCTGGAAACACCGCGATCTGGACAGCGTCATGGCGCTGTATCACCCGGACGTCCAGTACAACGATTTCTTCCAGAACCGGATCCTCGGCCTCGACGAATTGCGCGAGTACGTGCGCGTGAGCATGCCGCGAGAATCCGACGAAGCGCTGGAGCATTGCGACCGGATTCGCGTGGATGGCAACACCGCGTTCATTCAGTACGAAGTGACCCTGCGCGGCGGCGACGGGCTGGTGTCGTTCCGTTCCAGCGAAGCGATCACGGTCAAGGACGGATTGATCTGGCGGGTCAACGAATACGCTTCGCTGGTTCGCGCACAAACCAATGGCGCCGCCGCACCGAGTGAGCGCCCGGCGGTGAGTCGCCTGGGGCTGTCACCGCGCCAGATCAGTTTCATGGCCGAAGACCTGCAGCAGTACTTCGAACGCCAGCAACCGTATCTCGACCCGGAACTGGACCTGCAACGGGTGGCAAAGGAGTGCGGATACAGCCGCAATCAGATTTCCTACCTGCTCAATCAGGTGCTGGGTCAGAGCTTTTACCGCTACGTCAATCAGGCGCGCCTGCAGCACTTGCTCAAGTCGCTGGATCAGGCCACGCCACCGCTGCGTATCGACGAACTGGCGTTTGCCGCCGGTTTCAACTCGCTGTCAGCGTTCTACAGTTGTTTCCGCCAACACACCGGTCAGTCGCCGAAGGCCTACGCCAAACAAATTTCTTTGCGGGCACGCGCGCAAGACAGTCATTGAAGTCACGCACTAGGATCGACGCCATCGAAGGTTTTCAGTGGCGGAGTCTTGCATGCCGGCGTGGCGCACTATCAGTTTGTGGATGGATCAACTCGACGAGCCGCTCACCGCGCGGCCGGCGCTGGAGCAGGATCTGGATGTCGACGTGGCCATCATCGGCGCCGGTTACACCGGGCTGTGGACCGCGTACTACCTGAAAAAACTCGCTCCGGGTCTGGATATCGCCATCGTCGAGGCGCAAACCGCCGGATTCGGTGCGTCCGGGCGCAATGGCGGCTGGCTGATGGGCAACCTGCTGGGCGAGGATCGACTGCTCGCCGGGCTCTCTCCAGAACAGCGCCGCGCCTCGTTTGATCTGCTGCACAGCATCCCGGATGAAGTGGAAGTTGTCCTCGAACGTGAGGGCATTCACTGCGATTACCGCAAGGGCGGGGTGCTGTACTGCGCCGCCCGCTACCCGGAGCAGGAAACCAGCCTGCGCGAATACCTCGACAAACTGCACGCCCAGGGCCTGACCGACAACGATTACCGCTGGCTGAATCCCGAGCAACTGGCGCAACAGATTCGCGTGGCGAAACCCTACGGCGGCATCTATGCGCCGCACGTGGCGACCATTCACCCGGCGAAGTTGGTGCGCGGTCTGGCGCGTACCGTGCAGAACATGGGCGTGAAGATCTACGAAAACAGCCCCGTAACCCATTGGCAGTCCGGCAGTTTGCGCACGGCCAGGGCCAGTGTGCGCAGTCGCTGGATCGTGCCGGCGGTCGAAGGCTATTCGGTCACGCTGCCACCGTTAGGTCGCTATCAGTTGCCGGTGCAAAGCCTGATTGTCGCCACCGAACCGTTGTCGGCAGCGACCTGGGATGAAATCGGCCTCAACCGTGGCCAGGCGTTCAGCGAGTTCAGCCGTCAGGTCACCTATGGCCAGCGCAGTGCCGACAATCGCCTGATCTTCGGCGCCCGCGGCGGTTATCAGTTCGCCGGCAAGTTGCGCCACAACTTCGACCTGACCCGCGACGAAGTCGAGCTGCGGCGTTATCTGTTCGGCGAACTGTTCCCGCAACTGAAAAACGTGCAGATCACCCACGCCTGGGGCGGCAACCTCGGCATGTCGCGACACTTCAAGCCGCACATGCTCTGCGATCGCGCCAATGGCATTGCGCTGTCCGGTGGTTATGGCGGGGAGGGTGTGGGTGCCAGCAACCTCGGCGGCCGCACCCTGGCCGATCTGATTCTCGAGCGCGATACCGAACTGGTGCATCAGCCGTGGGTGCTGCCGGACGGCGGGATTCATGCGCTGCGCGCCTGGGAGCCGGAGCCGTGCCGCTGGCTCGGTTACAACGCGATCATCAAAAGTTTCGTCCACGAAGACCAGACCCTGGCCAATCCGGCCAGCGCACCGTGGCGGCGCAAGCTGGCCAGTCAGGTCGCGGGCTTCATGGAAGGTTTCATGCGCTAACCGCCGTTTTCTTCACAAGACAGGTCTCACCATGAGCATTACGCAGTTCAAGAACACCGCCAGCCTGCAACTGGATGAATCCAACCCGGTCGCCGTGCCAATCGGCGAGCCGGTCGCGATTGCCTCGACCACCAGCGTCGAGCGCGATGACGGCGTTGAAACCGGCGTCTGGGAATGCACCCCGGGGCGCTGGCGCCGGCAGATCACCGCGCAGGAGTTCTGTCATTTCATTTCTGGCCGCTGCACGTTCACCCCCGACGACGGCAGCGAAACCCTGCACATACAAGGTGGCGACGCACTGATGTTGCCGGCCAACACGCTCGGCATCTGGGATATCCAGGAGACCGTGCGCAAGACCTACGTCCTTATTTTCTGATTGTTTGATCCTTTGATTGCCTGCCAACAAAAATAGCCACTACAGGAATCACCTCATGATCCAGAAAACCCTCGCTCTGGCGCCGCTGCTGCTGGTCGCCTCTATCAGTCATGCCGCCGAAACGGTGAAGATTTACAACTGGTCCGACTACATCGCGCCGGACACCACGAAAAACTTCCAGAAAGACACCGGCATCGGCGTCACCTATGACGTCTACGACAGCAACGAAACCCTTGACGGCAAGTTGATGACCGGCAAATCCGGTTATGACGTGGTGTTCCCTTCCAACCACTTCATGGCCCGGCAGATCCAGGGCGGGGCGCTGAAGAAGCTCGACAAGAGCCAGTTACCGAACTGGAAGAACCTCAACCCGGTATTGCTCAAGGCCTTGCAGGTCAACGACCCGAACAACGAGCACGGCTTTCCGTACCTGTGGGGCAGCACCGGCATCGGCTACAACGTCGCCAAGGTCAAAGCGGTGCTGGGTGACAACGCGCCAGTGGATTCCTGGGACCTGATCTTCAAGCCCGAATACATGGAAAAACTGCAGAAGTGCGGCGTGGCGATTCTCGATAACGGCCCGGAACTGCTGCCGGCAGCGCTGAATTACCTGGGCTTGCCGCCGCACAGCAAGAACCCCGAGGACTACAAGAAAGCCGAAGCCTTGCTGATGAAAGTGCGGCCGTATGTCAGTTACTTCCATTCCTCGAAGTACACCAGCGACCTGGCCAATGGCGATATCTGCGTGGCGGTCGGTTTTTCCGGTGACATCCTGCAAGCGGAAAACCGCGCCAAGGAGGCGAAGAACGGTATCGACATCGGCTATGCGATTCCCAAGGAAGGCGCCGCCATCTGGTTCGACATGGTTGCCATGCCCGCCGATGCACCGGACGAGAAGGCCGGTTACGCGTTTATGAACTACCTGCTGCGTCCGGACGTGATGGCCGGCATCAGCAATTACGTGCACTACGCCAATGGCAACCAACAGGCCGATGGTCTGATCGATCCGGCAATCAAGGGTGACACCAAGGTCTATCCGAGCCCGGAGATGATGGGCAAGCTGTTTGCGCTGGAGGCCATGCCGCTGAACATTGACCGGATCCGCACGCGGGTATGGAACAAGATCCGCACCGGTAGCTGAGCCAACCCCCAACCCTGTAGGAGCTGCCGAAGGCTGCGATCTTTTGATCTTGAAACCCCAAAGATCGCAGCCTCGTTCCACTCGACAGCTCCTACAGGAATAGGGGGGCAGGCCTTATTAAATAGTTGATATCAATACACTGGCATCGCACTAATAGAGTGCAGGAAAGTGAGACGTACCCATCAAAAAGCAACTTACCAATATTTAATATTTAAATAGAAAATCGTCAGACAATTGGGCGATGCCTAAACCGTTAAAACAATCTTTCGACCCCGCAGGCTTTGTTTACGGCAGTTTTGCGCAACAGTGCAATTTGATCTCAAAAAAACGCTAGACGACAGATTTCAAATTGTGTCAGGTTTCTTACGCCTTCATTGGGCGAGTGATAGGACGATCTCGCCAGGGATTGTCGCTATCTGACAAAAACTGTTCCATTGCTAAACAAGGAAGTGTGTTTATGTCGAAAGTAAAAGCTAATGCTGTTGATATCACCGCAGACACATTCGTGCCTGTCGGCGCAGCGCAATCTCTGGCTGCGACCAGCTCTGCCTGGAACCAGATCAACAGCTTCAGCCATCAATACGATCGTGGCGGTAACCTCACGGTCAATGGCAAACCCTCCTTCTCGGTAGATCAAGCCGCCACTCAACTGTTGCGCGACGGTGCCTCCTGGCACGACCTCGACAACAGCGGCAAGATCGAACTGACCTACACCTTTCTGACCGCCAAAACCGCTAACTTCAGCGGCCTCGGCGTCACCGGTTTCAGTCAGTTCAGTGCCCTGCAGAAGGCCCAGGCCGTGCTCGCCATGCAATCCTGGGCGGATGTCGCCAACGTTACGTTCACCGAAGCTTCCCGCGGTGGCGACGGTCACATGACCTTCGGCAACTACAGCGGCGGCCAGGAAGGCGCGGCGGCGTTTGCGTTCCTGCCAGGCACCGAGCCAGGCTATGACGGTCAGTCCTGGTACCTGACCGGCAGTGGCTACGACGTCAACAAAACCCCGGGTCTGAACAATTACGGGCGTCAAACTCTGACCCATGAAATCGGCCACACCCTGGGCCTGTCTCACCCTGGCGACTACAACGCCGGCGAAGGCAACCCGACTTACAAGGATGCTTCCTACGGGCAAGACACCCGCGGTTACAGCCTCATGAGTTACTGGAGTGAAAGCAACACCGCCCAGAACTTCAGCAAGGGCGGCGTGGAAGCCTATGCCTCCGGCCCGCTGATGGATGACATCGCAGCGATCCAGAAGCTGTACGGCGCCAACCTGAACACCCGTGCCGGTGACACCACCTACGGCTTCAACTCCAACGCCGGGCGCGATTTCCTCAGCGCCTCGTCGTCGAGCGACAAGCTGGTGTTCTCGGTCTGGGATGCGGGCGGCAAGGACACCTTCGACTTCTCGGGTTTCACCCAGAATCAGAAGATCAACCTTAACGAAGCCTCGTTCTCCGACGTTGGCGGCATGATCGGTAACGTGTCCATCGCCAAGGGCGTGACCATCGAGAACGCCATCGGCGGTTCGGGCAACGACCTGCTGATCGGTAACAGTGCGTCCAACGAGCTGAAGGGCGGTGCCGGCAACGACATCATCTACGGCGCCGGTGGTGCGGACAAACTGTGGGGCGGTGCGGGCTCGGACACCTTCGTGTTCGCGTCCAGCTCCGACTCCAAGCCGGGTGCAGTCGATCAGATCCTCGATTTCGTCAGCGGCCTGGACAAAATCGACCTGAGCGCCATCACCAATGGTTCCGGCCTGCACTTTGTCAGCAGCTTCACCGGTTCGGCCGGCGACGCGATTCTGACCTCGTCGGGCGGCAACAGCCTGTTGTCGGTGGACTTCTCCGGGCACGGTGTGGCGGACTTCCAGGTCAGCACCGTGGGCCAGGCAGCGACCAGCGACATCGTGGCGTGATGTGAAACAGGGAAGCGGCGCTTGATGCGCCGCTTTCTTTACTTGCATCGTCTTGGCCGCTGGGCAAGGCTACGGGCCGGAGCGAATTTTCTGATGATCTATAAAGCTTTTACCTACAAGGCAATGGCGTGGCTTTCGGCGGCGCTGATCATGATTTCTGGAGAAACAACCATGGCAAGCAGCCTCAGACTTGAAGATCCATCGGTGTTTGCCGGGCAATGGCAGGCCGTATTGACTGCGACGGACGACGCCCCGCAGGCGCAGGCATTACAGGACAAGCCGTCGAACACCTGCCTGATTGATCTTGAACCGAACCAGACGCTGGGCAAGGGCGCCGAATGCCTGGGGGCATGGCTTGAGCAAGCGCCGATTGGCTGGTTCCCGGATCCGGACGGCCTGTCAATTACCGGCAAGGAAGGTTCAAGAATCCAGTTCTTCAGCCGACAACGTGATGGGCTTTATCTGAGCACTTTGAAGTCGGGGCTGGTGATTACGCTCACGCGCCATACGCCACAGCCGTGAACAGCGGGACCGACTGAGCAGTTGAATATAAGGTTTGATGTTGCAGTTATAAGCAACAGTTCAATGCAACGAATGGCGTTTGAAATGTTGAAAGTTGTTATTGAAGTGTAAATGCAAGTTGCAAGAACCCGTCCGATCTGCGCACGGATAATTATTGGAAGCGTCTCGCCAAAGAATGGCGGGGAAATTATTGCAGGAATAATCAATGAAGATGGCGAAGGCCCCAGCCACCGCTCCCTTATTCAAGGCTTTGGGTGACTATAAAAGCATTCTGATCAGCGTCGGGTGCTTTACCGCACTGATTAACGTGCTGATGCTGGTGCCCTCGATTTATATGCTGCAGGTCTACGACCGCGTGCTGTCTTCGCAGAACGAAACCACCCTGGCCATGTTGTCGTTGATGGTCGTCGGGTTCTTCGCGTTCATCGGCATGCTGGAAGTGGTACGCAGTTTCATCGTGATCCGCATCGGCAGCCAACTGGAGCGCCGCTTCAACCTGCGGGTGTATCAGGCGGCGTTCGAACGCAACCTGTTCAAGGGCGAGGGCAACGCCGGGCAATCGCTGGGTGACCTGACCCACATTCGGCAATTCGTCACCGGGCCGGCCCTGTTCGCGTTTTTCGACGCACCGTGGTTCCCGGTCTATCTGTTTGTCATCTACCTGTTCAACGTCTGGCTGGGCGTGCTCGCCACGGCCGGGGCGCTGCTGCTGATCGCTCTGGCATGCCTCAACGAATACATGACCAAGAAACCACTGGGCGAAGCTGCCGGTTACTCGCAGAAGTCCAGCCAACTGGCGACCAGCCACCTGCACAATGCCGAAACCATTCAGGCCATGGGCATGCTCGGCGCGCTGCGCAAGCGCTGGTTCGGTGTGCACTCGCGGTTCCTCGGCCTGCAGAATCAGGCCAGCGACACCGGCGCGGTGATCAGCTCGATCAGTAAAACCCTGCGTCTGTGCCTGCAATCGCTGGTGCTGGGCCTCGGCGCGTTGCTGGTGATCAAGGGCGACATGACCGCCGGGATGATGATCGCCGGTTCGATCCTGATGGGCCGCGTGCTGAGCCCGATCGACCAGTTGATCGCTGTGTGGAAACAGTGGAGCGGGGCGAAGCTGGCCTATCGTCGTCTGGACTCCTTGCTGCAGGCGTTCCCGCCGAGTGACGACGCCATGGCGCTGCCGGCGCCAAAAGGCCAGATTGCCTTTGAGCAAGTCAGTGCCGGCCCTCCGGGGCAACGCGCGGCGACCCTGCACATGGTCAATTTCGCGATTGGCGCGGGCGAAGTACTGGGTGTGCTCGGTGCCTCCGGTTCCGGCAAGTCGACCCTGGCCCGGGTGCTGGTCGGCGTGTGGCCGACCCTCGGCGGCACCGTGCGCCTGGACGGTGCGGACATCCATCGCTGGAACCGCGACGAGCTCGGCCCGTACATCGGCTACCTGCCACAAGACATCGAACTGTTCAGCGGCAGCATCGCCGAGAACATCGCCCGTTTCAGCGAGGCCAACCCGGAGAAAGTCGTGGCTGCCGCGCAACAGGCCGGCGTGCACGAGATGATTCTGCGGATGCCACAAGGCTACGACACGCAACTGGGCGAGGACGGCAGTGGCCTGTCCGGCGGCCAGAAGCAGCGCGTCGCTCTGGCGCGCGCGATGTATGGCGATCCGAGCCTGGTGGTGCTCGATGAGCCGAACTCCAACCTCGACACCGTCGGTGAAGCCGCGCTGGCCAGCGCCATCGCCCAGCTCAAGGCCAAGGGCACCACTGTGGTTCTGGTCACGCACCGGTCTTCGGTGCTGGCCCAGGCCGACAAGTTGCTGGTGCTCAACGACGGACGCTTGCAGGCCTTCGGCAACAGTCAGGACGTACTCAAGGCGCTGTCCGGCGCCCAGGAACAACAACGGGAAAAATCTGCGCAGGCACCGGGCGGGCTCAGCATGAGCCGGCAGTACCAGCCCACGACAAGGAATTCGGGTGTATGAGCAGCGCCAGCATGAACAATGAAAACGAAGCCTCCATGGAACACGCGTACGTCACCGAACGGCCTGAGCGCGATGCGAAATTCTTCGCCCGCATGGGCTGGATTCTGGCCATCGTCGGCGCTGGCAGTTTCTTCACCTGGGCCGCACTGGCGCCACTGGATCAAGGCATTCCGGTGCAAGGCACCGTGGTGGTGTCGGGCAAGCGCAAGGCCGTGCAGTCAATGAGTGCCGGCGTGGTCAGCCGGATCCTGGTGCGCGAAGGCGAGATCGTGAAGCAGGGCCAGCCGCTGTTCCGCCTCGACCAGACCCAGGTCGCGGCCGACGTGCAGTCGCTGCAAGCCCAGTACCGCATGGCCTGGGCCAGCCTCGCGCGCTGGCAGGCCGAGCGCGATAACCTCAAGCAGGTGACCTTTCCGGCCGAGTTGAGCAACGACCCGGATCCGCGTCTGGCGCTGGTCCTTGAAGGCCAGCGTCAACTGTTCAGCAGCCGTCGCGAAGCGTTCTACCGCGAGCAGGCCGGTCTGCGTGCCAGCATCGAAGGTGCCACCGCGCAACTGGCGGGCATGCGCCGCGCCCGCACCGACCTCAACGCCCAGGCCGACTCGCTGCAACAGCAACTGAGCAACCTGCAGCCGCTGGCGGACAACGGCTACATCCCGCGTAACCGCTTGATGGAATACCAGCGTCAGCTGTCGCAAGTGCAGCAGCAACTGGCGGAAAACACCGGTGAAAGCGGCCGGGTGGAGCAGGGCATCCTCGAATCGCGCCTGAAGCTGCAACAGCATGGCGAGGAATATCAGAAGGAAGTGCGCACCCAACTGGCCGACGCGCAGCTCAAAAGCGTGACCCTGTCGGAGCAACTGACCTCGGCCGGTTTCGACCTGCAACACAGCGAGATCCTCGCCACCGCCGACGGCGTGGCGGTCAACCTCGGCGTGCACACCGAAGGCGCCGTGGTGCGTCAGGGCGAAACCCTGCTGGAGATCGTCCCGCAAGGCACCACCCTGGAAGTCGAAGGGCACTTGCCAATCAACCTGATCGACAAGGTCGGCACGCATCTGCCGGTCGACATCCTGTTCACCGCGTTCAACCAGAGCAAGACCCCGCGTGTACCGGGTGAGGTCAGCCTGATTTCCGCCGACCAGATGGTCGACGAGAAAACCGGCGTGCCGTACTACGTGTTGCGCAGCAGCGTCAGTGATCAGGCGATGGAAAAGCTCCACGGCCTGGTGATCAAGCCCGGTATGCCGGCAGAAATGTTCGTGCGCACGGGCGAACGTTCACTGCTCAACTACCTGTTCAAACCGCTGCTCGATCGGGCCGGCTCCGCGTTGACCGAAGAATAAGGATGTTCGGCTGTATGAATAAGCTTTCGATGTTGGGAGCAGCGTTCGCGCTGCTCGCAGGAAACAGCGCGCTGGCGGCCATGGGGCCATTCGAAGTCTACGAACAGGCATTGCGCAACGATCCGGTGTTCCTCGGCGCGATCAAGGAGCGCGACGCGGGCCTGGAAAACCGCCTCATCGGCCGTGCCGGGCTGTTGCCGAGACTGGGCTACAACTACAACCGCGGTCACAACACCTCGAAGGCCACGCAACTGACCGCTCGCGGCAACCTGACCGAAGACCGCAACTACAACAGCTATGGCTCGACCCTGACCTTGCAGCAACCGTTGCTCGACTACGAAGCCTACGCGGCGTATCGCAAAGGCGTGGCGCAGTCGCTGTTCGCCGACGAGGCGTTTCGCGGCAAGAGTCAGGAGCTGCTGGTACGGGTGCTGGACAACTACACCAAAGCCTTGTTCGCTCAGGATCAGATTGACATCGCCCAGGCCAAGAAGAAGGCTTACGAGCAGCAGTTCCAGCAGAACGAACACATGTTCAAACAGGGCGAGGGCACGCGCACCGACATTCTGGAAGCCGAGTCGCGCTACGAACTGGCGACCGCCGAAGAGATCGAGGCGCGCAACGAGCAGGACGCCGCGCTACGTGAACTGGGGGCGCTGGTCGGCGTGCAGACGGTGGACATCAGCGAACTGGCGCCACTGGATCAGAATTTTCAGACCTTCGCCCTGATGCCGGCCAACTACGACACCTGGCATGAGCTGGCGATCAGCAACAACCCCAATCTGGCGTCGCAGCGTCAGGCGGTGGAAGTGGCCAAGTACGAAGTCGAGCGCAACCGCGCCGGGCACCTGCCGAAAGTCAGTGCCTATGCGTCGATCCGCAAGACAGAATCGGACAGCGGCAACACCTATAACCAGCGCTACGACACCAACACCATCGGCTTTGAAGTCAACGTGCCGCTGTATGCCGGTGGCGGGGTGTCGGCCTCGACGCGTCAGGCCAGCCGCACCATGGAGCAAGCGGAATACGAGCTCGATGGCAAGACCCGCGAGACGCTGATCGAACTGCGTCGCCAGTTCAGCGCCTGCCTGTCGGGCGTCAACAAACTGCGCGCCTACCAGAAGGCGCTGGCCTCGGCTGAGGCATTGGTGGTGTCGACCAAGCAAAGCATTCTCGGTGGTGAACGGACCAACCTCGATGCGCTGAACGCCGAACAGCAACTGTTTACCACCCGCCGCGATCTGGCCCAAGCGCGCTACGACTACTTGATGGCCTGGACCAAGCTGCATTACTACGCGGGGACGTTGAACGAACAGGATCTGGCACGGGTGGATGAGGCGTTCGGACAAGGCCCGAAAAGCAACTCGCGTTAATGCTTGGCACCGAACCTGTGGCGAGGGAGCTTGCTCCCGCTTGAGTGCGTAGCGCTCACAAGATTTTGGGCTGCTGCGCAGCCAGCGGGAGCAAGCTCCCTCGCCACAAATAGACTCGCTCGATAGTTCAAGAAGTGCTCGCCCGGGGAAACGGGTCATAACAAAAACATAAGAAAAGTGAGTGGTGAACATGGAAGTACGCATCAAGCCGGCAGCGGTCGGCAGCCTGTTGCTCGCAGTTTCCATCGCGCAGGCCAACGCGCAATACCTTGAAACCGGCAAGCCCGGCGATCCCGCCAGTTGGCGCAGCGCCGAATTCCAGCGCGACTGGGGCCTGGCGCGGATGCAGGCCGATCAGGCCTATGCGGCCGGGATCACCGGCAAAGGCGTGAAGATCGGCGCCCTCGACTCCGGCTTCGATGCCGCCCACCCCGAGTTCGCCAGCGAGCGCTATCATCCGGTAATGGCCTCCGGCAGTTACGTCGATGGTTCGCTGTTCAGCGTCAATGGCACCCTTAACGCCAACAACGATTCCCACGGCACCCACGTGGTCGGCACCATGGGCGCCAGCCGTGACGGCACCGGCATGCACGGCGTGGCGTACAACGCGCAGATCTACGTCGGCAACACCAACAACAACGACAGCTTCCTGTTCGGCCCGAAACCCGATCCGCGTTATTTCAAAGCGGTATACGACGCTCTGGCGGATGCCGGTGTGCGCGCGATCAACAACAGTTGGGGTAGCCAGCCGCCGGATGTCAGCTATCGCACCCTGGCCGATCTGCACGCCGCGTACGCCCAGCACTGGAATCAGGGCACCTGGCTCGACGCGGCGGCGGACGTCTCGCGCCGTGGCGTGATCAACGTGTTCAGCGCCGGCAACAGCGGCTACCCGAACGCCAGCGTGCGCTCGGCGTTGCCGTACTTTCAGCCGGATCTTGAAGGTCACTGGCTGGCAGTCTCCGGGCTGGATCAGAGCAATCAGCAAAAGTACAACCAGTGCGGCATCGCCAAATACTGGTGCATCACCACTCCGGGGGCGAAGATCGACAGCACCATTCCGGGTGGCGATTACGCGATCAAGTCCGGCACCTCGATGGCCGCGCCGCACGCCACCGGGGCACTGGCGCTGGTGATGGAACGCTATCCGTACATGAACAACCAGCAGGCACTCGAAGTGCTGCTGACCACCGCCACGCAACTCGACGGTTCGGTCACCGATGCACCGACCGAACGGGTCGGCTGGGGTGTGGCCAACCTCAACCGGGCGATGCACGGGCCGGGGCAATTGCTCGGCGCGTTCGATGCCAATCTGGCCGCCGGGCAAAGCGATGTGTGGAGCAATGACATCTCCGACAAGGCACTGATTCAGCGCCAGCGCGAAGACCTCGCCGAACACAGCGCCTGGCAGCAGACCCTGCAGGACAAGGGCTGGCAGAACGGTGTCCCGGCCGGCGCCAGTCAGCAGGATCAGACCGACTACGCGGTCGGTATGGCGCGCGATGCTGCAGCGGCGACGCGGGTCTATCAGGGCAGCCTGATCAAGTCCGGGGCAGGGCGCTTGCTGCTGACCGGCGACAACACCTTCCGTGGCCCGACCACGGTCAATGGCGGTTTGCTCAGCGTCAACGGCTCGCTGGCCTCGGCGGTGACCGTCAACGACAGCGGCACCCTTGGCGGTTCCGGGCGGATCGCCTCGTTGCTCGCCAACAGCGGTGGCCGCGTGGCACCGGGCAATTCCATCGGCACTTTGAATGTGGCCGGTGACGTGACCTTCACGCCGGGTTCGACCTATGCGGTCGAGCTGTCGCCGACCAGCAGCGACCGCATCGTTGCCGGTGGCGTTGCGAGCATCAACGGCGCCACGGTCAGCCTGTCGCTGGAAAACAGTCCGACCCTGCTCAGCACCACGCAAGCGCGCAGCCTGCTCGGCCATTCGTACGACATTCTGCAAGCCGCCGGCGGCATCCAGGGCCGGTTCGGCGCGGTGCTGCCGGATTACCTGTTCATCGGCGGCAACCTCGACTACACGGCCAACGCCATTCAGCTCGACATCCAGCGCAACGCCACCTCGTTCGCCAGCGTCGGGCAAACCCCGAATCAACGCGCGGTGGCGACGGCGGTTGAAGGCCTCGGCGCTGGCAATTCGGTGTACGAAAGCTTGCTGCTGTCGGCAGATGCCACCTCGGCGCAACAGGCCTTCCAGCAATTGAGCGGGGAGATCTATCCGGCGCTCGGCTCGATGCTGATCAATGACAGCCGCCAGTTGCGCGACGCGGTCGGCGAGCGTCTGCACGATGTAAATGCCACGCAAAGCAATGGCTGGATCAAGGCCCTCGGCGCCTGGGGCTCGACCGATTCCGGTAACGACACCTCGCGCTACAGCACCTCGATCGGCGGCTTGCTCGCCGGTGTCGACGGCGCGCTCGACGAGCAGACCCGCATCGGTCTGGTCACCGGTTACAGCGACAGCTCGCTGAACATGGGCTCGGACACGCACTCGTCGGCCAAGGTCGACAGCTATCACCTCGGCGCTTACGCCGGTCATGACATCGGCGCCTGGCGCCTGAGCACCGGCGCGGCCTACAGCTGGCACCGCGCCGATGTGAAGCGCGATCTGCAATACGGCGACGTCAGCGCCAAACAGAAAGCCAAGGTCGATGCGGCGACCACGCAAGTCTTCGGCGAAGCGGCTTACCGGCTGAACCTGGCACTGGAGCCGTTCGCCAATCTGGCCTATGTGCATCTGGATACTGACGGCTTCAGCGAAAAGGGCGACGCGGCGGCGCTGAAGAGCTCCGGCGAGCAGCGTGATGCAGTCCTCAGCACCCTCGGTGTGCGCGCGGTCAAGCGCTTCAACCTGTCGGCCGCGCAGGCGCTGGACCTGAGCGGGCATCTCGGCTGGCAGCACAGCCTGAGCGACATCGACGCCGAACAGCATCTGCGCTTTGCCAGCGGCAGCACGCCGTACGCGGTCGAGAGTTCGGCATTGGTGCGTGATGCGGCACTGGTCGGCGTACAAGCCAGCCTGGCGTTGAGCAAGGACGTGCGGGTCAACCTGGATTACAACGGACAACTGGCCAACCGCGAGAAGAGCCACGGCGTGGGGCTGAGCCTGAACTGGCAGTTCTGACGGAGGGTGAATACGTCCCCTGTAGGAGCTGCCGAAGGCTGCGATCTTTTGACTTTGATTTTTTAACAACAAGATCAAAAGATCGCAGCCTTCGGCAGCTCCTACAGGGGGATGTGAGCACACACCTGTGGCGAGGGAGCTTGCTCCCGCTCGGCTGCGCAGCAGTCGTAAATCTGCCAGACCGGGTTCGACTGGAATAATGCAGAGGGCCGCTTCGCGCCCCAGCGGGAGCAAGCTCCCTCGCCACAAAAAGCAGTATTCATGAGATTGAAATAGACGGATTTTTCGCAACAACACGAAGGAGCTGCCGAAGGCTGCGATCTTTTGATCTTGAAAAGCCAAGATCTCAGCCTGCGGCAGCTCCTCAGATTCAGTGAACACATACCTGTGGCGAGGGAGCTTGCTCCCGCTCGGCTGCGCAGCAGTCGCAAATCTGCCAGACCGGGTTCGACTGGAAGAGTGCAGAGGGCCGCTTCGCGCCCCAGCGGGAGCAAGCTCCCTCGCCACACAAAGCAGTACTCATGAGATTGAAATAGAAGGATTTTTCGCAACATCACTAAGGAGCTGCCGCAGGCTGCGATCTTTTGATCTTGAAAAGCCAAGATCGCAGCCTTCGGCAGCTCCTACAGGGGGATGTGAGCACACACCTGTGGCGAGGGAGCTTGCTCCCGCTCGGCTGCGCAGCAGTCGCAAATCTGCCAGACCGGGTTCGACTGGAAGAATGCAGAGGGCCGCTTCGCGCCCCAGCGGGAGCAAGCTCCCTCGCCACACAAAGCTGCATTCATGAGATTGAAGTACACGGATTTTTCGCAACAACACTAAGGAAGGTCGCTGGATGAATAACAACAATACCCCCGCGCAAACGGGCGGTCGCTTCGCCATGAAAACCCTCAATTGCGCGGTGCTCTGCGCGCTGACCACTTGGGGCACCGCGCACGCGGCGCCTTATGTGGAAAACGGCCGCAGCGGTGATCCCGCCAGTTGGCGCAGCGCCGAGTTCCAGGCGGAATGGGGCCTGGGCGCGATCGGGGCCGATCATGCCTACGCCGCCGGTTACACCGGTAAAGGCGTGAAACTGGGGATCTTCGATCAGCCGGTTTACGCCGCGCACCCGGAGTTTTCCGGCGCCAACAAAGTCGTCACCCTGGTCACCAGCGGGATCCGTGAATACACCGACCCCTACATCCCGGTCAAAGCCGGCGATGCGTTCCGTTATGACGGTTCGCCTTCGGTCGGCTCCGACGGCAAGCTCGGTGCCCACGGCACCCACGTCGGTGGCATCGCCGCCGGCAGCCGCGATGGCGGGCCGATGCACGGGGTGGCGTTCGGTGCGCAGATCATCAGCGCCGACAACGGCGACCCGGGCCCGGAAGACGGCATCGTCCGTGGCAACGATGGCGCGGTGTACAAGGCCGGTTGGGATGCGCTGATCGCCAGTGGCGCGCGGATCATCAACAACAGTTGGGGCATCGGCATTACTGACCGTTTCGACCTCGGCGGCCGCGACCCGGCGTATCCGCACTTCACCGTCAACGACGCGCAATTGCAGTTCAACGAAATCCGCACGCTGCTCGGCACCAAGCCCGGCGGCGCCTACGACGGAGCGATTGCCGCCGCCCGCAGCGGTATCGTGACGATCTTCGCCGCCGGCAACGATTACAACCTGAACAACCCGGACGCCATCGCCGGCCTCGGCTACTTCGTGCCGGACATCGCGCCGAACTGGATCACCGTCGCCGCGTTGCAGAAGAACCCGGATCTGGCCAGCGCCAATCCGTACATCATGAGTACGTTTTCCTCGCGCTGCGGCTACACCGCGAGCTTCTGTGTCTCGGCGCCGGGCACGCAGATCTACAGCTCGATCATCAGCGGCACCAACGCCGACAACCTGACCACCGGCTACAAAAACTACAACGGCACCTCGATGGCCGCACCGCACGTGGCCGGCTCGATGGCGGTGCTGATGGAGCGCTTCCCGTACATGACTGGCGATCAGGTCGCCACGGTACTGCGCACCACCGCCACCGACCTCGGCGCACCGGGCATCGACGCCTTGTACGGCTGGGGCATGATCAACCTGCGCAAGGGCATCGACGGCCCGGCGATGTTCGTCACCGAGCAGGACATCCCGGAAGAATTCCGCATCCAGGGTGCCTACGGTTCCGGGCAGTTTGTCGCGGACTTGCCGGGCATTGGCGCGATCATCGACAAGGGCAAACCGACCGAGCGCGTCTGCACCGACATCACTTGCGGCCTCGACACCTGGCGCAACGACATTTCCGGTCACGGCGGCCTGACCAAGCAGGGCATCGGCACGCTGGTGCTGACCGGCAACAACACCTACAGCGGCCCGACCCTGGTCAATCAGGGGCGTCTGGCGATCAATGGCTCACTGGCTTCGGCGGTCACGGTCAACGACAGCGGCATCCTCGGCGGTAACGGCCGCATCGGCGCACTGACTGCGAAAAACGGCGGTACCGTCGCCCCGGGCAACTCGATCGGCACGCTGAACGTCGCCGGTGACGTGACCTTCGAGCGCGGTTCGACCTACGCGGTGGAAGTCTCGCCGACCAGCAGCGACAAGATCGTTGCCGGTGGCAAAGCCGTGATCGATGGCGCCACGGTCAGTCTGTCGCTGGAAAACAGCCCGACCTTGCTGACGACTGCTGAAGTGAAAAGCCTGCAGGGTGCTCAATTCAACATCCTGCAAGCGGCCGGCGGCATTCAGGGGCAGTTCGGGCAAGTGCTGCCGAACTACGCGTTCCTCGGCGGCACCCTGGCGTACACGGCAAACGGTGTGCAACTGGACGTCGGGCGCAATGGCGCGTCGTTCGCCAGTGTTGGTCTGACGCCGAACCAGCGTGCGGTCGGCGCGGCTGCCGAGGGCCTGGGCGCGGGCAATGCGCTGTTCGAAACCCTCCTGTTGTCGCCGAACGCGGCGTCGGCGCAACAAGCCTTCCAGCAACTGTCCGGCGAAATTCACCCGGCCATCGGTACGATGCTGATCAACGACAGCCGCTACCTGCGTGAAGCGGTGGGCGAGCGTCTGCGTGAGCGTGATCTGTTCAATGCCAACGCACCGACCGACGACCGCAGCAACGCCTGGGTCAAGGTGCTCGGTTCGTGGGGCAAGAGCGATGGTGGTCACGAAAACGCCGACTCCAACAGCTCCATCGGCGGGCTGCTGGCCGGTGTCGACGGTTTGATTGCTGAAGATACGCGTCTGGGTTTCGTTACCGGTTATAGCGACAGCTCGTTGAACATGGGCGGCGGCACGCATTCGTCGGCTTCGGTCGACAGCTACCACCTCGGTGCGTATCTGGGGCATCAGATCGATGCGTTGCGCCTGACCGCCGGTGCGGCTTACAGCTGGCACCGCGTGGACGTGAAGCGTGATCTGCAGTTCGCGGGCGTCAGCGGCAAAGAGAAAACCAAGCACGATGCGGCGACCACTCAGGTGTTCACCGAAGCGGCTTACGATCTGCGTCTGCAACCGATGAACCTGGAGCCGTTCGCCAATCTGTCGTACGTGCATCTGAACACCGAGAGCTTCACCGAGAAAGGTGATGCCGCGGCGCTCAAGAGCGGCGAAGACAACCGCGACGTGGTGCTGTCGACCCTTGGCGTACGCGCCAAGCGCAGCTTCGCGCTGTCGGAAAAACATCAGCTTGAACTGGGCGCAACCCTCGGCTGGCAGCACAACCTGAGCAGTGTCGATGCTGACAGCCACCTGGCCTTCGCCAATGGCAACAGCGCGTTCACCGTGCAGAGTGTGTCGATGGATCGTGATGCGGCAGTGGTCGGCGTCCGTGCCGGGCTGGCGCTCAATCGCGATGTCCGGGTCAACCTGGACTACAACGGACTGATCGGTAACAACGAGAAAGACCACGGTGTGGGTCTGACCCTCGACTGGCAGTTCTGATGGAGTACTGGCAGTCTCGCGGGAGGCTGCCAGTCCTGATTGAAGGAAGAGAGAGCACAACATGGGATTGTTCGATTACAAAAATGCCGATGGCAAAGCGCTGTACAGCGACGCCATCGCGCTGACGCTGTATGCCTACACACCGACCGGCCAGCCGTTGCCGGCCACCGCCTGGAAACCGCTCAGCGCCACGGCGCTGGGTTATCAGGGCAAGGTCGGCGCGCAAGGCACGTTCTTCGGCGAGAAGGACGGCTTCACCAGCGCCGAGGCCGAAGTGCTCGGCAAGTACGACGCCGGCGGCAAGCTGATCGGCCTCGGCGTGGCCTTTCGCGGTACCGGCGGGCTGGGTTACAGCGACACCTTCGGCGACATGAAGAACAACCTGCTGGCCGCCATCGGGCCGTCGGATTACGCGAGCAACTACGCGAAAAACGCCTTCGACAACCTGCTCAAGTCCGTTGCCGCGTTTGCCATGGCCAACGGCATCGCCGCCAAGGACGTGCTGTTCAGCGGCCACAGCCTCGGTGGTCTCGGGGTCAACAGCGTGGCCGAGTTGAGCGGCAACAATTGGGGTGGGTTCTTCAAGGACGCCAACTACATTGCCTTCGCTTCGCCGACCCAGAGCAGCACCGGCAACAACGTGCTGAACATCGGTTACGAAAACGATCCGGTGTTTCGTGCGCTGGACGGCACCACGTTCAGCAGCGGTTCGCTGGGCAAGCACGACGGGCCGCATGAGTCGACCACCGATAACATCGTCAACTTCAACGACAACTATGCGTCCACCGCGCAGAACCTGGTGCCGTTCAGCATCGTCAATCCGCTGAGCTGGTCGGCCCATGGCTCGCTGGGCTATGCCGATGGCCTGAACCGGGTGATCGATTCGAAGTTCTACAACCTGACGCACAAGGACTCGACCCTCATCGTCTCCAACCTTGAGGAATCTTCCCGGGGCAAGACCTGGGTCGAGGATCTGGGGCGCAGCGGCGAGCCGCACACCGGCAGCACCTTCATCATCGGTACCTACAGCAACGACTGGCTCAAGGGCGGGGCGGGTAACGATTTCCTCGAAGGCCTGGGCGGTGATGACCGGTTCCGTGATGACGGTGGTTTCAACATCCTCCTCGGTGGCCAGGGTCACAACACCTTCGAGCTGCAGAAACCGCTGCAGAACTTCAGCTTCGCCAACGACGGTGACGGCACGCTGTACGTGCGCGACGCCTACGGCGGCATCAGCATGACCCGCGACATCGGCGCGCTGGTGAGCAAGGAGTCGGGGTCGTGGTGGGGCAGCAAGGAAATCACTTGGGGCGTCACGGCCAAGGGTTTGACCAATGGCAATGAACTGACTCAGTACACCCATTCGCTCAATGGCGATGCGTATGGCAACGCGCTGCACGCCAGCGCCGACGGTGACTGGCTGTTCGGTCTGGGTGGCGATGACAAGCTGATCAGCGACAAGGGCCACGTGACCTTCGTCGGCGGCGCCGGCAATGACGTGATGACGGCGCTGGGTGGCAACAACACCTTCCTGTTCAGCGGCGCGTTCGGTTTTGATGCGATCAACGGCTACCAGGGCAGCGACAAACTGGTGTTCATGGGCGTCGAAGGCGCGGGGCAGGGCTACGACTACAAGCAGCATGCTGCACAGTCCGGCGCTGACACTGTGCTGAAGATTGGCGAATATGCCGTGACCCTGATCGGGGTGGGAGTGGCTAACCTGTCGGACTCGTCTTTCGTCTTCGCGTAAGCCGTCATCCTGTAGGAGCTGCCGCAGGCTGCGATCTTTTGCTTCTGATTTTCAAGATCAAAAGATCGCAGCCTCGTTGCACTCGACAGCTCCTACAGGGATTTATGAATGTAGGAGCTGCCGCAGGCTGCGATCTTTTGATTTTGATTTCAAGATCAGAAGATCGCAGCCTTTATGCAAGTAGTACTGAAATGCTCCGGGGCGTGCCCGCGAGGGGCGCCCTGGCTGTGAGCTATCTCTGACAATTCCAACAAAAGAGAGGCAATAGCAATGGGTGTGTATGACTACAAGAACTTCGGTACAGCCGATTCCAAGGCGCTGTTCAGCGATGCCATGGCGATCACGCTGTATTCCTATCACAACCTCGATAACGGCTTTGCCGCCGGTTATCAGCACAACGGCTTCGGTCTCGGCCTGCCTGCCACGTTGGTCACCGCGCTGCTCGGCGGTACCGATTCGCAAGGGGTGATTCCTGGTATTCCGTGGAACCCCGACTCGGAAAAACTCGCCCTCGACGCCGTGAAAAAGGCTGGCTGGACACCGATCAGCGCCTCGCAATTGGGCTACGACGGCAAGACCGACGCCCGCGGAACCTTCTTCGGCGAGAAGGCCGGTTACACCACCGCCCAGGTGGAAATCCTCGGCAAGTACGACGCCCAGGGCCATCTCACCGAAATCGGCATCGCCTTTCGCGGCACCAGTGGTCCGCGGGAAAACCTGATCCTCGACTCCATCGGCGACGTGATCAACGACCTGCTGGCCGCCTTCGGTCCCAAGGACTACGCCAAAAACTACGTCGGCGAAGCGTTCGGCAATCTACTGAATGACGTGATGGCGTTCGCCAAGGCCAACGGCCTCAGCGGCAAGGACGTGCTGGTCAGCGGCCACAGCCTCGGCGGGCTGGCGGTCAACAGCATGGCTGACCTGAGTGGCGGCAAGTGGGGCGGGTTCTTCGCCGATTCCAACTACATCGCCTACGCCTCGCCGACTCAGAGCGGCACCGACAAGGTGCTCAACGTCGGTTACGAAAACGATCCGGTGTTCCGCGCCCTCGACGGCTCGACCTTCACCGGCGCCTCGGTCGGCGTGCACGACGCGCCCAAGGAATCGGCCACCGACAACATCGTCAGCTTCAACGATCACTACGCCTCGACCGCGTGGAATCTGCTGCCGTTCTCCATCCTCAACATCCCGACCTGGATCTCGCACCTGCCGACCGCTTACGGTGACGGCATGAACCGGATCATCGAGTCGAAGTTCTACGACCTGACCAGCAAGGATTCCACGATCATCGTCGCCAACCTGTCGGACCCGGCGCGGGCCAACACGTGGGTGCAGGACCTCAACCGCAACGCCGAAACCCACAAGGGCAGCACCTTCATCATCGGCAGCGACAGCAACGACCTGATCCAGGGCGGCAGCGGCAACGACTACCTCGAAGGTCGCGCCGGCAATGATACCTTCCGCGACGCTGGCGGTTATAACGTCATCCTCGGCGGCGCCGGCAACAACACCCTCGAGTTGCAGAAATCGGTGAACACCTTCGACTTCGCCAACGACGGCGCCGGCAACCTGTACATCCGCGACGCCAATGGCGGGATCAGCATCACCCGCGACATCGGCAGCATCGTCAGCAAGGAGCCGGGTTTCCTCTGGGGTCTGTTCAAGGACGATGTGACCCACAGCGTCACGGCCAGCGGTTTGAAGGTCGGCAACAACGTTACCCAGTACGAGTCCAGCGTTAAGGGCACCAGCGGCGCCGATACGCTGAAGGCGCATGCCGGCGGCGACTGGCTGTTCGGTCTGGACGGCAACGACCACTTGATTGGCGGTGCCGGCAACGACGTGTTTGTCGGGGGCGCCGGCAATGACCTGATGGAGTCCGGAGGCGGGGCGGATACGTTCCTGTTCAACGGCGCGTTCGGTCAGGATCGGGTGCTGGGTTTTACGTCGAACGACAAACTGGTGTTCCTTGGCGTGCAAGGGGTGTTGCCCAATGACGACTTCCGCGCGCATGCGACGGCGGTGGGGCAGGACACGGTGCTGAAGTTTGGCGGGGATTCGGTGACTTTGGTTGGGGTGGCGCTGAATAGCCTCAGTGCCGATGGCATTGTGATCGCCTGATGCATCCGTAACCTGTGGCGAGGGAGCTTGCTCCCGCTGGGTCGCGAAGCGGCCCTGAAGATTTTGTGAGCGCTACGCGCTCAAGCGGGAGCAAGCTCCCTCGCCACAACTCGGTATCGAAAGTGACTCAACAGCCACACCCTGACTCAAAAGCTCTGCAAACAGCAGAAGCGGCCTAAAGCCAGCACGTGCACACACGTTCTACAGCTAGCCGCCATTGAGTACAGGAGATGCACACGTGAGAAGGTTCAAGGGGTATGTCGGGATTTTCGGACTGGCGCTGTTATCGGCCAATGCCTGGGCCGATCTGCCGCCAACCTCGATTCTCAGCCGCTACGGCATCAGCAGCGATCAATTGCCGAAGCCGGCTAAGACCGAAGCGGTCGAGCCGGTCGAAGAGAAAAGCCTGTTTCAGATTCAGCCCGAACAGCCGTTCGTGACGTTTCGGCGGGGTGATGACAAACAAGCGCAAGCCACCGGCAATCTGAGCATTGACCGCATGACCCAACAGGATCTGGAGCGTTGCCGACGTCTGCAAGCCGAGCTGGCGCGGCGCGGTGAGCAGTATTTCAGCTGCGATCACAGCATTGTGGGCCTGCCGGCTTTCGAGTAATTCTCCAACGTTCCCCCTGTAGGAGCTGCCGAAGGCTGCGATCTTTTGATTTTGTTTTTAAGATCAAAAGATCGCAGCCTTCGGCAGCTCCTACAGGGGTTGGGGGGTCAGTCTTCCTTGCGCACCGTTGCGACTTCGTCGGAACGGACTTTCACCTTGGTCCCGGAAATATCCTCGAACTCATAGAACCCGTCCTTGGTCTTGGTTTTCGGCATGTCCTTGGTCAAATACTGAGTGCCGTTCTGCAAGGTGACCACGGTCGGCGTCGAGCAGCCGGCCAATGCCAGCAGGGCCGCTACCGCCAGAGGAATACCCAGAGTCTTGATCTTCATAGCCACCTCAAATACCTCATTCCATATCAATTGACCGACTTCGGTCTCTAACGCGGTTGGTGCCATCGAACCGGGAAAAGTTCGATGGCCCCCTGAAAAAATCCGAATTGCCGCTGCCATTGATCTTTTTCCGTTTGCACCCGGCAGGGCAGAGCTGGTATCTGTACGCATAACCAGTATTTGCTCGCCATGGCCCTGAATTCCCGTGACTGCCAACCCGCTCGACGATCCGTTCTATTACCTCAACAACTTCCGGCAAGTGCTTGATTGGCTTGAGCTTCGCTATGCCGATGTGATGAGCGAATCCGAGCACGGCTTTATCAGCGACTTCAAGGCCTTGCCGCACGCTTCGCAGGGTCTGCTGGTGCGCATGGTAATGCGTAAGGGCGTGCATTTCCGCCTTGGCAAACTCAACTACCCGGAAATTGGGGACATCAGCGACGCCGCGCAGCCGTTGCTGAGTCACGGCTGGCTCGACGATCAGGCGCTGTTGAGCGTGGCCGAAGTGTTCGACGTGTTGCTCAAGGCCGAACTGTTGCAAGCGTTCGGTACGTTTATCGAACAGCCCAAGGGCCGCAAGGACGACTGGCTGCCGGCGCTCGCCGAGCAATTCAGCGAGTCGCGCAGCCTCTGCGACTGGGCGCCGACGCTCGGCGACCGCTTGCTCAGCCTGACCATCATGGACCTGTGCGACCGTCTGCGCCTGATGTTCTTCGGCAACCTGTATCAGGACTGGTCGGAATTCGTGCTCGCCGATCTTGGCATCTTTACCTACGAAAAAGTCGAATTCTGCGTCGACTCCCGTGGTCTGCGCAGTCGAGAGGACGTCGACGCCTGCCTGTTCCTGCATCAGTGCCAGCAACGCTTCGAGGCCGGTGAACCGTTGGAGCCCATTGTCGAGCAGGTCAGCGCGTTGCAGTTCGACAATCCTTGGCTGCAACGGCGGCGCGGCAAGGTGCTGTTCCAGATCGGCCAGTATTGCGAGCGCATCACTGAGTTCGCCCTGGCGCTGAGCATTTATCGCGATTGCGCCTACCCCGGCGCCCGCCAGCGCATGATCCGCGTGCTCGAGCGCTGCGGCGAATACGCACTGGCGCTGGAGCTCGCGACGCTCGCCGAACAGGCGCCGGAAAGCGCCGCCGAGCAGCAGAGCCTGCAACGGATGCTGCCACGGCTGCGACGCAAACTCGGCGGGCCACCGCTCAAACGCGCAACGCCACGGCCGGTCGAGCGCCTTGATCTGCAATTGCCGCGCACTGATCCGGGATTGTCGGTGGAGTTTTACGTGCAGGCGCATCTGCACGAAGACAGCGGCCCGGTGCATTACGTCGAGAACAGCCTGATCAACTCGCTGTTCGGCCTGTTGTGCTGGCCGGCGATTTTCGCGCCGTTGCCGGGAGCGTTCTTTCATCCGTTTCAGCGCGGGCCGGTGGATCTGCTCAACGAAGACTTCCAGCAACGCCGCGCCGAACTGTTCCAGGCTTGTCTCGACCAACTCGACGATGGCCGTTACGTCGCAACCATTCGTGAATGCTTCGCCGCCAAGTGGGGCGTGCAGTCGCCGTTCGTGTTCTGGGGCGCGTTGAATGAGCAACTGCTGGAGCAGGCGTTGGCGTGCTTGCCGGCGGAACACCTCAAGCACTGGTTCAATCGCCTGCTGCTCGACATCAAGGCCAACCGCGCCGGCATGCCCGACCTGATCCAGTTCTGGCCGCAGCACAAGACCTACCGGATGATCGAGGTCAAAGGTCCCGGTGACCGCTTGCAGGACAACCAGCTGCGCTGGCTGGAGTTCTGCCATCAGCACCAGATGCCGGTCGCCGTGTGTTACGTGCAATGGGCGGAGCAAAGCGCTTGAGCTACAGCATTGCCGTCCGCGCGCTGTGCGAGTTCACCGCCAAGACCGGCGACCTCGACCTGCGGTTTACCCCTTCGCCGACAGCCCTCGAAGGCGTGCTCGGCCATCGCACCGTGGCCTCGCGGCGCAACGACAAATACCAGAGCGAAGTGGCGCTGGAAGGCGAGTTTCTGCAACTGAAGGTCAGGGGCAGGGCGGACGGCTACGACCCGCTGCAGAACTGTCTGGAAGAAGTCAAAACCTATCGCGGCGACCTGAGCAAACAGCCGGCCAACCATCGCCAGTTGCATTGGGCGCAGGCGAAAATCTACGGCTGGCTGATGTGCCGCAAGTTTGAGCTTGCGCAGATCAATCTGGCGCTGGTGTATTTCGACATCGTCAGCGAAAAGGAAACCTGTCTGGTCGAGGCCTTCAGTGCGCCAGCCTTGCAGGCCTTTTTCGAACAACAATGCCGGTTGTTCCTGAACTGGGCCGAGCAGGAAATGGCCCATCGCGAGGCGCGCAATCTGGCGGCGCAGCAATTGAGCTTTCCCCACGCCGACTTTCGCCCCGGGCAGCGACATCTGGCCGAATCGGTGTTCAAGGCGGTCAGCACCGGCCGTTGCCTGATGGCCCAGGCGCCCACCGGGATCGGCAAGACCCTCGGCACGCTGTTCCCGATGCTCAAGGCGTTGGCGCCGCAGCAACTGGACAAGGTGTTCTTCCTGACCGCCAAGACCCCGGGGCGCAAACTGGCGCTGGATGCCAGCCAGGTGTTGTTCGATCAATCGCAAAATTTGCCGCTGCGGGTGCTGGAGATGGTCGCCCGGGACAAGGCCTGCGAACACTTGGACAAAGCCTGTCACGGTGAATCCTGCCCGTTGGCCCAGGGCTTCTATGATCGGCTGCCCGCTGCCCGGCAAGCGGCGAGCCGGATCAATCTGCTTGATCAGGCAGCGATGCGCGAAGTGGCTCGTCAGCACACGGTTTGCCCGTATTACCTGAGCCAGGAAATGGCCCGCTGGGCCGACGTGGTAGTGGCGGACTACAACTATTACTTCGATTTCAGTGCGCTGCTGTTCGGTCTGGCCCAGCTCAACCAATGGAAAGTCGCGGTGCTGGCGGATGAAGCGCACAACCTGGTCGAACGCGGGCGCTCGATGTACAGCGCCAGTCTCGATCAGGCCGCGCTGGCCAGCGTGCGCAAAAGCGCTCCAGAAGTGCTGAAAAAATCCCTGCAACGGGTCAACCGCGAGTGGAACGCGCTGCACCAGCCGCAACTGGCGCCATATCAGGCCTACGACAAGGCCCCGGAGAAACTGCTGCAAGCCGTTTCCCTGTGCAGCGCGGCCATTGGTGATTACCTCAATGATCATCCGCAGGGGCTCGACAGCGCGCTGCAAACCTTCTATTTCGACATGCTGCAGTTTGGCCGGGTGGCGGAGCTGTTCGACGAGCATTACCTGTTCGACATCAGCAAGCGTGACCTCGAGCGCAAGCGGCCGCTGTCGCAACTGTGCCTGCGCAACGTGGTGCCGGCGGCGTTCATCGGCCCGCGCCTGAAAGCGGCGCGCAGCAGCGTGCTGTTCTCGGCGACGCTGAGCCCGCGGCGCTATTACGCCGACCTGCTCGGCACGCCCGCCGACACGGTATGCATAGACGTCGAATCACCCTTCAGCGCCGATCAACTGCAGGTGCAGATCGTCAGCCGGATTTCCACGCGCTTCAATCATCGCCAGGCGTCGCTGGAACCGATCGTCGAGCTGATCGCCCGCCAGTTCAGCGAGCGTCCGGGCAATTACCTGGCGTTCTTCAGCAGTTTCGATTACCTGCAACAAGTGCTGACGCTGCTCGCCGAACGCCATCCGCAGATCAATCTGTGGCAGCAATCGCGGGGCATGGCCGAAGGGCAGCGGCAGGCCTTTCTCGATCAGTTCACCGCCGACAGTCAGGGCATCGGCTTCGCGGTGTTGGGCGGTGCGTTTGGCGAAGGCATTGACTTGCCCGGAGCACGGCTGATCGGCGCATTCATTGCGACCTTGGGGCTGGCCCAGCTCAACCCGGTCAACGAACAGTTGAAACGGCGCATGGCAGCGATTTTCGGCGCCGGCTACGATTACACCTACCTGTATCCGGGCGTGCAGAAAGTGGTGCAGGCCGCCGGGCGGGTGATCCGTACGCGGCAGGATCGCGGTGTGGTGATGCTGATCGATGACCGCTTTGCCGAACCGCGCATTCAGCAACTGCTGCCGCGCTGGTGGTCGCTCGGTACCGACTCGCCCTCAATCAACCCGTTGATCACGCCGTGAATAGAAGCGCGTTTGCACCTTCCCATGGCGCCGGATTGCCGCATACTTGCGCTAATGAAAACCAGCGGTGAACCTGATGAGTGACAAACCGAGCAAAACTGCCGCGATCGAGGAGATGCGTTTCCGTCTGCTGATCGATGCGGTGGTCGATTATGCGATTTACATGATCGATCCGGACGGCATCATCACCAGCTGGAACTCCGGCGCCAAACGCTTCAAGGGCTACGAAGAGGCGGAGATTCTCGGCGAGCATTTCTCGCGCTTCTATACCGCCGATGATCGTGCGGCGGGCCTGCCGCAACGCGCGCTCGACACAGCGCTGCGCGAAGGACGCTTCGAAGGCGAGGGCTGGCGGGTGCGCAAGGATGGCACCCGTTTCTGGTGCCACGTGGTCATCGATCCGATCATCGATCCCGACGGCAAACTGCTCGGCTACGCCAAGATCACCCGCGACCTGACCGACCGCAAGATGGCCGAGGAAACCCTCAAGCAAAGCGAACAGCAGTTCCGCCTGCTGGTGCAGGGGGTCACCGATTATGCGATCTACATGCTCAGCCCCGAAGGTCGCGTAAGCAACTGGAATCAGGGCGCCCAGCGGATCAAGGGGTACCAGCCGGAAGAAATCATCGGCGAGCATTTTTCGATTTTCTACACCCCCGAAGACCGCGTGGCCGGCGAACCACAGCGGGCGCTGGAGATTGCCACCCGCGAGGGCCGTTTCGAGAACAAGAGCTGGCGCATGCGCAAGGATGGCACGCGGTTTCTGGCCCACGTGGTGGTCGACGCCATTCGCGGCGAAACCGGTACGCTGCTCGGGTTTGCCAAGATCACCCGCGATGTCACCGAAGCCCATGAGGCGCAAGTGGCGCTGGAAAAGACCCGTGAAGCGCTGTTCCAGGCGCAGAAGATGCAGGCCATCGGTCAGCTCAGCGGCGGCATCGCCCATGACTTCAACAATCTGCTGACGGTGATTCTGGGCAACCTGGAGATTTTGCAAAAGCGCATCGGTGACGATCCGAAAAACAGTCGTCTGCTGGAAAACGCCACACAGGGTGCATTGCGTGGCGTATCGCTGACCCAACGCATGCTGGCCTTCGCCCGCCGTCAGGAGCTCAAGACCGAGCCGGTCGATATCGCGCAACTGGTGCAAGGTATCACCGGGCTGTTGCGCAGCTCGATAGGCCCGGGGATTCGCATCGAGACACGCTTTCCCGAGGATCTGCAACCGGTGCTGGCCGACAGCAACCAGCTGGAACTGGCGCTGCTCAATCTGGCGACCAACGCCCGCGACGCCATGGTCGACGGCGGCAGCCTGTGCATTACTGCGCAGCCGGAAGTTGTGCTTGAGCAAAGCCATTCGTCAATGGCGGCGGGACGCTATGTGTGCCTGAGCGTGATCGACACGGGGGAAGGCATGGACGAAGCCACACTGGGTTCGGCCAGGGATCCGTTTTTCACCACCAAGGGCGTGGGCAAGGGCACCGGGCTGGGCTTGTCGATGGTGCATGGCTTTATCGAGCAACTGGGTGGCCGCTTCATTCTCAAGAGCGAAAAAGGCCATGGCACCCGCGCTGAAATGTGGATACCGGTGGCGCTGGCCGGGGAGACGGCAAAAAACCTTTACCCGGCAGTCAAACCGGTGTTGGTGCCACGCCTCAGCGTGCTGGTGGTCGACGACGATTCGCTGGTAATGACCAGCACCACGCTGCTGCTCGAAGACCTAGGCCATCGTGTGATCAGCGCCACCTCCGGCGCCAGGGCGCTGGCGTTGTTCGAGCAGGGTGAAGTCATCGATCTGATGATCACCGACATGGCCATGCCGCAGATGAGCGGCGCGCAACTGGCGCATGCAGTGCGTCTGCTCAAGCCGGATCTGCCGATCATTCTGGCCACCGGTTACGCTGAACGCCTGGAAGGCTTTGCCGCGCAACTGCCGCGTCTGCCCAAGCCGTTCACCCAGCTCAACCTGGTGGAAATCATCGCGCAGTCGATGAAGTGAATCCGCCTGAACTTGTCCGTGGCGAGGGCCTTCTAAAAGGTTTCCCCCGCCACGGAGCGCGCGCCCCTTGCCACGCATACTGACTGAGCCCAGCGCTGAAGAGCACCTGACTGAACACGACGCCAAGATGTTCGGCTCACCCAAGGAACGGCTGGATTTCTATCGCAAGGAAATCCAGTACGAAACCAGCATCCTCGCCAACCGCACCGATGCCTATCTGGCGGCGCAGTCGTTCTTGGTGATTGCCTTTGCGTCGTGCATGGCCAACCTCAACCCCGAGTGGGGCAAGCTGTTCACGCTGGTGGTGCCGCCGTTTCTCGCGCTGTTGGGGCTGCTCAGTTCGCTCAACGCCTGGCCGGGGATTCGTGCGGCGTACGACATCATTGATCACTGGCACTACAAGCAGAGCGAGTTGTTGCGCAGCGAGCCGATCATGGGCATGGCTTACGACGAGTCGCCGCTGTTCAGCGAGATGGAGTCGAGCCACAAGGGCTATCGCAAGTCGTTGTTGTTTTCGGTGCGCACGCCCTGGATTTTCGCCACGTTCTGGATCCTGCTCGGGGCTTATGCGGTGTTCATTCAGGTGACCAACCCCGGGGGCTAAACGCCGCCCAAAGAAAAAGCCCGGACTTTGCAGCCGGGCTTTTTCTTGTGCGCGTTATTCGACGGTTTCAAGCTGTCGACGCAATTCCTGCGAGTGATGCGGCGACATTGGAATCGGCGGGAAGTCTTCGTTGAGGACACACAAGTGATCGATGGCTTCCTCGAACTTCGCATCGGCTTTGCGGCGCAGTGCTCGATAGTGCTCAAACTGTTCGAGGTCCAGATTGTCCGCTTCCAGCAGCTCGTAAGCCGCTCGGTTGAGGGCGTGGGCATCTTCGAACAGTTGACGATTGCGTTCCAGGGCCAAAGCCCTGCAAGCCTTGATTTGTGCAGGAGTCGAGCATTCTTTCATGACTGTGACCTTGTTATCCAAAGATTCCTATTCATGGGCTGCAAGCCGCAGGGGAACCGAACCTGCCGGACCCGCCGAGTGCTTACAGCGAGGGTTATGGTTGTGACTGCCGGTATTGGCCGAGGGATCCATTTATTTTCAGAAAAAACTTCGATTGATTTCCGGAGATATTGCCGATGGAAAAATCAGTTTTTTCGTTTTTGCCGTTGTTCGTAGCGCGCCAGCAGCGGTTGCGTGCTGATGCCATGCAGCAAAATGCTCAATGCCACCACCGACAGGGTGATGTTGGTGCACAACGTCGCGACTGAAGGACTCAGGCCGTGGTTCAAGGCATAAAACAAATAGAACAGGCTGCCGATCCCGCGAATGCCGAACCAGCCGATCAACAGGCGCTGACCGCGGTCAAGCAAGGTGCCCCAAGGCATCAACGCCACGCAGAGCGGACGCACCACGCAGAACAGCACCGCGCCGATGACCAATGCGCGCCAGTCCCAATGCGGCACCAGCACCACGCCGAGCAGGGTCACCAGAAACACTTCCATGGCGCGTTCCACCAGACTGCCGAACGAGAGCATGTCGCCCATCATGATCCCGGCCGCAACCTGGCTGCTTTCCAGTCGTTCGGTATCACCGTGCACCGCGTGCTGCGGTTCGATGTTCTGATGGCCCACCACCGGTTGCACCAGATGTTCGGCGGGCGGCTGACTGGCGCCGGTGGATTTGACTTCTTCCTGGCGCAAGCCGAGGCCGGCGGCGAATACCGACAGAAAGCCATAACCGCCGATGGCGTCTGCGCCAACGTAGGCCAAGGCAATCAGCGACAGCGCCAGATAATCATTCGGGCTCAGGGTGCTGTCGTCGTTACGGATGCGCAGCGACAGGGTCAACCGACCGATGACACGGCCCATCCAGTAACCGGTGAGCAAACCGACCGGGACCGCCCAGAGCAAACCGTGCAGCACCCAATCGGTCAAGGCGCCGGGTTGCGCGTCGGCCTGCAACAGCAGCAAGCCGAGAATCACGAACGGGAACGCGATGCCGTCATTGAGCCCGGCTTCACCGGAAAGACCGAAGCGCACGCTGTCGACATCCCGCGCATCATTGACCTGCACCAGCGCGGCCAGTACCGGGTCGGTGGGCGCCAGCATTGCCCCGATCAGCAGCGACGGCCCCCACGACAGTTGCAGGCCCCAGTGCAGCAATACGCTGACCCCGGCGATGGTCAAGACCATTACCGGGCCAGCCAGCCCGAACGCAATCCGCCAGCGCTTGTCGCGCAGTGGCAGGCGCAGCTTGAGCCCGCAGACAAACAGCGAAAACAGCACCGCCACTTCCGTGAGGTGCTCCATCCACACCGAGGCGTTTTCCAGGGGCAGCTTCAGCAGATCCAGACCGCTCGGACCGATGCCGATCCCCAGCAACAGGCACACGGCCGAAGTGGTGACCGGCATCCAGCGCAGGTACGACGAAGTCAGCGCCAGGGTCAGCAACACCGCGCCAAGCACCGCGACCCAGATGACGAAGCTCATGTTCGGTCGCCCATCGACGACAGCGTCGGCACCGGGTTAAGCAACGGTAGTACGCAGGTACTCGGGCGCGAGCACGTTGAACCACAGCAGAATCATCGACACCAGAATGGTCACCATCACCAGCAGGCCGACGCCCCAAACGCAGGCCGAGTACAGCAGGCCCTGTTCCTTGCGTTCATGCATGAACGTCGGCAGGCCGACGAACAGCAGGAACGTCGAATACACCGAAGCGGCACCCAGCACCAGAATTGCCAGCCAGCGACTCGGATAGAGACCGGCGATGCCGGCGACGAAAAACGGCGTTACGGTATAGGCGGCAAAGCCGATGCACTGGTTAAGCGTGGGGCGCGCGTCGAACGTACGCGACATCCAGCGGATGAACCCGCCGATGACCGCGACCCCGGCGACAATGGCCACATACAACATGATGCTCAGTTGCAGCGCACTGGCCGTGCTCAAGCGCACGGTCTCGCCGGCTGCCAGACTCCAGCCGACATACGTGGTACCGAAGAACAGGCACACGGCGGGAATCAGCGCCAATAGCAACAGATGCGCCAAGTAGTGACGGGGATGGGCCTCTTCCTCGCGGCGGATATCGGTCCAGGCGAAGTTGGGCTGGGTGAAGAGTTTAATGAGAGGGGCGGACATGACGACCTCCTGATCCTGCGGACCGGTTGGGACTCTTAAAGGTATGGAGGGACGTCATGCCGCCAGGTTCAGTTTTTATCGCGCTGCTCAGAGCATCGGCTTGCCGCCGGTCACGCCATAGCGCTGACCGGTGATGTAACTGGCTTCATCAGAGGCCAGCAGCACGTAAATCGGCGCCACTTCCACTGGTTGTCCGGGGCGACCGAGCGGGGTTTCGCTGCCGAAGTTCTGCACTTCTTCATCCGGCATGGTCGAGACGATCAACGGTGTCCAGATCGGCCCGGGGGCCACGCAGTTCACGCGGATCTCTTTCGGCCCGAGTATCTGCGCCAGACCGCCGGTGAAGTTGGCAATGGCGCCTTTGGTGGTGGCATAGGCCAGCAGCGTCGGTTTGGGCATGTCCGAGTTGACCGAGCTGGTGTTGATGATCGACGCGCCGGGGCGCATGTGCTTGATCGCTGCCTGGCACAACCGGAAAATCGCCGTGATGTTGACGTCGAAGGTCATCACCCATTCGTCGTCGGGGATTTCTTCGAAGGTTTCGTGGGTCATCTGGAACGCGGCGTTGTTCACCAGAATGTCGATGCGCCCGAAGCGTGCGACAGTCTTGTCCACCAATTCCTGGCAATGGGCCTTTTGCGCCAGATCGCCTGACAGCAACAGGCACTGGCGGCCTGCCTGTTCGACCCAGCGTGCGGTCTCTTTGGCGTCGTCATGTTCATTCAGATAGGCCACGACCACGTCTGCGCCTTCACGGGCGAAGGCAATCGCCACCGCGCGGCCAATGCCACTGTCGGCGCCGGTGATCAGCGCAATCTTGCCGGCCAGCCGCCCGGAACCGACATAGCTTTGCTCGCCACAGTCGGGGTACGGCTGCATTTTACTTTGCGCACCGGGAACGGCTTGGGCTTGTGCGGGGAAGGGTGGTTTTGGGTAGTCGGTCATCATCAATCTCCGAGGTTCTCAGGGCAGGTATGGGTGGTTGACCCGGACGGTTTGCCGTGAGTTCGATCGGATTTGCGCTGCACACCCACTGCAAACACAAACCCCCTGTAGGAGCTGCCGCAGGCTGCGATCTTTTGATCTTGTTTTAAAAAACCAACGTCAAAAGATCGCAGCCTTCGGCAGCTCCTACAGGGGGAGGTGGTGTTTTCAGGATTTGCGGTTGGTCAGGGCGCGCTCCATGCGGCTGATGCCTTCTTCGAGCAGCGAGCGCGGGCAGCCGAAGTTCAGGCGCACGAACTGTTGGTGCTGGTCACCGAAGTCCAGACCGGGGCTCAAGCCGACTTTGGCCTGTTCGAGGAAGAACTGCTGCGGATTGTCCAGCTCCAGCGCCGAGCAATCGAGCCACGCCAGATAGGTTCCCTGCGGCACATTGATCGTGACGCCCGGCAAGCGGCTGCGCACCGCATCCACCAGCCAGTCGCGGTTGGCCTGCAGATAGGTTTTCAGTTCGGCCAGCCACGGCGCACCTTCGCTGTAGGCGACGCGGGTGGCTTCCATGCCCAGCGGGTTGACGCTGTCGACCATGCCGCAACGGGCGTGGTTGAAGCGTTCGCGCAGGGCGGCGTCCTGGATGATCATGAACGAGGTCTTGAGGCCGGCGATGTTGTAGGCCTTGCTCGCCGACATCAGGGTGATCGTGCGCCTGGCGATTTCCGGGCTCAGCGAGGCGGTCGGAATGTGCACGCGGCCGTCGAAGCACAGCTCGGCGTGGATCTCGTCGGAGATGATCCAGGCGTCCTGTGCCGCGCAGATATCCGCCACGGCTTGCAGTTCTTCACGATCGAACACTTTGCCGATCGGGTTGTGCGGGTTGCTCAGGAGCAGGGCGCCGCCACCGTTCAGCGATTCGCGCAGGGTCTCCAGCGGGGTGGCATAAGTGCCATCGGCCTGGGCGACGAATTCCAGCTCGACCTTGTTCAGCCCCCAATGCCCCGGTGCATGTCGCAGCGGCGGATAGTTCGGCACCTGCACCACGACGTTCTGCTGCGGCTGCACCAGCGCTTTCAAAGCCATGTTGAAACCGGATTCAACACCCGGCAGGAAGATCAGCTCCTGCGGTTTGACCTTCCAGGCGAACTTGTTCCACAGGTCGGCGACGATGGCTTCACGCAGGTTGTCCTGCGCCACGCTGTAGCCTACCAGGGGGTGTAACAGGCGCTGCTGCAGTGCCTCGATGATGACCGGCGGCGCGGCGAAATCCATATCAGCGACCCACATCGGCAACACATCGGCCGGGTAGCGGCTCCACTTGGTGCTGCCGGTGTTGTGGCGGTCGAATAGCTGATCAAAATCGAAAGTCATGCGCGGTCTCGTGAAGGCGGGATGGGTCCTGGGCGCCATTCTAAGCCCAACGCGACCCATGTGGGAGCTGGCTTGCCAGCGATGGCGTCGTCACTGTCGCTATTGGTGTTGGCTGATCCACCGCTTTCGCTGGCAAGCCAGCTCCCACAGGGTTTTGTGTTCGTTGGCGAATAGACCGACAAACGGCCGACGGTCGGTTTTCACACAGAGTGTGTGGTCATTGTCTACAGTGAAAAAGTCGGCAGCCATTCTGCCGTAACCGTGTTTGTCCAGAAAAAGCCCGGCTCAAGTACCGGGTTCCACCTGATCAGGAGTGCACGATGGATCTCAGCCGTCGTCAATTCTTCAAGGTCGCCGGTATCGGCCTTGCAGGCTCTAGCCTGGGCGCGTTGGGCATGGCCCCGACGCTGGCCTTCGCCGAGCAGGTGCGTCACTTCAAGCTTGCCCACACTCATGAAACCCGCAACACCTGCCCGTATTGCTCGGTCGGTTGCGGCTTGATCATGTACAGCCAGGGCGATGCCGCGAAGAACGTCGCGCAAAACATCATCCACATCGAGGGCGACGCCGACCACCCGGTCAACCGCGGCACCCTGTGTCCAAAAGGCGCGGGCCTGCTGGATTTCATTCACAGCCCGGGCCGCCTGCAATATCCGCAGGTGCGCAAACCCGGCAGCAGCGAGTGGACACGCATCGGTTGGGACGAAGCACTGGATCGCATCGCCGACTTGATGAAGGCCGACCGCGACGCCAACTTCATCGAGAAGAACGCCACCGGGCAGACGGTGAATCGCTGGCTGACCACCGGGTTTCTCGCCGCGTCGGCAGCGTCCAACGAAGCCGGTTACATCACCCAGAAGGTGATTCGCAGTCTCGGCATGCTGGGGTTCGATAACCAGGCGCGTGTCTGACACGGCCCGACGGTGGCAAGTCTTGCCCCGACATACGGCCGTGGTGCCATGACCAACACCTGGACCGATATCGCCAACGCGAATCTGATCCTGGTGATGGGCGGCAACGCAGCAGAAGCGCATCCCTGCGGCTTCAAATGGGTGACCGAGGCCAAGGCGCACAACGCTGCCCGGCTGATCGTGGTCGACCCGCGTTTTACCCGGACCGCTTCGGTGGCCGACTATTACGCGCCGATCCGCACCGGTACCGACATCGCCTTCATGGGCGGGCTGATCAATTACCTGCTGACTCAGGACAAGATCCAGCACGAATACGTGCGCAACTACACCGACGTCTCGTTCATCGTCAAAGCCGGCTATGGCTTTGAAGACGGCATCTTCAGCGGCTACGACGCGGCCAAACGCAGCTACACCGACAAATCCGGCTGGGGTTACGAGCTGGGGGAAGACGGCTTCGTCAAGGTCGACCCGACCCTGCAGGATCCGCAGTGCGTCTATCAATTGATGAAGCAGCATTACAGCCGCTACAACATTGAGCTGGCGAGCCAGATCTGCGGGATGCCGGTCGATGCCATGCAAAAAATCTGGGATGAGATTGCCACGTGCTCCACGCCGGGCAAGACCATGACCATCCTGTATGCACTCGGCTGGACGCAGCACTCGATCGGCGCGCAGATCATCCGCAGCGCGGCGATGGTGCAACTGCTGCTGGGCAACGTCGGCATGCCGGGTGGCGGCGTGAATGCCTTGCGCGGCCACTCGAACATTCAGGGCCTGACCGACCTCGGGTTGCTGTCCAACTCGTTGCCGGGCTATCTGACCCTGGGCAGCGATGGCGAGCAGGACTACAACGCCTTCATCAAAAAGCGCACACAGGTGCCGCTGCGTCCGGGGCAATTGTCCTACTGGCAGAACTACAGCAAATTCCACGTCAGCCTGATGAAGTCGTGGTACGGCGCCAACGCGACGCTGGAGAACAACTGGAATTACGATTACCTGCCGAAACTGGACATCCCCAACTACGACGTCCTGAAAATGTTCGATCTGATGAGCCAGGGCAAGGTCAACGGCTACATGTGCCAGGGTTTCAATCCGATCGCTGCGCTGCCGGACAAGAACCGGGTGATGGGCGCGCTGGCCAAGCTCAAGTGGCTGGTGGTGATGGATCCGCTGGCCACCGAAACTTCGGAGTTCTGGCAAAACGTCGGGCCGTACAACGACGTGAAAAGCGCCGAGATCCAGACCGAAGTGATTCGTCTGCCGACCACTTGCTTTGCCGAGGAGGACGGCTCGCTGGTCAACAGCAGTCGCTGGCTGCAATGGCACTGGAAAGGCGCCGACGGCCCCGGCGAAGCGCAGACCGACATTCGCATCATGAGCGAATTGTTCCTGCGCCTGCGCAAGCGTTATCAGGCCGAGGGCGGCAAGTTCCCCGATCCGCTGCTGAACCTGTCCTGGCCGTACAAGATCCCGGATGAGCCTTCGCCGGAGGAACTGGCCAAGGAGATCAATGGTAGCGCCATGGTCGATTTCACCGATGCCAGCGGCGTGGCGGTCAAGGCCGGCTCGCAACTGGCCGGGTTCGGGTTGCTCAAGGACGACGGCAGCACCGCGTCCGGTTGCTGGATCTTCGCCGGCAGCTGGACCGAGGCCGGCAACCAGATGGCCCGGCGTGACAATGCCGACCCGTATGGCATGCATCAGCATCAGGGCTGGGCCTGGGCCTGGCCGGCCAACCGGCGGATCCTCTACAACCGCGCTTCGGCAGACGTTGCGGGCAAACCGTGGGATCCGAAAAAGCGCCTCGTATGGTGGAACGGCAAGGCCTGGGGCGGCACCGACGTGCCGGACTACAAGGCCGATGTGCCGCCGGAAGCCGGGATGAACCCGTTCATCATGAACCCCGAGGGCGTGGCGCGGTTCTTCGCCGTCGACAAGATGAACGAAGGGCCATTCCCCGAGCACTACGAGCCGTTCGAAACACCGATCGGCATCAACCCGCTGCACCCGCAAAACAAGAAAGCCACCAGCAACCCGGCGGCGCGGATCTTCGATTCGGTCTGGGAAAGCCTCGGCGAAGCCAAGGACTTCCCGTACGCCGGCACCAGTTACCGGTTGACCGAGCACTTTCACTTCTGGAGCAAGCATTGCAAGTTGAATGCGATTGCCCAGCCCGAGCAGTTCGTCGAAATCGGCGAAGTGCTGGCGAAGGAGAAGGGCATCGCGGCTGGAGATCGGGTGCGGGTCAGCTGCAAGCGCGGGTTCATCGAGGCGGTGGCGGTGGTGACCAAACGCATCCGGCCGCTGCAGGTCAACGGCCAGGTGGTGCATCAGATCGGCATCCCGCTGCATTGGGGGTTCACCGGCCAGACGCGCCACGGTTACCTGACCAACACCCTGGTGCCGTTCCTCGGCGATGGCAACACACAGACCCCGGAATCCAAGTCATTCCTGGTCAACGTGGAGAAACTGTAAATGGCCAGCCAAGACATCATTGCCCGCTCGGCCACCACCACGGTGCCGCCCTCGGTGCGGAATCAGCAGGCAGTCGCCAAGCTGATCGACACCACCAAATGCATCGGCTGCAAGGCCTGCCAGGTCGCCTGCTCGGAATGGAACGAGCTGCGCGACGAGGTCGGCCACAACCACGGCACCTACGACAACCCGCAGGACCTGAGCGCAGAAACCTGGACCCTGATGCGCTTCACCGAACACGAAACCGACGCCGGCAACCTGGAGTGGCTGATCCGCAAGGACGGCTGCATGCATTGCGCCGAACCGGGGTGCCTCGCGGCTTGCCCGAGTCCCGGGGCGATCATCAAGCACGCCAACGGCATCGTCGATTTCGATCAGGATCACTGCATCGGCTGCGGTTATTGCATCACTGGTTGCCCGTTCAACATTCCGCGGATTTCGCAGAAGGATCACAAGGCCTACAAATGCACCTTGTGTTCCGACCGCGTCGCGGTAGGGCTGGAGCCGGCCTGTGTGAAAACCTGCCCGACCGGCGCCATCGTCTTTGGCACCAAGGAAGACATGAAGGAACACGCCGCCGAACGCATCGTCGACCTGAAAAGCCGTGGCTTCGACAACGCCGGGCTGTATGACCCGGAAGGCGTCGGCGGCACTCATGTGATGTATGTGTTGCACCACGCCGACACGCCGAAGATCTACGCCGGGTTGCCCGATGCACCAGCCATCAGCCCGCTAGTGGGCCTGTGGAAAGGCATCAGCAAACCGCTGGGCCTGCTGGCAATGGGCGCGGCGGTGCTGGCCGGGTTCTTCCATTACGTGCGTATCGGGCCGAATCGCGTCGAGGAAGATGAACATCCGGCGCCAGCCGATACTTCGGTACATGTCGTCGATCCGGCGGTGCACACCTTCGATCCACGCGGGGAGGACCGGCCATGAGCAACAAGACGATCCTGCGTTACACCGCCAACCAGCGCACCAATCACTGGCTGGTGGCGATTCTGTTCTTCATGGCCGGGCTGTCAGGGCTGGCGTTGTTTCATCCGTCGATGTTCTGGCTGACCCACCTGTTCGGCGGCGGGCCGTGGACACGGATCCTGCACCCGTTCATGGGCGTGCTGATGTTCGTGTTGTTCCTCGGTCTGGTGTTCCGCTTCTGGCGTTCGAACTTCTTCATCGACAATGACTGGAAGTGGATGCGCCGCATCGACCGGGTGCTGGTCAACGATGAAGAAAGCGTACCGCCGGTGGGCAAGTACAACGCCGGGCAGAAGATGCTGTTCTGGACTTTACTGCTGTGCATGCTCGGTTTGCTGTTCACCGGGCTGGTGATCTGGCGCGCGTATTTCAGTGCGTACTTCGGCATCACCGTGATCCGCTGGGCCATGCTCCTGCATGCGCTGGCCGGGTTTGTGCTGATCCTCAGCATCATCATTCACATCTACGCCGGGCTGTGGATCAAGGGTTCGGTGGACGCGATGCTGCATGGTTGGGTCAGCCGCGCCTGGGCGAGAAAACACCATGAACTCTGGTATCGCGACATCACCCGCGATGAACGCAATCCGGACGTACCGGAGCGACCGATCACCAAAAAGGGCTGACTTTTGGCAACCATTCTTGAACCCGGGGAAATCGAAGCGGCGGCCAGTTCGCCGCCGTTTCTGCACCTGCCGCCGCACAACCTGTTCACCTTGCGCGCCCAGCGCCTGGAGCAATTGGCTCAAGGGCATCCGCTGGCCGATTACCTGCGGCTGATCGGCGGATTGTGCCGGGCTCAGCAGCAGGTATTCGACGATCCACCGCTGACGGCACCGTTTGATCAGCAAAGGATCGAAGCCTGTCAGCTGCATGGTTTGCCGCCGTTCGCCGCCGACACATTGTTGCGCGAAGAGGGCTGGCAGGTTTATCTGGATGCTCTGTTGCAACGCTACGTGCCGCCCGATCAACCCGCCGTGGTCGACGCGCTCGCCACCTTGCGTGGCGCCAGTGCCGGGCAGTTGCGTGCGTGGGCCGTGGCGCTGGTCAGCGGCCAGTATTCGATGGTGCCGGCGCAGTTGGTGCCGTTTCTCGGTGCCGGGTTGCAAGCGGCGTGGAGCCACTGGCTGCTCAGCGTGCCCCACCTGCAACTGAAATCCGGCGACAGCCTCAGCCAGTGCCCGGGTTGCGGCTCACCGGCGATGGCCGGGGTCATTCGTCATCGCGGCAAACACAACGGCCTGCGTTATCTGGTGTGTTCGTTGTGTGCCTGCGAATGGCATGTGGTGCGGGTCAAGTGCGTGTATTGCGAATCGAGCAAGGGCCTGGATTACCTGAGCCTTGAGGATGATCGGCATGCGGCCAATCAGGCGCCGATTCGGGCGGAGGTCTGCCCGGGCTGCAACAGCTATTTGAAACTGCTGTACCTGGAAAACGATGCCGAAGGCGAAGCGCTGTCGGCTGACCTCACCAGCCTGCTGCTCGACATGCGTCTGGCGCAGGACGGTTATCAGCGTTTGGCACCGAATCTGTTGCTGGCGCCGGGAGACGAATGACCAGAGCGTCTACACTCGCCGGACAGTCTTGTTTTTTCGGGAGTGGCTGATGTCCGCAAGTGTGGCCCCGCGTTTACCTTCCATTGATGGGTTGTTGCGTCACCCGGCGTGTTTGCCGTTGGCCGAACGTTATGGCCGCGAGTCGTTGCTGGCCAGCTTGCGCCAGTTGCTCGATGAGTTGCGTTCCAGCGTGTTGAACGGCCAATTGTCAGCCGTCGAAATCAGCCCCGACGTACTCGCCGGGCGGGTTGCTGAGCGTCTGGCCCAGCAGCAGCGCAGCAACGTGCGGCGGGTGTTCAACCTGACCGGCACGGTGCTGCACACCAATCTTGGCCGGGCGCTGTTGCCGGATGAAGCCATCGATGCGGTGCAGATGGCCGCCCGTTATCCGCTCAATCTGGAATTCGATCTGGCCAGTGGCAAACGCGGTGATCGCGATGACCTGATCGAAGGCCTGATCCGCGAACTGACCGGTGCCGAAGCCGTTACCGTGGTCAACAATAATGCAGCTGCGGTGTTGCTGACGCTGAACAGCCTCGGCGCACGCAAGGAAGGCATCATCTCGCGCGGCGAGTTGATCGAAATCGGCGGCGCGTTCCGCATCCCCGACATCATGGCCCGCGCCGGCGTGCGTCTGCACGAAGTCGGCACCACCAACCGCACCCACGCCCGCGACTACGAAGCGGCGATCAGCCCGCGCAGCGGTTTGATCATGCGCGTGCATGCGAGTAACTACAGCATCGAAGGTTTTACCGCGCGGGTGCCCACCGCCGAACTGGCCGAGCTGGCTCATCAACACGGCTTGCCGCTGCTGGAGGATCTGGGCAGCGGCAGTCTGCTGGACTTGACCCGCTGGGGTCTGCCGGCGGAACCGACGGTAAGGCAGGCGCTGCTTGATGGCGCGGACATCGTCACCTTCAGCGGCGACAAATTGCTCGGCGGGCCACAGGCCGGGTTGATCGTGGGGCGCAAAGATTTGATCGCGAAGATCAAGAAGAACCCGTTGAAGCGCGCCTTGCGGGTCGACAAGTTGACCCTGGCCGCACTGGAAGCGGTGCTCGGCCTGTATCGCGATCCCGATCGCCTAGCCGAACGTCTGCCGAGTTTGCGCCTGCTGACTCGCCCGCAAGCGGAGATCCTCGCCCAGGCTTCTCGCCTGCAACCGGCGATGGCGGAAGTCTTGGGCGAACCCTGGCAGGTCAGCGCCGTGCAGGCCTTGGGCATGATCGGCAGCGGCAGCCAACCGGTGGCCCGTCTGCCGAGTGCAGCGCTTTGCCTGCGCCCGCAGGTATCGAAACGCTTGCGCGGGCGTTTTCTGCTGAATCTGGAAGCTGCTTTGCGCAGTCTGCCGATCCCGGTGCTCGGTCGCATTGACGACGACGCGCTGTGGCTGGACCTGCGCCAACTCGACGACGAGCCGGCGTGGCTGGCGCAGTTGCCGCAGTTGCAGGTCGAGTCGTGATCGTTGGCACCGCCGGGCACATCGACCACGGCAAGACCTCGCTGCTGCAAGCCCTGACCGGGCAAACCGGCGACCGCCGCCCGCAGGAGCGCGAGCGCGGAATGACCATCGACCTCGGTTATCTCTACGCGGAGCTGGAACCCGGCGCCGGGCTGACCGGGTTCATCGATGTGCCGGGCCACGAGAAATTCACCCACAACATGCTCGCCGGGGCGCAGGGCATCGATCTGGTGTTGCTGGTGGTAGCGGCGGACGACGGAGTGATGCCGCAGACCCGCGAGCATCTGGCGATTGTCCAGTTGCTGGGCATTCCCCGGGCGCTGGTGGCGATCACCAAATGCGATCGGGTTGAAGCGGGCAGGGTGGAGGAGGTGCAGCGCCAGGTTCTGGATTTGCTCGAACCCGGGCCGTTTGCCGAAGCGCCGATATTGGCGCTGTCGAGTGTGACTGGGCAGGGCGTCGATGAACTGCGCCAGAGCTTGCTGCAGATTCAAAGCGAAGTGCATGAGCGCAGTCGCGACGGTGGTTTTCGCCTGGCCATCGACCGCGCCTTCAGCGTGGCGGGCGCCGGGATTGTGGTCACCGGCACGGCGTTGTCGGGCACGGTGTGTATCGGGGACAAACTGACCCTCGCAGCGTCCGGCAAATCGGTGCGGGTGCGAGGACTGCACGCGCAAAACCAGCCCGCCGAGCAGGCCTTCGCCGGACAGCGGGTGGCGCTGAATATCAGTGGCGATCGACTGGCGCTGGAACAGATCCATCGCGGTCAATGGCTGTTGGCGGAGTGGCTGCACGCACCGACGCAACGGGTCGATATCGAGTTTCAGTTGTTGCCCGGTGAGCGCACGTTCGAACATTTTCACCCGGTGCACGTGCACCTCGGTACGCAAGACGTCATCGCCCGCGTGGCGTTGCTCGAGGGTCCGCGTTTGCGTCCCGGCGAACGGATGTTTGCGCAACTGCTGATCAATGCGCCGGTGCATGCGGTAAAGGGCGACCGCTTGATCCTGCGCGACCAGAGTGCGCAACGCACCCTCGGCGGCGGGCAGGTGCTCGACCCGTTCGCCCCGGCCCGACAGCGCCGCAGCCCGGAACGGCTGGCACAACTGCAAGCGCTGGCCAGCAGCGACAGTCTTGAACAGGCGCTGCCGATGTTGCTCGACCACAGCGCTGGCGGCCTCGATCCGCAACGGCTGGAGCGCCAGTTCAATCGCCCGCGTGAAGACTGGGCGCTGCCGGCCAACGTGCGCCTGATCGACACCCGCCAAGGCCCGGTGCTGTTCAACGTGCAGCGCTGGGGGCAGCTGAAGTTCACCCTGTTGGAGCAGTTGGCCAAGTTGCATGAACTGGAACCGGACCAGATGGGACCGGATCGCGATCGCCTGCGCCGCTTCAGTGGTCTGGCGCTGGAGCGTTCGACCTTCGGCAGCCTGCTGGAAGAACTGCGCGCCGCCGGATCGATCAACGCCAGCGGGCCGTGGTTGCATCTGCCGGATCATCAGGTGCGTTTGAATGGCGAAGACGAAGCGCTGTGGCAGCGTATACAGCCGCTGTTCGAACAGGCCGGGTTTGATCCGCCGTGGGTGCGTGATGTCGCCAAAGTGCTTGGCGAGGATGACGCGCCGGTGCGTCTGTTGCTGCGCAAACTGGCGCGCCTGGGGTTGATGCATCAGGTGGTGCGCGACCTGTTTCTGACTGACCTGCAACTACGGCGCATGGCGGACATTCTGTTGCAACTGGAGCAGGAAAATCCGTCGATCCAGGTGACAACCTTCCGTGATGCGCTAGGCTTGGGACGCAAACGCTGCATTCAGTACCTGGAATACTTCGACCGCCTCGGTCTGACCCGACGCATCGGCGAATCCCGGGTGATCCGCCACGACAACGCGCTGGCCAGTGCCGACGCACCCTGAGTTCAAAGGAAGGCAATCGCGCCCGGTGGCGCGGCCGGGCTTCAAACCCGGTTGGGGACGGCATCCGTTCCCGGGCAGGTTCGACTCCGGCTGCCTTCCGCCAATTACTACAGCATCCACGACGCACTGAATCCCCTGTGGGAGCGAGCTTGCTCGCGAATGCGGTACGTCATTCAACATCTATGTCGACGGATCGACCGCTTTCGCGAGCAAGCTCGCTCCCACAGGGATTGGGTTCCAAATTTGAATGACAGGGTTACCAAACGACAGATCAAACCGCGCCTCTTGATTCCAGATTTACCTCGATTCCTTGTGGGAGCGAGCTTGCTCGCGAATGCGGTACGTCATTCAACATCTATGTCAACTGATCGACCGCTTTCGCGAGCAAGCTCGCTCCCACAGTGAGTTATGGGTTAGAGGCGGCCGTATTCGCGGGCTGTGCGATCCACCGCGATACGTGTTTTGTCGACCAATTCATCCAGCTCCGCCCGCGTGGCGATCAGCGCGGGGGCCATGATCATCCGGCCCAGCGTCGAGCGAATGATCAGGCCTTCTTCAAAACCAATCGTGCGGCAGCGCCAGGCGATGTCGTTCTCGTTGGCGAAACGCTTGCGGGTGGCTTTGTCTTCGGCGAACTGCAATGCCGCCACCAGCCCCACGCCCTGAATCTCACCCACCAGCGGGTGGTTGCCGAACACCTCGCGCAGGCAGTTCTGCAGGTACGGGCCGGTGTCGGTTTTCACCTGAGTGACCACGCCTTCATCGCGCAACGCCTTGAGGTTGGCAATCGCCACCGCAGCCGCCACCGGGTGGCCGGAGTAGGTCAGGCCGTGAGCGAACACGCCGCCTTTTTCCACCAGTGCCTCGGCCATGCGCCGCGACAGAATCAGGCCGCCCATGGGGATGTAGCCGGAGGTCAAGCCTTTGGCGATCGACAGGGTGTCCGGCTCGAAACCGAAGGCCTGATGCGCGAACCATTCGCCGGTGCGGCCGAAACCGCCAATCACTTCGTCGGCACACAGCAGCACATCGTACTTGCGGCAGATGCGCTGGATTTCCGGCCAGTAGGTGGCGGGCGGGATGATCATGCCGCCGGCGCCCTGGAACGGTTCGGCGACGAACGCGGCGACCTTGTCGGCGCCCAGTTCGAGGAACTTGTCTTCCAGTTGTCGCGCCGCCCGCAGGCCGAATTCTTCGGGGCTGAGGTTGCCTTCGTGGGCGAACCAGTATGGCTCGTCGATGTGCGCGACGTCGGGGATGGTGCCGCCCATTTCGTGCATGAATTTCATGCCGCCCAGCGCCGTCGCAGCCAGGGTCGAGCCGTGGTAGCCGTTCCAGCGGCCGATCATGATTTTCTTCTCGGGTTTGCCCATCACCTGCCAGAACTTGCGCACGGTGCGGATCAGCACTTCGTTGGCTTCCGAGCCGGAGTTGGTATAGATCGCGTGGCTATAGTGCTGGGGCAGCAGGCTGAACAACAGTTCGGAGAGCTCGATCACCTGCGGGTGAGTGGTGTGGAAGAACATGTTGTAGTAGGGCAGTTGTTCCAGCTGTGCGGTGGCAGCAGCGGCCAGATCCTTGCGCCCGTAACCGAGGTTGGTGCACCACAGGCCGGACATGCCGTCCAGGTAGCGCTTGCCGTCGTTGTCCCACAGCGCCAGGCGATCACCGCTGACCATCACCCGCGGGCCTTCCTCGTTGAGGGCCTTCTGATCGACGAACGCGTGAATGTGGTGGGCGGCGTCGGCGGCCTGGTAATCGCGGGTGCTGCGGGTCGGATCGAATTCGGCGGACATGGCGGTTCTCCAGAGAAACGGGGCAAGTGGGTGCGCGTTCATTCCAGCGGTGCACGGTTAATATTTGTCACTTAAAAATATTTTTGTAAAGAAAATATTTGTCGGTGAAAAAATAAATCCGTAGGCTGACGACCATCAGCAAGTCAGGACAAAGGCACCATGAGCGGGCTCAGAGAGCGGCAAAAGGAACAGCGCAGGGAAGTCATCGCGCAGGCAGCGCTGGAGCTGTTCAAGACCAACGGTTTTGCGGCCACCACGCTGGACCAGATCGCGGTCCAGGCCGGGGTGTCCGCGCCGACGGTGGTCAATTATTTCGGTGGCAAACAGGAGATCTTGCTGGCCTTGCTCAAGCAACCGGACGAGCAGGCCATGCGCGAGGCGCGGGCCAATCTGGATGACGACAGCGATCCGCTGGAGGCGTTGTGCGAGTTCGAAGGCTTGATGACTGACTACCAACTGCAAGCCATGCCGGCCTCGCTGTGGCGTGAATTGGCACCGTTTCTACTGACGGGTGAGTTGGCGCTGGCGTTGAGTCCGTGGAATGCGGCGGTGATCGAAGAGACCAAGGCCCTGCTCGGGCATTTTCAGGCGCAGGGCAAGGTGCGGGCGACGGTAGATCTGGACGTGGCGGCGACGCTGTTCAATCAGTACGCGAACATGGCGTTTATCCGTCTGGCGACCGAGCCTGAGCCGGACCGGGCGGCACATGCCGAACACATGCGCGGTGTGCTGGGTTTGATCTGTCATGGCATTTTGAGCAGCGAGTAGTGGTTTTCAGGTTTTCGGCAACCACGGCTGCATCAACTCCAGCATCCCGCGTCCGCCTCGGCGGAGCCCGGCGGCCATGGCCAGCCACGACAGCTCGGTAATGATCACTTCGCGGGCGTGCAGCAAGCGCACTTCGCCCGCCGTGCCACCGGCCGTTCCGCCATCCGGCATGTACACGGTCATCCAGTCACCGACACTTTCCACCACCAGACACAGACGCCAGCCTTGTTCCTCGGCAATCAGGCCAACCTTCGAGCCGTCGGGGTTTTCCATCCCGGCAAAGCGTGTGGTGGTGTCCTTGAGCAACTGGTAACCCGGCAGATTGCTCAAGACCTTGTCTACGCCGTTTTCGATCGCTCGGGCGGCGGTGGAAGTGCGGGCCAGCAGCCCGGCGAGAAAACACAGCACAATCAAACCGAACAACGTCGCCAGCGTGATCAGGGTCACGCCGGCAACGTCGTGCCCGGCAAACATCGGCAGCAGCTTTTCCACGGGGCCACGCAACAGGTGGATGGCTTTTTCCAGCAGGACGAAAACCAGCACCAAAGGCAGAATGAACAGCAATCCGCCAATCACGGTGGTTTTGATGAACTTGAACATGGCAGCTCCTTGCTGAATTCCTTCAGTGACACAAAGCAAGGCTAGCTGAATAAAATGCCGAGACAGATCGGCGGCGGACAAGGAGCAGGGCGCATGAGCGCTGGCGCGACATCTGGCTCGATTGCACCCAGAGCATGAGTGGATTCAGCGATTGCGACCGACTGAAAAATACTCCCAACTCAACGAATGACTGTGGCGAGGGAGCTTGCTCCCGCTGGGTGCGCAGCAGCCTTCTCTGAGAAGCGGGACCGCTTCGCGCTCCAGCGGGAGCAAGCTCCCTCGCCACAGGCTACTTCTGTTCAGCAAACTCCCTCGCCACAACAGACTTGTTCATCAGTAGATATGGCTAACGGCGGGTCGCCAGGTAGGACTGCCCAAGATCACTCGCCCAACCATCCAGCACCGCTTTGACGTCATCGGCGGTCAGTACCTGTTTGTCGTTTTCCAGCGGTAGCCCGGTGCCCTTGCGCACGACTTCGGCGACCACTTCGCCGGTTGAGCCGTCTTCGAATGAGACTTCGGTGGTGATTTCGCTGTCCTGATCGCGGATGCCGGTGGCGGTGCTCACACCTGCAGCGACCAGCGTCACCGGTAGCCATTCATAAAAGCGCAGGCCCTGGGTGCTGGCGGCGACGCGGGTGATCGCCGGTCTGACGGTCAGGGTGTTCGGGCCGGGTTGCGGCACCAGGCGCATGACCTTGCCCAGTTCCAGCCTGAGCGCGGCGTCGTAGTACTCGGTGACGCCGGACAGCGTGCTCAGCGGGATCCGCTCGCTCGGCGCGGCGCTGGGGTAGAACTGGCTGGGCGCCAGATAGACTTGGGTGTAACGCCCCCGGGCCAATGCCGGGCTGACCCAACTCAGCACTGTCTGCCCCGATGGCGACTGGTGCTCGCTGAGCACGCTGTAATCGTACAGGAATCCCGTGTACTTCTGCGGTTCGACGGTTTTGCTGCTGCAGGCCGACAGGCTCAGGGACGCCGTACACAGCACCGACATCAAGCAATGGCTTCTGATCATGCGAATCCTTGTTTTGCGCTGTTGCCCCGCGTGGTTTAAGCGCGGGCTGTGATGGGGGAGGAGAGTGGCGGGGTGTTGTCCGAGCATTCGATGTGCAGACGGCCGTGGCTCATGATCCATTGGATGAGCTCGGCGGTCGGAATCGAATGCACGTACTCCACCCATTGCGAATCGCTGGGGCCGTACTGCTCGAAATAGCGGCGCAGGACGATACGGCTTTGGTCATCTGACAGGCCCAGGCAGAACTCCTGAAACAACAGCGGCGTATCCTGCTCGGGCGCGCTGGTGCGCTGGCTGAGAATCAACGGATAGCGGGCGTCGTGGCCCTCGGCGGTATAACGGTTGTGCAATGCGCTCATTGAAAGCCCCCCGGTTGTCGATGGCGTGCAGGGTGCCTGAGGGGTTTTGCCGCAGAATGTCTGCTTGATGTCCGGGACGACGGAATGTTGCTCGATTGAAATATATGACCCGCCCGCCAGAATAGTTTTAGATGCGTTCTTTTTTTGGCCTGAGGATCCTGTGCCCGTGAGCAGACTGCTGATCGTCGACGATGACGTGGAAATTCTCGCCCTGCTGAAGAAGTTCTTCGTCCAGCACGCCTACGAGGTCGATGTCGCCGCTGACGGCGCAGCGATGTGGGCGGCAATTGCCCGGCAGCGCCCGGACACGATCATTCTCGACCTGATGCTGCCCGGTGAAGGGGGCCTCAGCCTGTGCCAGAAAGTGCGGGCGCAGATGGGCATTCCGATCATCATGCTGACCGCCATGGGCGAATTGAGCGACCGGATTGTCGGCCTTGAACTGGGCGCCGATGACTACGTCACCAAACCGTTCGCCCCGCGTGAACTGTTGGCCCGTCTGCGCGCCGTGCAGCGTCGCGCCGGTGAGCAGGTCAGCCCGGCGAGTGAACCGGCGCGGCCGGTGATCGCCTTCGCCGGTTGGCATCTGGATATCACTTGTCGCGAACTGCGCTCCCCGGAAAACGTGATGATTCCGCTGTCCGGTGGCGAGTTCGATCTGCTGGTGGTGTTTCTCGAACACCCGCAGCGCATTCTTACCCGCGAACAATTGATCGACCTGTCTCGCGGTCAGGGCCACGACGCCTTTGATCGCAGCATCGACGTGCAGGTCAGCCGCCTGCGGCGCAAGATCGAGCCGGACAGCAAACGCCCGGACCTGATCCGCACTGTGCGCAACGGCGGTTACATGTTCACCGCCAAGGTCAGTCGCACATGATCCGTCGATTCCTGCGCCGTGATCCGCTGAGTCGGCGGATTGCCCTGACCATCGTCGCGGCCATGCTCGCTTCGCTGGCACTCAATTTCCTGTTCGTGGAGGTTGCCGGAACCTGGGCGCGGCCACCGATTGAACGCACCGGGTTGCTGGAGCAGATCGCCGCGACCGTCAAGGTGATCGAGGCTGCGCCCGCGCCTTTACGCCCAAAACTGGCGCAAGCGGCAACCGGCCCGGCGCTGGAGGTGATGTGGCATGCACAACGGGCCGAGTTCGGATTGCCAACGGCGGGTACGCAGCTTGTGGCCGACAAGACGTCGGGCTTGCATCAGTTGTTTGGCTATGAGCGAGACATTCGGGTGTTCAACCCCGGTGACTGGCCGAGTGGCAGCCCGCTCGGCCGCTATGCGGCGCTGATTCAATTGCCGGATGCCAGCTGGTTGCTGTTCTCTTCGCCCGAGCGCTCCTGGGGTCTGGACATTGGCACGCGCATCGCGATCATCATCGCCCTCGGCCTGATCGCTACCGTGCTGGTGGCCTGGCTGGCCACAAGGCAACTGGCCCAGCCACTGCAACGTTTCGCCAGCGCCGCCCGGCGTTTTGGCGGCGACCTGCGCGCGCCGCCGATCAAGATCGAAGGCCCGGACGAGATCCGTCAGGCGATCATCGCCTTCAACACCATGCAGGCGCAGATTCAGCACTACATCAGCGAGCGCACGCACATGCTCGCGTCGATTTCCCACGACTTGCGGGCACCGCTGACCCGCATGCGCCTGCGCAGCGAGTTCATGGAGGATCTCGATCATCAGGACAAACTGATTCGCGACATCGAAGAAATGCGCCTGATGATCAACTCCGCGCTGGCGTTTTTCCGGGAGGACACGCAGCCGGAACCCACCACCGCGTTCGACCTGTCGGAACTGCTGCAGACGATCGTCGACGACTATCGCGACCAGAACATCGCTATCGACTTCAGCGGTCCCGCGCATCTGGTCTACGAGGGCCGCCCGCTGGCGATCAAGCGGGTGATCGTCAACCTGCTGGAAAACGCCGAAAAGTACGCGCAGCAGCCGGCGATTGCCTTGAGCCGTGATGGCCTCGGCGTCTGTATCGACATCACCGATGACGGGCCGGGGATTCCCGAGGCGTCATTGCAGCAGGTGTTCGATCCGTTTTTCCGTCTCGAAACTTCACGCAATCGCGAGACCGGCGGGGTCGGGCTTGGGCTGTCGGCGGCGCGGGCCATCGTGCGTGATCAGGGCGGTGAACTGAAGTTGAGCAATCGCAGCAGCGGTGGCTTGCTGGCCCGGGTGGAATTGCCGCTGTAATACTTTGCAACATTTACAAGCGCTCGACGGTCAACAGGACACATTCACTGCAAGAAGCGTCCATGAAAACCCCACGGCCCTCCGCACGTCTTGAACCCTTGTCGCAACTGCGCAATCTGAAAATGGCCCGTTCCGCGCATGCCTATGTGCGCGGCAGTACGGTGCAGTTTTATGAGTGGCTGCACAGCCAGCCCGGGCGCAGCCTGCCGAAAGGGCCGGCGGTGTGGATCTGCGGCGATTGTCACGCCGGCAATCTGGGGCCGACCGGCGATCTCAAGGGGCGCATCGACATCCACATCCGCGACCTTGATCAGACCGTTATCGGCAACCCTGCGCATGACTTGGTCCGGCTGGCACTATCGCTGGCGACTGCCGCCCGTGGCTCCGATCTGCCGGGTGTGGCCACGGCACGGATGCTCGAAGAGATGATGCGCGGCTATGAGCAGGCATTCGAAGACGATGTCGACAAAGAGCCGCCAAGACCCGCGCAAGTCAAGGCCGGCATGCGCAGCGCGGTGCAGCGCACCTGGAAGCATCTGGCGCAGGAGCGCATCGAGAACACCAAACCGACCATTCCGCTGGGCAAGCATTTCTGGTCGCTGTCACGGGAAGAACGCAGCGCGCTGAAATCGCTTTGCGCAACGCCTGACGTCCATACGCTGGTGACGTCCCTGAAGGGCCGCTCGAAGGATGATCGGGTGAAGATGCTCGATTCAGCCTATTGGGTCAAAGGCTGCAGTTCGCTGGGACTCAAGCGTTATGCGGTGTTGCTGGGGGTGGGCGAGGGCGATGATCAGGAATATTGCCTGCTCGATATCAAAGAGGCAGTTGCTGCCGCCGCCCCCCGGGTGGCGCGAGCAGCGATGCCCCGCGACAACGGCAAACGTGTGGTCGAAGGCGCGCGTTTCCTCTCGCCGGGACTGGGCAACCGGATGATTGCGACCCGAGTGCTCGACCATGGTTTCTTCATCCGCGAACTGCTGCCACAAGACATGAAACTGGAACTGGATCAGTTGAGCCAGACTGACGCGATGCTCGCCGCCGGGTATCTGGCCCGGGTCGTGGGGCTGGCCCATGCGCGGCAGATGGACATGAGTACCCGCGCCGAATGGATGCGTGAATTGCAGACCTGTCGCTCGAAAACACTGGATGCGCCGTCGTGGCTGTGGACGAGTGTCGTGCAGTTGGTGGGCAGCCATGAAAAGGGCTATCTGGAGCATTGTCGGCGCTATGCGCTGGAGCACTGATTTGCGTGCGTGAAACAGTTGTCGGTTGCCGATATGAAATTTGTTCTGTAGATTTTCATGAAATTACAAGAACAGAATTTCACGAGGCGGCAAATGTTTCAGCACTCCCAGCGCCATGTCGACAGCTATTACGCGCACAGTTGCGCCGATATCCTGAGTCACCGACCTGCACTCGAAGGCGCGCAGGCCTGCGATGTGGTGATCATCGGCGCGGGGTTCAGCGGTTTGCACACAGCGTTACGACTGGCGCTGGCCGGCAAGCGCGTCACCGTACTGGAAGCCAGTCGCGTGGCATGGGCCGCCTCGGGGCGTAATGGCGGGCAGGCGATTCTGGGCTGGTCGTGCGACATGCCGCCGCTGGAAGCTGCGCTCGGATATGAGCGCGCCCGGCGTCTGTGGGACGGCATGCGTTGGGCCGCGCAGGAGCTGCGTGAATTGCCTGGGCGGCATGGCTTCGATTGCGACTATCGCCCCGGCCATTTGTGGACGTCGGTGATGCCGCGCCGGGTCAGTCTGCTGACTGAATGGCAACACGAAGCCAGTCACAAGTGGGGCCATGACGGTCTGCAGTTCATCCCTCGCGAAGATTTGCCGCAATGGGTCGCCAGCGATCGTTATCAGGCCGGCCTCTACGACGCTGAAGGCGCACACCTCAATCCGCTGAAACTTGCGCTCGGGCTGGCCGCCGCCATCGAGCGGGCCGGCGGGCTTATCTACGAACAAAGCAAAGCGCTGAATTACCGGGAAGAGGCAGGCGGGTTTCGGGTCAACACCGAGCGCGGTTCGGTGAAGGCCGACGTGCTGGTGCTGGCCTGCAACGCCTATCTCGATCAACTCGATCCGCAACTCTCAAGCTGCATCCTGCCGGTCGGCACCTATCAGGTCGCCACCGCACCACTGACACCGGAACAAGCCACCGCGCTGCTGCCGAGCAACGTTTGCGTGACTGACAACCAGTTCGTTCTCGATTACTTCCGTCGCACACCCGATAACCGCTTGTTGTTCGGCGGTGGCTGTACCTATCTGGGCGGTATGCCCAAGGACATTGCGGCGGCTACCCGACCATTTCTCGAACGGGTGTTTCCGCAACTCAAGGGCGTCGAGGTGGAATTCGCTTGGGGCGGGCATATCGATCTGACCATGAACCGTACGCCGGATGTCGGCGGCGAGGGCAATCGTTATTGGCTTCAGGGCTATTCGGGCCACGGCGTGCTGCCGACGCTGGCCGCCGCCCGTGCGGTGTCCGATGCGATTCTTGGCAAGGATGATGAGTTGGCGTTGTACCAGGGCCTGAGCAATGGCCGTTTCCCCGGTGGCAAGCACTTCGCCGCACCGCTGGAGGCCATCGGCAAGGCCTGGTATCGGCTGCGCGACAGCATTTGACGAAATTTTCTGGGAACCCCGGCATGAACAAGCAAGAAGAAATCGCTGCGCTGGCGATCCTGATCCACGACCTGCGCAAGCACAAGAAATACACCCTCAAGGATCTGGCCGACAAGATCGGCCGTTCGGTGGGTTTTCTCTCGCAGGTCGAACGTGGGCTGTCGCGCCCGACCGTGGCCGATCTCACCGCGATCAGCGAAACCCTCGGCGTGCCAACCACCTATTTCTACAGCCTGCCCAAAGCCAAGCAAGTGCCGTGGGTCACCCGCCCGGACGAGCGCCGCACGCTGTATTACGCCAACGGCATCACTGACATTCTGGTGTCGCCACAAATGCGCGCCTCGTTTTCCATGCTCGAAAGTCATCTGGAACCGGGCGCGAGCAGCGGCGACCGCCACATGAGCGACAGCTCGGAGCAGGGCGGTTACGTGCTCGAAGGCGAACTGACCTTGTGGCTGGGCAACGACGACGAGCCGGTGACCTTAAAAGCCGGCGACAGCTTTCAATTCGACAGTCACACCCATTGCCGTTACGGCAACCTCAGCGAGCAGCTCACCCGCGTGCTGTGGGTCTACACCTGACAACAACAAAGGAAATCCAAGATGGACGCTGTCTGCTCTGACCTGCTCGCCGAAGTGCGCGCGTTTCGCCAACGCTACCCCGAGGTGCGTTATGTCGACCTGATTTCTCTGGACATTCCGGGGCACTTCTACGGTAAGCGCTATCCGGTCGACATGCTCGAAAAAGTCGCGGCGGGCGGTGCGCTGAAACTGCCGCAGAACTGCGTGCTGCTGGGCGTGCAGGGCGGGTTGTTCAAGATCGGCGATTACTGTTTCAACGACGGCGACCCGGACGCCGTGCGCCGCCTCGTTCCGGGCACACTCAAACCGGTGACTTGGGAAGCGCAGCCGCTGGGGCAGATGCTGATTACCTCCGACGGCACCGCCAAACCGATCGAATTCGAACCCCGTGAAGTATTGGCGCAAGTGCTGAATCGACTGGCGGGCAAAGGCATTCACCCGGTCGTGGCGTTCGAGCTTGAGTTCTATCTGTTCGACAAGAAGCTGCGCGACGGCCTGCCGCAATTTCCCCGCGACGAACTGACCGACGATGCCGATGATCAGCCGAACATGCACATCGAACGCCTGTCGCGCTTCGCCCCGGTGCTCGATGAAATGGTGGAAGCAGCGCGGGCTCAGGGCATCGACGCCACGGTGATCACCGCCGAGCTGGGGCCTGGGCAATTCGAGATCAATTTCGGCCATCTGGACGACGGCCTGCGCGCGGCCGATTGGGCGGCGCTGTTCTGTCGCAGCACCCGTGGCGTTGCGCTCAAGCACGGCTACCGCGCCAGTTTCATGGCCAAGCCCTACGTGCAACATCCGGGCAGCGGCATGCACGTGCATGTCAGCCTGTATGACGCCGCCGGCAACAACCTGCTGGCGGCCAATCACCAGCAAGCGCTGCGCCATGCAGTGGCCGGCTGCCTGGATCTGCTGCCGCACAGCATGCCAATCTTCGCCCCGAACCAGAACGCCATGCGCCGCCTGAGCGGCACGGTGAACACCGCGACCCAGGCGAGTTGGGGTTACGAGGATCGCGACGCCTGCCTGCGCATCCCCGAATCGGACACGAAAAACCTGCGCATCGAATACCGGCTGGCCGGCGCCGACGCCAACCCGTATCTGGTGCTGGCGGCAATTCTGGTGGGTCTGGAACATGGTCTGGCATCAGGCAAGGAGCCGATCTCGCCACTCAACGACGATCGCAACAGCGGTATCGATTTTCCGACGGAAATCCTCGACGCGGTGCGCGCTCTGCAGCACCAGCCGCAACTGCGTGCGGGACTGGGTGCCGAGTTCGTCGACGTGTATTGCGAGAACAAGCGTCAGGATCACCTGGCATTCATGCAGGAGATCAGTGCGCGGGAGTATCGCTGGTATTTGTGATCACTGGTTCAGCGCCACACTTGAGTCAGGTGCGGGGGCCGCGATGACCGGATGGAATTCAGTACCGGTGAATTCCATGGTTCATCAAAAGACCACCCGCCCCGAAACACAGTGCTGTACTGCTCCGCCAACCCATACGGTACCGTCGACGTTTTCGATGTGCAGTCGCCCGCGGCGCCCGATGGCGCTGCCCTGGCTCACGCTGTAGCGGTCGTTCAGGATGCCCGCGCCGATCAGCCACTGAGCCAGGCTTGCATTGAGGCTGCCGGTGACCGAGTCCTCGTTGCATTCTTCCCCCATGAAGGCTCTGACTTCCACGTCGGTTTCGGCCTGCGGCCCATTCCATGGCGCAATAACCCCGACATTCAACCCCTGCAGCGCCGCGTAATCGGGTTTGATCGCCAGCACTTCTTCGCGGCTCCCCAGCAACACGCCCGCCCAGCCGGGGCCGTTGTCTACCCACTGGCTGGCCCGGATCTGCCCGGCGGCGAGTCCGAGCCCTTGTTCGATCAGGTTTGACGTCATCGCATCCAGCGGCCCGCTGCGCACCAGTGGCGGCGCGCAAAACGCCAAGTGAGGGCCTTGCCTGCGTACCCGAATCAAGCCTGCCGGGCATTCCTGAATAATCTCGACTTGCCCGGGATTTCCATTTCGGGCCAGCCATACCTTGCAGCTGCCCAGGGTAGGGTGGCCAGCAAAGGGCAGCTCGCGCAGCGGAGTAAAAATCCGTACGCGGTACTGCGCTTGCGGCGTTTGGGGTTTCAACAGAAAAGTGGTCTCACTGAGTTGCGTCCACTGGGCAAACGCCTGCATCTGCTCGGTTGTCAGCTCATCGGCATCCGCCACGACGGCCAGCGCGTTACCTTCGCAAGAGTGATCAGCGAATACATCGACTTGTTCGAACGGCAAAGAGAGCGGCATTAAGTATCCTTCACAGGTAGAGGCGGTGCACATCTGAACTCGGCGGCCAAGGCTAGTCGTTGCACGGTAATAATTAAAGAATGCGTGGGTTCTGAGAGGTGGGTTTCGGCCAGAAGCAGACATCCAAATCCTGCACTTGTATATTCTCGACAGGGTCTTCACCAGCACCGTGCAGAAGCGGGAGGCGACAAATTCATGGATCAGAAAAAAGGCCAACCTGGCGGCGCCGACTGGATCATCCGCAGTGTTCAATCCGAAGGGATCGAGTGTATTGAAGCGTGGTTCGGCAGCCACGGCTACGATCCCCATCGACACGACACCTACTCGATCGGCCGTACTTTGGCGGGCGTCCAGAGCTTCCACTATGCAGGCTCGCTGCGCCATGGTGTTCCCGGCAACACATTGGTGCTGCACCCCGATGAACTCCACGATGGTATGGCCGGCACCGATGCAGGCTTTCGTTATCGTATGGCCTACGTTGATCCGGCATTAATCCAGAACATCCTGGGGGGAGAACCGTTGCCCTTTATCGCGGGGGGAATTTCCAGTGATCCGCGTCTGTTCCATGCCAGTGCGGCGTTCGTACAAGCAGTGGATCATCCACTGGAAACACTGGAGCAGCAGGACGCGCTCTATGACTTGGCAATGGCATTGCGTGCCGTCGGTGGTAAGCCGCGCGGGCGCAAGCGCCTGGATTACCGCGCGGCCGAGCGCGCCAGAGCGTTTATCCTGGAACATCTGCATTCATCCATTACGCTGGAGATGCTGGAGCATGCCAGTGGACGCGAATGCTGGAGCCTGTCACGCGACTTCAGAACACTTTACGGTACCAGCCCTTACCGATTTGTCACCCTGCGCCGCCTGGATCGGTTCCGCGCATTGGTGCTTGAAGGGTTCACCCTGGTGGATGCGGCCCTCGTCGCGGGTTTCCACGATCAAAGTCATATGACGCGACACTTCACCCGTTGCTACGGAATACCGCCCATGCGCTGGCTGGAACGATTGCGAGCTGCACGCTGACTTGCAGGATCGTACAAGAACCCTCTGCTCAGTGCTCTATAGGCTGGCGACTTCAACCACAGAGGATTTGTCATGTCAGAGCTGCATCAGCAACACACATCGTTTCCTGTAAACCTGGCACATAAGGCTTCGCTCATCGAACAGCACTGGAGCCCCAGAGTTGTTGCGGAAATGAATGACTACCAGTTCAAGGTTGTGCGAATCGAAGGCGAATTCATCTGGCACTCACATCCCGAGACCGACGAAGCATTTCTTGTCCTGGAGGGCACCTTGCGCATCGACCTGCCGGAAGGCTGCGTCTATGTGAATCCGGGTGAACTGTATGTGGTGCCCCGTGGCGTTAAACATCGCACGGCTGCCAAAGGTGAAGTAAAACTGATGATGATCGAGCCACGAGGGATTTTGAACACCGGGCATGAAGAGGGCGAAAGAACAGCGTTGAACGACGTCTGGATATAAACCAGCGCCATCCCGGGCAAGGTCTGCGTCGAGTTGAAAATAGTGGGCTTTGGTTGGCTGCTATCGGCCAATAGCGGCCGTTCTGGAATGGCAGGAAACGACCGATAACTGCCTTCGATACGCGACTTTCGCCCGACAGCGGCTCGATTGTAAGAATATGGCGGAGAGCTGCAAAACCGCCTACGCTTATAGAATGATTCCTCGAACACCTTGCCCATCTGGTGGTATAGAGCCGAGAGATCTGACTTCCTTTGACCGTCCACTTAACACCCACCCGGACCGACCCGCGCCTATCGCCAGCAACTGCCCCCTGAATCCGGTCCACACGACCAGCAGTACGGCGCAACGGGTAAAAGCCAGACCCAGTCCCCCACCTGTCGTTCAAAAGCGACCGATGCCGCAGCACCTCTGGAAACGGGGGCGCTGTTCACGTTCTGCCATGAGGTCAATCCGTATGTATCGGCCGAGCACGGTTCCTTACCAGCAGCATCTAGGGTTTAGCCGAACCTTCACTCAGGGGCATTTGAGCCTTGGATTATTCTTTCCCATGGAGGCGTTCGACGGGGACACTCCGAGCATGCTCAACCAGGTCACACTGGCTAAACAAGCCGAGGCGCTGGGCTTCTGCGCGCTCTGGTTTCGCGACGTGCCGCTTCGCGACCCAGGCTTCGGCGATGTCGGCCAAGTCTTCGACCCCTGGGTGTACCTGGGCTATATGGCTGCCCATACCTCGGAGATTGCGCTTGGCACCGCTTCCATTGCCATCCCTTTGCACCATCCCCTGCACACGGCCAAGGCGTCAGCCAGCGTCGATCAGTTGAGCACAGGTCGCTTGATTCTGGGGGTGGCTTCGGGAGATCGGCCGGTGGAGTTTTCGGCTTTTGGTGTCGATCCCGAAAGGCGTGGAGAAATCTTTCGAGAACACTACGAAGTGATTCGGCAAGCCCACAGCACCAGTTTTGAGCCCATCCACTGGAGCACTGGCGAAATGCACGGCGCAGACCTGATTCCGAAACCCACCACCCAATTCATTCCAATGCTGGTGACCGGCAACAGTCGCCAGTCACTGGATTGGATCGCGCGTGAGAGCAACGGATGGATCAACTATCCACGCATACCGAATATGCAGCGGCTGGTCGTGGAAGATTGGCGACTGGAGGTCACGAAACAATGTGGTTCTGTGTATAAGCCCTTTACTCAGTCGCTGTACATCGATCTCGATGAGAATCCGTCCACGCCACCCACACGTATCCATTTGGGTTTCAGACTGGGACGTTACCATCTACGGTTTTTGCTGGAGTCGCTTGAGGAAATCGGCGTGGACCACGTCATTCTCAATCTCAAATATGGCAAGCGCCCTGCGGCGGAGGTTATCGAGGAATTGGGTACGCACATCGTTGCGCAGTTCGGAGTGCAGCCGCGTCCGGCAGCGCATTGAATATCGGTCACTGCTACGCCGACGGATGCTCACTTGACGAAACCATCGTGAGCCTCCCCGAACTGAATGGAACTTCCAGTTGGATTTGCTTAACCGGGCAGCTTGGCCGCAAGGACGTCAACCTTCTCGATTGATGGCGGTTCGGCAAACAGCTCGGCAGCGTTTGCCATAAGCGCCGCCGCGACCTTGCCCGAAAGATGAGCCTGCCGGCCCGCTTCATCCGGGAATGCGTCAAAGATGCCAAAGGTAGACGGCCCCAAGCGGATTCCAAACCAGGCTGTAGTGGCTGGCTCCTCCTCCACTAAAGGAAGGCCGCTCAAGAGAAAGCGCTCCACCTCTTTCTCTTTCCCAGGTTTTGCTTCCAGACGAACGAACAACGCTACTTTGACCATGACGTGGCTCCTGTTGTTACGATGCGGCTGGTGCTATCTGGTCGCAATAGCTAAAAGGGGCATCCGGCTATTAACTATGGTCGACGACACCAGGATTACAAACCCAAAGAGACCAAGGGTAGCGTCGCATGTCGCTCGGACACTGAGAATGACGTAGTAGGCAGCGCGCAAACCGCAGACCAGCCGCGTGATCACTTTTCCCGAGCTGTGGCCTGATAATCAAGACTCAACGATATCTGAAATTCAGGAGAACATAACAAATCATGGTGACTGTCAAGCCGACCAATATGTACTCGACACGTGGTAGAAATATAACTAACCCACCTAAAGAAAACACGATCAAGGTGTTTTGCAGTATGTATTTCCTTATTCGACTCACAGCTATGAAATAGCCATATTGCTTCCCCAGGAAAAACAAGACCATGCCGGTGATCGACATAATCTGGAAATCGCGCATCGCAATGTCGTTCAGGATCGCATGCCTGATCAAATTTGCCAGAAGTGCCAGCCCCATAAAAAGAAAAAGGTGCGAGTAGATTAAGGCGTGCCCACTCATACTGCTTTTATGTTTGTTCAATAAGTAAAAACTATCAAAATAGATCCACCAGATACTGCAAATCATGATGAATCCGGTGATGGCCGCCATCACATTGTAATAACCCCAATGAATGTTAGATAAGCCTCCGGAAAGGCTAATAATTGACTCCCCCAATAAGATTAGGGTGAGTAGGCCTATGCGCTCAACCAAGTGCTCTGTGTGTGCTGGCAACGGTTTTAATTTAGTCCAGAAAAATACAGGAAACAGAATATCAAGAACAATCCCAATATAAGCAACAAGGTAACGCAAGGGCGGGTCAAAAATAACGGATGAAAGGCTAATAACTGCGCTAACTAATAGGGCGAAGCCGAGCCTTGAGGAAAGCTCGCCGCGAGAATCGAGTTTACTAATGGACGAAATATACATAACACTGATGATCGCACGTATACCAAAATAGCAGGCAATAATAAGCGGGTAGTTCACTTCCAGGTCTTCCCCGATCCGTGCCGATAGCACAATGAGCAGGAGCATTATGAATAATGTTGCCAAACGGTGAAGATTGCTGTCTGTATCAAACCTGTTGGAGTAAATCGTGTGACTGGACCAGATCCACCACAACGGTACAAAAAGCAGTAAGAATGTCCATAATTGCTTATGTTCAAAGTGCCCGTCATGAACATGTCCGAGCGTGTGCGTAACCTGGCCTATCGTAACAACGAAAGTCAGGTCAAAAAACAACTCCAACCATGTGGCGTGTCGATTTTCTTCATAATACTTCAAAGATTTCATTAGTTGCCGGCTCCGTGTCCACCTCTTTAATGTAAAAGGAAGCTAACGTTGGTTTTTTCTCGGCTCCGATGTGGGTGATGCCAAGCCGATTTGGCTCTCTAGCGATTTCGTCCACGCACTAACAAAAGCTCAATCATCTGACTCATCCCGATGAACTCTGGAACTCCGTCATAGCGAAGCCCGTCAATGTAAAACGCTGGGGTGCCATTCACGCCGCTGCGTACACCGCCATTGAAATCGGCTTGTATTTTGGGGATGTAAGTGTCCTCTTGCATTGCAAGATCGAATTCCTCCCTGGAAAGGCCGTGTTTGAGAACGATGGCGCGATACAGCGGCAGGCCCAATCGATCCTGATTTTCGTACAATTCGTCGTGGGCCTCCCAGAAGAATCCTCGACTCCCGGCATACTCAGCGGTGACCGCTGCACCCAATGCATGGGGGTGAGCGGTGGTCAGAGGGAAGTTACGGAACACGAACAGCAAATCATCGCGAAAATGCTGCTGCAGATTCTTGACCATCCAATACGCTTCACCGCAATAGGGACATTCATAGTCGCCAAATTCCACCAAGGTGACCTTGGCATGCACACTTCCCTGACGATGGTCGTTGGCACTTACCGGGACTTTGAGAGTGGCCATGTAATCACCTGTTAATTTTTGATTGGCGTGCCTTGTGGCGAATTCGCCAGAGCATCCAGCGCATCCAGAATGCCGTCCGCCCCAGGGTTGATTGCCATTGGTGAGACGTAGCTCCAGGCGACCACCCCCTCCTTGTCAATCACGAACAGTGCCCTCTTACAAACTCCGAGCTGGGACTCGTACACTCCATACTGTCGTGCCACCGCCCCTTTGGGCTCGAAATCGGCCAGCAGGCTGAAGTGAAAATTCCTATCTTTGGCAAAGGCCTGATGACACCAGGCGCTGTCAACCGAGATACCCAATAGCACCGCACCGTATTCTCTGAAGGTGGGTAACAACTGGTTGTACAAGGTCAGTTGGTCACCACACACCGAAGTCCAGTCAGCGGGATAAAACGCCAGTATCACGGGGTTCCCCTTTAACTCGCGCAGCGACAACTGTTGATCAGGGGTTGCGTGAAGAGTGAAGTCGGGCGCGACAGTGCCGGCCGGCAGCGGACCCTGAACCAGGTCGCCATTGGTTTTTTGTGCATCATCGAACTCTAAAGTATTCATTGCTTGAACCTTGATAGATGGGTGGTTGGGACGTGCTCAGTGGGATGCGACGTGCCCGGCGGGATAACTCCATCCACCATCAAGGGGTTCAAAAAAGACAACGCTGCCTCGATCTCAGCCTGAGCCTGAGTGATTTCGGCAGCGAAACATTCACGTTCCGCATCAAGGAACACAAGAAGATCCGCCGTGTAATCGCGGAATTGGATTAGGCCAGGTTGGCAGGGGAATGGTCAGATTCGCTCTGGCTCACCAATGACTATAGTCGTTGATGACGCTTGCCGTAGTCGCTGAACGAATTTTCGATACCCTCCAGTGCCAACAACACTCACGCACTTATCTTGCTGCCATTTCAGGCGGCGTTTTAACACGATGATTTTGGCAGTTATTTCGCCACTTCAGACAAATCTACATCTACTTTCTGGACGACAACTGCTGCCCATTACGACAAGCAGAAATCGACCAGAGGCAGACAATGAACCGCCTTCAGGTCGACAGAATGAAGGTTGATATGGGAATGCTCTGGGCAAACGAGTCGTTGTCATTAGTATCGGCATCGTGGGCGCTTCGCTGGCGTATCACGTGGCTGATAAAGGCGCGAATATCACCTTGGTTGAGGCTGAAGGTAATCAAAGATGCGGCTCGTGCAGCGATGGTGCTGTACCTAACGAATAGTCGAGATCGGTCTTCGGGAAGCTGAGCGGTAGCCTATGCGAATATTGTCACTGACCGCTTTTGGCCGGAAGCAGTAGTTCCCGGATGTCCGCTACTGGCCGGTAGCGGTCGCCTGCCGACGTCCGCTTTTGGCCGAAAGCAGCCACTCAACGATGGCGGCACGTTGCCCGACCTGCAAAAAACAAAACAGCCCGCAAAAACTTACGTCGATGGCGCGGTTATCTATCAGTCTTTAACTGACCCTGCAAAAACCGCACAATTGCCGGCTTTTTTCTCGACAGGAAGTTCCCATGCAACGGATTGTAATTCTTGGCAATGCCGGCAGCGGTAAATCTACCCTTGCCCGCGCCTTGGGCAGGCGTCTCGATCTGCCCGTGGTGCATCTGGACACTTTGTTTTGGGAACCCGGCTGGATCGAGCCAGACGCCGAGCAGTTTCGCGCACGCGTCAGAGAAGCGATATCAGCAGATGTCTGGATCTGTGAGGGCAACTATGCCCGGCGCACATTCGACCTGCGCCTGCCTCGTGCCGATCTGGTCATTTGGCTCGATACGCCGCGGTTCACCTGCTTCACTCGGGTGATCTTGCGCAGCGTATTGAATCGACCTCGTGCAGACCTTGCTGCAGGTTGTACGGAGAAGCTTGATCGGGCGTTCCTGACCTTCCTGAACTTTGTATGGAATTTCGATCGTGGTTATCGCCCTGGTATCGAGGCCGTGCGTCAGGCCATTGGCCCGCAGGTCCCGACGGTGCACTTGCGATGCAAGCGCCAGATTGGCGCATTTCTGGATAGCTTGCCCGCATCACCTGAAGTCTGCCTGATGTGACAGCGGCTGCACCGCCAAGTGTGGCGTTTCGCCGAAAAACTCGATCAGCAGTTCAGTGAGCACACGAATTTTACGCGCAGGATGCGGACCCGGCGGGCGGATGATGTAGGCACCGGCCGGAGGGGGAGGATGGTTTGTCATGATCGGCACCAATGCGCCGGATGCCACGTGTTCATGGGTGAGGCAGTCGGGCAGGTAGGCGACACCCAGGCCTGCGGTCGCGGCGGCGACCAGGGCAATGCCGTTGTCGGCCTTGAAGCGGCCTTGCGGACGAACCGTGATGACTTTGTCGCCATCCATGAATTGCCAGGCTTCGGTGCCCTGCATGAGCGCCTGATGGGCCATCAGTTCATCCGGCGTCTCGGGCGCGCCGTGCGCGTTGATGTAGGCGGGGCTCGCGACGAGCTTGCCGTAGACCGGGCCAATTCGTCTGGCGATCAGATTGGAGTCCTGCATATAGCCCACCCGGATGGCGCAATCGTACCCCTCGGCAATCAGGTCAACGAAGCGATCGCTGTAACAGGTCTGGATGTGCAGCTGCGGGTGCCGACGCGCCATTTCTGCCAGCATCGGGGCGAAGTGACTCGGGCCGAACGACAGCGGCACGGCCACGCGCAAGCGGCCGCGGAGGGCGCCGGCAGGCAGGATCGTTTCCTTGGCGATGTCGATCTCGGTGCAAACCCTGGCGGCGTAGTCCCGGAACGTCGCACCGGCCTCGGTAAGCGCCGCCCCGCGCGTGGAGCGGGCCAGCAGTTGCACACCCAGTTCGGTTTCAAGCCGAGCCAGGCGGCGGCTGACGATCGATTTAGACACGCCAAGCCGCAGGGCTGCCTGCGAAATGCCCCCGGCATCAGCCACTTTCACGAAGGTCTGCAGTTCTTCGATGTCCACGCTTGCGTTCCTCTTTTCGCGACACAGCACGTCGCGCAATGCTACTACTGCGTCGAACATGGGAACAGCACAATGGATTTTCCGGGCATGGCGTCATTCGCACGTGTCCCGGAACCCATCACCCGCACAGGCTCCGGCCTGATTCACAAACGTGCGTCACCCATGAAAAGGATTTGCCAATGGCAAGCGAGACTCTCCGCAACCCCCATACCGATCAGCTACTGACCCCGGAAAACTCGGCGTTGATCATCATCGATTATCAGCCGGTTCAGGTTTCTTCGATCCGCTCGATGCCGCGTGATGAACTCGTCTTCAACATAACCAGCGTCGCGAAGGCGGCGGTCAACTACAACCTTCCGATCATCCACTCGACAGTCAATGTCGCGACCGGCCGCAACAAGCCGCCGATCCAGGAGCTGCAAAAGGTCCTCGGCCATCTGCCGACCTATGACCGCACATCGATCAACAGTTGGGAGGACACGCAATTCAAGCAGGCGGTCAAAGCGCTCGGGCGCAAGAAGCTCATCATGACTGCACTCTGGACCGAAGCGTGCCTGACATTCCCGGTGCTCGACGCGATCCAGGAAGGTTATGACGTTTATGTGCCGGTCGATGCGGTCGGCGGCACATCGCTCGCCGCGCACGAGGCGGCGTTGCGCCGAATGGAACAGGCGGGCGCGAAGCTCATCAGCCGGGTGCAAATGTACTGCGAACTACAGCGCGACTGGGCGCGGGAAGTGACCGTGCCGGGCTTTCTGGGCGTATTCGAGAACTTCGATGGGTTCAACGCTGAAAAAGCGCTGGAAGAGGCGAACAACAAGGCTTGATTAGCGGGCAGCGGATGAAGGTGTCGCATGCGAAAGCGAGCGACACCTTTATTTTTTTCCTGCTGCAGACGACTGCTTTTGTGTCGGCCCTATCGCCGATTCAGTGTCGCTAACTCATGTGTCAGGAAGAGGCTTCACCAAAACCAATATGGCAGAAACTTTGGCGTGGGTTCGATCATGAGTTCCAGGTGGTAGGTGATCGGGTTGAAGAAAAACATATCCAGTATCAAAAAGGCTCCTACCCCAAAGGAAAGCGTCATGAACTCGCGATAGGGATGTTCGACGAAGTACTCCTGTTTAACACGGTAGAAGCTCAACAACGCAGACAGCCCCAGGCCTGCGCCGAGGTAGTTGGGCTGTAACGGGACTTCGGCGAAGTTGTTATAGACCAGCACCGCAACCAGCATCCCCAACCCCAGCAGGGGCAACTTCAGGCAGAAATTCATCAGGCCGTTTTTGGCGCGGACGAAGCTGGCTTCCTTGCTGACGAAGAGGTAAGCGGCCAGCAGCGAAATCGCCGGGGTGATTGCCAGGATGTAGCGCGCTTTCTTCGAGCTTGGAATTGTGAACAGCACCAGCAGCACCAACAGCCACCCGCTCAGATAGAGCAGCAGGTCGATGTCTTTATCGCGGGTCGAGCGGAGGAACTGTTGGTACTTCTTGAAAATTACATTAATGGCATAAAACACCGTGATGCCGTAGGTAAACAGGCCTGCGGAGAAGTAGAAGTAATAGCGTGGCGCGTGGTCGGAACCGAAACGTCCGATGCCTTGCATGTTCAGCACGTCGTCGAGGAACGCTTGCCCCCCTTGCAAGTAGGCCGCCCATGCCAACAGCACAACCCCGACCGCCAGAATCACGCCCGAGAGCAATGAAAACAGTAGCAACATGCGCCACTGCCGGCTCAGCAAGTAATAAGCGCCAATGACACTCGCCGGTCCGATCAAGCCAATAGGCCCACGAAACGCGAATCCCAGCGCCAGGCCGAGGTACAGAAACACCAGGCGCCGCGGGTCCTTTTTCATTTCCGCCGAATAGGCAAAGTAGAAGCACATCACCGTTAACAGCGCCGGATAGATATCCAGGGCTAGCGAGTTGACGCCGTCAAGAAAGGCCCAGGTCAGCAGGCTGAAAAGCACGCCATACGCACCCCATTTCTTGCTGTGCAGCGCCCCCAGCCGATAAATGAATACCAGCATCAGCGACGCGGCTACGCAGGACGGAATACCCATGGAAAGAACGGACACCCGGCCGAACGGCAGGGAAACCAGATAGACCAACAAGGTATTGAGGACCGTGTAGTCGGGATAAGGCTTGAGATCGTCGGCAATCGGGAACAGCGTGACGCCGTGCTGCAACATGTACTCGGCAAAGTCGACAAAGCGTGTTGTGTAGTTGAGGACAGCGGGTTTGTACTGCAACGCCATGAACACGGCCAGTGTCATGAAAAAAATGCTCAGGCATGGATTTCTCGTAATCAATCCCGTCAACATTCCAGCCCGCGAAGTGCGTTCTACAACGAGCGGGGCATCATATCGATCCATCGTTAACCCTTTAGTGAAGTTGTTCTCTTGACCGTAATCCTGACAGTCCGGTGACGCCTGCATTGAACTTGTGTGTGGCGCGAAATAGACGTTGGCCTGGCCCGCGGCGAGGACTATTCAAGCATGACGGCCCTAAACACACCCTGAACAAAACCCATTGAAGTCAACACGAACACCGTATTAACGAAGCGTGTCGAGCCGGGCTGTGTGCATTTCGATGATTGATTATTGCCAGCGATGCAAGGCCGGCTAAATGACGCGTCCTTTCTTTGGCGACGGATGATCGGTCGGTTCGGTCCTGGCGCTTTTCAACAACTGCGCAAACGCGCTCTTGTCGATCGGCCTACTCATGAAATAGCCCTGCACCTCGTTGCATTGATCCTTGCCGAGAATCTCCAGTTGCTCCTCGGTTTCCACGCCTTCGGCGGTCACGGTCAGACCCATGGCTTTGCCCAGGCCAATGATCGCCTGGACCACCGCGCGGTCATTGGCGCCGTGGCTGATCGAGGCGATGAAACGCTTGTCGATCTTGATCCCGTCGAACGGGTAGGCGCGCAGGTAACCGAGGGACGAGTAGCCGGTGCCGAAGTCATCCATGTTCAGGCGCACGCCAAGTTGCTTGAGCGCATTCATCGTGGCCAGCGCGCCATCGGTGTCGACCAGCATCACGTTTTCGGTGATTTCCAATTCCAGGCGACTGGCCGGGAAACGCGTCTGCACCAGTACTTCGCGCACGTCTTCGACGACATCGCTGAGGGCAAACTGCGCCGGCGACAGATTGACTGACAACAGGATGTCCGCCGGCCAGGTGAGGGCGGTTTCACAGGCTTCGCGCAGTACCCAGCGTCCCAGCGGCACGATCAGGTCGGTCTGCTCCGCCAAGCCGATGAACACGTCCGGCCCGAGCAGGCCCTTGGTCGGATGCTGCCAGCGCACCAGGGCTTCGACCGAGACGATGTGTTTGCCGTCGACCGTGTAGCGCGGCTGGTAGTGCAGGACGAATTCGTCGTTCTTCAACGCACCGCGCAAATCGCTTTCCATCTGCCGGCGTGTCTGGATCTGGTCGCTCATGTGCGCTTCGAAATAGCACCAGGTGTTTTTGCCCTCGGACTTGGCCTGATACAGCGCGATGTCGGCGCAACGGATCAACTCGCTGGGCACGAAGCCCTGACGCCGGCTCAGGGCGATGCCGATGCTGGCGCCGACGTGCAACGGATGGTGCTCGAAGACCATCGGCTGATGCAGGCTCTCGACCAGCCGGGTGCAAAAGCGGTCGACCTCCTGCCGAGTGTCCATGCCATTGAGCACCACGACGAATTCGTCACCGCCCAGGCGCGCGACAATGTCGAGCTCACGGGTGCATTCGCGCAGGCGACTGGCGACTTCCTGCAACACGGCATCGCCGGCCGGGTGGCCGAGGGAGTCGTTGATCGGCTTGAAGTTGTCAAGATCGATCACCAGCAGCGACAGCGCTGGCGCATGCTCCTTGAGCTGCAGCGCGTCATCCAGATAACGCGCCAACTGGTTGCGATTGGGCAGGCCGGTGAGGGCGTCGTGCATGGACAGGTGCTGGATCTGCGCATGGGCGGCGACTTCGTCGGTGATGTCGCTGGCCGTTCCGCGATAGCCGCTCACGGTGTGCTTGTCGAGGATCGGGCGTGCCGACAACCGGCAATGACGTTGCTGCCCGGCGTGATCGCGATAGGTGCAACGCAGGTCGCTGGCATTGCTGTCTTCGGTAAGTTTCTTCAGCCACAGCTCCAGCGGCGTGGTATCGCATGACACCAATTGCCCGATGCTCTGGCCGATCCACTGGGTTTGCGGGTAACCGGTCACTTCACTGAAGCGCGCCGAGAGATAGGTCAGGCGCAGTTGATTGTCGACCTCCCAGATCCAGTCCGACGCCGCTTCGGCGACCGCGCGAAAACGTTCTTCACTGGCTTCCAGCGCATGATTGGCGGCTTCCAGCGCCTGATTCGAGGCCTGCAGCGTGCTGAAGCTGTGGTCGACGTAGGTCGAAGATCGCAAGGCGTGACGCAAGAAATACCCGGTCAACAGCATCAGCACCGCCATTACCCCGCCGAGCGTTGGCAACAGCGACCACAGCAGTTGCCGGCCGGGGCGTTCGAGGTCCGCGCTGAGGCTGTAACCGGTGCTGTCCAGCGGCACCCGAGGCTGTTCCTCGGCGAGCGTGTCATCCGGGGCAAGTCTCAGGTTCTGCAGGCCGTAGGCAGTGCCGATCGCCTGCAGTTTGCTCGGCGTCAGCTTGTCGACGAACACCAGCACCGAGGTCTGTTTCGGATCGCCCAGCGGCCGCTCGTCGTTGGGCAGGATCGCCGCGGCCGTGACCAGTGCCGGCGCGCCGTCGAACAGCGAGTAAGCACTGATCGGCACCGTCAGATCGGTCTGGTTTTGCACCTGATCGATCAGTGACGCGGCAGAGACCTTGAGCAGGGCGTTGATGTCCACGTCGTCGAGTTGACCCTGCACGACGGCGTACTTCGTGCGGCCCCGATCCAGCACAAACACACCGTCATAGCCGTCGCTGGTGAACAGGGTCTTGCCGATGTTCTGCTGGGTGTAAGCCCAGTCGGTATCGATTTGGGTATGCAAGTGTTCGTAAGCCGTGGTCCAGTCGGCGTAGCTGGTGATGTAGCTTTTGGAGGCGGCGATGCGATTTTCCAGCGCACGGGCCGTATAGAAGCGGGTTTGCTCGACATCCTCGCGATCCAGGCGAGCGGCAATGCCGAGCAAGGTACCAATGGCGGCCATCACCCCGACGATAAACAGCGTGCCGACCGCAAACGCCAGGCGGCGGGTGATTGCACTTTGCTGAGGCGGAACCGGCGTAGCAGGAGCGAAACTGTCCATATGCTCGTCCTTGGTAGCTTGGGTTTGCTCATCTGGAACAGCGGCCTGGGCGCAATGTTCAATCTGCTGTTGGCGATTGCGCTGCGGCGGATTTCTCAAGCGTAGTGAATGCGTGGGGTTTTTGCCTTGAGCGCGCGGCGGACATGCGATGGCCGGGAGCGATCAGTGCTCAGTGCTCAGTGCGAAGAAACATACGGGGAGGGCGTGGCGGACTGGGGCAGGGCATACGTGGCCTTCATCCACGCGATCTCGGCCAGCGGCGTGCGGCCGAAGAAACGCTTGAACTCGCGGCTGAACTGCGAGGCGCTTTCATAACCGACGTTGAACGCTGCCGTCGCGGCCGGCATGGCGCCACGCAGCATCAGCAAGCGCGCCTGATGCAGGCGCGTGGCCTTGAGGTATTGCATCGGCGATGAGTCAGTGACGTTGCGAAAATGCACATGGAAGCTCGGTACGCTCATCCCCGCTTCCTCGGCGAGGGACTCGACATCCAGGCGTTGCTCATAGCTGCTGTGAATCCGCCGGATCGCCCGGCTGACCTTGCCGAAATGCCCTTGCTGCTGGAGCGCCGCACGCATCGAACCGCCCTGGGCACCGGTCAGGATCCGGTAGTAGATCTCCCGAACCAGCGCCGGCCCGAGGATCTGCGCGTCGCCCGGATCGCTCATCGCTTCGAGAAAATGCAGGGTCGAGGCGCGCAATGGATCATCCATCGGTGAGGCGTACATGCCCTTGGGCGGAGCGTCGCTGGGGCCGAACACCTCGTCGACCTGCAGCATCAATTCGCTGGCCAACTGCAGGTCGAGGCGCATATACACCGCCAGCATCGGTTTAGCCACACTGGCCTCGGTTTCCATGGTGAACGGCACCGGCACCGAGACCACCAGATAATGCTGGGCGTCATAGACGTAGACGTCATCGCCCAGAAAGCCGCGCTTGCGCCCCTGACAGATAATCACGATGCCCGGGTCATACAGCACCGGGGTGTTGCTCAAAGGCCGATTCGAACGCAGAAACCGCACGTCCTCCAGCGCACTGAGGTTGTAACCCTCCAGCGGCGCGAGTTGTTCGAGCAACTGCACCATGCGCGCGGTGTACGGATCGGATGGACTCATGGGCATTGATCTCTGTGCCGGGACTCAGCCATCGGTGGAGCGGGTCAGGGTTTCCCATTGCTCGATGTCGCTGAGGCTGCGTTGCAGTTTATCGCGCACCAGATTCAGCGCATCGCTGCCCAATAGCAAGTGTGCGGGCGGTGCGGCGCTGGCGATCAGTTGCAGCATGGCCTGCGCAGCCTTGCGCGGATCGCCCAACTGCTTGCCGCTTTTCTCCTCGCGGGCCTTGCGCACGGGGTCGAAACTGGCGTCATAGTCGGCAATGCTGCGCGCCGTGCGCTGCATCGAACGCCCGGCCCAATCGGTACGAAACGAGCCAGGTGCCACCGCCGTGACAAAAATGTTGAACGGCTGTAATTCCTTGCTCAGCGTATCGGAGAGCCCCTCAAGGGCAAACTTGCTCGAACAGTAACAGGCAATGCCGGGCATGGTGATGGTGCCGCCCATCGAGGTGATATTCAGAATGTGCCCGGCGCGCCGTTGCCGGAAGTACGGCACGAACGCTTTGATCATCGCTGCCGCGCCGAACACGTTGACGTCGAACTGACGCCGCATCTCCGCCAGCGGTGACTCCTCGAAAATGCCCTCATGTCCGTAACCGGCGTTGTTCACCAGCACATCGACCGGACCCAGTGTGGCTTCGACGTCGGCGATCACCCCGTTGATGCGTTCGAAATCGGTGACGTCGAGCAACACACCGTGTGCCCGATCTTCTGACAGGGCCTCGAATGACTTCAGGTCGGCGTCATTGCGCACGGTACCGATCACCCGGTGACCGGCGTTGAGGGCCTCCTGTGCGAGCGCGCTACCGAAGCCGCTGCTGACACCGGTGATAAACAGGGTTTTGCTGCTGTGCATGGCAATCTCCGACGGATAAGTGAGAGGCCATGGTAGGCAGCCTGGGGCGAGAGGGGTATGCCGGTTTATCTGCGAGGATTGCCTGTTTCTATTGGCAGGCCGGTGGGGAAATGGCGCTCTACCAGATAACAACGCCGCTCATTCAGCGGCGCGGTAACAGAAGAATCAGCCCTTCGCTGGGTCAAGGGGCTTGAGCCGTTCGAGGATGACGTTGCCCACCTCCAGCGCCGAGCCAGGATTCTGGCCGGTAATCAACTCGCGGTCAGTGACGACGTGAGACGTCCATGGCGCGGTGTTGCTGCTGAAGATGCCTCCGGCTTTTTCCAGCGCCGTTTGTGGATAGAACTTCATCGCGCCGCCATTCAACAGTCCCTTGGCGAGTTCTTCCTCCTGATTACTGATGACCGTGAACTGGTAGCCTGCGTAGGCCCAACCGGCGGCCGTGGTCTGGCTGCCAGTCTCGAGCTGGCGGGTGAAGGTTGTCGGGTCGTTGAGCGTCGACAGCAAGGCAATCGGTCCATGGCAGACGAGGGCAGTGGTCTTGTTGTTGGCGTGGAAGTTGTTCAGCAGCTTACCCAACGCCGCGCTGTGCAGCAGGTCCTGCATGGGCGCGTGGCCGCCCGGTACGTAGACCGCATCGAAATGTTCGTAGCCGATCTGTTCGACGCGCGACAGGCTGATGACCGGCGATTCGCCCGGCGCGGTGATCCGCAGTTTCTCCAGCAGCGCCTTGTGCTCCTTCAGTGCCGCGACATCGTTGTTGAAATACATCTTGTCATTTGACGACGGGTCCAGCGTAGGCGCCTTTCCCGTCGGGGTCGCAAAGGTCACCGAGTGCCCGGCGTCGAGCAGCAGCTTCACCGGTTGCATCAATTCGTTCAGGTAGAAACCGGTCGCAAAGACTTTACCGTCCTTGAGGTCGAGGTGGTCGGCGTCAGACAACACGACCAGCACATTGCTGGCCTGGGCGTTGAAGGCGCCAGTGCAAAGGGTCAATGCCAAAGCGAATCGGGTAATGGGGCGCATGGGATTTCCGCGAAGTGGATGAGAGTGGCGACAACTGTATTCATGCCCATACAGACGATAAACTGGCTCGCGCGAACATCACTTGTTCTTTGGAGGTAAAGGTGAGCCGGCGATTCGATTATCTTGCGGATGTTGAGGTCTTCGTCACCGTGGTGGAGAAAGGCTCACTGAGCGCGGGTGCCGTGTCACTGGCCACAACGCCATCGGTGGTCAGCCGGGCGATTTCGCGTCTGGAAACGCGTCTGGGCGTTCAGTTGCTGCGGCGTACCACGCGACGCCTGAGCCTGACTGATGCGGGTTTGCTGTACCTCGAACAGTCGCGAGCGGCGTTTTCGTTGATCGATGACGCAGAGCGGGCGATTCTCGGGCGGGAAGGTACGTTGAGCGGTCGGGTACGACTCAGTGTCCCGACCACTTACGGGCATTACCGGTTGCCGGCATTGCTCTCGCGTTTCAATCGCCACTACCCGCAGGTGCGCATCGAACTGAGCATCAGCAATCGCAATGTGGATCTGGTCGCCGAAGGGTATGACCTGGCTATTCGCCTTGGGCCATTGCCGGATAGCGGCCTGATTGGACGCAAGCTTGAGGACGCGAGTCTGTGCGTGGTCGCCTCGCCGGATTACCTGCAGCGTGCCGGCATTCCTCGCAGCGTCGATGAGCTGGCCGGGCATGCCTGCCTGTCGTTTGTAATGCCCAGCACCGGCCGGGTCGGGCCTTGGCTCTTCCGCGAGCATGGCATTGACCGCGAGTGGATACCGCAGGCGAGTGTGCAAGTGTCTGATGACGTTCTCGGCACTGTCTCCCTGGCCGAGCACGGTATGGGCATTTGCCAGACCTACGACTTTATTGTCCGGGAGCGGATCCAAAGCGCACGTCTGATCCCGATACTCGAACACGCCGCAGGTCGATCCCGACCGTTCTCGGTGATTTACCCGCCCCATCGCCAGCTGTCGGCGGCGTCCCGGGCGCTGATCGACTTTCTGACCCAGGAGGTGGCAGACGAAACGCTCTGAAACGTGATGCCGACTCGGCACGCCGCCCGGATCAGGAGCCATTCCGGAGCAACTGCCCCAGTGCCTCCAGCTCGGTTTTCTCTACGTCCGACACCAGCACGAAACGCATGTGCGCGGATCGCCACGACACCACGTTGAACCCGCGAAGGCTCTGGCTCTGCACGGCGTTGTCGGCCTCGTTCGTGGGCAGGATGAATACGTTGATGATGTGCTTGGCATGCCCATAGCTCAGGGCAGCGGTGGTCTGGTGTTGCAGGTAATCCAGCCGCCCGCCGAGCAGGGGAAAGCCCTGCGCCGAGTAGTCGAACACCGGGGGTGAGAAGTCGAGTTTGCCGGTGAACCACGGTTTGACGGTGTGGCGGTCCGAAGACACCACGTCGTTCAGATGCCCGCCCATCAATGAGCGCACATGGCTGGACACGGCCTCGTCGAGCAAGGGTTGCTCGCTGCCCGGAGTGGCGACATACAGCACCATCGCCAGGGCCAGCGCTGCGGCGGAAAACGCCGGAGCCAGCCATTTTTGCCAGCGCTGGATCAACCCCGGCGCAGGTGTGTCGGTGGCGAATACGCTGGCCGTCAGTGAGGCGGGGGCGCGGTAGCAGGGGGCATGGCGCTGCACGCTGACCTTGAGCAACCTGGCTTGCTCGTGCAATCGCGCGCACTCGGCGCAGGCGCTCAGGTGCGCGGCCACCTGCGCCGCCGTGGCCGGATCCAGCTCCTGATCCAGGTAACCGTGCAGCTGTGTCTGGCAAACCGTGCAGTCGAGTTCATTCATGATCGTGCAACTTCAGTAGTTCGAGCTTGAGCAGGGCCCGCGCCCGGGCCAGTCTGGACATCACCGTGCCGATGGGAATATCGACCACCAGGGCGATGTCCTTGTAGGGCAGGTCTTCGAGTTCCTTGAGCACAATCACCTCGCGAAACACCGGCGGCAGGGCGCACAGCGCTTGCTGCAGCAACGCGGCGTTTTCCGTATGAATGGCCAGCAGTTCCGGGGTCTGGCCATGGCTCAGGGGGCCGTCGTCAGTCACCGTGTCGTCATCGATGGCGACCCAATGGCGTCCGGCCGAGGCTTTGAGCCAGGTGTAGCTTTCGTTGCGCACGATGGTCAGAAACCACGCCTTGGCGTTGCCATCGGCGAAACGCTGCAAAAACCGAAAGGCGCGCAGGGCGCTTTCCTGCACGACGTCGCGCGCGGCGCTGTCGTTGCCGGTGAGCCAGCGCGCAAGGTTGTAGGCCGCGTCCAGATGGGGCGCAATCAGTTCCTCAAATCGCTTCATGGTCGGTTCCGCACCGTCACACCCCAATAACCGTGCAGCGGCAGGTTTTATTCGCGGCAAAAGATTTATTTTTTGCCGTGGAATAAAGCCTCGCGCCGCCAGGTTTACCTCGTGTCAGCTACCTCACTGTAGTTCGCCCGCGAGGACACACCGATGGACATTCAAGCAAAACATCCACAGCGCCCCGATGGCCCGCTCGATCCCGATCGGCGAACCCTGCTCAAATGCTCGGCGTGGGCCGGGGCCGGGGTCCTCTGGGCCTTGAGTGGCGGCATTCCCAAAGCCTTTGCGCTCGACGAAGCGGGCAACGTCAGCGACCCCAAGGCGCTGGCCAGCACCTTTCACTTCGTGCAGATCAGCGACTCGCACATCGGCTTCAACAAGGAGGCCAATCCGGAGCCGGTCAAGACCCTCCAGGTGGCGATCGACAAGGTCATCGCGCTGCCCAAACGGCCGTCGCTGATCCTGCACACCGGCGACATCACTCACCTGTCCAAGCCCGAGGAGTTCGACACCGCCGCGCAATTGCTCAAGGGCCTGCCGTCCACCGTGCATTACATACCCGGTGAACACGACACCCTCGACGAGGGCGGCGGCAAGCTGTACCTGGAGCGTTACGGCAAGGGCACCAAAGGCAACGGCTGGTACAGTTTCGATGACCATGGCGTGCACTTCATCGCGCTGATCAATGTGTTCAATTTCCAGGCCGGCCATGAGGCCAACCTCGGCGCCGAGCAACTGGCCTGGCTGGCGGATGACCTGCGTGCGGTTTCCACCAGTACGCCGATCGTCGTATTCACCCACATCCCGCTGTGGACGATTTATCAGCCGTGGGGCTGGGGCACCGAGGATGGCGATCAAGCAATAGCGATGCTGCGCAAGTACGGTTCAGTGACGGTGCTCAACGGGCACATCCATCAAGTGATCCAGAAAGTCGAAGGCAATATCACCTTTCACACCGCCCGTGGCACGGCCTATCCGCAGCCGGCACCGGGCGCGGCACCGTCGCCGGGGCCGATGACGGTGGCGGCCGATCAATTGCGCAATTACCTGGGGATCACCGACGTGCGCGCGACCCAAGGCGAGCATCCGCTGGCCCTGATTGATTCGACACTGGTGTAACCGAGGGCGAACCGATGAAAACGCGACTGTTGGCGCTGATGGGCCTGTTGCTGGCGATGCCGGTGTGGGCCGCGGAAGTGAGGATCGACATCAAGGAATTCATGTTCGCCCCCAAGGACCTGACCGTGGCCGTCGGCACCAAAGTGACGTGGGTCAATGACGATCAGATTCCGCACACGGTGGCGGAAACCCACAAGGTATTTCGCTCGGGGGCGCTGGACACCAATGACAGCTTTTCCTGGGTGTTCGATACGCCGGGGGCGTTTGAATATTTTTGTGTGTTGCATCCGCAGATGATCGGCAAGGTGGTGGTGACGCAGTGATGCATACCGCAAGGGTGCGGTTGAGCCGAGTGTTACTCAGCTACCAATCTGCACCTTTGCGGGGCTCGCCATGGGCCATCGGGTAGCACCACTCAAGTTTCGAGCTGCAGGATCTGCTCGCTGTTGTTTTCTTAAATCATTCAAATCAAGCGCTTGGCACGGTGCGGAGAAATCTGGCATGCATCGTGCTTTTTTGTATCCGTGGATAATTGGATACAAAAAGACAAAAGGTGCTGCCATGCAATTCGCTCCCGCCTACGACCAGCGTCAACCGATGACCGCCGAGGAAGAGGCCTACAACTTTCTGTTGGAAGGCATTTGCGGCGGTCGTTACCGCAAGGGCGACCGGTTGATCGCCGAGGACATCGCCAGTGAAATCGGCATGAGCCGCATGCCGGTGCGCGAAGCCTTTCGCCGCCTCGATGCGCAGGGCCTGGTGACGCTGCGGCCCAATCGCGGCGCGGTAGTCAGCGGTCTGGATGTCGAGCAAATGCACGAAGTGTTCGAGATGCGCAGTGCGCTGGAGGGCCTGGCGATTCGCATCGCGGTGCCGAAGATCAGCGAGCGTCAGTTGACCGCGCTGGAGCGCCTTCTCGATGAAATGGATGACTACCGCGAGGAGAGTGCGGCGTGGGTCAGCCGACATCGCAAGTTCCATGAATACCTGTGCAGCCTCAGCGATCGGCCACGGCTGCTCAAGCAGATCAGCGCCCTATACGCGCTGATCGAAGCCCCCATGCGCCTGTGGCTGCAGCACATCGAAAAGCCCCTGAGTGCGCGCCAGGAACACCAGATGATCCTCGATGCGATTCGCGCTGGCGATGCCAGCAAGGCCGAAGCCGTGGTCCGCGAGCACATCGAAGGCACGGTCCCCGAACTGATCAAGTTTCTGCAATCGGAAAAATAACCACAGAGCGGAACACGAGTCCGCCGATGTTTTGACTTTGAGTACTGCCCCGTTACTAACCGAACTGGAGTGTCTGGTCATGCATACGTCTCGCCTGTTACTGGCTGCAATCTCCCTCGGACTCTGTACGCAGTGGGCGCTTGCCGCACCCACGGTGCCAGAGCGTCTGGTCAAGGTCGACAAACTGACCTATTGCTCGGGTATGGATTCGCCGCCACTGGTGTCCTTCGACGAAGCACAAAAGCCCAAAGGGCTGACCGTCGACCTCGGCCTGGAAATCGCCAAACGTCTGGGCGACAAGAAGGTCGATTGGCGGGTGATTCCGTTCTCCGGATTGCTCCCGGCCCTGCTCGCCAAACAGTGCGACATGATCGTCGACCAGTTGTTCGACAAGCCCGAGCGCCGCGAGGTGATCGACATCGTCAACTACATGTATTCCAGCCAGGCGGTCGTCGTGCCCAAGGGCAATCCGAAGGCGCTCAAGACCTTGGCGGATCTGAGTGGGCACAAGATCGCGGTGCTCAACGGTTCGACCATCAAGACCTTGCTCGACACCGAAAATGAAAGCCTGAGCAAGGCCGGCAAGCCGCCGATGAAACTGGTGGTCTACAACACCGACACCGATGCCTTCCAGGCCTTGCGCATCAGTCAGGTCGACGCTTACGGCACCACCGTAGAAACCGCCGGCTATTACGCGGCGATGGCGCCGGACCTGTTCGAGGAAGGCGTGCCAGCCTTCAGCCGGATCCTCACCGGGCTGGGCATTCGCAAGGATGATCCGCAACTGAGCGCCGCCGTGCAGCAGATCATCACCGACATGCGCAGCGACGGCAGCTACAACCAGCTCCTGAACAAGTGGCTCGTCTCCAGCGACACACTCGATTGAGGTAAGCGTTGATGAACTTCAATTGGGATGTGTTCTGGCAGTACCTGTTGCAGCCCAGCGGCGTGTACCTCACCGGCCTGTGGCTGACGTGCCTGATCAGTGTGCTGGCGATGTTGCTGGGCTGTGTGCTGGGGCTGGCCGCCGCGCTGCTGCGTTTGTCGAAGAATCCGTTGTTGCATCTGCCGGTGCGTTTTTATGTGTGGCTGATGCGCGGCACACCGTTACTGGTGCAGATCGTTTTCCTCTACACCGCGCTGGCGGCGGGCGGGATTTTTCGCTTCGAAGACATTGAGCTGTTCGGGCTGGTGGTGCCCGGCAACATTCAGGCCGCGATCATCGCCCTGGGCCTCAACGAAGGCGCGTACATGGCCGAGATCATCCGTGCCGGGATCGGCGCCGTGGACAAGGGCCAATACGAGGCCGGCCGTTCGCTGGGCATGACCTTCGCCAAACTGATGCGCCGCATCGTCCTGCCGCAAGCGTTTCGGGTGATCGTGCCGCCGCTGGGCAACGAGTTTAACGTGATGCTGAAAAACACCACGCTGGTCAGCGTGATCGGCGTGCAGGAGCTGTTGCTCAGTACGCAAATGGTCACCTCGGCGACTTTTCGGGTGTTCGAGCTGTACTTGGTGGTGGCGATCTATTTCCTGTTGCTCACCACGCTGTGGGGCTTCTTTCAGCGCTGGCTGGAGAACCGTTTCGGCCAGTCCGACCGACCTTCTGCGCCACCGCCGGCCTCCAGCCGGATGTTCGGTCGCAGCACGCTGAAACTGCTGAGGGGGCGTTAATCATGGCGCAGCAAAGTGACGAACTGATCATCGAGGCGCTGAACATTCACAAGGCCTTCGGTGACCTGCAGATTCTCAAGGGCATTTCCCTGCAAGTGCGACGCGGTGAAGTGGTGGTGCTGATTGGCGCCTCGGGTTCGGGCAAAACCACGTTTATCCGCTGCATCAATCTGCTCGAAGACATTCAGGGCGGAGAGATCCGGGTCAACGGCCGGCCCATGGGTTATCGCACCCAGGCGGACGGCAGTCTGGTGCGCGACTCGGAGCGCAACATCGCCCGTCAGCGCCGCGACATCGGCATGGTGTTCCAGCGCTTCAACCTGTTCCCGCACATGACCGCGCTGGAAAACATCATCGAAGCACCGATTCAGGTACTGGGCGTGCCGCGCCAGGCTGCGCTGGAGCAGGCGCACGCATTGCTCAAGCGAGTCGGGCTGGCGGACAAGGCCGGGCATTACCCGTCGATGCTTTCCGGTGGTCAGCAGCAACGGGTGGCGATCGCCCGAGCGTTGGCGATGAAGCCCCAAGCGATGCTGTTCGACGAACCCACCAGCGCCCTCGACCCGGAAACCGTCGGCGAGGTCCTGCAGGTCATGAAGGAGCTGGCCGAGGAGGGCATGACCATGGTCGTGGTCACCCACGAAATGGGCTTTGCCCGCGAGGTGGCCGACCGGGTGGTGGTGCTTGATCAGGGCGAACTGATCGAACAAGGCCCGCCGGAACAGATTTTCAGTCGTCCCACCCATCCCCGAACCCAGGCCTTTCTCAGCCGCGTGCTGTGAACTTCACAAGGAATTTGACGATGCGTTTATCGAGCTTGTTCGCGGCGCTGTGCTGCGCCGCTGTGGTGCCCATGCTTCAAGCCGCCGACTCGGTGGTGAAGGTATACAACTGGTCCGATTACATCGGTCCCGACACGCTGAAGAATTTCGAGAAAGACAGCACGATCAAGGTTCAGTACGACATCTTCGACACCAATGAAATGCTCGAAGCCAAGTTGCTTTCCGGGCACTCGGGCTATGACGTGGTGGTGCCGTCGAGCCAGTTTCTGTCCAAACAGATTCGCGCCGGTGCTTATCAGCCGCTGCAACGCGACTTGCTGGATAACTGGAAGCACCTCGATCCGCGTCTGATGCAGCGCCTGCAGGCTGCCGACCCGGGTAATAAATACGCCGTGCCGTACATGTGGGGTACGGTGGGCATCGGCTACAACGAGGAGAAAGTCCGCGCCGTGCTGGGCAAGGATGCGCCGCTGGATTCCTGGTCGATGGTGTTCGACCCGCAGAACCTCGCCAAACTGAAGAGCTGCGGCGTGGCCTTTCTCGATGCTCCGGTGAAGATCATCCCCCAGGCCCTGCTTTACCTCGGGCTGGACCCCAACAGCGTCAAGCCGGACGACTACAAAAAAGCTTCTAAGTTGCTGATGACGTTGCGGCCCTCGGTGACCTATTTCAACTCGTCGAAGTACACCGCCGACCTGGCCAATGGCGATATCTGCGTAGCGATCGGCTATTCCGGCGACGTGATGCAGGCCCAGACCCGGGCGCGCGAGGCGGGCAAAAACATCGATATCCGCTACCTGATTCCCAAGGAAGGCGTGAACCTCTGGTTCGACATGCTGGCGATCCCCAAGGACGCCGGCAACGTCGCCAACGCCCATGCGTTCATCAATTACTTGCTGCGCCCCGAGGTGATTGCGCCGGTCAGCGATTACGTCGGCTACGCCAATCCGAACAAGGACGCCACGGCGCTGATGGATAGCAAAGTCAGCGGCAACCCGGGGATCTACCCGACTGACGAGGTGATCAACCATGCCTTCGTCTCCGCCGATCTGCCGGAAAACATCCAGCGTCTGATTACCCGCGAATGGAACCGGATCAAGTCCGGCCAATGAATTTGATTTGAAGAGCCTTTGCCATGTTGAAATTTTCTGCTCACGAATATCCCTATCCGTCGCAACGCCAAAGCGTGTTCGCCCGTCGTGGCATGGTTGCAGCGTCTCAGCCTTTGGCCGCACAGGCCGGCATCGAGATGCTGCAGAAGGGCGGCAACGCCATCGACGCCGCCATCGCCACGGCGGCGGCGCTGACTGTGGTCGAGCCTACGGGTTGCGGCCTGGGCGGGGATGCGTTTGCGCTGGTCTGGTTCAAGGATCAGTTGCATGGCCTCAATGCCAACGGCCATGCCCCGGCCAGTCTGAGCATCGATGCGGTGAAAGCGGCCGGCCATGAGCAAATGCCGCTGTATGGCTGGACACCAGTGACGGTGCCCGGCTGCCCATCCGCCTGGGCCGAGCTGTCGCAACGCTTTGGCGTGTTGCCGTTCGCCGATTTGCTGCAACCGGCGATCAGTCTGGCCAGAGACGGTTTTCCCTTGTCGCCGGTGGTTGCCCATCAATGGCAGATCGCGCTGGACGAGTTCGGCCCGCATCGTGATGAAGTGCTGCAGGCCTGGTTCGATACGTTCCTGATAGATGGTCGCGCGCCGAAGGCCGGGGAGGTTTTCCGTAACCCGGCACAGGCAAGAACCCTTGAAGAGTTGGCGTCGAGCCGCTGCGAAAGTTTGTATCGCGGCGCACTGGCGCAACGCCTGGATGCGCATTCACAAGCAACGGGCGGCTATCTGCGCGCCACCGATCTTGAGCATTACCGCGCGCAGTGGGTGGAGCCGATCCACGTCAATTACCGGGGCGTGGATGTCTGGGAAATCCCGCCGAGCGGGCAAGGCCTGGTGGCGCTGATGGCGCTGAAGATTCTTGAAGGCTTCGACTTCGATCACCGTGACAGCCAACAGACCTGGCACCGGCAACTGGAGGCGATGAAGCTCGCCTACAGTGATGGGCTGCACTACATCACCGATCCGCTGCACATGCGCGTGGCCGTGGCCGATCTGTTGAGCGACGAGTACAGCGCCCGCCGCCGCGTGCAGATCGGCGAACAGGCGCAACCGCCGAAACCGGGCGATCCCCATGCCAGTGGCACGGTGTATCTGGCCACGGCGGACGGGCAGGGCAACATGGTCTCGTTCATTCAGAGCAATTACCACGGCTTCGGCTCAGGCGTGGTGCTGCCCGACAGCGGCATTGCCCTGCAGAATCGCGGCCAGGAATTCAGCTTGGATCCCGAGCATGCCAACGCGTTGGCACCGGGGAAAAAGACCTTTCACACGATCATTCCCGGCTTCCTCACCAAGGATGGCCAGGCGCTAGGGCCGTTCGGTGTGATGGGCGGCTACATGCAGCCGCAGGGCCATGTGCAGATGGTGATGAACCTGGTGGATTTCGGTTTGAACCCGCAGTCGGCACTGGACGCGCCGCGCTGGCAATGGCTCGGCGGCATGAAGGTCGGCATCGAACAGGGCGCTTCACGGGATCTGGCCAATGCGTTGGCGCGTCGCGGGCACGAGGTGCAGATCGCCAGTGACCTGACGGATTACGGCAGAGGACAGATTATTCTGCGTGATCCGGTGACGGGCGTACTGTGTGGCGGGACTGAGCCGCGGGCGGATTCGCATATCGCAGTCTGGTAGAGACGGCAGGCACTCGTCCAGGTCAGGAGCACACACTTTTTCACAAAGACCTCCCGGGATCCGATCGGTGGCAGAATCTCCCTGACTTGTAAGTTCAGGAGAACACCATGCTTCGTGTGTTTGAACGAAGACTCGACCCTTTCCCGCCTGACGAGGTGCCACCGCCACCCAACGGTCTGGCTAAATTTCTCTGGGCCTGCACCCGAGGTGCACGCGGCTACGTGCTGGCGCTGGCGTTGCTCAGTGCCGCTGTGTCGATTTATGAAGCGTGGCTGTTTTCCTTCCTCGGTCAGGTCGTGGATCTGCTCTCGACCTGGCAGGCCGGTGGTGAGGCGGCCGCGCAGGAGCGCCGCGTGTTGTGGGGCATGGGCATTGTCATGGTGCTCAGCGTCGGGCTGGTGGCGTTGCGCACCATGGTTCAGCACCAGATTCTGGCGATCAATTTGCCGTTGCGCCTGCGCTGGGATTTCCATCGGCTGATGCTGCGGCAAAGCCTTTCGTTTTTCTCCGACGAATTCTCCGGCCGGGTCACGACCAAGGTCATGCAGACGGCGCTTGCCGTGCGCGACGTGCTGTTCACCATGATCGAGATCCTGCCGGGGATTGGCGTGTACTTCATCGCGATCATTGCCCTGGCCGGCGGCTTTGCGCTGAAACTGATGCTGCCGTTTCTCGCCTGGGTCGTGCTGTTCGGTCTGGCCATGTGGTACTTCGTGCCGCGCCTGGGCAAGGTCGGCCAGGAGCAGGCCAATGCGCGGTCGATGATGACCGGGCGTATCGCCGACGCGTACACCAACATCACCACGGTCAAGCTGTTCTCCCATTCCAATCGCGAAGCGCACTTCGCGCGGGCGGCGATGGAAGATTTCAAGCTGACCGGTTTTCGCCAGATGCGTCTGGTCAGTCTGTTCGAGATCGTCAATCAGGCCTTGGTGGTGGCATTGATCATGTCTGCCGGTGGGTATGCCCTGTGGCTGTGGCACCAGGGCGATGTCGGCGCCGGTGCGGTGGCCGCGATCACCGCCATGGCGTTGCGGATCAATGGCATGTCGAACTGGATCATGTGGCAAATGACGTCGTTGTTCGAAAGTATCGGCACCGTTCAGGACGGCATGGCGACTTTGACCCAGGGCACCAAAGTGCAGGACGCACCGGATGCCGGCGTGCTGGTGACCTCCGGCGGCGCGGTGACGTTCGACAAGGTGAAGTTCAACTACGGTGGCGAGCGTCAGGTGCTCGATGGCCTGAGCCTGAGCATCCGTCCCGGTGAAAAAATCGGTCTGGTAGGGCGCTCAGGTGCCGGCAAATCGACGCTGATCAACCTGTTGCTGCGTTTCTATGACGTCGACAGCGGCGAGATTCGTATCGACGGTCAGAACATTGCGCACGTGACCCAGGACAGCCTGCGCAGCGCGATCGGCATGGTCACCCAGGACACTTCGCTGCTACACCGCTCGATTCGCGACAACATCGCCTACGGTCGCCCCGATGCCACCGACGCGCAGATCCGCCGCGCCGCTGCCAACGCTCAGGCTGACGAGTTCATCAGCCAACTCAGCGACCGCCAAGGCCATACCGGCTACGACACCCTGGTGGGCGAGCGCGGGATCAAACTGTCCGGCGGCCAGCGCCAACGGGTGGCGATTGCCCGGGTGATGCTCAAGAACGCGCCAATCCTGCTGCTGGACGAAGCCACCAGTGCGCTGGACTCGGAAGTCGAAGTGGCGATTCAGGAAAGCCTCGATGACATGATGCAGGGCAAGACCGTGATTGCGATCGCACATCGACTGTCGACGATCGCAGCGATGGACCGGCTGATTGTCATGGACGACGGGCGCATCATCGAGCAGGGCACCCACGCCGAACTGCTGGAGAAGAACGGCGTGTATGCGCGGCTGTGGGCGCATCAGAGCGGCGGCTTTCTGGGCGAGGACAAAGGCGTGGTCGAGGCGATGGATCAGGCCTGACCCACCGACGTTGCCTGTGCGGCCGATGCAGGCTGACGCGACGTGATCAGGCCGATAAAGGAGATTGCCAGCGCCAGGCCAATGGTGGTGGTGACTTCGGTGCGATGCTGCGGAGTGATCATCATGACCGCCAGCGCCGCGCAGATGAAGCCGATCACCAGCCACGTCAGCCACGGGAACAGCCACATGCGGAAGGTCAGCTCGACTTTGCGCTGTTGCAATATCCGCCGCATGCGCAGCTGCGACACCGCAATCGCCAGGTACACCAGCAAGGCAATCGCCCCGGAGCTGGCCAGCAGGAACTCGAACAGCCCGGCGGGCATGAAGTAGCTCCACACGGTGATCGACGCGCCCAGCACGGTGCTGGCGATCACGGCGGCCCGTGGCACACCGGCCGCGGAAGTCACCTTCAGCGCTTTCGGCGCATCGCCGCGACGACCCAGCGAGTACAACATGCGCGAGGCAATGTAGATCGAGGAGTTCATGCAACTGGCCACGGCGATCAGGACGACGATGTCGACCATGAACTTGGCGTTTGGAATATTCATGATGTCCAGGGCGCGCTGATACGAGCCCACCGACGCCAGCAACGGATCATTCCAGGGCACCACGGAGATGACCACGAAGATCGACAGCAGGTAGAACACGCCGATGCGCCAGATCACCGAGCGGGTGGCCTTGGCAATGTTCTGCGCCGGATTATTCGATTCGGCGGCCGCGATGGTCACCGCTTCCGTACCGATGAAGCTGAACATGATCGTGATGAAAGCACCGACCACTGCCGACAAACCGTTGGGCGCAAAACCGCCGTGCGTGGCCATCAGACTGCTCAGCCCACTGACTTCGCGGTCGGGCACCCAGCCCATCAACACGGCAAAACCGACCCCGATGAAACCGATGATCGCCACGACCTTGGCCATGGCGAACCAGAACTCGAACTCACCATACTTGGACACGCTGAACAGGTTGGTCACCACCAGCGCAATGATCGATCCCAACGCGAACAGCCAGGCATCGACCTGGGGGAACCATTGGTGCAGCACATGCCCGGCCGCCAATGCTTCAATGGGAATCACCAACACCCAGAACCACCAGTACAGCCAACCGATGGTAAAACCGGCCCAGCGGCCGATGGCCTGGTCGGCATAGGTCGAGAACGAACCGGTGTCCGGATTGGCCACCGCCATCTCGCCGAGCATGCGCATGACCAGCACGACGAGCAAACCTGAAAACAGATAGGCGAGAAGCACCGCCGGCCCTGCAGCGGCAATCGCGTGTCCTGAACCGACAAACAAACCGGCGCCGATAATCCCGGCGATGGACAGCATTGTGACGTGACGAGGCTTGAAGCCCTGCGCCAATTGGCTACTCGAATCCATGGAGTTCGGGCTGATCATTGGTTTTTTTGTTCTCTGCTGATCGACATTCAAGCAATTGAACGGGCACACGATCGGTCACCATCGTTGCCTGCTGAACTCCCGAGAGAAGCCCGTCCAACCGCCGCAGTTCTTATCAATCCCATGATCTGACCGGGATTGTTTTGATAGGAAGACACGGCACCTTAGCCGGCCTTGCAGCAGATTCAATAGCCTGATTGCGCCATGACCGTGTCTGATATCGACATGTGAATACCATGCGGTCGTATTGGAGACCTGTCGGTCACGCAAGGCTCTGGCAATCAAAATCCAGATTGACCAAGTCATGTTCGTTTTTGAGATGGGTGGGTGAATTCGACGGTGAAGCCAAACTGGGCCCCACAAGTCAGGCTATCCAGTGGGCAAAACAGGATCAAACCAAAGTGGGCCGCAACTCCTGCGCCAGTTCAATCAATGCGCGCAACCGCGCGGGCACGAAGCGGTGGCCCGAGTAATAGAGCCTCAGTCCGCCAAATGACGGGCACCACGGCATCAACACCGGCACCAGGGTGCCGCTCGCCAGCTCTTGCTGGATGAACCACTCGGAAATGAAACCAATGCCAAGGCCCGACAACACCGCCTGTTTGATTGCGAGCATTTCGTTGGAGGCGAAGCTCACCGGCAGATCCATTTGCAACTTTTGGCCATCGCGCTCCAATTCCCATTGGTAGAGCCCACCATGGGCCATGCGCATGCCGATGCTTCGGTGGGTGAGTAGATCTCGCGGATGTTCGGGCACGCCGTGGCGTTCGAGGTACTCGGGGGGTGCGACCACAAGCATCCGAATGTCACCTGACAGTGCCACGGCAATCATGTCTTGCGGCACGGACTCCGCCAGACGAATCCCGGCGTCGAAGCCACCGGCGATGATGTCGACCATGCTTGATTCGCTGACGATGTCGATACGTACGTCGGGATAGCGCTGAGCGTAATTCTTTAATAGCGGATCCAGCAGCAGGTAGGCTGCGCCATGCGGTGCATTGATGCGCAATGTGCCGCTCGGTTCATCGGGGCCGACGCTGGCTTCTTCGCCGGCACTTTTGATCTGTGCCAACGCAGGTGCGATGCGTGCCACATAGCGTTGCCCAATGTCGGTGAGGGCAACGCTGCGCGTGGAGCGATTGAACAGCCGCACTTTCAGGCGTGCTTCCAGACCGGCCACCGCGCTGCTCACGGCCGTAGTGGACATGCCCAGCTCCTGTGCGGCACCGCGAAAACTGCTGCGCCGCGCCACGGCCAACACCACTTCCAGCTCGGTCATTCCTGTTCTGTGCATGGATCGTCCTGAATATAAGGATGCTTCATCAGCCAAAGGATGGCTTATCGGAATAATGAACCCTTCTTAGACTTCATCACAGAGGCTCGATTCAGACGAGTCGTTTTGAGCGAGGAGTCGCCATGCAACGCATTGAACATATCTACATCAACGGCGAGTTCGTTCTTCCCAACGGTGAGGAATGGTTTGACCTTCATAACCCGAGCACCGAGGAAATCATCGGTCAGGTTCGGCTGGGCGATGCACTGGACGCACAGCGTGCGATCGCAGCCGCCAAGGCTGCATTCCCGGCGTGGGCCCGTACTAGCCGGGAGGAGCGCATTGCGGCACTGCACCGCATGCACCGGGCCGTGGCAGCAAAGGAGGAAGAACTGCTGGAAGCCATCGTCATGGAATACGGTGCACCTGTGGCTCGCGGGCGCTGGATGGCGACTTACCCGGCCGACGTGATTGCGCAGGCAATCGATGCTCTGGAGGCGTTCGATTTCGAGGAACAGGTCGGCACGGCCAGGGTCATTCCGACGCCCGTGGGTGTGACCGGTCTGATCACACCATGGAACAGCAATGCGGGCTTCATCTGCAACAAGCTGGCCACCGCGCTGGCGACCGGCTGCACCGCCGTCATCAAGCCTAGCGAGATGAGCGCGTTGCAGACGCAGGTCGTGGTCAGTGCGTTGCACGAAGCGGGGTTGCCACCGGGTGTATTCAATGTCGTCAACGGACGGGGTGATGTGGTTGGCGAGGAGATCGCCGGTCATCCCGACGTTGCCAAGATCTCGTTTACGGGCTCGTCTGCTGTCGGTAAGCATCTGGTCAGAACCGGTGCCGACACCATGAAGCGTGTGACGCTGGAACTCGGCGGCAAGTCGCCCACCGTGGTGCTGGATGATGCTGATCTGCAGGCGGTCATGCCGATGGTGCTGCAAGCCGGATTTCTCAACAGTGGTCAGGCGTGCATCGCGGGCACTCGCATCCTCGTGCCGCGCCGCCGGCTGACAGAATTCGAGCGGATTGCGCAGGAGAGCGTCTCACAGATCCGATCGGGCGATCCGCGCAACAGCGACACCGATATCGGACCGATGGTGAGTCAGAAACAATGGGACCGGGTGCAGCGCTACATCCGTATCGGCCAGGAAGAAGGCGCAAGGTTGCTGGCGGGTGGCGAAGGTCGCCCGGAAGGCTTGCATGCCGGATGGTTTGTGAAGCCCACGATCTTCACTGATGCCAACAACCGGATGCGCATCGCACGTGAGGAAATCTTCGGGCCGGTATTGACGATCATTCCTTACGAGGATGATGCCGATGCGGTCAGCATTGCCAACGATACGAACTATGGGCTGAGCGCCCTGGTACTGGGAAAAAGCGCTGAACGTTGTATGAACGTAGCCCGTCAGATCGATGCGGGACGCGTGCTCATCAACACCCTGACCCACGAACCGCGCGCTCCCTTCGGTGGATTCAAGCATTCAGGCCTTGGGCGCGAAATGGGTAGGTGGGGGATGAGCGCGTATTTGGAGCCGAAGACGTTGATCAGCCATGACACGTTGAAATGACTGGTTCAGGTTCCTGTCGTCAACAGGGTCGAACAACTTGCCGCCTCAGGACGGCAAGTTGCAACAGGCCCTACAAGGTAAACGACAGCGCGGAGAAAACCATCCCGCCACTGCCTGCCCAGCCCATGCAAAACTGGCCGTTTTCGGCTTCGCCCCGACTCATCGCATCGAAGATGCCGTAGGGGATGGACGCGGTAATGATGTTGCCGGTTTTATGTCCGACGTGGTGCAGCTTGTGATCGATACCGATCAGTTGGCCGATGTGCTCCCACATCTTTGGCGAACCGGTATGAATAAACACTTTATGAACATCTGCTGCAGAGATGTTTTGCAGATTAAAGACCTTTATCGCTTCATTGCGGCCATCTTCATGCAAGGCTGCCGCGTAGGAATTGAATTGATACTGCCCACCCGTTGGTGAAATACGAGGAATATCCTCCTCATTGCAGAACAGTTTCCAGTCCGGCAGGGAGATGGTCGACAAGTCGCTCAAGTCCGGCCGGTTGATGTACGAGAACTTGAAGTTGCCCGGTGCCTCATGACTGAGGATGGTGACGGTGACAGCTTCGCCAATGGTAAAACTCGGGAACTTGTAAGCCAGTTCTGCCGACGACTGCAAAGAGAAGTTCTTGGGCATCACCGGCCCGCCGGCAGACATGCCAAATTCCATATTGACGATCGCCGCGTAGCGAATCTCGCCGGCCTGCATTTTACTGTTGATGACATCCATGGCTGTCACCCAGCCGTTGCAGGCGTCGACCACATCGAAGTTTCTGCAGCTCAGGCCCAGCGCCTTGGCGATGAACGTACTGTTGGCCGGCTCGATGAAGCCGCGGGTGACGTTCGGGTAAATCAACAGATCCAGATCGGCCTTGTCGATATTGGCCTGGGCGAGCGCCGAGTTGAATGCAGTCTCCATCAGTTGCATCGGCGTTTCGTCGGCGCCCAGCCAGTGGCGCGTGCCGCTGCCACTTTTTTCAAGCAACTTGCTGATGGTCTTCAATGTTTTAGGCAAGTCTTCCTGGAAGGTATCCTTAGAGTGTTCCTCGACCAGGTTAATGACGTCCTGATTGCTGACAATGCGTGACGGGAGAATCCCGGACAGCCCAACTATTTTCATATGACTTCCTTGTTGAAAGTATGCATCCGTGGGCAATGGCTGCGGATGAGCAAACCCTTACTCATCCCTGTAAGGAGCCATTGGCGGCAATACTTTTAGCACAAAGAAAATGCGGATCAAGGACGTTGCTCGTTATTTCCATCAATCGAATTAAATCCTGATCTGGGTCAATTTAACGAGCTTTCAAGTTGATCGAAAAAACGGTCGGGCGGACCCTCGCGACACGGTTGGCATCTGTGTTTGATGTCGTCGGCTAACGGCGAAAAGGACACACCTGAAGGGATAAACACCCCTCAATAGCCTATTTTCGTCACGTGGTTGCGTAAAAGCCCCAAGCTGCCCCTAAAATCCTCGAACACCGAGGGAACTATTAACGTCCACCAACAGACTGAGCTGCTGTTGCGACCCTCATGCAAACGTCGCACGAAACGATTTCTACAATAAATGGAGCGCACAATGGGCAGGGCAGGCGATGAATTTGATTTCTGGTGGAGTACGTCCGGGTCGTGGGTGGAACCGCCGAATGTGCGCCGCAGCGGTACCAGCGGTGTCCAGTTGATCGTTCAAGGTGACAAGACGTTTTTCGTAAAGCGCCAGACTGGCCATCTGTTCCGCAGCCTCCGTTACCCCACTGGCCGACCCACCGCATTGCGTGAAGGCATTGCCCTTTCTAGACTCCAGCAACTGGGTGTGAATGCGCCAAGACCGGTATTTTATGGTGCGAGAAAAGTCGATGGCGTATGGCAGGGGGTCTTGGTTACCAATGATCTGGGCGGCTTCATTGATCTGGATACCTGGTATAGCCAGGGCGCTGCAAGCCTGTTGACCACGGAACAACATCTGCGACTTCTTGAACGTTTGGCGCAAATGCTGGCGCGGATGCACTCGGGCAAATGGCAGCACGGTTGCATGCGTTCCAAACACATCTTTATCAAGGCGTCGATTACCGACACAGACTTCGATTTCGAACTGGCGCTGCTTGACCTGGAGAAATCTCGCGGTCGTGCTACGGCAATGGGCGCGGCGCGTCACGACATTCCACAACTCAGACGGCATTCTTTCTGGGATGAGTCGCAGTGGCGGCATTTCCTTTCGAGCTATGAGCAAGCCAGTGGTAGAACCCTGTAAGCAGGTGTGCCTGTGGCATTCGGCAGGCGGGCTGATTGTTATCTCTCCTTGGGGCTGCAACAACTTCAAGGAGAAGGTTCACTGGCAAAGGGTTGATGGTTTTTTATTGCAATCGTTGGGGGGTGTAACAAGCGGGGTCTGCGCAGTAAGTGAACAAAAAGCTTACTGCTTATGAATGATTGATTTTCGGCCAATCACGACCCTTCAAAGTCGTACAAGAGCAGGCTTTCATGGATAGACCCCGGTGAGAAGCGGTTATCAGAAATGGAAATATAATCGTAAATTCTCATGCCTTTTTCTGGCTGATCGCTGTTCCTCTGCTAGGTTTTTCTAACGAACAATCTTCCATCAGTAGATTCGTTTGCCGAAAAACCGTCCCAAGCAAGGATGCCTTCCGTATGAACAAAACACCTTTATTCGCCAGCGGCCTGCTCGCTACCGCGGTATTGCTCGGCGCAGTTGCCGTGCAGGCACAGACCTCGCCAGTAGTGCAGGTATCCGGCCCCGAAGCCGATGTGAAGGTGACCGAAACCTACGTACGGATGATGGCGCGGGAGGCGTATTTCTGGGGTTGGCCGATGGCCAATATTTATAATCGCCGCCTGAAGTTCAAGGATCTGCCGCAGGCCGGGTTGATGGGGGGCATCGTGCCCGTGGCGCCGATCAACCATCTGTCGATGCTCACCGACTACATTTCACCGGGGGAACGCCTGGTGGCTTGTCCGAATCAGGATGTGGTCTACGGTGCGGGCAGCATTGCGCTGGATATCGAACCGGTGGTGATTCAGGTGCCGGACTTTGGCGACCGGTTTTGGGTTTATCAGGTGGTTGACCTGCGCTCCGACAGCTTCGCCGAGCTAGGAAAGATGTACGCCACCAAACCGGGCTTCTATCTGTTGGTGGGGCCGGACTGGAACGGCAAGGTGCCTGAGGGCATCACCCAGGTGTTTCGTGCAAAGACCAACACCGGTTTCGTGATTCCGCGAGTCTTCCAGGACGATACGCCCGAGGACCGCAAGGCTATTCAGCACTATCTGTCAGGCATCGACATGTACCCGCTGTCCAAATACGACGGCAAACTCAAGCAGCGTGACTGGAGCCAGTCGCCGAAATTCCCCGCCGAGGCCTCGGGTGACGAGGAAACGCGTTGGGTGCTGCCGGAAAAGTTCTTCGATGAGGTGCCGGCGATTCTCAAGGACGCCAAACCGCTGCCGGGAGAAGAGGCGCGCTATGCGCAATTGGCGGTGCTGGCACAAATTGCCCAGCGTGATCCCGAGCTGAAAAAAGCCATGATCGACGAGGCGCAAAAGTCTGATGCAGACGTGGTCAAGCCGTTGTTGCAGTTCCGCAACTACGGGAAGCAATTGCCCAATCACTGGAGCACCATCGACAACGGCGCAGCGTTTGGCACTGATTACTTCCTGCGTACGGCGGTTGCCCGGTCGAACATCTTCGTCAACAAACAGATCGAGACCAAGTACTTCTATCAGGACCTGGACGAGTCCGGCACCCGACTCAACGGCGCCCAACGCTACAGCGTGACCTTCCCCAAAGGCGCGCTGCCGCCGGTCAAGGGTTTCTGGTCGCTGACGCTGTACAACCAGCAGCATTTCTTCGCCGAAAACCCGTTGGGCCGTTATTCCCTCGGCACCAAGAACAAGTCGCTCAAGTCCAACGCCGATGGCTCGCTGACGCTGTATGTGCAAAGCGATTCGCCGGGCGCCGACAAGGAAAGCAACTGGCTCCCGGCGCCGAAGGGCGCGGACTTCTCGCTCTACGTTCGCGCCTACTGGCCGGAAGCGGCCGCGATGAATGGCCAGTGGACGCCACCGGCGGTGGTCAAGGTCAACTGAACCGATTTCCCAACTGCGTTCATAAGGACAGCCCATGAACCGTTTGCGCACCTCACTGACGGCCCTGGCCGTAAGTCTCTCCCTAAGCGGCCTCGCCGATGCCGCGACGCGCTATGAAGAACTGGCCAATCAGCCTTTTGAAAAAGGCTTCCCGACCGAAGCGACCGCGCGCAGCCTCATTGACGAACTGGTGTTCCAGCGCGCCGTGCAGTCGTATCTGTGGGCTCTGCCGGCGATCAATATCTGGTCGATGAAGGAAGCGTCGGAGAAGCAGTTCGGCGCGGGCTACAACATCCTGCCGACCTGGAAAAAGCGCATCAACGCCAAGACCCTGGTGACCACGCCAAACTCCGATCTGGTCTACGCCATGAGTTATCTGGATCTGGCGAAGTACGGCCCGTTGGTGGTCGAAGCACCGCCCGGCGTGCAGGGCATGTTCGATGATTTCTTCCAGCGGCCGATTGTCGGGCCGACCATCGACGGCAGAACCTGGCGCGGTGACGTTGGCCTGGCGGGTCCCGACAAGGGCAAGGGCGGCACCTATGTGCTGCTCCCGCCTGATTACAAAGGGCCGGAGCCGACCGAGGGATTCGTCTATCGCTCGCGCACCAACAACGTCTTCCTGTTCTGGCGGACCTTTTTCAAGGATCCGAAAGACCTCAGCGTGCCGGTAGCCGAAGTCGAGCGTACGAAGATCTATCCGCTGGGCAAGAAGGACTCGGCGCTGCCGATGCAATTCCCCGACGCCACCGGCGCACCGATCAACATGCTGTTCCCCGAAGACGGTCGCTACTTCGACATGCTCTCGCGTTTCATCGACGCCGAAGCCGTCGATCCGGCGGACATGGATATGCGCGGCTTCCTGCACACCCTGGGCATCGAGAAGGGCAAGCCCTTCGCCCCGGATGCCGAACGACGCAAGCTGCTGGATGACGCCGCGCGTACCGCGTTCAAGATGAGCAAGGTGGTGACCAGTCACTTGCTGTACAAAGAGCCGGGCGGTCTGTACTACAAGGATCGCCAGTACGTGAACACCTTCGCCGGGGAGAACACCGAGTTTCAATCCAGCGGCAGTTTCACCAATCTTGAGCAGCGCGTGGCGTTCTTCACCTCGGCCTATTCCGACAGCCCGGGCATGGTCATGAACATGGTCGGCGCCGGTGCCAAGTATCCCGCGACTACCCGAGACGCCGAGGGCAAGTTCCTCGACGGCGCCCAGACCTACAAGCTCAACCTTCCGGCCAATGTCCCGGCGGCGTTGTTCTGGTCGGTCACCGCCTACGACAACCTGACCGCGTCAGGTCTGGACAACGGCCAGCCGTTCCCGTCCCTCAATCAGATGGATAAACCGGCGCAGAACAGTGACGGCTCCACTGACATCTACTTCGGCCCGACATCGCCGGGCGAGGGCAAGAACTGGATCAAGACCGTACCGGAGAAAGGCTTCCTGGTGATCGTGCGGTTGTATGGGCCGAAGCAGGCGTTTTTTGACCAGAGCTGGAAGCCAAGTGATCTGATCAAACAATAGAAGCGCCCCGGACGTGAACACTTGGACCCTGCGCCTTCAGTACGCCTAGTGAAATGGAGTGCAAATCGATGCCATCGATAAGGATGCGATCAAGTCTGACACTCTGCGGGGCGGTGCTCAGTGGCTTGGCCTGTGCCGCCAGCCCTCTGCCGAAACTGGGTTCCCCGTCAGTTGCAGGGGCCAAGGTCGATCCGGAAAAGTGCCACCAGCTTCAACAGGACTTCGACATTGACCTGAAAGAAGTGGTCAAGGCCGGCTGCGAACCGTCCACCGAACAGATATCCAGACTGATGGACAACCCGGTGGGCAACCTTGTCCTGCTGTTCAACCAGTACGATTACACCGCGCTCAAAGGTCCGCACAGCAACGGCACACGGATGCTCGGCAAATACAGTTTCATGCCGACTTTTCCGATCTCTCTTGGCGAAGACTGGAACCTGATCAACCGCCTGCCGATCAGCTACGTCAGCGCCCCGGTCAACCGCAAGGCCGGTAACCTGATTGGCATGGGCCCCAACGAGATTCTGCACGATCGCGGTGACTTCACCTCGGTCGTGCAGGACCCGTTCGACCGTACCAGCGGTTTCGGCGACCTGGCCTACGTCGGCGTGTTTTCGCCCAAGGAGCCGATCCGCTTTGCCGGGGGTGGCAAGATGGTCTGGGGCTTCGGCCCGACCGCGATGTTTCCGACTGCCGAAGAAGACGTGCTTGGTACGGGCAAATATTCGCTGGGCCCGGCGTTCGTCGCCGCGTACCTCGGCCCCGACTGGACCCTTGGCGTGTTCCCGCAGCACTGGTGGTCGGTTGGCGGTGATAGTAAGCGCAAGGACGTCAGCCTGACCAATGTGCAGTATTTCATTCAGCGGGCGATTCCCGGGCCGGAACAGTGGCGCATCGGCATGACCCCCAACGTCACGGTCAACTGGAAGGCCGAGGGCGGCAACAAAGTCACGTTTCCCATCGGTATCGGCGCTGGGCGAATTTTCAATTTCGGCAAGTTGCCGGTGAGGATCTCCGGGGAAATTCAGTACTCGGCGATACATCCGGATGACCTGATCAGCAGCCGCTGGAATTTCCGGCTGTCGTTCATTCCGGTCATACCTACCTTTATGTTTTGAGGATTACCCCAAGCCGGGGCGTGCATGTGCGCGCATCAGAACGGAGGATTTGTGGGGCGGGGTAGAGACGCGGTTACGGCAGTGGGTCAATCGGCGGCCGTAAGGTCTGTCGTGTTGGCACCTACAGGTGCTGGTGCGCGCTCAGCACTCAAGTCACGCACCAGACTCGTTTGAATAATTACCACTGACCGCTTCCGAGGCAGGCGATTATTTCCCAGCCACTGAATTCCCACCAGGAATAGCGCTCATCAGAGCAACTTCTGGCCAGGCTGGCCGTCTGGATTTCTCCGGCTTTGCTATGTGTTGCGAAAGGCGTGTTGATCGAAGCGGTCACCTGCTTGACCGTCTGTGGAGCAGTGATGGTGGTTGGATGCACGGCAGCGTTTGTGACCGTTGCGGCGAGAGCGAGTGTCGCCGCGATGGCCAGAGTAGTCATGGACTTTTTCATTTTCGAATCCTTTCAGTTAGCTGACAGCGGGCTTAAACATTGGCCCCGACCTGCCTTCTGAACAGATCGGGCATTCGCGTATGTCACGCCAGAAAAGCCTATCACTGCGCAATCTCCAGAACAGTCGCACAACTGTGCTATTGACAATTTTGAACCGTTGGTACTTACAGCGCCGCAACTGATGCAGCGCTCCATTCCATGATGTTATTGCTGCAAATCATGCATTAATGTCGTGCAGTCAGCCCGTCTTGTTCGTCGGCAAGTCAGTTCTCACACTAGCGGCATCTGTTTGGAAGACTTCTGACCTTAGAGGAAACGACCATGGTATCCGCTATCCGCTTTAATCAGTTCGGCGCGCCTGATGTGTTGAGTCTGGAAACGTTGAGCGAACAACTGCCCGGGCCAGGTGAGGTCTGGATTGAACAGGACGCCATCGGGGTCAACTTCCTCGATGTGACTCAACGCAAGGGTGCGGTGCCTGTTGCGCTGCCATCCGGACTCGGATTGGAGGGGGCCGGGCGAGTCGTCACCGTGGGTGAGGGCGTCAGCAATGTGCACGTTGGTGATAGGGTCGCTTATGCTACTGGGCCCATTGGCTCATATGCTTCGGCCCGACTTTATCCAGCCGAGCGACTGGTGAAGATACCCGACGCCTTGTCGTTCGATGATGCCGCAGCTGTCATGTTCAAAGGCATCACTGCGCAGTACCTGTTAAAAACCACCTATCCAGTGGCACAGGGCACCACAGTTCTCATCTATGGCGTGGCTGGAGGATTGGGGGAAATCATGGTGCCATGGGCCAAGCACTTGGGGGCGACAGTGATTGGTGTGGTTTCAAAACTGGCCAGCGTCGAAAAAGCGCTGAGATCCGGTTGTGATGAGGTGTTGGTATTCAATGCCGACAACCTGGCGTCTGAGGTCAGCCGTCTTACCCAGGGCAGAAAGGTTGACGTGGTCTACGACCCTATTGGTCGTGCGTCTTTCCAGGCGTCTTTGGATAGTCTCCGGCCACGCGGGCTGATGGTTTCGTTCGGGGCCTCGTCAGGTGCGCCCTCGGCTGTAGAACTGTCGACGCTCAATGCTAAAGGCTCGCTGTTCCTCACACGTCCTTCACTGGCAGCACATACTGCCAGTGCCTGTGAGTACCAGGAACGGGCGCAGGATGTGCTGGCCGCCATAGGCGCAGGTATTATCAAGCCCAGGATTTGGGCCAGCTACGCTCTGAAAGATGCATTGCAGGCGCATGCGGCATTGGAGTCGGGGCAGTCATCGGGGGCGATCATTCTAAAACCATGAATCTTGATGTTCTGAATAGTCAGCACAGTGACGAAATCGCTGCGTTTCTGGCCGTTGCCTCCCAAGGCTCGTTTGTCGCTGCAGGTCGGCTCCTGCAGCGACACCCAACCGTCGTATCGAAACGACTGGCCGCCATGGAAAAGCGCCTCGGTGTGCGTCTCGTCGAGCGTTCAACCCGTCAGGTTCGAATTACGCCAGTAGGTGCCAAGCTTGAGCAGCATCTGCGCTCGGCCATCAACCTGATGAATGAAGCGCAACAGCAGGCGACGCAAGGTGCCAGCGAAGTTCGAGGAACGTTGCGGCTTGCACTGCCGGCAGCCATGGGACGGCGCTGGCTTGGTCCGATGTTGCCGGAGTTTCTCAAGGAACATCCGCACGTTTCGATCCTCGCAGACTATAGCGAACGCCTGGTCGACATCATCGACGAAGGATTCGACGCTGCGATCCGAATCGGAGAACTGGAAGACAACCGACTAATCGCCAAACGGTTAAGTGACCACCGCCGGATCCTCGGCGCTTCGCCCGCTTACATAGGAAAGCATGGCATGCCCGACCATCCACACGATCTGATCAAGCACAATTGCCTTCGCTTTAGTGGCCTTGCGTCTTTTCCGCAATGGAGGCTTTTTCGCGGCAGCGAGTTGCAAACAGTCGCGCCAAAAGGAAACCTCACGGCCAACGACAGCGAATCGTTACTTGCCGCCGCTTGCGCTGATTCAGGGATACTCGGCGCCGGCGAATGGCTGATGCGCCATGACATTGCTGCAGGAAAATTGCTTCACGTTCTTCCGGACTGGCAACTCGACACCGCTGGTGGGGTTTACCTGGTCAGGCCGTCAGCCAAGTTTCCCAGCGCCGTGGTAATAGCTTTCAAACAGTGGATCGAGTCAAAGTTTACCCCTGCGCCTCCATGGGCTATTTGCCGGCCTGATTGAAATCAACTTCAAAAATTGCTGGCCTCTTGGTTAAACGCTCTCCAACTCTAAATAATCTGAACCCCGCCCGAACGCCCACGCCTAACGATCAGCTTGTGATCAATCGCACAGGCTCGGTGCCAATACCGGCACATTCCGAGAGGTGGTCAACGTGGCTAAAGACGAGAAGAAAAGCAAAAAAGACGATGCTTCGAAAGCCAGCAAGGACTTGAAAGACAAAAAGTCCTCGCCGGAAAAGAAATCAGCGGCAGCTTCGGCGCTTTCCAAGTCCTCCGACAAGAAAGACAAGAAGAAAGACGCCGAACCGAAAAAGTCTGCAAAAAAAGCCGATAGCAAGCCGGAAAAGGCCAAGGATTCAAAGAAGGCTGACAAGCCGGCGAAAAAGAAGAAGTAATACCTGCGACTCGCCAGGGCTTTACGCCCTGGCGTCCCTCAAATCGATCTTCAAGCCGTTTCTTCAACCCTGCGCGCATCCCCCAACGAATCACGCTGCATCGACTGCAGGTTTTTCTCGATGGTTTCGCACAGGGCTTCCATCTGGATCTGGTGTTCGCTGTGACGAAACGGGCTTTGCAGGTCAGTGCCGATGCGTTCGATCGCCAGCAGCATGAAGCCCACCACCGTCGAGGCCAGCGGCGTGAACCAACCCAGCGATTCCACCAGCCCCACCGGCACAATCAGGCAGAACAGCGAGATAAACAGGCGCGGAAAATACACATAGGGGTAGGGCAGCGGTGTGTTGGCAATTCGCTCCATCCCGCCCTGGCTGTTGGACAGCTCGACCATCGTCGATTCCAGCCGTGCCAGCCGAATGCTGTCGAGGCGCCCGGCCTTGTATTCCCGGGCCAGCAACGCCGCGGAACCGGTGAGGATGTCGTTGGCAAAGTTGTTGGTGGTGCCGCTGCGGGCGAACTCATCCGCCGGGATGAACGCGCGGACTTCTTCCGGGCAAGGCTGACCCTGCAGATGCGCGGCGAGGCAATTGACGTAGGCCACATGACGGCGCAACAGCGTCGCTTTCACCGGGTTCACTTCGTTATCGGGATCATCCAGCAGCGTCAGCACCTGCCGGGCGAAGCTGCGCGAGCTGTTGATCATCATGCCCCAAAGGGTGCGCGCTTCCCACCAACGGTTGTAGGCGCTGCTGTTGCGGAAACTGATCAACACCACCAGCGCTGAACCGAGCAGCGTAAGCGGCATCAGCGGCAGGTTGATCTTGGCGTTGAGGAACAACATGAAGTCGACGGTGACGGCGATGTCCCAGAGCAACAGCCAGAACAGCGACCAGCCCACGTAGCCCATGGTCTTGATGATCAGACGGTATTTTTTGACGATGGCAGCTTTCAAACGGAAACCTCGTGGCGAGCGGTAAGCGTTAACGCCCTAGCTCGGACGCAGGTTTGGGGGTAAAGGTTCGGTGTCGAGTGAGCATCTTGGTTACGACAATTTTCAGGCAATAAAAAACCCGGTCATTACGCCGGGTTTTTTATTGCCTGCAGTTCTGCCAGAAGTCAGAGCGAGGCTTTCACCTGCAAACCAAACACCAACGCATTGTCGATGTCCTGCCCGGAAAAAGCGCCCGGCTCGATGATGTATTGCAGGTTCGGGCGCAGTGTCAGCCAAGGCGTGGCCTGATAACCGTAGCCAAGTTCGATCAACTGCTCGCCACTGTCCAGATTCGGAAACTGCGTGCCGTTGGCCATGGCGGCGTCCTGCTGCAAGTCGCGGCTGCGCGGATTAGGCACGGCGCGGCCGTAGCCCAGGGCGACGGTGTCACGCGGGCGACCTTCGAACGGCTTGTATAGCACCAGACCGGTGCCGTACCACTTGCTGAATGGCGAAGCCGCTTCGCTGGCCGCCGAGTATTGGCCGAACGCATGCAGGCTGCGGCCCTCGGAGGTTGGCGAACTCCACACCGCCTGATCGATCAGCGAGTAATGACCGCCGCGACCGGAGACTTCCTTGTCGCTGCCAATGCGTTTCACGTCGGAGCTGTCGTAGTAGTAACCGAGCTTGTATTCGCCGGGCAATTGGCCCGCGTGCTTGTACACCAGCTCGATCGGCACCACGGTGCCGGTGGTGTGTTTCGGGCCCAGATGCCAGGCGCGGCTGGAGTTGCCGTTGCTTTCCGGGTCGACATTGAACGCCGCCACGCGCAGTTGCCAGGACGGCGACAAGTCGTATTTCACCCGCACCCCCAGGTGCGCGTTGGGGTAGTTGGTCCAGCCGCTGCCGCCGGACATGTTCAGCGGATGGCCGCAGAAACCGGCGTTCATGAAGTTGCACAGAATGCCGCTGTCGAGGCCGCCGAGGTCGTTGCCCATGGCCATGTAACCCAGCTTCACGTTGAGCGCTGGGGTGAACAGGCTGCGCTCGTAACTCAGTTCGGTCAGGCGGGTGTAGAGGCCGCCGTAGTTTTCCTGGATCGGCAGACGGTTGCCAACCAGATCCTCCGAAGCGCTGTTGCCACGGCGGTCGTTGATGGTCAGTTGCACCTTGCCGGCGTTCTCCACGCCATACAACTTGCTCAGGTCGAACTGCGCGCCGAGCTTGATGTTCTGCGAGTAACGGCCGGAGCGGTGCAGGCCGCCATCGGCGTTGTAAGCCATTTCGCCGGTGTAATCGCCGGTGAACTTGATGCCGTCCTGGTCCATCTGCTGGCGCAGACCGCCCCAGTCACCGGTCAGGGTGTTGCGGGTCAACAGGTTTGAATCGGTATCGGCGAAGGCGGGCAGGGTGGCGCTGCAGGTCAGGCCCAACAGCACGCCGTTGACCCAGCCGTTACGAGTAAAACCAAACATGGAGATCTTCCTGCTCAAAGCGGTAGCGATATCGGAAAGCGGCGCGGCACCCTCAGGTGCCGCGCGCAAAAAGAAAGCGCCCGCGTTCAACACGGACGCTGCGGTTTACGGCAAGGCGTAAGCCATCACGTAGTCACCGCGATCGGTCGACTGACGCGCACCACCAGCGGTGATGACGATGTACTGCTTGCCGGTCTTCGGCGAAACGAAAGTCATAGGGCCGCCCTGACTGCCGACCGGCAGACGCGCTTTCCAGATTTCTTCGCCATTGGCGCTGTTGAAGGCGCGCAGGTAGAAGTCCTGGGTACCGGCGATGAAGATCAGGCCTCCCTGGGTCGACAGAGTGCCGCCGAGGGTCGGCAGACCGATCTTGATCGGCAGGTGCATGCGGATGCCCAGTGGACCGGTGTCTTCAACGGTGCCGACCGGAACCTGCCACGCGACTTTCTGGGTCTTCATGTCGATCGCGGTCAGGGTGCCGAACGGCGGAGCCTGGCAAGGAATGCCGGCCACCGACAGGAAGCGGTTTTTGTTCACCGCGTAAGGCGTGCCTTTGAGCGGTACCGCGCCCATGCCGGTGTTCAACGCTTCGCCACCGGACGACGCTTGAGCCTTGTTCTGCGACGGGATCATCTGAATCCACAGACCCAGGCGCATGTCGTTGACGAAGATGAAGCCGTGCACCGGGTCAGTGGAGATGCTGCCCCAGTTCATGCCGCCCAGCGAACCCGGGAAACTCAGCGATTTGTCGGTACCCGGCGCGGTGTACAGGCCGTCGTAACGCATCGATTTGAAATCGATCCGGCACAGCAACTGGTCGTACGGGGTCGCGCCCCACATGTCCGATTCAGTCAGGTGCTGGGCACCGATCTGCGGCATGCCCACCGATTTTGGCTGGGTTGGCGAGTACGGTTCGTTCGGGATGTTCGCGGCTTTGACCGGGACTTCTTTAACCTCGGTCAACGGTTTGCCGGTGGCACGATCGAGCACGTAGATCTGCCCGGCCTTGGTGCCGATGACCAGCGCCGGAACGGTTTTGCCGTCCTTGGTGAAGTCGATCAGGCTCGGCTGCATTGGCAGGTCGAAGTCCCAGAGATCGTTGTGCACGGTCTGGAACACCCAGCGTTCATCACCGGTGGTGGCGTCCAGCGCGAGGATCGAGGCGCCGTAGGTGTGATCGAGTTTGCTGCGCTCGACACCATAGATGTCGGTGGACGAGCTGCCCATCGGCAGGAACACGGTGTTGGTCGCCGGATCGTAGGACATCGGCGCCCAGCTGTTCGGCGTGCTGCGCACATACGTGCTGCCGTCGGCCGGTGCCTGTTTGTCCTGCGGATTGCCCGGATCGAAGGCCCAGCGCATGGCGCCGGTGATCACGTCAAAACCACGGATCACGCCACCCGGCATGTCGGTCTGTACGTTATCGGCCACGCGACCGCCAACCACCACGGTGGTACCGGCCATCAACGGCGCGGAGGAGAGCTGGTAGTAACTGTCCGGCACATCGCCGAGACCGGCCTTCAGATCGACCTGACCATTGTTGCCGAAACCCTGGCAGAACTCGCCGGTGTCGGCATCGACCGCGATCAGGCGGGCGTCGATGGTGTTGGTCAGCAGACGGCGCTGGCAATTGGCGGCTGGGGCCGGCTTGGCTTCGATGATGCTCGAGTTGCTTGGCTGAGCGATGGCCTTGGTGGCATCGAAATAGGCCATGCCACGGCAACGCTGCCAGACTTTCGACTGAGCGTTGATCGCGTTCTTCCACAGCTCTTTGCCGGTGTCGGCATCCAGCGCGATCAGGTTGTTGTGCGGGGTGCAGATGAACACTTTGTTGCCGATCTGCAGCGGGGTGAGCTGGTCTTCGGCACCGTTGCCATCGCTCTCGGCGACGTCACCGGTGTGGTAGGTCCACGCCACTTTCAGCTTGTCGACGTTGTTGCGGTTGATCTGGTCCAGCGCAGCAAAGCGGCTGCCGCCTTCGGTATTGCCGTAGTGCGCCCAGTCCTTCTGTGCTTTCTCAGGCTCCACCGGAGTCAGCCCCGGGCCAGTGCCGGTGGCGGCAACGGTCGGGTGCGCGACGAACATGTTTCCGGCAGCCATAGCCAGTGCCACGGCCAGCACCGCAGCAACGCCATAAGCACCGCGACCCGGCACGCCACCATTGGCGCGTTTGAGCAGCGGGTAGACCAGCGTCACCGCCAGACCCACGGCGCTGAACATGAACAGACGCGAGAACACCGGCCAGAACACCAGCCCGGCATCGCTCACCGCCCAGATCGCTGTCCCCAACAGAAACGCCGCGAACAGCCAGGCGCCGGCCGTCTTGTAGCGAGCGATCAGCAGACCGGAAACGGCCATCACCAGACCGCCCACGAGGAAGTACCACGACCCTCCCAGGCTGACCAGCTTCACTCCGCCAGCCGCAAGTGCCAGGCCGAGCAGGGCGATGATCACCCCCAGCCCGACCAGAATGAATTTTGATATGCCCGAGAGGCGTTGACTCTGCTTCACGTTGAATGTCCCGTTGAAATGAGGCGTGCATTATATAGATAGGTAACTACCTAGTTAAATCACTAATTCAGTAATGAACTGTTGTTCATTGCGAAATCCCCGTCCTGAGCGGGGACCTGCGCTTTCAAGGGGCTGGAAGATATTTTGTGTGCCTGTAAATAAGCCTTTCTGTCAGAAAAAATGCGAGTTATGACAGCTGTCGCCATCAGCCGCGGTTATTGCGCAGAATCGAGAAATTCAACGCCGCCGCCACACATAGCCAGGCCAGATACGGAAACAGGATCAACCCGGTGATCAAATCCAGACGCAACGCCAAGAACACCATCGCCGCGACCACCAGCCACAGCACCACAAGGATCATCATGGCAGCGGCCACCTGATGCGCGCCGAAGAACACCGGCGTCCACAACGTGTTCAAGGCAATTTGCGCGGCCCACAGCGCCAGAACCGTCTGACTGCCAGGAATCAGGCTCAAGCGATAACCGGCCCAGGCCAGCAACAGATAGATGATGGTCCAGGCCACCGGAAACGCCCAATTGGGTGGGGTAAAACCGGGTTTGTTCAGCGCTTCGTACCATGGCCCTGGTTTGAAAATCACCCCGGTAGTCGCTGCAGCGCCGCACGCGATCAGAAAAATCAGAAACGTCACCATTTATCACTCCTTGGCCGCAGCCACTTTCTCTGGGATTACAGCGCCGCAACGGTCGCTCATTCGGATTTCATCGCCAGCAGGTCGCTGACCCGCGCCACCAGCGTGTCGACGGCAAACGGCTTGGTCAGCACCTGCATGTCCGGGCCAAGCTGACCGGCACCAATCACCGCGTTTTCCGCGTACCCGGTGATGAACAGGGTCTTCAGGTTCTGGCGGATTTCCCGGCCGGCATCGGCCAGTTGCCGACCGTTCATGCCACCCGGCAAGCCGACGTCGGTGATCAGCAAGTCGATGTGAATGTCCGAGCGCAACATCTTCAGTCCGACCACACTGTCAGCGGCCTCTATCAAGGTGTAGCCGAGATCGCCGAGCACGTCAGTCAGCAGCGCCCGCACCGTAGGCTCGTCGTCCACCACCAGAATAGTCTCGCCAGCCTTGGGCAAGGCGGCCGGCGTGTTGTCCTTGTGATCCTGATTCGGCACGGGCTCGCCGTGGTAGCGAGGCAGGTAAATGCACATCTCCGTGCCTTGGCCGACCTGCGAATGCACGCGCACCTGGCCGCCGGACTGTTTGGCGAAACCATAGATCATCGACAACCCCAGCCCCGTGCCCTGGCCCAACGGTTTGGTGGTGAAGAACGGATCGAAGGCCTTGGCGATGACATCGGCGGTCATCCCGGTGCCGGTATCGGTCACGCACAGGCACAGGTATTCGCCCTCGGGCATGTCCAGGGTGCGCGCCGTCTCGCAGTCCAGCGTGCGGTTGGCTGTCTCGATGGTGATGCGCCCGCCGTCCGGCATCGCGTCGCGCGCGTTGATGCACAGGTTAAGCAGCGCGTTCTCCAACTGGCTGGCATCCACCAGCGTTGGCCACAGCCCCGGCGCGCCGAGGGTTTCCAGAACGATGCTGGGGCCGACCGTACGCTGGATCAGTTCGGTCATGCCGGTCATCAGCGTGTTGACATCGGTGGGGCGCGGATCGAGGGTCTGGCGTCTGGAAAACGCCAGCAGGCGGTGGGTCAGGGCGGCGGCGCGCTTGACCGCGCCCTGGGCGGTCACCATGTACTTGTCGACCTCATTCAGCCGGCCCTGGCTGATGCGCGCGCCCATCAACTCCAGCGCGCCGGAAATGCCCGCCAGCAAATTGTTGAAGTCATGCGCCAGGCCCCCAGTCAGTTGGCCGACGGCCTCCATTTTCTGCGACTGGCGCAGTTTCTCTTCGGCCTGCATCAGCTCTGAAGTGCGCGATGACACGCGCTGCTCCAGCGTATCGTTGAGCGCGCGCAACGCGGCGATGGCGCGGTCGCGCTCAGCTTCGACATTGCGCCGTTCCTCGACATCGATCAGCACGCCGGGAAAGCGCAGCGGCGTTCCATCATCGGCACACTCAACACGGCCGTTGGCCTCGATCCACTGATATTTGCCGTCTGTGCGGCGCACACGGTACTGGTGGGAGTAGGCGCCACCACGGCCGATGGCTTCGTTGATCGCGGTGGTCAGTCCATCCTGGTCTTCGGGATGCACAGTCACCATGACTTGTTCGAGGCTGAGCCCTTCGCGGCCCAGCGCCGGGTCGAGATCAAACACCCGGGCGAACGCTTCGTCCACGGCAAAACGGTCGGTGAGCAGGTCCCAGTGCCAGGTGCCGATGATCGCACCGGCGGCGAGCGCCAGTTGCACACGCTCGACGTTCTCCCGAGCCAGCGCTTCACTGGCACGCAAACGCTCCTCGGCGTCGCGCCGCTGGGTGACGTCGTTGAACAGGATCGCAATCTGCCGGTCGGCCGGATCGCCGACTCGCACCGCGCGCACGTCGAACCAGCGTTCGAAGGTGTTGGCGTAGCTCTCGAAGTTCGCCGGTTCACCGCTCTTGGCCACGTGGCCGTAGGTTTCAAACCAGAAGCTTTCCAGATTGGGCGCGAACTCGGTCACCCACTTGCCGCGCAAGTTGACCCCGCACTGGTGTTCGAACGCCGGGTTGGCTTCGACGAAGTAGTAATCGACGGGTTTATCCTCGGCGTCGAATTTGACCTTGACGATGGCGAACGCCGATTCGATGGTTTCCAGAATGGTGATGAAGCGTGCCTCGCTGCGGGCGAGCGCATCCCGACTGGCTTGCAGTTGCGCCGCCATGTCGCGATCGAGGTCAACGACCTGTGTGTCGACCTGAGTGCTGTGAAGCGCCGCGCGCAATCGCCTTACCTCTGACTCAAGCGCTTCGCGACTAAGGTGTTCAAGGGTATCCATGTGACCTGCTTTATTGAATGTTCAGGGGCTGGCTTCATAGAGCGCGTAGGCACAACGCGAGCAGTGAACGTCGCGCTCGCGGGGGACTCGAGCGCCGATCATCCGTTGACCGGGCGCGTTGTGCTTAAGTTTCACCACCCGCGCAAGCGAGCGCTCATTTCAGATCGATTCGCCGTTATCCAGGCGCGCCAACAGGTTCTCCCCGCGTTGCCACAGCGCCTCCTGCTTGGCTGGCGGCATGCGGTCGAGGTTCTTGTACATCATTGCCATGCGCTGATTGCCGCGCAGTTGTTCACCGTGGCGCATCAGAAAATGCCAGTACAACGCATTGAACGGGCAGGCATTGTCCGCGGTACTTTCGCTGACCTTGTAGGCGCACCCACGGCAGTAATCGGACATGCGATTGATGTATTGGCCACTGGCGCAATAAGGTTTGGAACCGAGGTAACCGCCATCGGCATGCATGACCATGCCCAAAGTGTTGGGCAGCTCGACCCAGTCGAAGGCGTCCATGTAGATCGCGAGGTACCACTCACAGATCTGACTCGGCGCGATGCCGGCGAGCAGGGCAAAATTGCCGGTGACCATCAGCCGCTGGATGTGATGCGCGTAGGCGTGCTGCAGACTCTGGCCGATGGCCTGGCGCATGCAGTTCATCTGCGTCGCACCGGTCCAGTAGAATTCGGGCAGTGGCCGGTCGTTGCCGAATACATTGCCCAGTGCGTAGTCCGGCATTTTCAGCCAGTACACGCCGCGCACATATTCCCGCCAGCCGATCAGTTGCCGAATGAAGCCTTCGGCGGCATTCAGGGCAATCCTGCCGGCCCAATAGGCCGACTCGACGTCGCTGCACAACTGGCGCAAATCCAGCAGGCCAATATTGAGCGCGGCGCTGATACGCGCATGAAACAGGAACGGTTCGTCACTGGCCATGGCGTCCTGATAGTCGCCGAAGCCTGCGAGGCCATAATCGAGAAAGTATTCCCACAGCGCCTGCGCGTCGGCGTGGGTGACCGGGTAGTTGAAGTCGTCGAGTGCACCGTAATGCTGACTGAAACGCGCCTTCACCAGCGCGAGTACATCATGGGTAATGGCGTCGTTGCTGAAGCGAACCGGGTAGGGGGCTTTCACGCCTTTGGGCAGGGACTTGCGGTTCTCTGCATCGAAATTCCACGCGCCGCCCACTGGCGTGCCGTCGCCATTGAGCAGCAGGCGACTCTTGCGGCGCATCTCGCGATAGAAGAACTCCATGCGCAACTGCTTTTTGCCGGCGGCCCAGTCAGAGAATTCGGCACGACTGCATAGAAAGCGCGTGTCGGCGTGCCAGTAAACGGGCAAACCACAGTCCTTGATCGATTGCTCCAGACGCCAGTCCCCGCACTCGGTGACGTGCACTTCCTCGGCCTGCAACCGCTGTTGCCAGCGCTGTAATTCCCCCGGCACCGAGCCGCTGTTGTGCGGATCATCCAGGGCCACGTATTCGACACGAACGCCCCGGTCTCGCAGTGCCTGGGCGAAATGGCGCATGGCGCTGAAGATCAGGGCAATCTTTTGCGGGTGGTGCGGCACATGGCTGGCTTCTTCCATGACCTCGACCAGCAGCACAGTGTCGCGTTCGCTATTGAGCATCTGCAATGAAGCCAGATCGAAGGACAACTGATCGCCCAGCACCAGGCACAAACGGCGAGTAACGTTCATTCAGTGTGACCGGCGTCAACGCGACGGAAGAACAAGCTCACCTGGCCGACTTCAACACCGAGTTTGGACATGCTGGTGCGGTTGATCAGCGTGTCCTCGTCCATCTGGTACATCCAGTCGTCCATGCTCATTTCATAGGTCGAGCCATCAACCGGAAGATTCAGGCGATAACGCCAGTGCAGCGCATTGCCGGCGACCTGGCCTGTGGCGACCCCCACCACATCACCCGCACGCCCGCTCCAGCGCCCCTGGCCCTCGGGCGTCAGGGTCCAGACGCGGCGTTGGCGCGTGCCGTCGCTGTACAGGAAGCGCTCATCGAGAATCAGGTTACTGCCTTCGCGGTGGCTGACGATGTTGACCTCGAAGCGCTTGACCACTTCCCCTGAGCGTTTTTGAAACATCCCCCAGGCTTTCACGGGTTTGCTGAAAAAGCGCTGCAGGTCCAGCGCCGGTTGCTGATCGGCATAGTGGCTGACATCCACGCTGCCACAGCTCGCTACGCCGAGTGTCAGCGCCAGTAACAGCAGAAATCGGGTCATGGCCTTACTCCCTGAATGCACTCGTGCTGAAGTGAATTAGCTGCTTGTACGGCGTAAAGTGTCTGTACAGGTTTATGACGCTTGTATGAGAGCAAAACCTAAAGTCTGTGCAGCAAGTCATTGACGCTGAATACAGCTTGAATGCTGCCGACAGCAAGCCATGCGATTTTCGCCCCGACCTGAGCATTGACAATAAGTTGTACGCGTATTGATGTGTTGTATAGGTATTATTCAAGATAGGCTGAAAAAAACCACCTGACAATGAGTCGGCAATCTTTTTAGTGCAGATGCGAAAATCTCGCAGCGCAGCGCGCGAGGTTGCGGGTGTGGCGGAGGAGAAGGGGAAGCGCTCCCGGTGAGTGGGAGCGCTGTGCGAATTCGCGGAATTATTCGCTGTAGGTCGGGTAATCCACATAGCCTTCGGCATTGCCGCCGTAGACCGTTGCGGGATTCAGTGGACTGAGTGGCCAGTCATTGGCGATGCGCGCCGGCAGGTCCGGGTTGGCCATGAATGGTCGACCGAAAGCCACCAGATCAGCCAGTCCCGATTCAAGCAATTGCGCGCCGGATTCAGCGTTGTAACGCCCGGCGTAGATGATCGCGCCACTGAAGGTTTCGCGCACTGCACGGCGAAACGTTGGCGGCATCGCGGGCGCGTCGTCCCAGTCCGCTTCAGCGATGGACAGGTAGGCGATGCCCACATCCTCAAGCACTTTGATCGCTTCGATGTAAGTGGTGTGCGGGTCCTCTTCGACCATGCCCAGATAGGTGCGCGCTTCCTCGGTGGTGGTGAACAGCGGCGCGAAACGCACGCCTACTTTCTCTTTACCGATGCACTCGGCTACACCCGACACCACTTCGCGCAGAAAACGCAGGCGATTGTGCAGCGAGCCACCGTACTGATCGGTGCGCACATTGCTGTGGGCAGAAATGAACTGGTTTACCAGATAGCCATTGGCGCAGTGCAGTTCGATTCCGTCGAAGCCGGCGTCCATCGCATTGCGCGCCGCCTGTATATAGAGCTGAACCAGTTCCTGGACCTCATCGGTGCTCAGCGCTCGCGGCGCGGATGGCGTAACCAGCTCGCCGGCGCCCGGCGCAGTTTCGATGAACACGCTGACCCGCTCGGTGGCGATGGCAGAAGCGGATACGGGGGCCGCGCCATCGGGTTGCAGCGCGGTGTGGGACACACGACCGACGTGCCAGAGCTGGGCGAATATCACGCCGCCCTTTGCATGAACCGCTTCGGTGACTGTGCGCCATCCGGCAATTTGTTCCGGGGTGTGAATGCCGGGAGTCCAGGCGTAGCCCTGACCGCGAGGCTCGATCTGCGTGCCTTCGGTGACCAGCAGACCGGCACCGGCGCGTTGCTGGTAGTACTCGGCCATCAGTGCGTTGGCGACATTGCCCGGTTGCGTGCTGCGCTGGCGGGTGAGGGGCGGCAGGACGATACGGTTCTTCAGGGTGTGCAGGCCCAGGTTGACGGGGGTGAAGTAAGGGCTGTTTTTCATGTGATTCCTGTTTTGGTCTTATTAGACCAGTCGACTAGTGATTCGGTAAAAAAACACCGTGCGGGATGCGCACGGTGTCTGGACGCTGGAGGGCTCAGGCCAAAAGCTTCAGCAGTTTTTCGGCGACGGCTGCCGAGCTGGAAGGGTTTTGACCCGTCACCAGTTGGCCATCGGTCACCACGTGAACCTGCCAGTCAGCGACCTTGGAGTAGCGGCCGCCGAGACGCTGGAATTCGTCTTCGATCAGGAACGGCACGACATCGGTCAGGCCTACAGCGGCTTCTTCAGCGTTTGTGAAACCGGTGACGTCCCGGCCTTGAATCAACGGTTTGCCATCGGCAGCCACCACGTGACGCAGAACGCCCGGCGCATGGCAGACGAAACCGTGAGGTTTGTTGCTGCGGTCGAAGGCTTCGATCAACGCGATCGAGTGCTTGTCTTCGGCCAGATCCCACAGCGGGCCATGGCCACCGGGATAGAACACGGCATCGAAATCCTCGGCGCTGACGTCCGCCAGACGCCCGGTATTGGCCAGCGCCTGCTGAGCGGCAGGATCCTGGCGGAAGCGGTCGGTTTCAGCGGTTTGCGCATCGGGCTCATCGCTTTTCGGATCGAGCGGTGGCTGACCGCCGGCCGGCGATACCAGAGTGATCTGCGCGCCGGCATCCTTGAAGGCGTAGTAGGGGGCCGCGAACTCTTCGAGCCAGAAGCCGGTTTTCTTGCCGGTGTTGCCAAGCTGATCGTGGGAAGTCAGAACCATCAAGATTTTCATAGAGCGCCCTGTATTGGTCTGGTGTCCTCGACGGGTTCGTCTGCGACACCTCGGAAGGAGTGACGGGCACAGAATAGATTTGTATTAGACCGGTCGTCTAGTAAATTTTTACGCCGGTGTTTCCGAGCCATCACTGTGGCAAACTCCTGCTCATCAGAAATATACGACTGGTCTAATGTTTGGTATTTTGCGCCCCATGAAACCGACCTACGACGATACCCGCCAACACCTGCTCGACACCGGCCACCGCATGATGGCCGAAAAGGGCTTCACCAGCGTTGGCCTGAGCGAGATCCTGCAGACCGCCGGTGTGCCCAAGGGCTCGTTCTATCACTACTTCAAATCCAAGGAACTCTACGGCCAGGCGCTGCTGGAGGATTACTTTGTCGGCTACCTGGCGGACATGGAGCGGCGCCTGACTCTGCCTGGGCTCAGTGCCTATGAGCGGCTGATGGATTACTGGCAGGGCTGGCAGAACCGCTGCACCCTGGAAGGCCATGGTGATGAATGCCTGGTGGTGAAGTTGAGCGCGGAAGTCGCTGACCTTTCCGAGTCGATGCGCCTGACCTTGCGCGACGGCGCCGAGCGCATCGTTGCGCGGATCACGACATGCCTGGAAGAAGGGCAGTTGGATAACAGCGTACCGAAGACCGACGCTCGGCAACTGGCAGAAACCCTTTACCAACTCTGGTTGGGCGCCAGTTTGTTGAACAAACTGCAGCGCACGGGGCAGTCGTTGCAGACGTCGATGGTGATGACCAAACAGCTTTTGCAAAGCTGAGGACACCCACCGGCTTGGCTACTGTTCATCCTCGGCGTCTTCTTGATTTCTTGATTCCTGGCCTCTGGCTTTGTCATTTGATGGAACTCCACCTCACAGCCACCAGTCAATTTTTCTGTCGAGACTCAGAGCTTCCCACTTGAAAGAAGGTTTATGAATCATGAAGAGTGAACAGGTAGAAGGTGTAGCGGAAAAGTTGGCTGGCAAGGCGCAGAGCGCGGTCGGGAAATTGATGGGTGATTCGAAGATGGAAGCCGAAGGTGCTGGACATCAAGCAGCTGGACAGCTGACTAAAACCTACGGCGATGCGCTGGATAACGTGTCGACCTTCGTTAAAGAAAAACCGATCGCTGCAATCGCGATAGGTGCTGCGGCATTGATCCTGATAAACCGAATTTTCCGTCGCTGAGTGAGTGGCCAGTTTTTCAGCAGACGTTGAAAAACTGGAAAATTGAATTAAAGGAAAGGGCCCCTCGGGGCCCTTTGTTTTAACCGGTCTTTCATGGACGTTATGGATTTAACGACCGATCGCTCGTCGCCATCACATCTGTCTGCCGTTACGCGCTGCGATCGCAACGGTGGTCGGCGAATCAGCCAGCGAAACGAATTTGCGTGTCGCGCCATCCAGAGCATCAATGCATCCCGCCTCGATGTCGTAGACCCAGCCGTGCAGATTCATCCGCCCCTGTTCAAGCGCCAGGGCCACCGATGGATGAGTCCGCAGATTCGCCAGCTGCGCGATCACGTTTTCACGCACAAGACCATCCAGCTTGGCGCGGGGCGTGTCGAACTCATGCGCTGCGTTGATCGCTTTCGCGGCGTCCGAGTGACGTAGCCAGTTAGCCACCGCCGGAAGATGATCCAGGCACGTGCAGCGTGAAATCGCGCCCATCGCCCCGCAGTCCGAGTGGCCGCAGATCACGATGTCCTGTACGCCAAGCACGGCGACCGCATATTCGACGGTGGCCGAGACGCCACCCGGTTCAGGGCCGTAAGACGGCACAATGTTGCCGGCGTTACGAATCACGAACAGTTCGCCCGGTTCGCGTTGCGTAAGGAGTTCCGGCACCACACGGCTGTCCGAGCAGGTGACGAACAACGCCTTCGGATTCTGTTCTGTCGCGAGCTGCTTGAACAGCTCGACGCGTTGCGGATAAACCTCGCGCTGAAAGCGCAGAAAGCCGTCAATAATGTCCTGCATGAAGTCCTCCAAACCCGAAAAGCAGATGTGGGCACGAGCACTCGATATGCCTTCGCGCCGCTGTGGTCGGCATTATTGCAGACGTCGCAGGTGTTGGCTGTACTCGATGTCCGGAACATCAAGCTCATGACAGCGGGCGGCCGGGGTGAGGGCAGGGCCATGCCATTGGAAATGACAATTCAGCCATTGGAATGCCAGGAATGCGGTTAGAGTGGCCCTCCACAAACATGGTTATGTGAACAATGAATCATCCGCTGTTTGTTTCTCTGGATGGGCCCAAAGGCACCGGCAAAACCACGCTGTTGGAGGCCGTTACGACGGCACTGAGGGCCGGCAACAAGAAAGTCATCCGGCTGTGCGAGAGAAAAAGCGATCCTTTCCGGGGTGAAACCATGGCCCTGATCAACGCGCTTGCCAGAAATCCTTCCGAGGATCTGGAATGGGCTGTGTGCCAGCGCCTGGCTGAAAGTCGGCGCTGGATTTCCGGAAACGTGCTGACGGAGCAGCCGCTGGACAGCATCATCCTCATCGATCGCTGGTATCCGTCAGATGCCGCGTTTCGCCGAACTATCCCGTTTGCCGAGATTCTCCAGTTGAACCTGGATCGAGACGTGCGAGTGCCGGACCTGCATGTTGGCGTCGTCACCGATCCGGATATTTCATGGACAAGGGCTGCGACACGAGCGCGAGGATTGGGCGGCACTGTGATTCAGAAGTACGCAGAGCATGTGGCGTGTACAGAGATGTTCGAGCAAGCGGTCAAGGAGCACGGTTGGGTTCTGTGCCGTAATGAGGGAACCATCGAAGACGCTACGATGCAGGTGGTTTCTGAGATTTATAGGGTGCTGGGGTGATTGTTGAAGTGAGAGAGACATTGGTGCAGGAAGGCGCGTAGCGTAATACACGGTTTAACATAATATACATTACACGTAACAAGATGTTTCAAGATCAACCCGGTTGCACGCCACATTTCAATCCAGAACCTCACTCTGAAACCTCTCGTTTCACGACCTTCACATTGCTTTGAATTCCTAAACCTCAATCATCATCCCGCGTGAGCTTCTCAATCAGCATCCGGTGCTGTGGAAATCGCGCAATCAGTTGCCGTCGATCACCCATCTCCATGTCCACAAAATCAAATCCCGGCGACACGGCTTCACTGATCAAACCAAATCCATGTTCTCCATTCAGCAGGCGCGAAGCTTTCCAGATTCCGCCAGGCACGTGCATTTGCAGATGTTGTCCCGCCAGAATGTCGTTGCCCATTACCAGCGTTTCCAGCGAGCCGTCAGCGTGGATCAAGCTGTACTCGATGGGATCGCCCAGATGGTAGAAATGCAGAATGTCCGATTGATTGAAATGAAACTGGCCCACCGGCGAATCTTCAGTCAGCAAGTAATAGATCGAAGTCATCAGGTAACGTGGGCCACCGGCGGTTTGCAACATGGCGCGTTGATCAGCTTGAAAAGTCCGGCGGAAATAGCCACCTTCTACATGAGGCTGCAGGTCCAGCCTGGCAATCACGTCCCTGACATCTGTCTTGCCTCGATTCATCGTCTGCTCCGTTGATTCGCAGGTCAATTCACTGATAGCTCTACTAAACGGCTATTTAGTGGAGTTAAAAGACGATAGCAGCTCAATCGCCGAATTTTGCAACAAGCGCGATCAATCAATTGATTAATCGCGCCCCGTCCTTAACTGATCATCATCGCGTTGTAGTCAGCGCTCAATGACTGCAGATGATCACGATACCGCTTGACCATCAAAGACAGATCCCCCGGCGCGTAATCCGTCTCCGTGAGTCGTTCAAGTGCCACGGCAAAACCTCTCCAGATATTAGCCACTGTCATGATTTCCTCACCGGCCACCCTGCGTCGGCGGCTGATTTCGACGACCGCATTGGCATCCGCCAGCACATCTTCAGCCACTTGCAGATCGGCGTTAAGAGCGTCCATTGCTTGGGAAATGCTCTGGATCTCCTTGTCCAGATGATCGCGTGACTTCGCCAGTTCGCTGTACTTGATGCCGTCCGACACCACGCCCAAGACCTTGCGCACCAGTTCAATGCCCTGCTTCACCGCTTCCTTTTTCGGGTTTTCCATGTCGAGGCTGTCGAGTTCCTTGTTCGTCGGAATGTAGTTCTTGTACATATCCGCCAGGTTGAATTCGCGAATTACATCCTGGGCCTTGATCAAGGTGTCGCGCTGCTCAACGCACGTTGCCTTGTTATGGCTGTGCTCATTCAGATGCGTCAGGATCCGCGCCTTGCGCTCCTTGGCGACATTGAGTGGTTCACTGGCTCGCTCGCCTATTTCGACGTTGTAGACACTGCGCACATCCTGTTCCAGACGCTGCGCACACTCGGCAAATCGCGCCTCGACACGTTCGAGCATCGCTTCGACATTACTTTTCAGGTTGCGGATTTCGCCGTTGACCAGGCTGCGATCTTCGTCAGTCAGATCGTCGCGGCTCAAGGCATCGCGCAATTCATCCAGCGCAGCGAAATAGTTGTCGCCGGATGCATTACTCAGTGCAGTAAGCAGGATCGGAAAAGCTTCGCGTAATGATTGATCAGTGTTGTTCAGGTACGCGGCGACTTGCTGCGCGCGCTCTTGTAAAACTTCGGACCGAACGTTGCGAAAACGCGCCAGCGTCGAGATATCGCGAATGGTCTGCACAATGTTCTTAACGTCGACCGTCGGGAAATGCGGGGTATTGATAGGTGTCACGCCGTTCATGGCAATAATCCTCACAGCAGATAAGTAATCAGTTGAACGATTTTTTGTATTCGTCCAGCGCTTCATTGAAGGTAGCCACCAACTCACCGGCGGTGCTCTTCACGTCACGCCACGGGTCGATCACCAGCGCGAAATCGGCAACAAACGTGGTCAGGCGCTGGGCATCGTTGATGCGTTCGAATTGCTGCGCCGACGAATCGATTTTGCTGAGCATGGTTTGCCACATGGTGTTGAGGATGTTCAGCGCCGCCTCTGCGCCCGCCATGCGGATGCCGATGTCGCCGAAATTCGACATCGAGCTTTCAATTGCGCTTTGCAGGCTTTCCTTGCCGCTGACACTTTCTTGTAACGCATCGACCTCAGCCTTCAGTGCGTTGCGCTCCTTGCGCGCAGTCTCGGCCTTGGGGCCGAAGATCGAACCGGAAATCGGCCAGAAAATCGGCAGTCCACCAGAAAAAGACATACCGACGTAATAGTCGTAATCCTTGTCCAACTGGGTGATTCGTTCTTTCTTCTCCTTGATGGTCTGCCTGGTACTGGCGATCGACTCGACCAGGTTGTTGCGCTCCATCAGGTCGTACTTGCCCTTCACTTCCGACTGCAAACCGAACACCCGCTTGCCGCTCGACAAATCGCCACCCGAGAGTTCGATCTTGAAGTTGGAAATGCGATCCTTGAGTTCCCGCGTGGCGCCTTGCTGGCGCCGAACATCGGTCTTCATCAACTTGATGATTTCAGTCACCGCCGAGGCTACTTCACCATCGTCCGAGGTGTAAGTAATATCGGCCAGATCATTGCCGGTCATTCGCCCCAACGTAGCCCTGACCCGATCCATGATGGGCATTTCCTTGATCACCGAAATGATTTCCCCGCCACTGCTGACGATGTTTTTCGCCGCCGAGGAAAGATCGATACTTTGCTGAATGATCTTGCTTTCAACCGCATCCCAACTCGAGGCATGAATGCGGATCTTTTTGAACAACACCTGAATGTCGGCCGGCTCCAGCCCCGCTACGTTGATCGTCTTGTACTTCAGATACGACTCGACTTCCGGCAATTCACTGGGCAGTGACAGGCCTTTTTTCACGTACTGCTTGATCTTGATCACGTCTTCTCTGGTCAACAATCCGGCGTCGCGCGCAACGCCCGGGTATTGTCCGGAGATAAGGTGAAGTACCGCCTGCGGGAGGTTGTTACTGCTTTCCGAGTCTTTCAGTGGAACAGCCATCTTGATTGCCTCTATTCATGAAGGCCGATGCAATCGTTGCACCGACCCGCAGAAAGCTAGATGACGTTTTTGATTGACTCAAAGCGTTGGAATGAATCGTTAAACACAGCGCAAATGGCTGATTACACTGCGTTTTATAAAGAATAATGGCGTGTATGAAACATTGCGCTACACATGTCGGAAGTGCCTGACAGGCAACGCTTACAAATTCATCAGAAAATACTCAACGCAGTGCGTTTGATTTGTCCGAACGCTTGAGTGTTTCACTCGGCAGCTCTTTGAACAGCGCCCGGTAACTGCTGGAAAACCGCCCCAGATGCCAGAATGACCACTGCATCGCCACCTCGGCCACGGTGGTTTCCGTGGGCCCGCGCTTGAGCAATTCGCGGTGTGCACTGTTCAGTCGGCGCAGGCGCAGCCAGTGGCTCGGGGTCATCCCGGTATAGGCTTTGAACGCCTGCTGCAATTGTCGCAAAGGCACCCCTGCGACCTTCGCAAGTTCGAGCAGATTGACGGTGTCTTCCGGCGAATCCGCTGCCCACTCCCCTACTCGCTTCATGATCGTGCGTTCTTCGCTACGCCGCTGTAATCCGCCGCGATCAAGACGGGTGTGTGCGTTGTCGAGGATGAACAGGCAGTCTTCGAGTAACTGCTGAGTCAGTGAGTCTTTATCAAACGGATCAACAGCTTGCGACAACTTCGTGAGTGTTGAGCTTAACCAGCGACTGAACAGGGCGTTCTGTCCGCAGTTCAGCGGCGCCATGAACAATCCCTCGAGTCTCGCCACCTCCAGACCGTGCTGACGGACGAATTCCGGGCCGAACACCACGGCGATTTCCTGGTAGTTCTCCGGGGTGATCCAGATGTTGCGGCTGTCTTCGTTGAGCAGATACAGCGCGTTGTCGCTGCGATCGAAACAGAAGGCCAAGGCCCCCGATGGCGCGCTGAACGTCTGCTCGACGCGAGTGTTCATCTGTTCTTCGTAGACCTGCACACCCTCCAGGTCCAGATAGCGAATCTGCCCGGCGAAATGCCCGGGAGACATCTGCTGGTAATGCTGAACCCAACCCGGCGTGGCGCGGATCTGTTCGCTGACATCAGCGGTATTGAAAGCCTGAACCTGTAGCGGATTACACGTTGTCATGGGAGACCTTGCGCACTCTTTTGGTGCGCTTTGGTGCTGCTTAAAGTGGATAGATGGAACGGCAAGGCACGCCCAAGATAGTCGTCAACGCGCCACAGGGGAAGGGGCGGAAGATGAAACCCGCCCTCCCCGGCGTCTATAAAACCAATAACGAGGTCTTTATGAATGCCCCTTTCGATCAGCTGTTCACGTGGCTGAAAGATCACAAGATTACCGAAGTTGAATGTGTGGTCAGCGACCTGACCGGCATCGCCCGCGGCAAGATCGCACCGACCAACAAGTTCCTGCATGAGCGAGGCATGCGCCTGCCGGAAAGTGTGCTGCTGCAAACGGTAACCGGGGATTTTGTCGACGACGACATCTACTACGACCTGCTCGACCCGGCCGACATCGACATGGTCTGCAAACCGGTGAGCGACGCCGTGTATGTGATTCCATGGGCGATCGAACCGACCGCCATCGTCATCCACGACACCTTCGACAAGTTCGGCAACCCGATCGAGCTGTCGCCGCGCAACGTGCTGAAGAAAGTCCTGCAGCTGTACACCGACAAGGGCTGGAAGCCAATCGTGGCGCCGGAAATGGAGTTCTACCTGACTCAGCGCTGCGAAGATCCGGACCTGCCACTCAAGGCACCCCTGGGACGTTCGGGCCGTGCCGAAAGCGGTCGGCAATCGTTCTCGATCGATGCCGCCAACGAATTCGATCCGCTGTTCGAAGACGTCTACGACTGGTGCGAGCTGCAAGGTCTGGATCTGGACACGCTGATCCATGAAGACGGCCCGGCGCAGATGGAAATCAACTTCCGGCACGGCGACGCCCTGGATCTGGCCGACCAGATCACCGTGTTCAAACGCACCCTGCGCGAAGCGGCGCTCAAGCACAACGTCACCGCCACGTTCATGGCCAAACCGATTGGCGACGAACCTGGCAGCGCCATGCACCTGCACCAGAGCGTCGTGGAAATCGCCACCGGCAAGCCGATCTTCGCCGATGCCGACGGCACGATGAGCGAGCTGTTCCGCCATCACATCGGCGGCCTGCAGAAGTACATTCCGAAAGTGCTGCCGATGTTTGCGCCGAACGTCAACTCGTTCCGCCGCTTCCTGCCGGACACCTCGGCACCGGTCAACGTCGAGTGGGGCGAAGAAAACCGCACCGTCGGCCTGCGCGTGCCGACCTCCGGGCCGGAAGCCATGCGCGTGGAAAACCGCCTGCCGGGCGCCGATGCCAACCCGTACCTGGCGATCGCCGCGAGCCTGCTGTGTGGCTACATCGGCATGGTCGAAGGCATCGAGCCGAGTGCCGCCGTCGAAGGCCGCGCCTACGAACGCCGCAACCTGCGCCTGCCGATCACCATCGAAGACGCGCTGACGCAAATGGAAGAGTGCGACACCGTTGCCCGATACCTGGGCAACAAGTTCGTGCGCGGCTACGTCGCGGTCAAACGCGCCGAGCATGAAAACTTCAAGCGCGTGATCAGTTCGTGGGAGCGCGAGTTCCTGCTGCTGAGCGTCTGACCAACAACCACAAACCCTGTGGGAGCTGGCTTGCCAGCGATTACGTCGGCACAGTCGACATCACTATCGACTGACCCACCGCTATCGCTGGCAAGCCAGCTCCCACAAGGGGCCGTGCTCACCCGAAAAACTCCAATAACTCCAAGAGGTGTCGATATGCGTCTATTGAAATCCATGGTTCCCGCCGCCCTGGCGCTGTTGTGCAGCGCCGCCGCCCTGGCCCAGCCACAGGTCAGTGTCTACAACTGGACCGACTACATCGGTGAAACCACCCTCGCCGACTTCCAGGCCAAGACCGGGATCAAGGTGATCTACGACGTGTTCGATTCCAACGAGACCCTGGAAGGCAAGCTGCTCGCGGGCCGTACCGGCTACGACGTGGTGGTGCCATCCAACCACTTCCTCGCGCGTCAGGTGAAGGCCGGGGCGTTCCTCAAACTCGATCGCGAGCAGTTGCCGAACTGGAAAAATCTCGATCCCAAGCTGCTTGAACTACTCGAGAAGAACGACCCGGGCAACCAGCACTCGGTGCCGTACCTGTGGGGCACCAACGGCATCGGCTACAACGTCGACAAGGTCAAGGCTGTGCTCGGCATCGATCACATTGACTCCTGGGCCGTGCTGTTCGAGCCGGAGAATCTGAAGAAACTCACCCAGTGCGGCGTGTCGATGATGGACTCGGCGGACGAAGTGTTCCCGGCGATCCTCAACTACATGGGCATGGACCCACGCAGCGAAAACCCGGAAGACTATAAAAAGGCCGAAGCGAAACTGCTGAGCATTCGCCCGTACATCACCTATTTCCACTCCTCGAAATACGTTTCCGACCTAGCCAATGGCGACATCTGCGTAGCCTTCGGCTACTCCGGCGATGTGTTCCAGGCGGCCAACCGCGCCAAGGAAGCCAAGAACGGGGTGAACATCGCTTACGCGATTCCGAAGGAAGGCGCCAACCTGTGGTTCGACCTGCTGGCAATCCCGGCCGACGCCAGCAACACCAAGGAAGCTCACGCCTTCATCAATTACCTGCTCGATCCGCAAGTGATCGCCAAGGTCAGCGCGTCGGTCGGTTACGCCAACCCGAACCCGGCCGCCAAGCAGTACATGGATCAGGCGCTGGTGAACAATCCCGAGGTCTACCCGTCGCAGGCGGTGCTGGACAAGCTCTACATCTCCTCTACCCCGCCCCAGTCGATCATGCGTCTGATGACCCGGTCCTGGAGCAAAGTGAAGTCGAACAAATGAATCAGTACACGCAAGAACACGCCCGCTCCTATTACGCCGCTTCGGCGCGGGCCAGCACGCCTTGGCCGACACTCGACGGTGATCTCAGCGCCGATGTCTGCGTGATCGGCGGCGGGTTCACCGGGGTCAACACTGCCATCGAACTGGCCCAGCGCGGGCTGTCGGTGGTGTTGATCGAAGCCCGGCGCATCGGTTGGGGCGCCAGCGGGCGCAATGGCGGTCAATTGATTCGCGGTATCGGTCATGAGGTCGAAGGCTTTGCCCGTTACGTCGGCAATGACGGCGTGCGTTACTTGCAGCGCGCCGGCATCGACTCGGTGGAACTGGTGCGCCAGCGCATCACCGAGAACGCCATCGAGTGCGACTTGCGCTGGGGCTTCTGTGAGCTGGCCAACACCCCCGCACAGTTCGCTGCGTTCAAGGACGAACAGGTCAGCCTCGACGAACTCGGCTATCAACATCAGACCCGGCTGGTCGGCCCGGAGCAGATCCGCCAGCAAGTGGTCAACGCCGATGGCTACGCGGGTGGTCTGATCGACATGGGTTCCGGCCATCTGCACCCGCTGGATCTGGTGCAAGGCGAAGCGCGCCTGGCAGCGTCCCTCGGCGTGCGTATTTTCGAGCAAAGCCCGGTGCTGCAGATCATTCATGGCGAAACCGTCAAAGTGCGTTGCGCCAGCGGCAGCGTTCGCGCTGGCAGTCTAGTGCTTGGTTGCAACGCGCATCTGGATGAACTCGAACAGCAACTCAGCGGCAAGGTACTGCCCGCCGGCAGTTACATCATCGCCACCGAGCCGCTGTCCGAGGAGCGCGCCGCGCAATTGATCCCGCACAACCTCGCGTTGTGCGACCAGAAAGTCGGCCTCGACTACTACCGGCTCTCGGCGGACCGCCGCCTGCTGTTTGGCGGAGCCTGTCACTATTCCGGCCGCGATCCGGCGGACATCGCCGCCTACATGCGGCCAAAGATGCTCAAGGTCTTCCCGCAACTGGCGAACGTCAGCATCGACTATCAATGGGGCGGCAAGATCGGCATCACCGCCAACCGTTTCCCGCAGGTTGGCCGACTCAAGCAGCAGCCCAACGTGTTTTACGCTCAGGGTTATTCCGGTCACGGCCTCAACGTCACGCACTGGTGCGCCAAACTGCTGGGCGAGGCAATCCACGCCGGCCACAGTCAGGGCATGGACGTGTTCAGCGCGGTGCCGCACATGACCTTCCCCGGCGGCCCGGCCCTGCGTTCGCCGCTGCTGGCACTGGGCATGTTCTGGTATCGCCTGCGCGAAATCCTCGGATAACCCCCGCCCTGTAGGAGCTGCCGCAGGCTGCGATCTTTTGATCTTGATTTTTAAGGTCAAAAGATCGCAGCCTGCGGCAGCTCGTACACAAATTCACGTAATCCCGTGAATTTGCTCTATCGCCAAGCACTTCTATATTGATGAGGTGCTTTTGCGTTCCTGACGCTCAGCATCCACAAAACCGAGGAGGACATGGATGAAGTCGTCAGCCGCCGATGAGCCACGAGCACCGGGCCAAGCGCCGATCAAGACGCGACGCTTCAGTATTTCACTGGTGTGGATCGTGCCGATCGTCGCGGTGCTGGTCGGTATTTCGCTGGTGGTGCACAACCTGTTGCAGGAAGGCCCGACCATCGTCGTCAACTTCAAGACCGGCAGCGGCCTGACCGCCAACAAGACCGAGGTCAAATACCGCAACGTGGTGATCGGTCAGGTGACGGATGTTGAGTTGAGCGGCGATCAGAAGAGCGTCGACGCCACGATCAAACTGGCCAAGCAGGCCGAAACCTTTACCCGCGAAGACTCGCACTTCTGGGTCGTGCGTCCGCGCATCGGTGCCGGTGGCGTGTCGGGCATCGACACCCTGCTCTCCGGCGACTACATCGGTGCCGATATCGGCCAATCCGACAGCCGCGCGAAACACTTCAAGGGCCTGGAGAACCCACCGCCGATCACCTACGGCGAACCGGGCAAGCGCTTCATGCTGCACGCGCCGGATCTCGGTTCGCTGGACATCGGTTCGCCGGTTTACTACCGCAAGATTCCGGTCGGTCAGGTGGTGACCTACACCCTCAATCCCGAGGGCAAAGGCGTGGACATCGAGGTGTTCATTCACTCGCCGAACGACGCGTTCGTCACCGAAAACACCCGGTTCTGGAACGCCAGCGGCATTGACATCAATGTCGGCGCCAACGGCTTTGCGGTGAAGACCGAATCGCTGTCGACCATGCTGGTCGGCGGCATCGCCTTCCGTGCGCCGGATTACAGCCCCAACGACGTGGCCGCCGCCGACGACAAGGACTTCGAACTGTTCGCCGATCAGCAAACCGCCCTCGCCCCGCCCAATGGCAAGGCGCAATACATGGTGCTGCGTTTTGACCAGTCGCTGCGCGGGCTCAAGGTCGATGCGCCGGTCGAATTCCTCGGCATGGAGATCGGCCGGGTCGTGGGCATCAACCTGGATTTCGATGCGAAAAAACGCAGCTTCCCGCTCAACGTCGGTATCGTCATTTACCCGCAACGCCTCGGCCAGGCCTACAAGAAAATGCTCACCGAATTCAAGCATGATCCCAACGACGAAGCCGCCGGCATTCGCCTGTTGGGCACCTTTGTCGATAACGGCCTGCGCGCCCAGGCCCGCAGCGGCAATCTGCTGACCGGACAGTTGTACATCGCGCTGGATTTCTTCCCGAAAGCCGAGAAAGTTGCGTTCGACGCGACGCTCCGGCCGGTGGTCTTGCCAACCGTGCCCGGCAGCCTCGAACAGTTGCAGGAAAAACTCGAAGCCGTGGTCGACAAACTCAACAAATTGCCGGTCGAACGAATTGCCGGCAACCTCGACAGCAACCTCGTCGAGCTGCGCAAAGGCCTGACCCAGTTCAACGCGAAAACCCTGCCGAGCGTGCAGACCACCCTGGCCGACGTCAGCAAGACCTTGCAGTCCGCCAGTTCGACCCTGGCCGAAGATTCGCCGCAGCGCGAAAAGCTCACCGAGACCCTCGACGAACTCGGGCGCATGTCGCGTTCGCTGCGTGAGCTGTCGGATTATCTCGGTCGCCATCCGGAATCGCTGATTCGCGGTCGCCCCGACAACGCCGCGCCGCTGGATCTGAAAGGACCGCCACGCAATTGAGCACAGGAGCTATCCCATGGCTTTACCGCTGAAGATCACCGTGCTCGCTGCGTTCATGCTGCTTGGCGCCTGCCGCAGCGAGCCGATCAGCTTTCACACCCTGACTCCGGTGCAACTGCCGGCATCCCGGGCCGGCGCGCAGATTCCGATCGAGGGGATCAGCGTGCCGCCACAAGTCGATCGCCCGCAAATCGTCATCCGTCAGGGCAACAATGGCCTGGCGATTCTGGAAACCCAGTGGTGGGGAGCGAGTCTGGCGGATGAGTTGCGCAGCGCCTTGAACGATCAACTGAGCAATACCGGCAGTCGCGGCAATGTCTCGGTGCGCATCGATGTGCAGCGTTTCGACTCGATCCCCGGCCAGTACGGGCTGATCGACGTCAAGTGGCGTCTGCGCCCCAGCGGTGCGGCGGACAATGCGCTGCTGACCTGCCATTCAACCTTGCAAACAGCGTCCGGCCCGAGCATCGACGAGCTGGTGGCGGCGCAACAGAACAACGTCAAACGCCTGGCTGCCCTGATCAATCAGGCGGCGGGCAATTCTCGCGCCTGCCCGTCGGCCTCCTGAGTCGCCAACAGCGTGACGGTGAAACGGCAGCCGTTCGGTTCGCGAGTCACCAACTGAACCTGCCAGCGCTGATGGCTGCAGATCCGCTGCACCAGCGACAACCCCAGCCCGAGGCCTTCACCGCGCTGTTCGTCACCGCGCACGAATGGCTGGAACATCGCGTGGCGTTTCTCTTCCGGAATACCGATGCCGCTGTCCTCGACCACGAAACTGTCCTTGAGCAGGGTCAAGCGGACAAAGCCCTGATCGGTGTAGTGCCAGGCATTGCGCAACAGATTGCCCATCACCGACTGCAAGAACGTCAGGTCATAACGCGCGGTGCCCGCCAGTTGTGGCTCGTAGATAAACTCCAGACCCTTTTCCCGAATCAGTCGCCCCCAGATTTCCACCTGGGCGTCGGCGATAGATTTGAGTGTGCAAGTGGATTCGGTGCCAAGCTCTTCCGGCTTGCGCGCCAGCATCAAGAAGGTTTCGACCAGTTGGCGCATCTCAGCGCTGGCCCGGGCGATGCGTGTGACCTGTTGGGTGGAACGCTGATCCAGCGAGGGGTTGGCCAGCAACAGCTCGCAGGAGCTGGCCAGAATCATCAACGGTGTGCGCAGTTCATGACTGACATCACTGGTGAAGAGTTTTTCGCGGTTCAGGGTTTCGCGTAACCGGCCGAGTGTCTGGTCAAAAGACAGCGCCAGCTCTCCTACTTCATCATCGGCGTAGTCCGGATGCAGGGCCGGCGCCAACGCGATCAACTGATCACGATGCCGCACCTGCCCTGCCAGGCGAATCACCGGCGCCATGACCTGCCGCGCCAGCAGCCTGCCGAGCGCGACCGCCAGCATGACACTGAGGATGAACCCGACAATCACCACCACGAACAGCAAGTGCTCGCGCTGTTCCAAGCTTTCCTGATTGCGCAGCAGCACATATTTGCGACCGCCGACCGCCTCGACCATCGCGTAGAAGTCATCGCCGTTGAAGGTGATCTCCTGAAACCCCTGGGGCAATGCTGCCAGTTGTGGCGTCAGCGCCATGGCCCCCGGGCCGCTCTCGAAAAAAAACAGTTCGCTCTTTTCCGGCTCGTGGCGCCACTCGTTGATGTCGTCCATTGCCAACAAGCGGCGCAATCCGCCGCTGAGGGCGGTCATGGTCAACTTGTGCTCGACGACATGCACCGTGGCCACAATGCCCATCGCGAAGACACCGGCCACCACCGCGCTCATCAGGGCGAACACAATCACAATCCGATTGGCGAGGCTTTGCTTGAGGTCCATCCGGTTCAATCACTCCAGGGCTGATGCCAGGGCCGCAAGGGGCGGCGCGACGACGTTGACCAATATTCGCAGCTTCGCCTTGCCCGGCGTTGTTGTTAAGTGTTTAAAACAAACAAAACGTGTATTTGAGTTTGTTTATCAAATAGCCGTTTTAGTTAAAACACGCCGGACCTCGCAAATTTTTCACATGTTCTTCACTGCACTGCCACGACTCTGAACGTAGTGTTCAGCAGCCATTCAAGTAGACCACCGTAAAGTAACTAACCTCCTGGAGCTTACGTTGCACTGTGCGTGTACTGAGTGGAACTCGGGAATGACAAGGGGCAACGTCGTGGTTGAATTAGTACACGTACAATCAGCGTCCAGGCGATGGGATCTGTCTCGTCCGCGCACCTGGGCAATCATTGCTGTCGGTTTGCTGTTGATTACACTGATTTGCGGCTTCGTCTGGATGCAACGCTCGCCCGCCAACCTGCGCTATGCCAGTGCGTCGGCTACCCAGGAGTGGGTGAAGGCCTGGCAGGCCGGTGAGGTTGTCGCACTGGTGCGACATACCGAACGTTGCGACCGCTCGACCAATACTTGTCTGGGGCCGGCGGACGGTATCACCCAGGCTGGCAGCATTGCTGCAGCCGACGTCGGCCGCGGCTTTACGCAACTGGGCCTGGAAAAGACCCAGTTCTTCAGCAGCCCGTTGACGCGCACCCTGCAGACTGCGCACTACATGCTCGGCCACGATGCCGTGGCGGCGGAATGGCTGGAAACCTGTGGCCCGACAATGCGCAATGAATTGGTGGCACACAAGACCCCGGGACAGAACATGATTCTGGTAACCCACAGCGGCTGCATCGCCGATTTCGAACGGCAAACCGGTTACCCACGCGCGGTCGCCGCCGAATATGGCAGCACTGTTTTAGCCCGGATAGATGCGCAAGGAAAACTTGAAGTCATCGGCATCATGAATCCCGAAGGCTGGCAACGATTGGCCAAGTAATCATCAAACTTAGTCGACAACAAACGGCCCGGCCAATGCTCTGGCACAAGGTATTGCCGTGTATGAAATTTGTAATAAGAAATGTTTTTTACTTTCCAGAACTGGAAAAAATTAATTTTAAAGCTTGTCTTCCCAAGGAGAACTTAACGCTGGAAGCAGACCCGTTCTCTGAATGCAGGACACGCCCATTGGCCGTGCTCGCCTCTGCATTCATTCAACCCAGTGCCGCGCCTGCAACGGAAATTGCCAGGCCGTCACTGAAACGCACACTTTGTACTGCACCAAGGTCCAGTCATGACGTCTGAGAACAAACCGCTGCATCATGCGGCGTTGAATTTGCCGCGCCTCCACCAGAGCAGCCTGATCGAACGCTTCGCGATCCCCGGTCTGGTGCTGGCATTCGTGGTGTTTTATCTGCTGCCGCTGATGACCCACGGCCTGTGGATTCCCGATGAAACCCGTTACGGCCAGATCAGCCAGGAAATGCTGCAGAGCGGCAACTGGGTGGCGCCGCACTTCATGGGCATTCGCTACTTCGAAAAACCGATTGCCGGCTACTGGATGATCGCCATCGGCCAGGCCATCTTCGGTGAAAACCTGTTCGGCGTGCGCATCGCCTCGGCGCTCAGCTCCGGGGTTAGCGTGTGGCTGGCCTGGCTGCTGGCCCGGCGCCTGTGGAACAACCCGCGAATCAGCGCCGCGTGTGCCCTCCTTTATATGAGCTTCGGCCTGATCGCAGGGCAAGCCGGCTATGCCAACCTCGATCCGCAGTTCACCCTGTGGGTCAACCTGAGTCTGGTGGCGATCTGGTTTGCCATCGACAGCAACACCCCGCGCGCGCGCCTGGTTGGCTGGGCTTTGTTGGGATTCGCTTGTGGCATGGGCCTAATGACCAAAGGTTTCCTCGCCTTGATGCTGCCGGTGCTGATCGCCCTGCCCTACATGATCTGGCAACGGCGTTTCGGTGAGTTGGTGCGTTATGGGCTGGTTGCCGTTGCAGTGGCCGCGCTGGTCAGCGTGCCATGGGCTCTGGCCGTACATGCGCGTGAACCGGATTTCTGGCGATTCTTCTTCTGGCATGAACACATCCGCCGCTTCGCCGCCGGCGAAGACGCACAGCACGCACGACCATGGTGGTTCTACCTGCCGCTGCTGTTTGCGGCCACCTTGCCATGGGCAATGCTGTTGCCTTCGACGCTGCTGCGTACCTGGCGGGAAAAGCGCGATCCGAAAATCGCCTTCCTCGCCTTGTGGTTCCTCCTGCCGCTGGCATTTTTCAGCGCGAGCAGCGGCAAACTGCCGACCTATATCATGCCGTGCCTGCTGCCGTTGGCCTTGCTGATGGGACACACGCTGGCGGGCTGGCTCGAACGCCAGAACGGCCGCGTCTTGCGCATCAACGGTGTGGTCAACGTAGTGCTGGCCATTGCCGCACTGGTCGCGCTGATCTACCTGCAAGCGACCCGTGAAGTTTACGAACACACGGAAATGTTCAGCCTGTCGCTGGGCTATATCGTGCTGCTCGGCTGGCTGATTGCCGGTTCACTGCAAGCCTTGCGCCCGCTGGCGCTGTGGGCGATGCCGGCGTTGGGCATCGGCCTGCTCGTCGCGCTGCTGCCAGCGGCGATGCCGGCGACCATCGTCAACAGTAAAATGCCGGATCAGTTCATTGCCGAACATCAGCAGGAACTGAGCGAAACCAGCTCGTTGCTGAGTAACGACCTGGGCGCTGCGTCCGCGCTGTCCTGGCGTTTGCGTCGTCCGCAAGTCGACCTGTTCAACACCGTTGGCGAGCTGAAATACGGCCTCGATGACCCGGCCATGGCGTCACGCAAGGTCAGCCTCGACGGCGTAGGCGAATGGATGACCGAAGCGCGCAAAAAAGGCTCGGTGGGCGTGGTGATGCGCGTCAACAGCACCTCTGACGAGCAACAACTGGAGCTGTTGCCGATAGACGGCAAGCACTACCGCCGTGGCCAGATCGAAATCCTCATCTTCAGCCAGAGCCAGCCATGACCCGGACTAGGACTGAACGGAGGCAATTGCTGCTTCTGCTGGCGGCGACTGCCCTGCTGTTATTGCTCGGTCTGGGCAGTCGCGAGCTGTGGGGGCCGGAAACCCGCTGGGCCAATATCGCCTTGCAGATGCTGCAAAGCGGCGACTATTTCGATCCCTATCTCAAAGGCAGTCCTTATTACGACAAACCGCTGCTGTCGTACTGGCTGATCACCGCGACCTCCTGGTTCACCGGCGGACTGGGGCATTGGTCGTTGCGCCTGTCATCGGTGATTTCCGCGTGGTTCAGCGTGTGGCTGGTGTATCTGCTCGGCGAGCAACTGTTTCGCAAAGGCACCGGGCTGATCGCCGGCTGGATGCTGGCGACCACGTTCTACTTCGTGTTCTGGGCGCGGGTGGCCACCGCCGACATTCTCACCGTCTGCGGTGTGCTGGCGGCCGTCTGGTGGTATTGGCGCGGCCCGGATGACACCCGCTTCTGGCGCTACGTGGTGTTCTTCGGCCTGCTGTCGCTGACATCGCTGTTCAAGGGCCTGATCGGTTTCATCCTGCCGGGGCTGGTGTTGCTGCCACACCTGCTCAGCGAACACCGCTGGAAACGCCACCTGAACCTGCGACTGTTCGGCGCGCTGTTGATCGCCGGGGCGTTTTACATGGCGCCGTTCCTGTTGTCTCACCTCTACGGTGCGCCCAACTACGAACAAAGCGGCCTCGGCCTGGTGCTGCGTGAAAACGTGGTGCGGTTTTTCCAGCCGTTCGATCAGTTCGGGCCGATTTACACCTACCTGATCTACCTGCCGGTCTACACCCTGCCCTGGGCGCCGTGCTGGTTGATTGCCTTGTGGGTGGCCGCGCGCAACTGGAAGCACATCGAACCGGATACCCGCTGGCTGATTCAAGGCCTTGCACTGCTGATGCTGTTCTTCACCGCCAGTGGCAGTCGCCGCAGCTATTACGTGTTGCCGCTGGTGCCCTTCGCGCAATTGCTGGGTGCCTGGTGGGTGACCCGGCGCATGGCCGCCCGCAACAGCGAAGGCCGTGGGCTGAAGATCGGCTTCGCTGTCACCACTGTGTTGCTCGCCGCGGTACTGGGTGTGCTTTACCCGTGGACCAACAGCGGCGGCGGTGTCATCCGCTTCGGCGAGCAGGTTCGCGAGCAGGCCAGTCAGCAGGCACCGTTGAATCAATGGCGCATGGTCATGATCGAGGTCGACAACAAAGTACCGATGTACCTGCAAACCGGCGGTACACCGTTCTACTACGTGCCGGAAACGATCGCGGACTTCCCGCACAATGGCGACACCGCGACGCTGATCGCCTGGCTGGAAAGGACCAGCGGGGAACATTGGGATCCGCAACGCACGATTTTCGTCGCGCAATACCGTTCCGGTGACGCCGTGCCACTCGATGCGCTGAAGGCTGATCATCAGGTCATCACCACCACCCCGACCCGTGGCGAACAGGTATTCCACGGGCGTGCAGACCAGAGCGTGGCTTACATTCCCCACTCCTGAGCAATGACGTTAAGACAAAAGGAGAGAGTCGCGGTAAATTTGAATGGCAATGACAAGTATTAACGGCTTCTTTGACGTTTTTTTCTCATTTGCCACCCTACATTGCCGCGACTCGACACTTGCAAATCGTTCGCATTGTTTCCTGCGAGGGTTTGCTCATAACGTCTAAAAACAGGAGCTGCCCGAATGAATCCACGCTTTCCATCCTTCTTCAAGCGCGCATTGCTGGCCACTGCGTTGCTCGGCACCGGGCAGGCTTTTGCCGCCGATTCGGTGGGTCTGGTGGTCTACAACGCGCAGCATGAAACCCTGACCAAGGCCTGGGTGGCAGGGTTCACCGAGGAAACCGGAATCCCGGTGACCATTCGCAACGGCGATGATACCGAGATGGGCAACCAACTGGTGCAGGAGGGCGCCGCCTCGCCGGCAGACGTATTCCTCACCGAAAACTCGCCGGCGATGGTGCTGGTGGACAACGCCAAACTGTTCGCCCCATTGGCGCCGACAACCCTTGAGCAAGTCGATTCCGCCTACCGTCCGGCCCACGGCAATTGGGTCGGCATCGCCGCCCGTTCCACCGTGTTCGTCTACAACCCGAGCAAGCTGACTGAAAAAGACCTGCCCAAATCCCTGCTCGACCTCGCCACCCCGGCCTGGAAAGGCCGTTGGGCCGCCTCCCCGGCCGGCGCCGACTTCCAGGCGATCGTCGCCGCTGTCCTGCAACAGAAAGGTGAAGCTGCCACCCTGGAATGGCTCAAGGGCATGAAGACCAACGCCACTATCTATCGCGGCAACAGTGCGGTGCTCAAAGCGGTGAACGCCGGACAGATCGACAGCGGCGTGATCTACCACTATTACAGCTTCGTCGATCAGTCCAAGACCGGCGAGAACAGCAAAAACACCAAGCTGTACTACTTCAAACATCAGGATCCGGGCGCGTTCGTCAGTACCTCCGGCGCCGGCGTGCTGGCCTCGAGCAAGCATCAGGATGAAGCGCAGAAGTTCGTCGAATACATCACCGGCAAGCAAGGTCAGGAGGTGCTCAAAACCGGCACCTCGTTCGAATACGCCGTGGGTAAAGACGCGCCGTCCAATCCGAAGCTGACCCCGCTGAAAACCCTCGACGCGCCGAAAGTCGATGCGTCGACCCTCGACAGCAAAAAAGCCGTCGAGCTGATGACCCAGGCCGGATTGCTCTGAGTGATGCCCGACACCTTGCCTGCACCGGCCGTTGCGACGGCCGCCGCCAGCCTCCACCCGCCCCGCACACTCGCCGGGCGAGGCAGCTCGTGGGTGGTGAGCTCGGCGGTGCTGGTGTCGTTGTTGTCCCTGCTGCCGATTGCATTCGTGATCGGTGTGGCGTGGTACACCGGCTGGGCGACCATCGAAGCCCTGATCTTTCGCCCGCGTGTCGGCGAATTGCTGATCAACACTGTGCTGCTGGTGTTGATCACCCTGCCGCTGTGCATCGTGCTCGGAACTACCCTGGCCTGGCTGACCGAACGCAGCAATCTGCCCGGCCGACGCTTGTGGTCAGTGCTGGCGGTCGCGCCGCTGGCGGTGCCGGCGTTCGTCCACAGTTATGCGTGGGTCAGCCTGGTTCCGTCGATCCATGGTCTGCCAGCCGGTGTGCTGGTGTCAGTGATCGCCTATTTCCCGTTTCTGTATTTGCCGATTGCCGCGACCTTGCGCCGTCTCGATCCGGCAATTGAAGACGTCGCGCAATCCTTGGGACTCAAGCCTTGGGCGGTGTTCTTTCGGGTGGTGTTGCCACAACTGCGCCTGGCAATCTGCGGTGGCGCGTTGTTGGTAGGTCTGCATTTGCTGGCCGAGTACGGCTTGTACGCGATGATCCGTTTCGACACCTTCACCACGGCGATCTTCGATCAGTTCAAATCGACCTTCAACGGCCCGGCCGCCAACATGCTCGCCGGGGTTCTGGCGCTGTGCTGTCTGGCGATGCTCACCGCCGAATCTGCCGCCCGTGGCAACGCCCGCTATGCACGAGTCGGTTCCGGCAGTGCCCGGGATCAGCGCAGCGTGCAACTGGGCCGAGGCGTGACAACCCTGGCTTTATTGCTGCAAACCCTGACCTGCCTGCTCGCGCTCGGTGTGCCGTTGCTCACGCTGGGCCGCTGGCTGGTGGCCGGTGGCGTGCAGGTCTGGCAAGGTGACGAGTTGCTGCCGGCGTTGCTGCAGACCTTGTCCTACGGAGTGGCCGGCGCGTTGCTGACCAGTGTCGCGGCGATTCCCATCGCGTGGCTGTCGATCCGCTCCCCCGGCAAACTGCAGCGCTTGCTGGAAGGCTGCAACTACATCACCAGTTCGCTGCCCGGCATTGTCGTCGCGTTGGCGTTGGTCACCGTGACCATTCATTTCGCCCGGCCGATTTACCAGACCACCATCACCGTGCTGCTGGCCTACCTGCTGATGTTCTTGCCGCGGGCGCTGGTCAGCCTGCGCGCCGGTTTCGCTCAGGCCCCGGTCGAGCTGGAAAACATTGCGCAAAGCCTTGGCCGCTCGCCGTTGCGCGCATTGTGGCTGATCACCGTGCGCCTGGCGGCCCCCGGCGCGGCGGCAGGTGCGGCACTGGTGTTCCTGGCAATCACCAATGAACTGACCGCGACCCTGCTGCTGGCGCCCAACGGCACGCGCACCCTCGCCACCGGTTTCTGGGCGATGACCAGCGAAATCGATTACGCCGCCGCAGCGCCCTACGCGTTCTTGATGATCCTGCTTTCACTGCCGCTGACGGCCATTCTCTATCACCAATCCAGGCGTACCGCTGGCCGATGAACGCTCTCGAACTGCTCAACCTCAGTAAAACCTTCGGCGCGCAGAAGGCGCTCGATGACGTCAGCCTCAACGTGCCGACCGGCAGCCGCACGGTCATCGTCGGCCCCTCCGGTTCCGGCAAGACCACGCTGCTGCGGATGATCGCCGGGTTCGAGTTTCCCGACAGCGGCAGCCTCACCCTCAACGGCCAGACGCTGGTCGACCGCAGCCACGCAGTGCCGGCCTATCAACGGCAGATCGGCTACGTCCCGCAGGACGGTGCGTTGTTCCCGCACATGACGGTGGCGGCGAACATCGGTTTTGGCCTGGCGCTGACCGGTGCCGCGCGCCATCAACGCATTCAGGAATTGATGGACAGCGTCGCCCTCGATGCCAACATGGCCAACCGTTGGCCCCACGAATTGTCCGGTGGCCAGCAACAGCGGGTCTCGCTGGCCCGTGCTCTGGCGCAACAGCCACGGCTGATGCTGCTCGACGAGCCGTTCTCCGCCCTCGACACCGGTTTGCGCAGTGCCATGCGCAAAATGGTCGCGCGCCTGCTCGAAGACGCTGGCGTCACCACCATTCTGGTGACCCACGATCAGAGCGAGGCATTGTCGTTTGCCGATCAATTGGCGGTGATGCGCAGCGGCCGGCTGGTGCAGTCCGGGCATCCGATGGATCTCTACCGCTATCCGCAGGATGAACAGACCGCGCACTTTCTCGGCGAAGCGGTGGTCCTGCCCGCGCGAATCGAGGCGGGTTGGGCGCATTGCGATCTGGGTCAGGTGGCGGTGAACAGCAACGGCTTCAGCGGCGCCGCGCAGATCATGCTGCGCCCCGAGCAATTGCAGATCGCCGAAGGGGCATCTGACAGTCAAGGCTGCCCTGCGCTGGTCACCGACCGCGACTTTGCCGGCAACACCTGCACCCTGACCGTTGAACTGAGCTCATCCGCGACTCAGGATCCGGCCCGTTCGATTCTGGTGCGCAGCTCCGGCATGCACGCGCCGCCCGCCGGCAGCGCGGTGCAGCTGTCGGTACTCGGTGCGGCGCATGTGTTTGGCCTGAACTGATCAGAGATCGAAGCGATCCACCGCCCGCCGCCGCTCGTTGTCATCGCGCACATCGTAGTTGGCGGTGGTCTGGATGTTGCTGTGATGCGCCAGTTTCTGCGCGATCGACAGGTCGTGCTCCTCGATCACCCGAGTGATGAACGAGCGACGGAAATCGTGGGGCATGATCTTCACCCCGACCTGCGTGCCGCGCTGACGGGCGATGTAGTAAATCGCATGCTTGGTGATGCGCTCACGGGTGATGTGGCTGCCACGGCGAATACGGTTGAACAGGAAGGCATCGTCGCTCTCGCCTTCCTTGAGCTGTGAACGGCGCAGTTCGAGCCACGCATCGAGCTTGCTGAACGCCCATGCCGGTGCGTACTTGATCAACTGTTTGTTGCCCTTGGCGGTGACGCACAGGCTGCGTTCGCTGAAGTCGACCTGATTCAGATCCAGGTCCACCGATTCCGACTTGCGCATGCCGGTGCCGTACAGCAACGCGATGATTGCCGCATCACGCAGGCCCTGCGGGCGTGGATCGGCGGCGCAGACTTCCATCAATTCGTGAATCAGCGTGCGCTTGAGATTGCGCCCCTGGGACAGCCGCGTGCCGGCGATGCCCTTGACCGAACGCATCTTCAACAGATGTTCCTGGCTGATCAGACTCATGCGCCAGGCCTCATTCATGACGCCGCGTACCGCATTCACATACAACGAAGAAGTGTTCGGTGCGTAGTTGTCTGCGCGTAATGCAGCGACCAGCGCTACAACATCTTCCGGTTGCAAGGCATGCCAGGGAATCTCTTCGACATTCATGTCTTCAAAGCCCAGGCGATCGGCCGCATCTTGCAGCACGTAACGCATGGTCAATTGGCTGGAGGGCGCCAAACGCGCGAGGTACAGGCTCATCGGGTTGGTTTTTGGAGCGTCGGGGGTTGCAGCAACTAAATCAATCAAACGTTAAACCTTGAGTAAAAAATGTACAGCACTACAACAACTAACAAATGCAATGTACTTGAAGTAAAGAAGGTACTTGAGCGGCACTGTCCGACAAAAAACTGCGATGGACGGCAGAAGCCTGAACAGCGGCTGTATAAGTGACAGATAAACGATTCGCCAACCGGTTTTTCATGTTCCTTTCACAAAAACCGGCATAACCTTAATTCCCATAGGTTCGGTAGTGGCTATGCCCCAACCTGCCGGGCAAATCGTGAAAAGTCAATCAATCCCCGACGTCATGCTTTTTTTGCCAAGTTATTGATGCAGGAGCGCTTTTCTGTGTCTACGCTGTGGTTGGATCCAACAGTTGCGTGAGTCCATCCTTTTATTTTTTGCAATGAGGTGCCCATGAGTCAGGCGTTTCTCCCCTTCTCCCGCCCAAGTATTGGCGATGAGGAAATTGCCGCTGTCGAGCAGGTGTTGCGCTCGGGCTGGATCACCACGGGGCCGAAAAACCAGGCACTCGAAGAGCAGTTTGCGCAGTATGTTGGTTGCAAGCACGCGGTGGCCTTGTCTTCGGCCACCGGCGGCATGCACATCACCCTGCTGGCCTTGGGCATCGGCCCGGGCGACGAAGTCATCACCCCGTCGCAGACCTGGGTTTCGACCGCCAACATGATCTCCCTGCTGGGCGCCAAACCGGTATTCGTCGACGTCGACCGCGACACGCTGATGACCGACGCTGCGCGCATCGAGGCGGCCATCACCCCGCGAACCAAGGCAATCATTCCGGTGCACTACGCCGGCGCTGCGTTCGATCTTGATCCGCTGTATGCCCTGGCCGACAAGCACGGCATCCCGGTCATCGAAGACGCCGCCCACGCCGCCGGCACCCGCTACAAGGGGCGCCACGTCGGTTCGCAAGGCACGGCGATCTTCTCGTTCCATGCGATCAAGAACATGACCTGTGCCGAAGGCGCGATGTTCGTCACCGACGACGAAGCGCTCGCCAGCCGCGTGCGCATGCTCAAATTCCACGGCCTGGGCGTTGACGCCTATGACCGTCTGACCGGTGGCCGCAAGCCGCAGGCGCAAGTGATGGAGCCGGGCTTCAAGTACAACCTGGCCGACATCAACGCCGCGATTGCCCTGGTGCAACTGCAACGTCTGGACGAAATCAACGCCCGCCGCACCGAACTGGCCACCAGCTACCTGCAAAAATTCGAAGGCCTGCCGGTACAACCGCTGGCCCTGCCCGCCTATGCCCAGCAACACGCCTGGCACCTGTTCATCCTGCGCATCGACAGCGAGCGTTGCGGCATGGATCGCGAAGCCTTCATGAAGGCGTTGCAGGATCAGGGCATCGGCACCGGTATCCATTTCATCGCCACCCACCTGCACACCTGGTATCGCCAGCGTGACCCCGACCTCTACCTGCCCAACACCGAATGGAACTCGGCGCGGCTGTGCTCGATTCCGCTGTTCCCCGACATGACCGGTCAAGACCTTGATCGCGTGGTCGGTGCCATCGAACAAATCATGGAAAAACGCCTGTGAAACCTTATCCAATCCGTAGCGTGTCGATCGTCATCCCGGTCTACAACGAACAGGAAAGCCTGCCCGAGCTGTTGCGTCGCACCGAAGCGGCCTGCCGCCAGTTGCATCACGATTTTGAAATCGTGCTGGTCGACGACGGCAGCCGCGACGAATCGGCGAACATGCTCGAAGAAGCCGCCGGGCGCGAAAACAGCCCGTTCGTGGCGGTCATTCTCAACCGCAACTATGGTCAGCACGCCGCGATCATGGCCGGTTTCGAGCAGTGCAAGGGCGACGTGGTGATCACCCTCGACGCCGACCTGCAGAACCCGCCGGAAGAAATCCCACGGCTGGTGGCCGAAGCTGAAAAGGGTTACGACGTGGTCGGCACCGTGCGCGGCAATCGTCAGGATTCGGCGCTGCGTCGCTATCCGTCGAAGCTGATCAACCTCGCCGTGCAACGCTCCACCGGCGTCGCCATGAGCGACTACGGCTGCATGCTGCGCGCCTACCGCCGCACCATCATCGACGCGATGCTCGCCTGCCGTGAACGCAGCACGTTCATCCCGATCCTGGCCAACAGCTTCGCCCGGCACACCACCGAAATCGTCGTGGCCCACGCCGAGCGTGAACACGGCGATTCGAAATACAGCCCGATGCGCCTGATCAACCTGATGTTCGATCTGGTCACCTGCATGACCACCACCCCGCTGCGTCTGCTGAGCATCGTCGGCTTCGCCATGGCCGGGCTGGGCGTGCTGTTCGCTATTGCGTTGATCGTCCTGCGCCTGGCGTTCGGTGCCGGTTGGGCCGGTGACGGCATGTTCGTGCTGTTCGCCGTGCTGTTCGTGTTCACTGGCGGTCAGTTCATCGGCATGGGCCTGCTGGGTGAATACCTCGGCCGCATGTACAGCGATGTGCGCGCCCGCCCACGTTTCTTCATCGAAAAGGTGTTGCGCAGCCAGCCGGCCGCTCCGGCCCCTGCCGTCACCGTTGATGGTCTTTCTTCTACCGCTACTTCTTCCACTTCCGATCAGGTTCTCTCATGAGTGCAAAAACTGTTGTCTTCGCCTACCACGATATTGGCTGCGCCGGCATTGAAGCCCTGCTCAACAGCGGCTATGACATTGCAGCAGTGTTCACTCACGCCGATGATCCGAAAGAAAACGCGTTCTATGCCTCGGTTGCACAACTGTGCGCCAACAAAGGCATCCCGGTACACGCGCCGGAAGACGCCAACCACCCGCTGTGGATCGAGCGCATCGCCAAGCTGGACCCGGAGTACATTTTCTCCTTCTACTACCGCAACCTGCTGAGCGAGCCACTGCTGGCCCTGGCCAAAAAAGGCGCGTTCAACCTGCACGGTTCGCTGCTGCCACGCTATCGCGGTCGCGCACCGGCAAACTGGGTGCTGGTCAATGGCGAAACCGAAACCGGCGTCACCCTGCACCGTATGGTCAAGCGCGCTGATGCCGGCGCCATCGTTGCCCAGCAACGCGTTGCCATCGAGCGCAGCGACACCGGCCTGACCCTGCACGCCAAACTGCGCACCGCCGCCAGCGACCTGCTGCGCGACACCCTGCCGAACATGCTGCAAGGCAAGATCACTGAAACCCCACAGGACGAATCGAAAGCCACTGTGTTCGGTCGCCGTACTCCGGCGGACGGCAAACTGGTCTGGGCCAAACCGGCCGAAGAACTGTTCAATCTGGTGCGCGCCGTCACCCGTCCTTACCCGGGCGCCTTCTGCGCCGTGGGCGAGCACAAACTGATCGTCTGGAGCGCCGACGTCGTCAAGGGCAACGAAGGCCAGGCGCCAGGCCGCGTGATCAGCGTCGATCCGCTGCGCATCGCCTGCGGTCAGGACTCGCTGGTGATCAACGCCGGTCAGCGCAACGACAACGGTCTGTACCTCAGCGGCCCGCAACTGGCAAACGAACTGGGTCTGGTTGACGGTTCGCTGCTTCGCGGTGCCGAATCCGGTCGCGCGCCACGTCGTACCCGCGTGCTGATCCTCGGTGTCAACGGCTTCATCGGTAACCACCTGTCCGAGCGCCTGCTGCGTGACGACCGCTACGAAGTGTACGGTCTGGACATCGGCTCCGACGCCATCGACCGTCTGCGCAGCCACCCGAACTTCCACTTCGTCGAAGGCGACATCAGCATTCACTCCGAGTGGATCGAGTACCACATCAAGAAGTGCGACGTGGTCCTGCCGCTGGTTGCCATCGCCACCCCGATCGAATACACCCGCAACCCGCTGCGCGTATTCGAACTGGACTTCGAGGAAAACCTCAAGCTGGTTCGCTACTGCGTCAAGTACAACAAGCGCGTGATCTTCCCGTCGACCTCCGAAGTCTATGGCATGTGCCAGGACAAGAACTTCGACGAAGACAGCTCGAACCTGATCGTTGGCCCGATCAACAAGCAGCGCTGGATCTACTCGGTCTCCAAGCAACTGCTGGACCGCGTGATCTGGGCTTACGGCGCCAAGGGCCTGAACTTCACCCTGTTCCGTCCGTTCAACTGGATGGGCCCGCGTCTGGACCGTCTGGATTCGGCGCGTATCGGCAGCTCCCGCGCCATCACCCAGTTGATCCTCAACCTGGTGGAAGGCACGCCGATCCGTCTGTTTGACGGTGGCGAGCAGAAGCGTTGCTTCACCGACATCGCTGACGGCGTCGAGGCACTGGCGCGGATCATCGATAACGACAACGACGTGTGCAACGGCCAGATCATCAACATCGGCAACCCGGACAACGAGGCGAGCATCCGTCAACTGGGCGAAGAGCTGCTGCGTCAGTTCGAAGCGCACCCGCTGCGTCACAACTTCCCGCCGTTCGCCGGTTTCCGCGACGTGGAAAGCAAGGCGTTCTACGGTGCCGGTTACCAGGACGTGGAACACCGCAAGCCAAGCATCGCCAACGCCAAGCGCCTGCTGAACTGGGAGCCGACCGTGGAAATGCGCGAGACCATCGGCAACACCCTGGACTTCTTCCTGCGTGAAGCCATGCTCGAAATCGCGGACAAGAAGTAATGCAGGCAGGTCTTCGTATCGATGTCGACACCTACCGTGGCACCCGTGAAGGTGTGCCGCGGTTGCTGGAGATGCTCGACGAGGCGCAGGTCAAGGCAACGTTTTTCTTCAGTGTCGGCCCGGACAACATGGGTCGGCATCTGTGGCGCCTGATCCGCCCGCAGTTCCTCTGGAAAATGCTCCGTTCCAACGCTGCCGGCCTCTACGGCTGGGACATTTTGCTGGCCGGCACCGCCTGGCCCGGCAAACCGATTGGCCGTGATCTCGGGCACCTGATGCGTCAGGCCCGGGATGCCGGTCACGAAGTCGGCCTGCACGCCTGGGATCACCATGGCTGGCAAGCCAATGCCGGACGCTGGAGCGACGCGCAACTGATCGAACAGATCCGGCGCGGCGTCGATACCTTGAGCGACATCCTCGGCGAAAAGATCCAGTGTTCGGCCGCCGCCGGTTGGCGTGCGGACGAGCGCGTGATCGAGGCCAAGCAGACCTTCGGCTTTCGCTATAACAGCGATTGCCGCGGGCAGAGCCTGTTCCGTCCGCTGCTGGCGGACGGCACGCCGGGTACGCCGCAGATTCCGGTGGACCTGCCGACCTTCGACGAAGTCGTCGGCCCACACGTGGCGGCCAAGGACTTCAACGCCTTCATCCTCGACCGGTTCCAGCCGCAAGCACTCAACGTCTACACCATTCATGCCGAAGTAGAAGGGATTCTGATGGCTCAGGATTTTCGCCAGTTGCTGGCCGATGCACGCCAGCGCAACATTGACTTCAAACCCTTGGGCGACTTGTTGCCCGAGTTCTTCAACACCCTGCCCGTAGGCCGCGTGCAACGCGGTGTGCTCGAAGGCCGTGAAGGCTGGCTGGGAGTGCAAGGCGCATGACCAGACGCTGGGCACTGCCGCTGTTGGTCGGCCTCTGTCTGCTGGCCTATCTGTTGCCGCTGAGCACCCATGGCCTGTGGATCCCCGACGAAACCCGTTACGCACAGATCAGCCAGGACATGCTGCTCAGTGGCAACTGGGTGTCGCCGCATTTCATGGGTCTGCGGTATTTCGAGAAGCCGATTGCCGGCTACTGGATGATCGCCATTGGCCAGGAATTGTTCGGGCAGAATCTGTTCGGCGTGCGCTTCGCCTCGGCCCTCAGCACGGCTTTGAGTGTGCTGCTGGCCTACCTGGTCGCGCGCAGGCTATGGAACGATCCGCGCAAGAGCTTCGTCTGCGCCCTGCTCTACATGAGCTTCACCGTCGTCGCCGGTCAGGCCGGGTACGCCAACCTCGATCCGCAATTCACCTTCTGGGTCAACCTGAGCCTGGTCGCGCTGTGGTTTGCGCTCGACAGCCGCAGCACCGGGCAACGGCTGGGCGCCTGGGCGCTGCTGGGGCTGGCCTGCGGCATGGGTTTCATGACCAAGGGCTTTCTCGCCTGGTTGCTGCCGGTACTGATCGCGTTGCCGTGGATGCTCTGGCAGAAACGCTGGCGTGAACTGCTGGTGTTCGGCCCGGTGGCGATCGCCATCGCGATCATCGTCAGCTTGCCGTGGGCGCTGGCGGTGCACGCACAGGAACCGGATTACTGGCGGTTCTTCTTCTGGCACGAACACATCCGGCGCTTTGCCGGTGACGATGCGCAGCACGATGCACCGTGGTGGTTCTACTTGCCGCTGCTGGTGGCGTTCAGTCTGCCGTGGGTTGGCCTGTTGCCGACCGCGTTCAAGCAAGCCTGGCAAACCCGGGCCCAGCCGAACATGGTTTTCCTGCTGTTGTGGCTGTGGTTGCCGCTGGGCTTTTTCAGCCTGAGCAACGGCAAGCTGCCGACCTACATCCTGCCGTGCCTGCTGCCATTGGCACTGCTGCTGGGCAATGCGCTGGCTGATCGCCTGCGTCTGGAACAAGGTCGGGCGCTGGGAATCAACGGTCTGCTGAACCTGTTGCTGGGTGTGGTCACGCTGATCGCACTGGTTTACCTGCAATTGAACAAACCGGTGTACGACCACGAACTGCACAGCATGGTGCTGGTGTTCATCGCCCTGATCGGCTGGATCATCGCCAACCTGGCGCAAGCGTTCCTGCCGTTGCAGTGCTGGGCGGCGCCGGCGCTGGGCAGTCTGTTGCTGGCGGGAATCCTGCCGGCGGCGTTGCCCAAGTCGGTGGTGGCCAACAAGACTCCGGATCAGTTCATCCGGCACCACGTCACCGAACTGTCCGGCGCCACGCACCTGCTGAGCAATGATCTGGGCGCGGCGGCAGCGCTGGCCTGGCGCATGAAACAACCAGAGGTCGCGCTGTACAACACGGTCGGCGAACTCAAATACGGTCTGTCCTACCCGGAAGGCGCTGAACGCCGACTCACCAAGGACAACGTTCAACAATGGGTACGTGAAGCGCGCCGCAGCGGCTCGGTCGGCGTGCTGATGCGCGTCAAGGGCCAGGACGAGCTCGAAGAGCTGGACCTGCTGCCCAAGGACGGTACCCGTTACGAATCGGGCAATCTGGTGATCATGGTGCTGCCCAAGGATCCGTCATGAGTTGGTTGCTGTTACTGACGGCGTGTCTGCTGACGTGCCTGGGGCAAGTCGCGCAGAAATTCGCCGTGGAGAGCTGGCGCGGCGTTGATTCGTCCTGGGTCGACAAACTGCGTTCGCCGTGGTTGTGGCTGGCGCTGTTTGCTCTCGGTAGCGGGCTGCTGGTCTGGCTGCTGGTGCTGCAACGTCTTGAAGTGGGCATCGCTTACCCGATGCTCAGCCTCAACTTCGTGCTGATCACCCTGATTGCCCGCTTCATCTTTCGCGAGCCCATCGACCGCCAGCATTGGCTGGGCGTGGCGCTGGTGATCGGCGGTGTGGTCTTGCTGGGGCAACAGTCATGAATCAGGCACGCGGTATCGGTTTTGCCCTGGCCAGCGTCATGCTGGTCAGTGGCGCGCAACTGGGCATGCGCTGGAGCATGACGCGCCTGCCGCAACCGGAACAATGGCTGACGGCGCTGAGCGCCGGCAACGTTGATCTGGCGGCATTGGCCGTGGTGCTGGCGGCGATTTTCGCCTACGCCCTGTCGATGCTCTGCTGGCTCGCGGCCTTGCGCGATCTGCCGCTGGGCCGGGCCTATTCGCTGCTGAGCATCAGCTATGCGCTGGTGTACCTGCTGGCGGCCAGTCTGCCGCTGTTCAACGAATCCTTCAGTTTCACTAAATCGCTGGGCGTGGCACTGGTCATGCTCGGGGTCATCACTATTAACACTCGTCCGTCTCGTGCGCCCGAATTCAGGAGTGCTCCATGAAAATCACAGTATTTGGTAGCGGTTATGTCGGCCTGGTGCAGGCCGCCGTGTTGGCCGAAGTCGGTCACGACGTCGTGTGCATGGACATCGATCAGAAGAAAGTCGAACTGCTGCGCCAGGGTCACGTCAGCATCTTCGAACCAGGCCTGTCGAGCCTGGTGCGCGAAGGCCTGGACTCCGGCCGCCTGCATTTCACTTCCGATGAAAAACTCGCCGTGCAGCACGGTCGCGTGGCGTTCATCGCCGTAGGTACACCGTCCAGCGAAGACGGCTCGGCCGATCTGAAATACGTGCTGTCGGTGGGTGACGCCGTGGCGCGTCACCGTGAACAGCCGCTGATCCTGGTGGAGAAATCCACCGTACCGGTCGGCACCGGCGACACCCTGCGTGCGCACATTCAGGCCGCGCTGGACAAGGCCGGTCGTGAGCTGCAGTTCGATATCGTCTCCAACCCGGAATTCCTCAAGGAAGGTTCGGCGGTGTCCGACTGCCGTCGTCCCGACCGCATCGTCATCGGCTGCGAAGGTGATGAAGTGCAGGACGTGATGCGCGACCTGTACTCGCCGTTCAACCGCAACCATGACCGCATCATGTTCATGGACCTGCGCAGCGCCGAGCTGACCAAATACGCCGCCAACTGCATGCTGGCGACCAAGATCAGCTTCATCAACCAGATCGCCGAACTGGCCGAGCACCTGGGCGCCGACATCGAGTCGGTGCGTCAGGGCATCGGTGCCGACACGCGCATCGGTTACCACTTCATCTACCCGGGCTGCGGTTATGGCGGCTCGTGCTTCCCCAAAGACATGCGCGCGCTGATCCACAGCGCCGAGCAGGCACATTGCTCCAGCGACCTGCTGCAAGCGGTCGAGGCGATCAATGAGCGGCAGAAACACAAGCTGTTCGACCGCATCAACGCGTTCTACAAGGGTGACCTGCGCGGCAAGACCTTCGCCCTGTGGGGCCTGGCGTTCAAGCCGAATACCGACGACATGCGCGACGCACCGAGCCGCGTGCTGCTCGATTCGCTGTTCGCCGCCGGCGCCAGCGTGCGCGCATTCGACCCGGAAGCCATGCAGGAAACCCAGCATCTGTATCCGAACGAAGAAAAACTGATGCTGATGGGCACCCCGGAATCGGTGCTGGCGGGTTCCGATGCGCTGATCATCTGCACCGAATGGCAGCAGTTCAAGGCGCCGGATTTCGACCTGATCGAGCAACGCCTGAAAGCCCCGGTAATCTTCGACGGCCGCAACCTGTACGACGCCGAGCGTCTGGCACGCAACGGCTTCAAGTACTTCCCGATCGGCCGTGGCGATTCGCGCAAACTGCCGATGCCGCTGCAGCAGTGGCCCAACACTGCGCACGTCGCTTGATCACGTTGTCGCCTGTCATCCGCCGGCAGTCCCTGTTCGCAGGGCTGCTGGCACTGCTGTTGTTTATCGCCGGGGTTTACGGACAGGCTCCCATTGGCTTCGATTCACGTTTCGTACTGTTTGCCCAGGAAATGTTGCGACACGGGCCAACGGTATTCCCGACCACTTACGGTCAACCTTACGCGGACTATTCGGCGCTCTCGACGCTGTTCATCTGGTTGTTGTCGTTGCCCTTTGGCGCGGTCAACACCCTCACGGCATGGCTGCCGAGCGCGATTGCCGGCGGGGTGATCGTGACGTTGATGTATCGCTTGCTGGCGGTGCATTCGCAGCGCTGGGCGCTGATCAGCATTGCGTTGCTGATGCTCACCAGCACCTTCGTCACCGAAGTACGCGCAGTGTCGCAAGACCTGATGCTCGCCGCCGTGGCGCTGTCGGTGTTTTACCTGGGCTACGCGCACGACCACTTCGGTTCGCGCCGGCGCTGGCCGCTGATCTTTGTCCTGCTGTTGCTGGGCTTCGGGATTCGCGGGCCCATAGGTTTGGTGATACCGACCGGCATGCTCTGCAGTTACTACCTGCTCAACCGTGAGTGGAAACGCCTCTTCGTGTTCGGCGTGATCGCTTCTGTGTTACTCGCAGCGTGCGTCGGCCTGCTGCTCTGGCTGGCCAAACACAGCGGTGGCGAAGCCTTCCTGCAGGACGTGATCCGCATGCAGTTCATGGGGCGCATGGACGGCAGTGAAGGCGTCAGCGGTTCGCTGTATTACTTCACCAGCTCCCTGGGCAACTACGCACTGGCCTATCCGCTGGCGATCCTGGCGTTGGCCGCGACCTGGCTGAGCAAACCGCATCAGCGCGGGCCGGCCTTGCGTCTGGTGCAATATTGCGCGGCGGCGGGGCTGATCGTCATGGTTGGCCTGTCGATTCCGCAGGCGAAGAAGGCGCGTTACCTGCTGCCGATGTTGCCGATGGCGGCGATCATCGCGGCGTACCCGTTCCAGGTCCTGCACGGTCGGGTGTTCCGCGTATTGCGCGGGATGATTCAAGGCATTTGGCTGGTGACGCCGGGACTGTTGATGGTGGCCCTGCTGGTTGCCAAGCGCCGCTTTCCCGAGCAACTCGACGGCATCACTCTGATACTGATCGTACTCGGCGCTCTGCAATTGCTCGCACTGTCGCGCCTGTTGATGCCGCGCTGGCGTGCCGAAGTGCTGGCGCTGTGCTCGGTATTGGCCTTGTGGACGGTGTATGCCGCCGTATTCGAACCGGTGGAGCGACGTCTGTACGACACGCAGGCGTTCAGTCGTGCTGCCTTCGCGCAGGTGCAGCAGAACCCGGCACCGCTGGTGCTGCACGGCATGGGCAAAGACGCCAAGGCGATCAAGTTCATGGTCAACGTCGAGCAGGACCTGCAACCGCAGTTCACCGAGACGGTGCAGCAACTCGAAGCGCTCAAGGGGCCGGCGTGGTTGATGATGGACAGCAAGGACTTGCAATCGCTGCAAGGTACTTCGCTGGCCGGTCTGCAACCGGTGGTCACGGGAAGCTTCGACAAGAATGATTACGTGCTGTTGTACCTCAAACCCTTGTAGGAATTGCTTGAGGCTGCGATCTTTTGTGTTTTCAGGAAAAAGATCGCAGCCTGCGGCAGCTCCTACAGGGATTTGGTGATCATGAATTTTGTTGTACGCCGGGCGCAGCAGCGTGATGCCGCCGCCCTCCCCGCCATCGAACGCTCGGCCGCCGAGCTGTTTCGCACAGATCCGACCCTCGCCTGGCTTGCCGACACCGACGTGGCCAGCGCCGAGCAACATCTTCAAGCCATCGACGATGCGTACGTCTGGGTCGCCGAAAACACCTCGGCGCAGCTCGCAGGATTTATTCGCGCGCTGGATTTCGACAACCAACTGCACATTGAAGAACTGTCGGTCAGCCTCGCGTTTCAGGGTCAAGGCGTGGGCCGTCAACTGCTGCTGGCCGCGATTGAACATGCCCGCCGTGAGCAGATGCACGCCGTGACCCTGACCACGTTTCGCGACGTGCCGTGGAATGCGCCGTTTTATCAGCGGATGGGGTTTGTGGAAGTCGCACCGGGTGAGCACGAAGCGCATTTGCTCGACGCTTTGCAGAAAGAAATCGAGCATGGCTTTGCCGCCGAACGCCGCTGCGCAATGCACCTGATATTGCCCTGACAGGACAAATCCCTTGTAGGAGCGAGCCTGCTCGCGATAGCGTCCGGCCAGTCAACTGCGTTGGCGCCTGACACTCGGTATTCGCGAGCAGGCTCGCTCACAAGGTTTCTCATCATAAAAATAAGGACATTTGCACTGCCGTGGCCACCTACTCCCGCCTGATCCGCCGACTGATGGTCACTTCGCTGAGCATCGTCATCAGCCGTGCCCTGATCAGTCCGCTGCTGACCCTGTTTCTCAGCAACAAACTGGGCCTCAACCCGCAGGACGTCGGCCTGCTGTTGGGCATCGCCGTGTTCAGTGCCACGCTGTTGTCGCTGTACGGTGGCTACATCATTGATCGCCTCGACAAGCGTCAACTATTGATCCTGACCATGCTCTCCAGCGGTGTCGGCCTGATGCTGCTGACTTTCGCGCAGAATCTGTACCTGGTCACGCTGGTGCTGATCATCAGTGAAACGGCGTCGGCGCTGTTCCTGATCTGCTCCAAAGCGATGCTCAGTGAAAACCTGCCGGTCGGCCAGCGGGTCAAGGCGTTTTCGCTGAACTACACGCTGACCAATATCGGCTACGCCGTCGGCCCGATGATCGGCGTGGTAATTGCCGGGGTTCAGCCTTCAGCGCCATTTATCGTCGCGGGGCTGATTGCCGCTGGCAGCGTTTTTCTGCTGCTGGGCGTCTCTCGTGAGGCCAGTCCGCTGTCGCAGGCGAGCCCGCCGCAGAGTTTCCTGAACACTCTGATCATCCTGAAAAACGACCGCACGATGATCCTGTTCACCCTCGGCTGCCTGCTCAGCACCCTGGTTCACGGGCGCTTCACCCTGTACCTGTCGCAGTATCTGCTGGTGACCCACACGCAGGAGCAGACCCTGGATACCATGGCCGCCCTGCTCGCCTGCAACGCGATCACGGTGATCCTGCTGCAATACCAGATCGGCCGCTTCCTCAAGCGTGAGCACCTGCGGTTCTGGATTGCTGGCGGCACCGCGTTGTTCATCGTCGGTCTGATCGGCTTCAGCATGGCCGACAGTCTGGTTGGCTGGTGCGTAGCGATGTTCATCTTCACCCTCGGCGAGATGATCATCTATCCGGCGGATTTCCTCTTCGTCGACACCCTCGCTCCCGAAGAGCTGCGCGGCAGTTACTACGGCGCACAGAACCTCGCGGCGCTGGGCGGTGCGCTGAGTCCGGTGATGTGTGGGTTCCTTCTAATGCACACGCCGGCGCCGAGCATGTTCTACGCCTTGAGCGCTCTGGCGGCGTTGGGTGGGTATTTGTGTTTTGTCAGCGGACGCCGCGTGGCGACAATTCAAAAATAATGCACTGAATCAGCATTTATATGAATTTGTCAGCATCGATTTTGCACGGCACACTGTGCGTGTTCCTCCCCCAATAGTTGGAACGCTTCGAGGACTTTCCGAAACGGACAAGTCCTTTTTTTTGCCCCGAATTTACTGCAAGGACCCGATTCACATGCTCGCTCGCTGGTTGCCCGCCGCCATCAACACCCGCCCCACCGAATGGAGCCGCGCCGCCATCGGCATGGCGCTGGGCACTTTGTTCAGCGTCTGGGCGTGCAGTCAGGTGTTCGGCATCGAGGTCGCGTATCACCTGATCGGGCCGTTGGGGGCTTCAGCGGTGTTGCTGTTTGCCGTGTCTTCCGGCGCCCTCGCCCAGCCATGGTCGATCATCGGCGGGTACCTGTGCGCCAGCGTGGTCGCGCTGCTGGTGGCCCACGTCCTCGGCCGAACCCTGGGCAGCGCCTGCCTGGCGGCGGGCATGGCACTGATCCTGATGTGCTGGCTGCGTTGCCTGCACCCACCGGCCGGCGCCTTGGCGCTGACCTTGGTGCTGGCCGATCCCGCCACCATCGCCATGGACTGGAAAGCCATGGAACCGGTGATGCTCGCCGCCGCGTGCATGCTGCTCAGCGCGCTGGCCTACAACAACCTGACGCGCATCCGCTACCCGAAACGCCCGGCCGAGCCAGCGCCTGTGGTTGCCCCGATCGACAGTCAGGCAATCACTGCCGAAGACCTGAAACTGGCCTTGGCCGACATGGAAGCGTTCATCGACGTCACCCCCGAAGACCTCGAACAACTGATCCATGCGAGCGAACTGCACGCCAAACGCCGCAGCATCCGCGAAGTTTTCACCCGATAACCACCTGCATCATTGTGGCGAGGGAGCTTGCTCCCGCTCGGCTGCGCAGCAGTCGTAAACCCGCGGTGTTGGGCCGCTTCGCAACCCGGCGGGAGCAAGCTCCCTCGCCACGAAGGCAATCCTCAACCTGCTGCAAAAACGCAAACTCCCCCTGCACATATCCCGGTTGTACACGGCAAATTTGCACTGTTACGATCCGTCAACGCTCGCGCGCGAGCTTCTCGAATAAAGACAATAAAAGCAGGGAGTTAGTGATGACTGCTCAGGCTTCATCCCCGCGGACCCCGTCCATGGATGCCACGCAAAACGAAGTGCTGGCCGAGGTTCGCAATCACATCGGTCACCTGACCCTCAACCGCCCCGCCGGTCTCAACGCCATCACCCTCGACATGGTTCGCCAGTTGCAGCAGCAACTCGATGCCTGGGCGACTGACGCCAGCGTGCACGCCGTGGTGCTGCGCGGTGCCGGTGAGAAGGCGTTTTGCGCCGGTGGCGATATCCGTTCGCTGTACGACAGCTTCAAAAGCGGCGACACGCTGCACGAAGATTTCTTCGTCGAGGAATACGCCCTCGACCTGACGCTTCATCATTACCGCAAACCGGTGCTGGCGTTGATGGACGGTTTCGTCCTCGGCGGCGGCATGGGCCTGGTGCAAGGCGCGGATCTGCGGGTGGTCACCGAAAAGAGCCGGCTGGCGATGCCGGAAGTGGCGATCGGTTATTTCCCCGATGTCGGCGGCAGCTATTTCCTCTCGCGGATTCCCGGTGAACTGGGGATCTATCTGGGCGTCAGCGGCGTGCAGATTCGCGCGGCCGATGCGTTGTACTGCGGGCTGGCGGACTGGTTTGTCGACAGCAGCAAACTGTCGAGCCTCGACGAACAACTCGATCATCTGGAATGGCACGACACGCCGCTCAAGGACCTGCAGAACCTGCTCGCCAAAAACGGCGTGCAAACCTTGGCCGATGCGCCGCTGAAGCAACTGCGCCCGGCCATCGACCATTTCTTCGCCCTGCCGGACGTACCGAGCATTGTCGAGCAACTGCGCGCAGTCACCGTCGCCGACAGCCATGAGTGGGCGACCACCACCGCTGACCTGCTGGAGACCCGCTCGCCACTGGCAATGGCCGTGACCCTGGAGATGCTGCGTCGCGGTCGTCAGTTGAGCCTGGAACACTGCTTCGCCCTCGAACTGCATCTGGATCGCCAGTGGTTCGAACGCGGCGACCTGATCGAGGGCGTGCGTGCCCTGCTGATCGACAAAGACAAGACCCCACGCTGGAACCCGCCGACCCTCGCTGCGCTGGACGCCGGGCATGTCGCGAGTTTCTTTCACGGTTTTACTGAGAGCGGGAGCTGAGCCATGCACGATCTCGAACTGACTGAAGAACAAATGATGATCCGCGACATGGCCCGGGACTTCGCCCGTGGCGAAATCGCACCGCATGCGCAAGCCTGGGAAAAGGCCGGCTGGATCGACGACGCGCTGGTGGCGAAGATGGGCGAACTCGGTTTGCTCGGCATGGTGGTGCCCGAGGAATGGGGCGGCACTTACGTCGATTACGTGGCCTATGCGCTGGCGGTGGAAGAGATTTCTGCCGGCGACGGCGCGACCGGCGCGTTCATGAGCATCCACAACTCGGTGGGCTGCGGGCCGGTGATGAATTACGGCAGCGAAGAACAGAAAAAGACCTGGCTGGCGGATCTCGCCAGTGGCCAGACGATTGGCTGCTTCTGCCTCACCGAACCGCAGGCCGGTTCCGAAGCGCACAACCTGCGCACCCGCGCCGAACTGCGCGACGGCCAGTGGGTGATCAACGGCGCCAAACAATTCGTCAGCAATGGCAAACGGGCGAAACTGGCAATCGTGTTTGCGGTGACGGATCCGGATCTGGGCAAGAAAGGCATTTCCGCGTTCCTCGTACCGACCGATACCCCGGGTTTCATCGTCGATCGCACCGAACACAAAATGGGCATTCGCGCCTCCGACACCTGCGCGGTGACCCTGAACAACTGCAGCATTCCCGAGGCCAATCTGCTCGGCGAGCGCGGCAAGGGCCTGGCGATTGCCCTGTCCAACCTCGAAGGCGGCCGCATCGGCATCGCCGCGCAGGCCCTGGGCATCGCCCGGGCAGCGTTTGAAGCTGCATTGGTTTATTCCCGTGACCGCATCCAGTTCGGCAAACCGATCAACGAACACCAGAGCATCGCCAACCTGCTGGCCGACATGCACATGCAAATCAACGCGGCGCGCTTGATGATCCTGCACGCGGCGCGTTTGCGCACGGCGGGCAAACCGTGTCTGTCGGAGGCTTCACAGGCCAAGCTGTTCGCCTCGGAGATGGCGGAAAAGGTCTGCTCCTCAGCGATTCAGATCCATGGCGGGTATGGCTATCTGGAGGACTATCCGGTCGAGAAGTACTACCGCGATGCGCGGATTACCCAGATTTATGAAGGGTCGAGCGAGATTCAGCGGATGGTGATTGCGCGGGAGCTGAAGAACTATCAGCTGTAAAAGCATCGCGGGCAAGCCCGCTCCCACAGGGAATTCTGTCGTTCACAAAAGTTGTGCACTCCAGAAAAACCTGTGGGAGCGGGCTTGCCCGCGATAGCGTCAGTGAGAACGCAACTTTACTTACCGGTAAACTCCGGCGCACGTTTAGCCACAAACGCCGCCATCCCTTCCTTCTGATCCTGCGTGGCAAACGCCGCATGGAACACCCGGCGCTCGAAGCGCACGCCTTCAGTCAGGTTGACCTCGAACGCACGGTTGACGCTTTCCTTGACCATCATCGCAATCGGCAGCGATTTGCTGGCGATCACTGCCGCCACCTTCAGCGCCTCGTCGAGCAATTCATCGCTCGGCACGATCCGCGCAACGATGCCGCAACGCTCGGCTTCCGCCGCATCGATCATCCGCCCGCTGAGGCACATTTCCATGGCCTTGGCCTTGCCCACGGCGCGGGTCAGGCGCTGGGTGCCGCCCATGCCCGGGAGCACGCCGAGGTTGATTTCCGGTTGACCGAATTTGGCGTTGTCACCGGCCAGGATGAAGTCGCACATCAACGCCAGTTCGCAACCGCCACCAAGGGCGAAACCGTTGACCGCAGCGATGATCGGCTTGCGCCGGTTAGCCACGCGGTCGCTGTCGCTGAACAGATCATCCATGTAGATCTGCGGGTAGGTCAGCTCGGCCATTTCCTTGATGTCGGCGCCGGCAGCGAAGGCTTTTTTCGAACCGGTGATGACGATGCAACCGATGTTCGCATCCGCTTCCAGGCCGTCGAGGGCATGATTCACTTCGCTGACCAGTTGCGCGTTCAGGGCATTCAGCGCCTGTGGGCGGTTGAGGGTGATCAGGCCGACGCGGCCGTGGTTTTCCAGCAGAATCGTTTCGTAAGTCATGGGCAAGATTCCTTGTCAGAGATTGCGCGAAATAACCATGCGCTGAATGTCGCTGGTGCCTTCGTAGATCTGGCAGACGCGCACGTCGCGGTAGATGCGTTCCAGCGGGAAATCGTTGAGGTAACCGTAACCGCCCAGCGTCTGCAACGCCATCGAGCAGACCTTCTCGGCCATTTCCGAGGCGAACAGTTTGGCCATCGAGGCCTCGACCAGCGCCGGCTGACCGCTGTCACGCAGGGCCGCGGCGTAATGCACCATCTGCCGGGCGACGGCGATCTGCGTGGCCATGTCGGCGAGGCGGAAAGCCACGGCCTGGTGCTCGATGATCGGCTTGCCAAAGGTGTCGCGCTCACGTGCATAGTCGCGGGCCGCTTCGAACGCGGCGCGGGCCATGCCCACTGATTGCGAGGCGATGCCGACCCGCCCGCCTTCGAGGTTGGCCAGGGCGATCTTGTAGCCTTCGCCCTCCTCACCCAAGCGGTTGGCGACCGGCACTTTGACGTCTTCAAACAGAATCTGGCAGGTGTCGGAGGCGTGCTGACCGAGCTTGTCCTCGACCCGGGCGACTTTATATCCCGGCGAATCGGTGGGCACGATAAACGCCGTGATGCCGCGCTTGCCGGCACTCGGATCGGTCACCGCAAACACGATCACGATCCCGGCGTTCTGCCCGGAAGTGATGAACTGTTTGCAGCCGTTGAGCACGTAATGATCGCCCTCAAGACGCGCGCGGGTTTTCAGGCTGCTGGCATCGGAACCGGCCTGCGGTTCGGTCAAGGCGAAGGCGCCGAGCATGGCGCCGCTGGCCAGCGGTTTGAGGAAGCGTTCGCGCTGATCGTCGTTGCCGAACTTGAGGATCGGCACGCAGCCGACTGAGTTGTGCACGCTCATGATGGTCGAGCAGGCGCCGTCGCCGGCGGCGATTTCTTCCAGGGCCATGGCGTACGCCAGGTAACCGGTGTCACAACCGCCCCACTGCTCTGGCACCAGCATGCCGAAAAAGCCCAGTTCGGCCATTTCGCCGATGGCTTCCTTGGGGAAACGATGCTCGCGGTCCCACTCGGCGGCGAACGGTTTCAGCCGTTCCTCGGCGAACTGCCGGGCCATGTCGCGGATCTGGGTCTGGTCTTCGTTGGGAATCATGGTGAATCCTTAATCCGGGTTACGCACGATCTCCTGTAGGAGCTGCCGCAGGCTGCGATCTTTTGACTTTGATTTTTAAAAGCAAGATCAAAAGATCGCAGCCTTCGGCAGCTCCTACAGGGGGAGTGTGTTTAGTAGACGCATTCCACGGCCATCGCCGTGGCTTCACCGCCGCCGATGCAAATCGCTGCGATCCCGCGTTTCAGGCCCTTCTGGCGCAGGGCCGAGAGCAGCGTCACCAGGATCCGCGCGCCCGAGGCGCCGATCGGATGGCCCAGCGCGCAGGCGCCGCCGTGCACGTTGAGCTTGTCATGGGGGATTTCCAGGTGGGTCATCGCCGCCATCGCCACCACGGCGAACGCTTCGTTGATTTCGAACAGATCGACCTCGTTCAACGCCCAACCAGTCTTTTTCACCAGCTTCTTGATCGCGCCAATCGGCGCCACCGGGAACAGGCCCGGCGTATCGGCAAACGCCGCGTGACCGTGAATCACCGCCAGCGGTTTAAGCCCGAGTTTTTGCGCTTGCGACTGGCGCATCAGCACCAGCGCCGCCGCGCCGTCGGAGATTGAGCTGGAGTTGGCCGCCGTCACCGTGCCGCCTTCGCGGAACGCCGGTTTCAGCGAGGCGACCTTGTCCAGTTTGGCTTTCGGCGGCTGCTCGTCGTTGCTGATGAGCACCTGCTCCTTGCCGACGGTCACGCTCAGCGGCACGATCTCGGCCTTGAAGCTGCCGTCCTTGATCGCCTGCTGGGCGCGGGTGGTCGAAGCGATGGCAAAGGCATCCTGGGCTTCGCGGCTGAAGTCATTGGTTTCGGCGCAGTCCTCGGCGAAGGTGCCCATCAGGCGGCCCTTGTCGTAGGCGTCTTCGAGGCCGTCGAGGAACATCGAGTCGAGCACCCGGCCATGGCCCATGCGGTAACCGGCGCGGGCGCGGTCCAGCAGATACGGCGAGTTGGACATGCTCTCCATGCCGCCGGCGATCACCACATCGGCGCTGCCGGCCAGCAGCATGTCGTGGGCCAGAATGGTGGTTTCCATGCCCGAGCCGCACATCTTGTTGACCGTGGTGCAACGGGTGGATTTATCCAGCCCGGCACCCAGTGCTGCCTGACGCGCCGGTGCCTGACCGAGGCCAGCGGGCAATACGCAACCGAACAGCACTTCATCAACCGCGTCGCTGGCAACGCCGGCGCGTTCAACCGCAGCCTTGATCGCCGCAGCGCCGAGTTGCGGTGCGGTGAGGCTTTTCAGTTCGCCCTGAAAACCGCCCATCGGGGTGCGGACGGCGCTGACGATAACAATCGGATCGTTGGAAATGGTCATGACAAATCCTCCTTACTTGGCGGCCATGCGCAAGGCGCCGTCGAGACGGATCACCTCACCGTTGAGCATGCTGTTTTCGATGATATGCCGAACCAGTGCGGCGTACTCGGCTGGTTTCCCAAGGCGCGGCGGGAACGGTACGCCGGCGGCCAGCGAGTCGCGCACTTCCGGGGTCATGCCGGCCATCATCGGGGTTTCGAAAATGCCCGGGGCGATGGTCATCACGCGGATGCCGAAGCGCGCCAGTTCGCGGGCGGCCGGCAGGGTCAGGCTGGCAATCGCGCCCTTGGAGGCGGAATACGCGGCCTGGCCGATCTGGCCGTCGAACGCCGCCACCGACGCGGTATTGATGATCACGCCGCGCTCGCCGTCGGCATTGGCTTCGCTCTCGGCGATGGCCGCAGCCGCCAGTCGCAGCATGTTGAAGCTGCCGATCAGGTTGACGTTGATCACCTGAGCGAAGCTGGACAGTGCATGCGGGCCGTTCTTGCCGAGGATCTTCTCGCCGCGAACGATGCCGGCGCAATTGACCAGGCCATTGAGACTGCCAAAGGCTTTGAGCGTGGCCTGCACCGCCGCTTCCGCTGCGGCTTCGTTGCTGATATCGGCGACAACACTTTGCGCGCCGAGGCGCTGAGCCTGGGCAGCGACGGCTTCGGCATTCATGTCCACCAGCATCACTTTGGCGCCGACACTGACCAGCAATTCAGCGCTGGCTGCACCGAGGCCGGAGGCGCCGCCGGTGACGATAAAAACCTTGTTCTCGATCTGCATGACTGACTTCCTGATTCAAGCTGAAACGTTGTGCGCCGCGGCCTCTTGAGCCTTGGCGATTTCCTGGTTGCGCAAGATAAAGCGCTGCAATTTGCCGCTTGGGGTTTTCGGCAATTCGCTGACAAATTCAATTTCCCGCGGGTACGAATGCGCGGCCAGACGTTTGCGCACGTGCTGGCGCAGCTCCTCGGCCAACGCCGGTTCGGCGCGGTATTGCGGGTTGAGCACAACGAAGGCCTTGACCAGTTCGGTGCGCTCCAGATCGGGCTTGCCGACCACGGCGGCTTCGACCACCGCCGGGTGCTCGATCAGCGCGCTCTCGACGTCGAACGGGCCGACGCGATAACCGGAGGTGGTGATCACGTCATCACTGCGGCCGACGAAGCTGATGCTGCCGTCCGGGTTCCACTCCACGGTGTCGCCGCTGAGGTAGTAATCGCCGACGAAAGCTTTGGTCGGCACGCCTTGGTAACCGCCGAACCAGCACATCGGCGACTGGGTGCGGTCGATGGCGAGAATGCCCGGCTGGCCGACGCCGAGTTCGTTGTACTGCTCGTCGAGCACCACGATGCGATGCCCCGGCGAGGCGAAGCCGGCGGCACCAAGGTGAATCGGGTGCTGCAGACCGTGGTGGTTGCACAGGACCATGCCCAGTTCGGTCTGGCCGTAATGGTCGTGAATCACCACGCCGAGGTTATCGGCGAACCAGCGGATCACTTCCGGGTTGAGCGGCTCGCCAGCGCTGCTGACAATGCGCAGCTTGCCCTTGATCGACTTGGCGAACTCGTTGCCACCGGCAATCAGCAAGCGGTACGCGGTCGGCGAGCCGGTGAGATTGGTAATGCCGTATTTGTTGATCACCCGGCAAGTGCTTTCGAGGGTGAACGGGCCATCGTAAAAGGTGATCGGATGCCCCATCGACAGCGGGCCGGTGACGCCGAAATAGATGCCGTAGGCCCAGCCCGGATCGGCGACGTTCCAGAACGAATCTTCAGGACGCAGATCCACCGCGTCGCGGGTGTAGCTCTGGAACGCAACGATCGCCTTGAGCGGCACTGACAGCGCTTTCGACGGGCCGGTGGTGCCCGAGGTGAACATCAGCAGGAACGGGTCTTCGCCGCTCAGCAGCACCGGCTCGCAGACATTGGAATAGTTGGCCAGCTCGGCCCAGAAACTGAAATCGCCACGGACGATGCCCTGACCTTTCGCGCCGCCGACGGTGACGATGGTCGGGCAATCGCTGACTTCAGCGAGTTTCGGCCGGTTGACCGCGTCGGTGACCACCACTTTGGCGCCGGAACTGTTCAGGCGATGCTCGATGGCCTTGGGGCCGAACGCGGTGAACAGCGGCTGATACACCGCGCCGATGCGCCAGGTGGCGAATACGGTGATGAGCAATTCGATGTTGCGTGGCAGCAGACCGGCGACCTTGTCGCCCTTCTGCACGCCTTGTTCGAGAAGGAAATTGGCGAAACGCGCGGCTTGGTCTTGCAGCTCGCTGAAGGTGTACGTGGCACTGGCGCCGTCGCGGCCCTCCCAGAACAGCGCAATGCGCCCCGGCAAGGCGTGGCGGTCGCAACATTCGACGCAGGCGTTGAGCGCCTCCAGCGTGCCGCTGAGCGCAGCGTCCACGGTGTGCTGATAGTTGAACTGTTCGGTGGCAGACAAGTAATCGCGCATTGCCAGAATCCCTCTGTGTTTTTATTAGGCTGGGAACCGTAAACAACACAGGGATAGTCGCGCTGCGGCGCTAAGGCGGCAATGGTCAAAGCCATCAAAGTGGCTGACTGGTTTGGCCAAGGTTCAAAAGATGCGTTGTCCTGACTGGCCCTATCGCTGGCAAGCCAGCTCCCACAGTGTTAGCGCAAAATCTGTGGGAGCTGGCTTGCCAGCGATGGCGCCGTGCCAGACGACAGATACTCTGAATCAGACCGCTTCGTTAAGGATCAACGTACGGTAATGCCCAGGATTGGACCCCGACCACTTGCGAAATGCCTTGTAGAACGAACTCGCATCGGCGAACCCCAGCCGCGTGGCGATCTCGACGAAGCTGATCGACGGCTCCGCCAGCCAGGTGATCGCCAGTTCCTTGCGCACGCTGTCCTTGAGGCCTTGATAAGTCTGGCCTTCCTCGGACAAACGCCGGCGCAGGGTCGAGGCGGACATGCAGAGTTGTTGCGCCAAGGCTTCTGTCTCCGGCCACTGTTCGGCGGGCAACTGGCGCAGGTCCTGTTTGATCCGGCTGGCAAGACTTTCCGGGTCGCGGTACTTCACCAGAATGTTCGCCGGCGCATGGGCCAAAAAGCGTTTCAGTTCCTCGGCTGTACGCTTGATCGGCAGATCGAGACAGTCAGCGGCGAAGATCATCCGCGTACGCGGACGCTCGAAACGCAGGTTTTCCGAGAACATCACCCGGTAATCGTCGCAGAAATCCGGCTCGGCGCAGCGCAGTTCGATCGCCAGAATCGGAATCCGCCGCCCCGCCAGCCAGCAGGCCACGCCGTGGACGATCATCCAGTAGGTGAAATAGGTAAAGGCGCGGCGCGGTTCGGGATCGTCTTCGAGCAGGACGATTTCGGCAAGGCTTTGTTGGTGAACCAGTTGCGCGGGCATTTTCTCCAGCATCAGCGAGAGGAAATTCAGCCCCGTGTTCAGCCCGGCGGCCAGGCTGGGTTGCGCCATGGCGCTGCGGCAAAGGAATTCGAGGCTGCCGGACCTGAGTCGGCGCGGATCCATACCGAAAAACTCGTCATCGCCGCGCCGGGCCAGCAATCGCCAGAGTTTCGCGTATTGCGATGCGGGCACCCGCCCCTGTTCGCTGTGCAGAAGGGCCGGAGCAATCCCGACCTTGTTCAAGACTTCATCCGTGGCCACGCCCGGGGCACAACTTTGCAGCAGTGCTTCACGCACCAGTTGCACGGCGATGGTGTCTTTTTCCGACATGGAGCGAGGCAGACCTTGTTGTTTTCGGGTGAGGGGCATCTTAACGCAGGATGCGAATCCAGCACGAATCCCCTGTAGGAGCTGCCGCAGGCTCGGGCCGCGATCGGACGATCTTTTGACTTTGACTTTAAAAAACAAGATCAAAAGATCGCAGCCTTCGGCAGCTCCTACAGGGGTTATGTGTGGGGCGAAAAACATGCCGTTCAGCGAATGTTCAGGTAAATGTCAAGCATCCCCATTTGGGAATGAGTGTCATTATGTTACAACTTAGCCACCTATCTAAATCATTCGTGGTTGCCGCAATGCTCGTTCCCTTTCTGATCATGCTGCGTGAAGGCATTGAAGCCGCGCTGATCGTTGGCATCATCGCCAGCTACCTGCAACAGACCGGCCGTGGCCAATGGATGCCGGCGGTGTGGATCGGCGTGTTTCTCGCCGCTGCGCTGGCGCTGCTGGTGGGTGGTGGTCTGGAACTGGTCAGCGCCGAATTCCCACAGAAACAGCAGGAGTTGTTCGAAGGCGTTGTCGGACTGGTCGCGGTGGGCATTCTCAGTTCGATGGTGTTCTGGATGCGCAAGGTCGCGCGGTCGATCAAGCATTCGTTGCAGGCCTCGCTGGATCACGCCCTGACTTCTTCAAAGCATCAGGTGATCGCGCTGATCGCCATGGTGTTCTTCGCCGTGGCTCGCGAAGGTCTGGAAACCGTGTTCTTCCTGCTCGCCGTGTTCCAGCAGAGCGAAGGCCCGGGCGCGCCGATCGGTGCCCTGCTCGGCCTGGTGCTGGCAATCGTCGTCGGCTTCCTGATCTACAGCGGCAGCATGCGCCTGAACCTGTCGGCGTTCTTCAAGTGGACCGGGTTGTTCATTCTGGTGGTCGCCGCCGGGATCCTTGCCAATTCGGTGCAGGCCCTGCATGAAGCCGGCCTGTGGAATCACTTGCAAACCGTGCTGTTCGATTTCAGCGCGACGTTGCCGATGGACGGCCCGCTGGGTTCGGTGCTGGCCGGCATGTTCGGTTATCAGGATGCGCCGACCGTCAGCACCCTCGGTGCGTATCTGATCTATCTGGTGCTGGCGCTGGTGGTGTTTTTCTACCCCGCCGCGCCTGCTGCGCCCAAGCCAGCCAAATCGTCTTCCGTTTCCAGCCAATAAGGGCATCCATGTCAAAGCCTAATACTCCCCAGGCCTCTCCTCCCCGCGCCTTGCGCTGGGCGGTGGCCGGTTCGGTGGTCGTGATGATTGCCGCCGGTGGCCTGTTCTACTACGCCTCGAAAATGGCCGCGGCCAAGCGTCAGCACAACCATGACGAAGTGGTGGTCAACATCAACGCTCACAGCTGCGAGCCGAACGAGCTGACGGTTCCCGCCGGCCGCGCCAGTTTCCGCATCGTCAACCGCTCCGACCGGGCGGTGGAGTGGGAAATTCTCGACGGCGTGCTGGTGATCGAGGAGCGCGAAAACATCGCCCCGGGCCTGAGCCAGGTGATCAACGCCAACCTGCAACCCGGCGACTACGCGATCACGTGTGGCCTGCTGAGCAACCCTCGCGGCGTGCTGCACGTGACGCCGACGGCGGCCTCCGATGCCGCTGCGAAAGCCAAGCCATCGATGGTCGCCTTTGTCGGGCCGCTGTCGGAGTTCCGCGTGTATCTGGCGAGCCAGAGCAGCGCACTGATCAAAGCTGTGACTGCGCTCAACGACGCAGTTGCCAGCGGCGATCTGGCCCAGGCGCAAGCGTTGTACTTGCCGGCGCGCGCCGCCTATCAGCGTCTGGCCCCGGCGGCGCAACGTCTGGCGGAACTGGACAACAGCATCAATGCCCGCGCCGACTACTTCGAGAAGCGCGAACAGGATCCGGCCTTCGTCGGCTTCCACCGCATCGAGTACGCGCTGTTCCAGCAACGCAAACTCGACGATCTGACGCCCATTGCCCAGCGCCTGCTGACCGACGTCACCACGCTCAAACAGCAACTGCTGGCCCAGTCGCTGCCGCCGGAACAATTGGTGAGCATCGTGGTGCGCAACCTCAACACCCTGGCCGATGTGCGCGCCGCCAGCGGTGAAGAGGAACGCTACAGCCACGCCGACCTCAACGGTTTTGCCGGCAATCTGGAGACCGCACACAAGGTCGTCGAATTGCTGCGGCCAATGTTGAGCAAATCGGCGCCGGACCTGCTGCCGAAAATCGACAGCGCACTGAGCGATTTCGACAACGTACTGAACAGCTTCAAGGTCAAGGACGGCTACGCGAGCTACGACACGGTCAGCGGCGAACAACGCAAACAGATCGCCGACAAGGCTCAGGCCCTGGCTGACGCTCTGGATGGCATCGATCCCGCCCTCGGCCTCTCCGGCCTGTAAGCAGAAGACGAATACCGATGAAAGATTTGCAAAACCTCGATCTGCAACGTCGCCGCCTGCTGATGGGCATGGGCGCTGCCGGTGTTGCGCTGGCCGGTTCGGCCCTGAGCTGCCCGGCCATGGCGGCGGCCCCGGCGCAAGTCACCGAAGCGCCGAGCAGCGACAAAACCGAAGACCGCCACGACTTCCACGGCGTGCACCAGACCGGCATCGTCACCCCGCGTCCGGCGTCCGGCATGTTCGTGTCGTTCGACGTGCTGGCCAGCGATCGCGAAGACCTCGAGCGGCTGTTCCGTACGCTCAACGAGCGCATCGCATTTCTGATGAAGGGCGGCCCGGTGGCGCAGATCGACCCGAAACTGCCGCCGCCGGATTCCGGCATCCTCGGCCCGGTGGTGACGCCGGACAACCTGACCATCACCGTCTCGGTGGGCGAGTCGCTGTTCGATGAGCGCTTTGGTCTGGCCGAAGCCAAACCAAAACGTCTGCAACGCATGGTCGGTTTCCCCAACGATGCGCTGGAGGCCGATTGCTGCCACGGCGACCTGAGCCTGCAATTCTGCTCGAACACCGCCGACACCAACATTCACGCCCTGCGCGACATCGTCAAGAACCTGCCGGACCTGCTGCTGGTGCGCTGGAAACAGGAAGGCAGCGTGCCACCGCAAGCCCCGGCCAAACCGGGGGTGCCGGCGCAATCGGCGCGCAACTTCCTGGGTTTCCGCGACGGCTCGGCCAATCCCGATTCCAACGACGCCAAAGCGATGGACAAGCTTGTCTGGGTGCAACCGGGCAGCGATGAACCGGCCTGGGCCGCGCACGGTAGCTATCAAGCGGTGCGGATCATCCGCAATTTCGTCGAGCGCTGGGACCGTACGCCGCTGCAGGAACAGGAAAGCATTATCGGCCGGGTCAAGACCACCGGCGCACCGATGGGCGCCAACCATGAAACCGAGGTCCCGGATTACAGCAAGGACCCGGAAGGCAAGCTGACCAAACTCGACGCGCACATTCGCCTGGCTAACCCGCGCACCGCCGCGAGCCAGGCCAACCTGATCCTGCGCCGGCCGTTCAACTACTCCAACGGCGTGAACAAGAACGGCCAGCTCGACATGGGCCTGCTGTTCATCTGCTACCAGGCCGATCTGGAAAAAGGCTTTATCACCGTGCAGACCCGGCTCAACGGCGAGCCGCTTGAGGAATACCTCAAACCGGTCGGCGGCGGTTACTTCTTCACCCTGCCGGGTGTCACGGGCGACAAGGATTTCATCGGTCGCTCGCTGCTCAACGCCACACAACCCAAAACAGCTGCATAACCATAAAAACCCTCGGAGCCGCTCCATGAAAAAGTCGCCACTCGCGTTATTGCTGACCCTCGGTTTGCTCAACACCCCGCTGTCGGCGTTCGCCGCGACGGCACCGCTGGATCTGGTCGGCCCGGTGTCGGATTACAAAATCTACGTCACCGAGCAACTGGATGAACTGGGCAGCCACACCAAACAGTTCACCGATGCGGTGAAAAAAGGTGATCTGGCCACCGCGCAAAAGCTCTACGCGCCGACGCGCGTGTATTACGAGTCGATCGAGCCGATTGCCGAGCTGTTCAGTGACCTGGATGCGTCCATCGATTCGCGCGTCGACGACCACGAAAAAGGCGTGAAGGCTGAAGACTTCACCGGATTTCACCGCCTCGAATATTCGCTGTTCTCGGAGAAGACCACTGAAGGCCTGACCGCCCTGGCAGACAAGCTGGATAGCGACGTCAAAGACCTGCAGACCCGCGTCGCCGGCCTGACCTTCCCGCCGGAGAAAGTCGTCGGGGGTGCTGCTGCTTTGCTGGAAGAGGTTGCCGCGACCAAGATCTCCGGTGAAGAAGACCGTTACAGCCACACTGACCTGTACGACTTCCAGGGCAACATCGACGGCGCGAAGAAAATCGTCGACCTGTTCCGTCCGCAGATCGAAAAACAGGACAAGGCGTTCGTCGCCAAAGTCGACAAGAACTTCGCCACCGTGGACAAGATCCTCGCCAAGTACAAGACCAAGGACGGTGGTTTCGAGACGTATGACAAGGTGAAGGATAACGATCGCAAGGCGCTGGTCGGGCCGGTGAATACCTTGGCGGAAGACCTGTCGACGTTGCGTGGCAAGCTGGGTCTGAACTGAGTTCATTGAGCGTCTAAGCAGGCCCCATCGCTGGCAAGCCAGCTCCCACAATGTTCTTGGTGTACACGATATTTGTGAATGACCGAGAATACTGTGGGAGCTGGCTTGCCAGCGATGGCATTTTCAGCGGCGCTAGAGAATCCGGTAGAGCAACCGCTCGATCCGCACCCGACTCACCCGCTTCAAAAACTTCGCCACCCCCGCCGGGTACTCCGGCAAGGTCTCCAGGCTCTGGAAGCTGGCGATCCGCGTGGTGTTGCGGAAGATCTCCTCCTGCTCCTTCGCCCGTGGCTCAAGCCACTCACCTTGCGGATCATCGATCAGCAGCGCGTTTTCAAGATCGAGACGGAACGCCCGTGGATTGAGGTTGTTGCCGGTCAGCAGCGTATAGCGCTGGTCGACCCACATGCCCTTGAGGTGGTAGCTGTTGTCGCCGTCCCGCCACAGGTGCAGGTTCAACTGGCCGCTGTCGATGTTGCGCTGATGACGCTTGGCGAAGCGCCGCAGGCTGATTTCGTACAGGTATGGCAGCGCCGCAATCACCTTGAACGGCTCGCTCGGCGGAATGTAGAAATCGTTGGCGGTCTTGTCGCCGACCACGATGTCGATCTTCACCCCACGGGCCAGCGCACGGTTGACCTCGCGGATGATCGGCAGCGGCAGGTTGAAGTACGGTGTGCAGATGGTCAGCTGCTGTTGCGCACTGGCGATCAGCTCGACAATCACCCGGTTCAACGGGTTGTTCTTGCCCACGCCCAACAATGGGCTCACTGACAGACCGCTGTGCGCGGTGCTGCCGGCGCTGGTGTCGTACGCCGCATATTTGAGGCGGCTACGCAGGTCGCCGATGTCGTTGCGCAGGCTGCGGGTGGTCGGCAGGTTGGGCAGGTCGAGGCGATGCACAGCCTTGGATTCGATCAGGCCGTGCTTGACCAGATGATGCATCGAGTCGGCCAGTTCGCGGCTGTGCAGCACGTGATAGCGGTCGAAACGGTACTTGTCGAACTTGTGCAGGTAGACGTTGTTCAGGCTTGCACCGCTGTAGACCACGCAATCGTCGATCACGAAGCCTTTCAGATGCAGAACGCCGAACAGTTCGCGGGTCTGCACCGGCACGCCGTAGACCGGCACTTCGCTCTGATGGGTGCGGGTCATTTCCTGGTACCACGCCGAGTTGCCCGGCTGTTTGCCGGCGCCGATCAGCCCACGCTGGGCGCGCAGCCAGTCAACCACTACGACGATCTCCAGCTCCGGGCGCTTGAGCTTGGCGGCATGCAAGGCATCGAGGATTTCCTGACCGGCCTCGTCGTGCTGCAGATACAGCGCAACGATGTAGATGCGCCGGGTCGCCTCGGCGATTTTCTCCAGCAGGCAACGACGGAACTCGGCGGCGCCGGACAGAATGGTCACGGCCTCGGCAGTCAGCGGAAAGCTGCGCAGTTTGGGCAGCAAAGAGCGTTTGAAAAGCAACGGCATAGGGCTCGCAATGGGTCGAATCCGAAGAACCCGAGAGCTTACACCATCAACCGGTTCGGGTCTTGTGAGTGTCTGTAAAGAGATCAAAAGATCGCAGCCTGCGGCAGCTCCTACAGGGATCAGAGTAGGAGCTGCCGCAGGCTGCGATCTTTTGATCTTAAAAAACAGCTTGCGAAAGGAGAACGATCGTTCTACTGTTTGCCACATGAACGAAATCACTGACACCTCAACCCGCGACATCATTCTGGATGTCACCGAAAAGTTGATCTACAAAAGTGGCATCGCGGCCACCGGCATGGATCTTCTGGTGAAAACCGCCGGCGTCTCCAGAAAAAGCATCTACCGCTACTTCGCCAACAAGGAGGAGCTGACCATAGCCGCCCTGCAACGCCGCGACGTGCGCTGGATGCATTGGTACAGAAGTGCTGTCGATCAGGCAGAAACCCCGGCCGACCGCCTGCTCAACCTGTTTACCGTGCTCAAAAGCTGGTTCGCTTCGGAAGGTTTCCGTGGCTGTGCCTTCATCAATACCAGTGGCGAGACCGGCGATCCCGAAGACCCGGTGCGCCAGGTCGCCAAAGACCACAAACAGAAGCTGCTCGACTACCTGTGCGAGCTGTGTACCGAACATGGCGTCGAAGATCCGCAACGTCTGGCCAGACAATTGCTGATCCTGATTGACGGCGCCATTACCGTAGCGCTTGTGATGGGTGATCACAGTGCCGCTGATAATGCGCAATGCATGGCGCGTAAGTTATTGGACCTGTAACGCCTTAAATAAGCCTCAACCGTTGTTTAATCGTTAATTAGATCGGGAGACTGAAAATGTCGACTGCTGCCCAAGTGCGTCCGCCTTTACCGCCGTTCAACCGTGAATCGGCTATCGAAAAAGTACGTCTGGCCGAAGATGGCTGGAACTCCCGCGATCCCGAGAAGGTGTCGCTGGCCTACACCCTCGACACAAAATGGCGCAACCGCGCCGAGTTCGCCAACAATCGCGAAGAAGCCAAGGCGTTCCTGACCCGCAAATGGGCCAAGGAACTCGATTACCGCCTGATCAAGGAACTCTGGGCCTACTCCGACACGCGGATTGCCGTGCGTTACGCCTATGAATGGCATGACGATTCGGGCAACTGGTTCCGCTCCTACGGCAACGAAAACTGGGAGTTCGATGAACACGGCCTGATGTTCCAGCGCTATGCCTGCATCAACGACATGCCGATCAAGGAAAGCGAACGCAAGTTCCACTGGCCGCTGGGGCGGCGTCCGGATGATCATCCGGGGCTTTCCGACCTGGGTCTCTAAGTTCACATAACTCCCCCTGTAGGAGCTGCCGAAGGCTCGGGCCGCGATCGGACGATCTTTTGACTTTGATTTTTAGAAGCAAGATCAAAAGATCGCAGCCTTCGGCAGCTCCTACAGGGGGGATTGTGGTGTTTCAGGCTACTGCGGCAGTCTTTTCAGCCTCCAGTTCCCGCACCAGCGGCAACACCCGCTTGCCGAAATACTCCACCTCCTCCTGAAAGTGCAGAAACCCTGCCAACACCAGATCCACCCCCACCGCTTTCAACGCCACGATCCGCTCGGCAATCTGCTGTGGCGTGCCGATCAGGTTGGTCTTGAAGCCGTCGTTGTATTGCACCAGATCCTCGAAGGTCGATTTCGCCCAGTTGCCCTCACCTTCCGGTGACGCCCTGCCCGCCTGTTTCGCCGCGTCACCAAAGGCGTTCACCGCCTCCGGGTCGGCTTGGTCGATGATCTGCGCCAGGACCGCGTGCGCCTCTTCTTCGGTGTCGCGGGCGATGACGAAAGCGTTGACGCCGATCTTCACCGAATGCTTGTTGGCCGCCGCTTTCGCCCGGATGTCATCGACCTGCGCCTTGATCCCTTCGACGCTGTTGCCGTTGGTGAAATACCAGTCCGAGACCCGCGCCGCCATGTCCCTTGCCGCACGGGAACTGCCGCCCTGGAAGATTTCCGGGCGGCCCAGCGGTTTCGGTTTGAGGGTGTAATTGTCAAAGCGGTAGAAGTCGCCGCGAAAGCTGAAGTTGTCCTGACTCCAGATCCCGCGCAACGAACGGATGAATTCCTCCGAGCGCCGATAGCGCTCGTCGTGTTCCAGCCAGTGCTCGCCGATGGCCTGGAACTCGCCCTTGAACCAGCCGCTGACGATGTTCACCGCGATCCGGCCGTTGGTGAGTTGATCGATGGTCGCCAGTTGCTTGGCCGCCAGCGCCGGTTGCCATGGGCCGGGCAGAATCGCCGCGATCACCTTCAGCTCGGTGGTAGCCGCCAGCAGCGCATGACTGAAAGCCACCGACTCATGCTGGAACTCGGCGCCGTAACCGGCGGTAAAGCGGATCTGCGTCAGGGCATATTCAAATCCGGCGGCCTCGGCGAGTTGCGCCAGCTTGCGGTTGTAGTCGATGCCCCAGTCGGTGCGCTGCTCGATCTTGCTGACCACCAGACCGCCACTGACGTTCGGCACCCAGTAGGCGAATTTCACGGCTTGCTTGCTCATTGGCGTGTCCTCGGGACGTTGGGAAGGTCAGTGGGACAGAGCAGCAAGCGTGCCAGGATTGAGATGCCTGGTTTTGTTGGGCTTGAGGCTGATGGAGTTGCATTGTTGGAGGGTGATTTGTTGTCGAGGTGTTGGTTGGGCAACAGTTGAATAGTTGGTGTCTGAGCTGACCTCATCGCTGGCAAGCCAGCTCCCACAGGTGTCCGGTATGTTCGCAAAATTTGTGTTCACTAGAGATCTCTGTGGGAGCTGGCTTGCCAGCGATAGGGCTTTACGGGTCGCCGCAACACTTGGAAATGAGTAACATGTCAGCCCTTCCCCGCAGCCCTTCTGCGCCCTGCCGAATAAGCCGATTCCATGCCTTTCGAACTCAGCGTTGACCTCACCACCCTGGCCGTTCTGGCCCTTGTCGCTTTCATTGCCGGTTTCATCGACGCCATCGCCGGTGGCGGCGGGTTGTTGACCACCCCGGCACTGCTCACCGCCGGCCTGCCACCGCATCTGGTGCTGGGCACCAACAAACTGAGTTCGACGTTCGGTTCGGCCACCGCCAGTTTCACCTTCTACCGGCGCAAGCTGTTCCACCCTCGGCAGTGGACACACGCGATCATCGGTACGTTGGTCGGCGCGCTGACCGGTGCCGTCGTCGCGCACTACCTGCCGGCGGAATGGCTGAACAAGATGCTGCCGGTGATCGTCTTCGCCTGTGGCCTGTATCTGTTGTTCGGCGGTACGCCCAAGGCGCCGCTGGACAGCGATGCGCCGATCAAGAAGAAATGGCAGTCGAGCCAGGGCTTCAGCCTCGGTTTCTACGACGGTGTGGCCGGCCCCGGCACCGGTGCGTTCTGGACGGTCAGCAGTCTGCTGCTCTACCCGATCGACCTGGTCAAGGCCAGCGGTGTGGCGCGCAGCATGAACTTCGTCAGCAACATCGCGGCGCTGTCGGTGTTCGTGTTTTCCGGGCAGGTGGACTGGATCATCGGCCTGTGCATGGGCCTGTCGGTGATGGTCGGCGCATTCTTCGGCGCGCGCACCGCGATCAGCGGCGGCGCCAAGTTCATTCGTCCGGTGTTCATCACCGTGGTGCTGGGGCTGACCGTGCGCCTAGCCTGGCAACACTGGTTCAGCGTGGCCTAAACGGCGCGCCACGTAGACGTCGATCAGGTAACGGGCAATCGATTTTGACGCCGGCAACGGTGGCAGATCGTGCACGTTGAACCACTGTGCGTCCTCGATCTCGTCCTCCTGACAGACGATCTCGCCCCCGGCATATTCGGCATGGAAGCCGAGCATCATCGAATGCGGGAACGGCCAGCACTGGCTGCCCATGTACTGGATGTTCTTCACTTCGATGCTGACTTCCTCGCGCACCTCGCGAATCAGGCAATCCTCGGCCGACTCCCCCGGCTCGGCAAAGCCGGCCAGCGTGCTGTAGACCCCGGTGACAAACCGCGGTGAACGCGCCAGCAGGATCTCGTCTCCGCGGGTGATCAGCACGATCATGCTCGGCGAAATGCGCGGATAACTGCGCAAGTCGCACGGCTGGCAATACATCGCCCGCTCACCAGGCACTTGGGTCATCGCCTGCCCGCAATTGCCGCAAAAACGATGCTCGCGGGCCCAGGTGCCGATCTGCGCGGCATAACCCAGCACTTTGTAGATCGTGTGATCGCCATCGAGCATGAACGCCCGCAGGCCTTTCCAGTTGCAGCCCGGCACCTCGCTGGAACTGCGCAGCTCCAGCAGATAGACCGGCTCGCCATCGAGGTGGCCGATGCCGTGTTCGGCAAGGACCGACAAGTCCTGACGCTTGAGCCATTCCCGCGGGAACAGCGCGCCGTTGTCGTCGAACAGAAAGCCTTCGGGGCTGCGTGCCACGGCCCAACCGCCGGGTTGATCGGTGTCCAGTACTGCAGTGGTCCAGCGAGCTGTCATGGTTTCTCAATCCAGAAATTCGGGTTTCTGTTTACTCATATGGGCGGCCATGGCCACGCGCAAGTCGGTGGATTGCAACATGGCGGCGTTCCAGGTGGCAACGTATTCGAGTCCGTCGTCGATGCGATGATCGCGCATGTAGCTGATCATTTCCTTGGTGCCGGTGACCGCGATTGGCGATTTGCTGGCAATGTCGCGAGCAATGTCCATCACACCTTCGAGCAGCAGGTCCTTGTCGGCGTAAACGCGATTGACCAGACCGATGCTGCGCGCCTCTTCGGCGCCAAAGGTGCGCCCGGTGTAAGCCAGTTCACGCAGCATGCCGTCACCGATGATCCGTGGCAACCGTTGCAAAGTGCCAACATCGGCGGCCATGCCGATATCGATTTCCTTGATCGAGAATTGTGCGTCTTCGGCAGCGTAGCGCATGTCGCAGGCGGCGATCAGGTCGATCGCACCGCCGAGGCAGTAGCCCTGAATCGCCGCCAGTACCGGTTTGCGGCAGTTGTCGACAGCATTGAACGAAGCTTGCAGGGTGAGAATCTTGCGCCGCAGCAGGCGCGCATTACGGCCGACGTCCTTGCCCAGCTCGTTGGCGACGCCGGCGAGCATCATCAGGTCGATGCCGGAGGAAAAATGTTTGCCGTTACCGCTGAGCACCACCACCCGCACTCCATCGGTGTCATCGATCCACTGGAAAATCTCGACGATCTCGCTCCAGAACGCAGCATTCATCGAGTTGATCTTTTCCGGGCGATTGATCTGCACATGCGCGATGTTGTCGGCCAGTTCGACGCTGAAGGCGGTGTATTGAGTCATGGCAGTGATCCTTTACCGGGCAGAAAATGAGGCCCGAACTATAACAAGGCATCACGATGGCGGTTCGGCCAAATGCGGGACTGACTGCCACAAGGTCAGGTAGGTGCCATCAATCCGTGTAGGAGCTGCCGCAGGCTGTGATCTTTTGACTGTGAAGATCAAAAGATCGTCCGATCGCGGCCCGAGCCTGCGGCAGCTCCTACAGGGTTTAGTCTGTGCAGCAAAGAATCTAACCGACCTTCACCGCCACATACGCCGCCGTCTCATAAGGCACTGTCAGCACATGCCGGCCCCGCAACGCCGGTTCCGAGGCAATCAACGCGCGGATCTGCTCATCGACCTTGTCCCGCTGCGCCTGCGGCAATGCTGCAATAAAACTGGTGGAGCGCACCCGATTGAAGATCACGTCTTCCGGCGAGCCGGTGTGTCCGTGATGAAACTGCTGTAGCTGCAGCGCCCCGAACGCCGGATGCGGAAACGCGTCGCGCCATTGGCCGGTGTAATAACGGGGCGTATCACCTTCCAGTGCATTGACGATCGCGTCAAGTTTCGGCACCCAGCTGACTTGCGTATCGCGCAGGTTCCAGATCAGCCCGAGCTTGCCGCCGGGCTTGAGTACCCGGGCGATCTCGCTCAAGGCTTCGGGTGTGGCGAACCAATGGAACGCCTGCGCGCAGACCACCGCATCCACGGAGGCGTCGGGCAACGGCAGATCGGTCGCAGTACCGCTCACCGCCAGCACCTCGGGCCAGGCGGCGGACAATTTTTCCAGCATCTGCGCCACCGGCTCCACCGCAATCACCTGCGCATCGGTGGCCGCCAGCCGCCCGGTGAACTTGCCGGTGCCGGCGCCCAGATCGATGACCGTCTTGTGACTGTCCAGGCCCAATGTCTGGGTCAACCATTGACTGACCTGCGGCGGGTAATCGGGGCGACCTTTGACGTAGGTGTCGGCGGCAGTCTTGTAGCCGGCGGCAGCGGAGTGATGGACCTGATCTTTCATGGCAGTTCCTCGTGTGTCAGCGCCGGGTCATGGCAAAGCGCTGGATGGACGGCAGGCGTTCCTGAGCATAGCGCCGTGATTTGCGCGTACCTTGAACAGAGCCTGACAAAGCAATGAATAAAATGCCGTGCTGTGGTGTTCAAAGTGAAACATAACCCTCTGTGGAGCCTTGCCCATGACTATCCGTTCCGTTATGTTCGCCGCCCCGTTGCTGCTGGTGGCCGCGTTATCCACGTCGATGGCATTTGCCAATGGTGATGAAAGCGCACCCGTGCAGAAGCCCAACTGCCCCAAAGGCCAGGTCTGGGACAGCAAATCGCAGAAATGCGTGCTGCAGACCAGCAGCGCCGTACCGGATGCCGATCGTACCGATTACGCCTACCGATTGGCCAAGGACGGTCGCTACGAAGAGGCCCTGGCCCTGCTCGACACCCTGAAACATCCGAACACCGCCAAGGCCCTCAACTATCGCGGTTACGCCACGCGAAAACTGGGGCGTACCGATGAAGGCATCGGCTATTACCTGCAATCGGTGAAACTCGATCCGCAGTACGCGCAAGTGCGTGAATACCTCGGCGAAGCCTATGTGATCAAAGGTCGCGTCGACCTGGCGCAGGAGCAGTTGCAGCAGATCAAATCGATTTGCGGAACATCCTGCGAGGAATACCAGGACCTGGCTGAAGCCATCAACGATTCATCGAAAACCTGAGATAGATAAAGGAACGCCATCATCGTCAGCGATCAGGCATTCAGAGCAGAACTCGGACAACATCTGGCGCGACTGTGGCGCTACGGTCTGCTGCTGTCGCGCAATCGGCACGTGGCCGAGGATCTGGTGCAAGCCACGTGTGTGCGGGCGCTGGAACGTGCCGGCCAATATGTGGCCAGCACGCGCATGGATCGCTGGTTGCTGAGCATCCTGCATTCGATCTGGCTCAACGAAGTGCGCGCGCGTCGGGTGCGTCAGGGCACAGGCCAGGTCGATGCCGACGGGCAACTGGCCTTCGACGGCGAATACGCCGCACAAACCCACGTGATGGCGGCACAGGTGATCCGCCGGGTCGATGCGTTGCCGGAAACCCAGCGCGAAACCGTTTATCTGGCCTACGTTGAAGGCCTGTCCTACCGCGAAGTCGCCGAGATCCTGCAAGTGCCGATCGGTACCGTGATGAGCCGTCTGGCCACCGCGCGGCTGAAACTGGCCGAGTACCCGCCGCTGCAAGCCGTGCCGAAAACCACTGGAGGTGACCACCCATGAACAAGCCCTCCGACGAACAACTGGTGGCCTACCTCGACGACGAACTGGATCCCGCGTATCGCGCTCAACTCGACAGCGCGATTGTCGACGACCCGTTGCTCAGCCTGCGCGTGCAATGGTTCGAACGCAGCAGCCTGCCGTACAAAGAGGCCTATGACGAACTGGCGCAACAGGCGCCGCTGGAGCGTTTGCAGGCGCGCCTCGATGCCATCCCTGCCCCTCAGCGGCCAGGCCTGAGCCGACGCTGGTTCATCGGTGCGGCCTCCGCGAGTCTGCTGGCGGGCGGGGTGTTGGCCGATCGCCTGTTTCTCGCCTGGCAAACGCAGCAAGCACATAACTGGCGCGCCCTGGTGGGCGACTACATGGCGCTGTATGTGCCGCAGACGCTTGATCATTTGCCGAGCGACGAGGCCAACCAACGCGTGCAATTGCGTGCGGTGGACACGCGGCTCGGCCTGAACCTGTCACCGGCGCTGCTGAAGCTGCCGGGCGCCGAACTCAAACGCGCACAAATGCTCGAGTACGACGGTGTGCCGATTGCGCAACTGACCTATCTCGATGCGAAACACGGGCCGCTGGCCTTGTGCGTGACTCGCTCCAACAGTGGCAGCCAGCCTTTGGCGCACGAACGGCGGCATGAGATGAACGTGGTGTATTGGACCGAAGGTGAGCATGCGTGGATGTTGATCGGGCACAATCCGGCCCCGGCGCTGGAAGGCCTCGCCAGACACTTGATCGAACGCTTGAGCGCATGAGTGCCGCTGCCACTATGCTGAGCGCGTGATTATCCAAGGAGGAAGCATCGATGCAGATTTCACCCCGCAGCGCCCTGCTGGTCATTGACGTGCAGAATGACTTCACCCCGGGCGGCCAGTTGGCCGTCCCCGAAGGCGATCTGATCGTGCCGCTGATCAATCGCCTGAGCGGCCTGTTCAAACAGGTGATCATTGCCCAGGACTGGCACCCGAGCGGCCACGCCTCATTTGCCTCGAGTCATCCCGGGCGCAAGCCTTACGATGTGATCCAGTTGCCCTACGGCGAGCAGGTACTCTGGCCGGATCACTGCGTGCAAGGCACCACCGGCGCCGGGTTTCACTCCGAGCTGAAGCTGCCCCACGCGCAACTGATCATCCGCAAGGGCTGCAACCCGGACATCGACAGCTATTCGGCGTTTCTCGAAGCGGACCGGCGCACCACCACCGGTCTGGCCGGTTATCTGAAAGAACGCGGTATCGACACGGTGTACATGGTCGGTCTGGCGCTGGATTTCTGTGTGATGTTCTCGGCGCTGGATGCGCGGGCGGCGGGGTTCAATGCGTTTGTGCTGCTGGATGCCTGTCGCGCCATTGATATGGAGGGTTCACTGGCGGCGGCGATGGAGCGAATGCAGACGGCCGGGGTTGGCTTGATCCAGTCAAACCAACTGATCTGACACCGCAACCGCATCCCTGTGGCGAGGGAGCTTGCTCCCGCCCGGCGGCGAAGCCGTCGCAAAACCGGCAAATGACGCCTGGCTGCGGATTGCCTAGGGCCGCTTCGCAGCCCAGCGGGAGCAAGCTCCCTCGCCACAGGTTTTCCTTCACTTTATTCAGGCAGCGGTGGGCAACCACAATCTGAATCGCGCCCCGCCCAGCGGCGAACTTTCCACCGTCAGCGTCCCGCCCTGCGCCTCCAGCGCCCGGCGGCTGATCGCCAGGCCCAGGCCAAAGCCACCGGTGGCGCGGTCGCGGCTGCGATCAAGGCGATAAAACGGCTCGAAAATCCGCTCACGCTCGTCATCCGGGATGCCAATCCCATCATCGTCGACCCAGATCCCGCAGCCATCAGGGCTGACCTGCACGCCAATCTGAATACGTTTCTCGCAATAGCGCATGGCATTGCGCAGCAGGTTCTGGATCGCCCGGGCGGTCAGGCGGGGATCCAGCGAAAAGCGTACGAGCTGACCATGCAACAAAACATCAATAACGATGTCCGGTGACTCCAGCTCTTCATCGACGCTGCCCAGAATGCTGTCGATGAACTCATCCAGCGAAACCTCAACCTGTTCCGGTAATTGCGCCGGGTTCTGCAGGCGGCTGTAAGACAGCAGTTCCAGCACCAACTCATCCAGTTCGCGAATGTGCGCAACCAGCCCTTGCAGGCGCTCGCGACTGGTCGCCGGCAAATCATCCGATAGCGCCAGAGCCAGGCCGAAGTCCAGACGGGTCAGCGGTGTACGCAATTCGTGGGACACCGCATTGAGCAGGTCACGCTGCTGATTGAGCAGATTTTCGATGTCGCCGGCCATGGTGTCGAACACGTTGGCCAGGCTGCCGATGTTGGAACTGGCGGGGATTTGCGTGCGCTCGTTCAAATGCCCCTTGCCGAAGCGTTCGGCAGCACCCTTGAGGCGTTCCAGATCGCGCCAGTGCGGGCGAATCCACAGCAGCAGGCAGGCGAGCATGCTCGCGCCGATCAGCACGTTGATGCTCCAGTACAACAGATTGACGTCCAGCGGATCCGGCGGCACCACCATTTGCACGGCGACATCATCGTTCAGCGGCGTGACCGCCAAGGTGCGCCAGCCCCAATCGCCGATACGCACCACGTTTTCCCCGGCGCGCAAACGTACCTGTTCGGCGGCGGTGAACCCGGCGTCGTCGATACGTGCCAGAGCGATGTGCAGCGGCTGGAAGTCTTTGTCCATCGACTGCGCCAGCGCTGGCCACTGGTCTTGCGGCACCGCGTGAAACTGCCGGGTGATCAGCGATTGCAGGCCGCGCGAATAGTCGAGGTTGTAGGTGATGAAGCGCTCGCGGAACGCCATGACCACCAGATCCGGCACCAGATAGATCGCCGCGCTGTAGGAGACGATCGTCACCAGATACAGGCGAAACAGGATTCTGAACATCAGCTCAGCATTCCCACTCGGAACGGCTGAACAAGTAACCCTTACCCCACACGGTCTTGATCTTGCGCGCCTCGCCGGCGTGGTCGTCGAACTTGCGCCGCAGCTTGGAAATCGCCACGTCCACCGAACGATCGGTGCCGTTGAACTCAATGCCGCGCAAGCGCTGGAGGATCTGATCGCGGCTCAGCACCTCCCCGGCGTGTCGGGCCAGGACCACCAGCAAATTGTATTCGCCGCTGGACAGCTCCACCGGTTGATCGCGCCAGGAAACGGTGCGCTCGGAGAGGTCGATGCACAGATTGCCCATGACGATCCGGTCATTGACCGTCATCGGCTCACCAAGGCTGCTGCGGCGCAGCAAAGTACGCACTCGTGCCAGCAGAACCCGTGGTTCGCAGGGCTTGGTGACGTAATCGTCTGCGCCCATTTCCAGGCCCAGTACCTGATCGTGACTGTCATCGCGGGCGGTCAGCATCAGGATCGGCAGCGTTGCCGAATCGGCCCGCAGCAAGCGGCAGACCTGCAGGCCGTCGAGGCCCGGCAGCATCAGGTCAAGGATCACCAGGTCCGGCGGATTGATCCGTGCCCGTTCGCGCACGTGGTCGCCACGGCCGATCACACTGACGGAGTAACCGTTGCGTTCCAGATAGCTGGAAATCAGTTCGGCGAGGGCGGTGTCGTCTTCGACCAGGAGGATGTTGGGCATGGGGTGTTCCAGGAAAGTGCTGTGGCGACTGTTTGGGCCTCATCGCGAGCAGGCTCACTCCTACAAGGTTCGTGTCTGACACAGTTCCAATGTAGGCCTTCGCCTGCTCGCGATGACGGTTTATCTGTCGCAATAAATTTCAAGGCGTAAAGGATATACGCCCACACCCGTCCCTGAGTAAAACCCTTACACAATTTCACACAGCGCCTACAAAGCTTCACCGCTACCCTCGGCGTCTGGCCTTAGGATGCGGGCTTCAATATTGGGGGTAGTACATGTCGAAAAATCTGCTGGCCGGGCTCGGCCTCATCGCCGTTGCGCTGTTGCTGAGCGCCTGTGATTCGTCCTCGAAGGCCGAAGAAGAAGCGCCGCCGGCCACTGTGCGCATCGAGACCATCGAGGCCCGCCCCCTGTCGATCAGCAGCGAACTGAGCGGGCGGATCGCCGCGCCACGCATCGCCGAAGTACGTGCCCGAGTGGCCGGCGTGGTGCTGCAACGCACGTTCCGTGAAGGCAGCGACGTGAAAAAGGGCGACGTGCTGTTCCGCATCGACCCGGCACCGTTCAAGGCTGACCTGGACAGCGCCGAAGCCGCGCTGCGCAAAGCCGAGGCCAACGCCTTCCAGGCGAAGTTGCAGGAGCAACGCTACGCGCAGTTGATCGACGACAAGGCGATCAGCGCCCAGGATTACGACAATGCCCGCGCCAATGCCCGGCAAACCGCCGCCGACGTGGCAGCCAATAAAGCTGCGGTAGAACGGGCGAAGCTGAACCTCGGCTACGCCACCGTCACCGCGCCGATTTCCGGGAGGGTCGGCCGTGCATTGGTCACTGAAGGTGCGCTGGTCGGACAGAACGAAACCACGCCATTGGCACTGATTCAGCAGCTCAACCCGATCTACGCCGATCTCACCCAGTCGACCCGTGAACTCAATGAATTGCGCCGCGCCTTCCGTTCCGGGCAGTTGCAGGAAGTCGGTCAGGATCAGGTCAAGGCCACACTGATTCAGGATGACGGCAGCCTCTACCCGTTACCGGGCAAGTTGCTGTTCAGCGACATCAGCGTCGATCCGGGCACCGGCCAGATCATTCTGCGCAGCGAGTTCCCCAATCCTGACCTCGACCTGCTGCCGGGCAGCTTCATCCGCGTACGCCTGCAACAAGCCACCGTGCAGAACGGCATCACCGTACCGCAACGTGCGGTGCAGCGTGACAGCGCCGGTATCGCTCAGGTGCTGACCGTCGACCAGCAGATGCGCGTGGCGCAGCAACCGGTGCAACTGGGCGCAGTGCAAAACGATCGCTGGATCGTCACCGGCGGCCTCAAGCCCGGCGACCGCATTGTCACCGAAGGCCTGCAGCACGCCCGTCCGGGCGAAACAGTGCAGATCGACGACACCCCTCTTCCACTTGCCCAGACCTCTGGTCAGTAAGCAGGACGCTTTCCTATGCCGCAGTTTTTTATCGATCGCCCAGTGTTCGCCTGGGTCGTCGCCCTGTTCATCCTGTTGGCCGGTGCGCTGGCCATCCCGCAATTGCCGGTGGCGCAGTACCCCGACGTCGCCCCGCCGCAGATCGAAATCTACGCCGTGTACCCCGGCGCATCGGCACAGACCGTCGATGAAAGCGTGGTCAGCCTGATCGAGGAAGAGCTCAACGGTGCCGATCACCTGCTGTACTTCGAATCGCAGAGCAGCCTCGGCAGCGCGACGATCAAAGCCACCTTCCAGCCGGGCACCAACCCGGAGCTGGCGCAGGTCGATGTGCAGAACCGCCTCAAAGTGGTCGAATCGCGCCTGCCGCAAGCGGTGAACCAGCAAGGTTTGCAGGTGGAGAAAGTCTCTGCCGGCTTTCTGCTGCTGATCACCCTGACCTCCAGCGACGGCAAACTCGATGACGTGGCGCTCAGTGATTATCTGGCGCGCAACGTGATGAACGAGATCAAGCGCATCGATGGCGTCGGCAAGGCGCAGCTGTACGGCGCCGAACGCGCGATGCGGATCTGGATCGATCCGCAGAAGCTGATCGGTTTCAACCTGACCCCGGCCGACGTCAACACCGCCATCGTCGCGCAGAACGCGCAGGTTTCGGCGGGCAGTATTGGCGATTTGCCCAATCCGTCCTCGCAGGAAATCACCGCGACCATTTTGGTCAAGGGTCAGTTGTCGACGCCGGAAGAATTCGCCGACATCGTGCTCAAGGCCAACCCCGACGGCTCCACCGTGCGCATCGGCGATGTGGCGCGGGTCGAAGTCGGCAGTCAGGAATACCAGTTCGGCACGCGCCTGAACGGCAAACCGTCCACCGCCGTCGGCGTGCAATTGGCGCCGGGAGCCAATGCGCTGGCGACCGCCACCTTGATCCGGGCGAAGATGGACGAACTGTCGCGCTACTTCCCGACCGGCGTCGAATACAAGATACCGTACGACACCTCGCCGTTCGTCAAAGTCTCGATCACCAAAGTGGTTTACACCTTGGGCGAGGCGATGCTGCTGGTGTTTGCGGTGATGTTCCTGTTCCTGCAGAACATCCGCTACACGCTGATTCCGACGCTGGTGGTGCCGGTGGCGCTGATGGGCACGTTCGCCACCATGCTGGCGCTGGGTTTCTCGATCAACGTGCTGACCATGTTCGGCATGGTGCTGGCCATCGGCATTCTGGTGGACGACGCCATCGTCGTGGTGGAAAACGTCGAGCGGATCATGGCCACTGAAGGCTTGTCGCCGAAAGAGGCGACGCGCAAGGCCATGAAGCAGATTACCGGCGCGATCATCGGCATCACCCTTGTGCTGGTGGCGGTGTTCATTCCGATGGCGTTCATGCAGGGTTCGGTGGGCGTGATTTACCGGCAGTTCTCTTTGTCGATGGCGACCTCGATCCTGTTCTCGGCGTTCCTTGCCCTGACTCTGACGCCTGCACTGTGCGCCACGCTGCTCAAGCCGATCGCCAAGGATGAACATCATGAGAAAAGCGGCTTCTTCGGCTGGTTCAACCGCCGCTTCGAGCAACTGACCGATCGCTATCAAGGCTGGGTCGGCTACGCGCTGAAGCGCAGCGGGCGATATCTGTTGATCTACGGCGTGCTGCTGATCGGTATGGGGCTGTGCTTTGCGCGTCTGCCCTCCTCGTTCCTGCCGGTCGAGGATCAGGGTTACACCATCACCGACATTCAACTGCCACCCGGGGCCACCAAGAACCGTACGGTGCAGGTCGCCGAGCAACTTGAAGCGCATAACGCTGGCGAGCCCGGTATCAGTGACAGTGTGGTGATTCTCGGCTTCAGCTTCTCTGGTAGCGGGCAGAACGCGGCGCTGGCCTTTTCCACGTTGAAAGACTGGTCGCAGCGCAGCAGCGATGACGCGGCAAGCTCGATTGCCGACCGCGCCAACATCGCCCTGAGCCAGATCAAGGACGCGATGGCGTTCTCGGTACTGCCACCGCCCGTAGACGGCCTCGGTACGTCCAGCGGCTTCGAATTCCGTCTGCAGGATCGCGGCGGTCTCGGTCACGCGACATTGATGCAGGCGCGCACTGAACTGCTCGCCGCCGCAGAAAAAAGCCCGGTGCTGATGAATGTGCGCGAAAGCGCGCTCGCCGAAGCGCCGCAGGTGCAACTGGAAGTAGACCGCAAGCAGGCCAATGCGCTGGGCGTGTCGTTCGCTGACATCGGCAGTGTGTTGTCCACCGCCGTGGGTTCCTCCTACATCAACGACTTCCCCAATCAGGGGCGCATGCAGCGGGTGGTGGTACAGGCCGAAGGCGATCAGCGCAGTCAGGTCGATGACCTGCTGAAAATGCACGTGCGCAATAACGCCGGGCACATGGTGCCGCTGTCGGCGTTCGTTCAGGCCAAATGGACGCAAGGCCCGGCGCAACTGACCCGTTATAACGGTTATCCGGCGATTGCGATTTCCGGCGAACCGTCGCCAGGCCACAGCACCGGTGAGGCCATGGCGGAGATTGAACGGCTGGTCGCTCAAGGGCCGAAAGGTCTGGGTCAGGAGTGGACCGGGCTGTCGTTGCAGGAACGTTTGTCCGGCAGCCAGGCACCGATCCTGCTCGGCCTGTCGTTGCTGATCGTGTTCCTGTGCCTGGCGGCACTTTACGAGAGCTGGTCGATTCCGACTTCGGTGCTGCTGGTGGTGCCGCTGGGCGTGCTCGGCGCAGTGCTGGCGGTGACCTTGCGCGGGATGCCCAACGACGTGTTCTTCAAGGTCGGGCTGATTACCATCATCGGTCTGTCGGCGAAGAACGCGATCCTGATCATCGAATTCGCCAAGAGCCTGTATGACGAAGGCCACGACCTGATCGATGCGACGTTGCAGGCAGCGCGCCTGCGTCTGCGCCCGATCGTCATGACTTCGCTGGCGTTCATCCTGGGCGTGGTGCCGTTGGCCATCGCCACCGGCGCCAGTTCGGCGAGCCAGCAAGCCATCGGCACCGGGGTGATCGGCGGGATGATCACGGCAACGCTGGCGGTGATCTTCGTGCCGTTGTTTTTCGTGGTGGTGATGAAGCTGGTACAGCGTTTCACCAAACCCCACTAACCCCACTGTAGGAGCTGCCGAAGGTTCGGGCCGCGATCGGACGATCTTTTGATTTTGTTTCAGATCAAAAGATCGTCCAATCGCGGCCCGAACCTGCGGCAGCTCCTACAAAAGCACAGCTGCGTGCGCTAAGGTTCCGGGATTGATCATCACTGTGAGTCCTCATGCGCTTTCTCGCCCGCACCCACCCTCGCCTGTCCGCCGCCGCTCTGGTGGGCCTTGCCACCGGCCTGCTGGTCCCTGCCGATTCGATCATCAGCAAAATACTGATTGGCTGGAATGCCGGCGTCTGGACCTACCTGATCCTGATGTTCTGGTTGACCGTTCGGGCGAAGGCGCCGGACGTCAAACGTATCGCCGTCATCGAAGACGAAAACGCCGGGCTGGTATTGTTCGTGGTGTGTATCGCGGCGTTGGCCAGCCTGGCCGCCATCACCCTGGAGCTGGCCGGCACCAAAGATCTGGATACCCATCGCAAACTTCTGCATTACGCGTTCACCGCCCTCACCGTCGTAGGTTCGTGGCTGGTGATCGGGGTGATTTTCAGCGTGCACTACGCCCGGCTGTTTTACACCTGGGACGGCAAGGAGCCGGCACTGCGCTTTGCCGAGGGCCTGACAACACCCAATTACTGGGACTTCCTGTATTTCTCGTTCACCATCGGGGTCGCGGTACAGACGGCCGATGTCGGCGTCGCCACTCGCGACATTCGCAAGATCGTACTGGCACAGTCATTGATCGGGTTTGTGTTCAACACGGCGATTCTGGGCTTCTCGATCAATATTGCGGCAGGGTTGTTTGGTTGAAGGTCATTCACAAACACAAGAATCGACGCCAATAAAAAATCACATAAAAATGGCGATGTATACCTGTAAAGTCTGACAGTTTACAGCTTCGCCTGGCTGGCATCTCATAGGCTATCCCGCCTGTATTGAATGGCGAGATATCCTTTGTCATGACAGCGGAGGCTGGATTTATGAACGCATTAGCAAAAGTGCCATACCAATCAGTGATGGCAGGCACATGTAAAGGAACAATCAATGTAACAGAGCCTTACGAGGCCGGCATGGTAATACTGTCTGAGGCGACCTACCCCCCGCCTCATGGTGAGGCACATGTCATGCAGGCCATACAGCGGGGGTCAGCCCCGGATTATAAAACCAAGGAAGTCACGGTTTCTTTTACCAAGGGTCTCGCGAACGACAGATATGCATTGCTTCCTGGCTCTCCTAGCGTCCAGGTAATTTTTGTCGATAGTTCTACACCGGGTACACCAATCTCCTATACCAACAACAATGGAATAGCTGAACTCGCATTCGACGCTAATAAGTCCATTTTCAGTGGCATTATTAACGCCACACTCGAAAATCGGGATGAGGACACAATTAGAACCGTCAATCTGCACGTCAACTTTGAAGCCCTGCCAACACCACCTATGCGGCGAATTCCGCGTCCACCGTCATCCCGCAGGGGCCCATGCTGATTGATCGACGCCAGGCCGGTTAGGCATCTAAAAGAAAAGGAGGCCGAAGCCTCCTTTTCTAATTTCCAGTATGCCGATCAGAACGCGTATCGCAATCCCAGGGTCAATCCGGCGGGTTGACGGAAGTTCTTGCCGTCGCTGTATTCATAGTCGGCATGCATTTGCAGGTTTTTCGATACCGATGCCGAGACACCGGCTCCGACCATTCCCCGTGCCCCGGAAAGATCGTTCTTGAACACGTTGTCATTGACTTTCACTTCGTTGTTTTTGGCGAACTCATAGCCGCCACCCACCCGCAGATAAGGTTGCACTTCAAGGTCATTGTTCAGTTTGAAATTGCGACCTGCCGTCACACCCGCTTCACCGAGGAGTGAACGTGCGCGGCCACCGTCTGCCTGCAAATCGTTGTCCAGCGAAAAATCCTTGCCCTGAATGACCACGGCCGACCACTTGGTGAAGGGCTCGACGAAATAACCGTCGTCAAGCTTGATGTGCCGACCGAATTCCACCGATCCACCGACCCCCGTGTTGTCATAGTCGCCTTTGGCCCGGGCGCCGTCGCTCAGGCTGACCTTCGCTTCGTTGCGAAACCGGTTCACTTTCAACACGGCATCGGCGTAATAACCGCTGTTTGCATCCAGCCAGGTGGCGTAAGTGCCCAGGTAGTAACTGTCGACATTACCCGACGTGCCCGCATTCAGATCGAGGTCGGACTTGCTGTGGCCGCCCATCACACCAACCAGCCACTGACCGTCCCCTACCGGCAGGGTGGTGTCAGCCCCCAGGGTGAACCCCACCTGACTCTGCCGGTAGCCGACACCGGATCCGTCAGCGATCTGATATTGATTGCCATAGGTCCGTCCCCAGGCGCCGCCCTGCCCGCCATTGAAACGCAACTCACCCATCCGGCTGCGCAACGAGGTCAGCTCGCCATACCAGGTCGGCAGAGGCGTATTGAACAGTGCCAGTACCGAGCGTGCGCCCGGGCTGACAATGCGAGAGGTCGGGTCAAGAATCCAGTCGTTGCCACTCTTGGCCAAGGCGTAGGAATACGCGCCTTGATCGACGACATTGCCCTGCAGCGAAAATTGTGCGGAGCCACCGTTGGTCTTGACCACCGTCACTGGCTGACCCGCAGGCGGTTCCGTACCGCTGCTGGCAATGAGCAATTCGTGCGAACCGCTGGCCGTGCCGGTGACGTTGAGCAAATCGGTCTGGCCGGTCGCCAGATCGGTACCCATGATGAAACGGCCGTTGCCGGACAGATTGGTCACATCCAGTTGATAGAACGCGTTGTCTGCCCCGAACTTGACGGAGCCACCATTGAGCACAAGATTTCCGACCTGGCTGTTATCCACCAGCACCCATTGTGAGTTGTCGTTGATCGTGGCGTTGGTCACGTTTCCAAGCCGGCCAGTCAGCACCGAATTGTTCTGCAAGGTCAGCCCGAACGTGCTGCCCGCCTCCGTCACGATATCGCCATTGAGTGTACTGCTGTTGACGGTCATTGAAACATCGGAACCGCCCCTGACCTCAACCAAGGTGTTATTGCCCGCCAGAAGTCTGGAGTTGGAAAGTGTCAATGTCGCGGTGGTCCGCTCGACATTAGCGAAATCCACCAGAATGGCAGAACCGTTTTTACCCTGAACAGTGGTGTTGTCCAGATTCAACGTGGCGGGTGCTACGCCTGTTACATCCAGCGCGATGAAGACACCGTTCTGAGCGCCCGTGAGGGTACTGTTTCTGGCAACGGCATCAGCACTCTGCAGCCACAGGCCATAACCCGAAGGGCCGGTTCCCTCAAGGGTCGAGTCGACGACATTGATCAGGCTGTGGGAGGTAGCCAGGGCGCCAGCGGTCACGCCGGTGATGATGCTGTTATTGGTGATATTGGCTGTCGAGCCCGCCTGTGTGCCGAACACGCGCGCCGCCGACAGACCGATTCTGTCCGCATTGATCGTGCTGTTGTCGACGTTGCCCAGACTTGAGACAAGCTGCAAACCCGCTCGGGCACCCACGCTCGACAGGTTGGCGCCGCTCAGATTCACCGTCGAGTTGTTGGTGGCACTGATACCCTGAGTTCGGCTACCAGCGTTGACATTCACCGTCGAGCGGTTGGCGCTGATTGCCAGGGTCTCGGCATTGTTGATGTTCAGCGTGGCATTTTGAGTGAGATCCCAGCGTTCGATGGCATCTCCTGTATTGACGTTCGCGGTGCCTCCTACTACGGGTGCTGCACTGGCAAAGGAAGAAATCACAAGAAATGGCAAGCACAGTCCTTTCAATGAAAAGCCACGGAACGAACGTAAATACATACTGGTCACCTGCTCCGAAAAATAAACGATCGAATACGACGAGATGCCCGGCATCTCGTTTCTGAAGGGGTGCAAGGCTATAGAGCAATTACTTTGTTATCTGTAGGACTTATCCTTTTCTCATGAGCGATAACTCTATGCACAGGAAGATCAAAACGCAGATGTGAACATGAGGGCGTGAAACGAATACACGCCCCCATTGATTCACACGTCAATCAAGGATTGACTTCTTCACAAAATTTACCTTCGTTATTGACCAGGAATACGGCGTGAATGGCAGGTGTCGAATCCGGTAAAACGCTGGAGATTGCGTAGGTCAGTTTGCCCCAGCCTGCTGATACAGGTTTCAGATGAGTTGCGTATACGCCGATTTCGAACACCATATCTTTAACCGGATCCGGAACCGGTTGGTCAACAACTTGCACGCGGGTTCCCGGAATAGGAACGGTAGCGTTTTCATCCGAGAACCCTTCCCAAGTCAAAGTTACTGTGCGCCCGACAACCATTGAAGGACTTTGCGGCACAGTCACTTTGAGATTGCGTCGAGCAGTACCATCCCCATTCGGCGGGAAGTTCAATGTCTGGCAGGAAATCCGGTTCCTTACCAGATCACTTACCACCGGGGCCGGCAAGTCGATTTTTGTGATGTTTACAACAACATCCTGTTCTTTCGAAAATACCGGGTTGTTCCCGCCAATCCGGGAAAGTTTCCACTTGATCTTGATAGTTGCGTTTTGTTTCAACTCGATAACACTCCATGGCACCGGAACAGGCCCCAGTTCCGTTCCCTCATCGCCAGGCTGCAACAGGATATCCGGCGTTAACGCTACATCGTCATAAAACACGGTGACTGACAGCGCGGTTTCGGCAGGAGGAGCGGCATAGAGTTTTACGAAGATTTCCGCATCCTTGCCATAGTCGTTATCGTCGAGGATGTTATCGACGCCTTGAGAAGAAACCAGTCGTGGCAAATCAAAGTTCGGGTTGACGTCGCTCGGCTCATCGGGATTGTCGGGGCCATCCTGGAAGATATCGACTTCGATATCGGTGTCTTCCGTGGCAATCGGCGCGCCAGCTCCCCGGAACATTTCGTAACGGACATTAGTTGGGACAGGCACGTCAGTGACACCGTATTCTGCTTTGATGATTGCGTAATCCACCGGAAAGACCAGCGTCGTATTGGTGCCCACAAGCTGCTCGGAACCTGCTTGCGTTTTGCCCCAATATACCCGGATGGAGTCGGAAGGCGCGCTGGGCTGGGGAACGGGCACTTCGACAGTGACCCCAAGCATGCAATCCGCCACATCAATCAGGGTATCGCCATCCGTGCCATCTGCCAGCGGAACACCAGGTTTCTCCGGCACAGGGGGAGCAAGGTGCCGGACCACTCGCGTGTTTTGTCTTGACCTGTGACTGATATTACCCACCCGATCCTTGACTATGAATCTCAGCTCATTCACCCCATCCTTCAGAGCATTGAGAATACTGAGAGGAATGTTGATTAGCCCGCTCGCCGGAACAGTCACATCTTTCAGAACGGGTGTGGCATAGGCCGGATCGTTCGAGATGCCAAAGTAGATATCACAAACGTCTGTCGCTTCGGCATTGAACGTTGCGAGCGTGATTCTGACGTCGATACCGCCAGGGTGGGCGCCCAGGTAGGCATCATCGATCTCCTGACTGGGTGGCAAATCTGCGGGGAAATTGATCGCGGGTGGCGACAGGTCCGAAGCTGGTGACTTGATCTGGTAAGGCTTGGTCTTGTCGATGCGGTATTGGGTGATATCGGCGTCAGTCTGGTTAGCACCTCCGGCATAGATGATGTATTCAAGGTCATATTCGGTGGGCGTTTCCGGTGTTGGCAACTCTACAAGTCGGGCCAGTGGTATCGCGAGCGGCAGGGGCCAGGTGCGATTGGCAATTGGACCCAGAGGATGATCGAGTAAAAGCGTGATAGGGGTTGTACCACCATTGACGTATAGATTGACGTCCAGCGTATCGTTCGCGAATTCGTCAGGCGGCTGAGGAATCGTATACGGCAGGTTTGCATTCAACTTCGAAATCGGAATACGCCCATCTCCAGGAATTCTGTCGGCAATAGTGGCACCGGGCAAATTCGATGGGCCGTTACCTTGCAACCGAACCTGTTTGTTGAAGGCAGTATTTCTTACTCTGGTGTTCATGACGTGATCTCCGTTTCTCATGCATAAAGGCACCTTATCCGGCGAGACGCGAAAGTCGGTGCTAGGGTTTGACGCTTTGTACCAATACTTTCAAGGACCGCACGGCAAGTTTTCACCGGGAATTATCCGGTCAATCTTGACCACTCCACTGTTTGAGGACCCGATCAATCTGAAACCACGATAAATTGAATAACCGGCCTTGCCCGATGCATCCTTTTTCATCGGTTCTATATGCGGCACAAATGGCTCTACCGTGATAGAGAAACCGACAGCAATTTCCTGCGCACTCAACAGTGTTTTGTCGATTCGTTTGTAAGTACCCGGGATGACAGTTCCACTGCCATTCAGAGTTGAATAACCGGACCATTCCACTGCACAGACATCACCAATCTGACAAAAAGCTGGCAGTGGCGGTACCTTGACCTCAATCCCGTTCCAGACTGGAGGGTTGGAACTGCAATTGAGATACCCCCATATATTGGCTGCGGGGAAATCCGGCGCGGGCAGATTGACCGGAACGGGAGTGTGATCGATGGTTAAAGTTCGAGAAGCAGAGTAAGCGGGATTACCTACAAAGTTTTGTGTCTCATAAGACAACTCCACGATGCCATCATTGATCAGAAACTGTGGACCGATGGGAATAATGATCTCGGGCGCTGTAATAGGCGATGTATAAGTCGTTGTAGAAATAAACTCGACAACACCGTTTCGTGTCAGCCGAACAATCAGAGTATCTTGCTCTCCGGGTGGGGACTGTTGCGGCCATACAGGAATAATGACCTCAATACCATTCTGCAGGAGATCAGGCGGAATGTTCCCGGCAGGATCGCTTTCCGGGATACCACGAACCTGCGGAGCGTCATAGACGAGAATATTGTCAGGCATGTCATTCCCCGTTGATTTCCAGAGTGGTACTGGAATCAATTAGGCGCCAATTCTCGGCATCGACCAACTGTCAGATCTGACAGGTAAAACGACCGTCTGTCAGATTTCTTCTGATCACTCGCCACATATCCCTGTTGACGTAGCGCGGCTGATGAGGTTTCCTGAAACCGGTTTCACAGTATAAAAACAAGGCCCGCCTACATGAACGACTTCTCCGCCGCCCAGCGCAGCCGCGTGACCATGCTTGATGTCGCCGAACGCGCCGGCGTCTCCAAGGCCAGCGTCTCGCGCTTTATCGGCGATGACCGCGCCCTGCTCTCCGATGCCATCGCCTTGCGCATCGAACAGGCGATCGCCGAACTCGGCTACCGCCCCAACCAGATGGCCCGAGGCTTGAAGCGCGGCCGTACGCGCCTGATCGGCATGCTCGTGGCCGATATTCGCAACCCTTATTCAATTGCCGTGATGCACGGGGTGGAAACCGCCTGCCGTGCGCACGGTTACAGCCTGGTGGTATGCAACACCGACCGCGACGATGAGCAGGAGCGCCAGCATTTGGCGCTGTTGCGCTCATACAACATCGAAGGGCTGATCGTGAACACCCTCGGCCATCACCGTGAAGAACTCCACGAGTTGCACCGGGAAATGCCGCTGGTGTTGGTGGATCGTAAGGTCGACGGCCTCGACAGCGACATGGTCGGGCTGAACAACCCGCAAGCCATCGAGATGGCGCTGGAGCATCTTCAGCATCGTGGCTATCGCGATGTGCTGCTGGTAACCGAACCGTATGACGGCACCAGTTCGCGGATCGAGCGGGTCAGCAGTTTTCAGGCGCAAATTGCCCGGCGCTCCGGGTTGACCGGCGCCGTACTGGAAACCGACGACGCACTCGCCACTCATCTGCAAACCTTTTTAACCACACCAGCGACCGGACCTAAAGCCCTGTTCTGCGCCAACGGCGTGGCGGCGCTGGCCTGCACCCTGGCCTTGCGCGAAATCGGTTGCCGGTTGTTCGAGGATGTCGGGCTGATTGCCCTGGATGATCTGGATTGGTACCCGTTGGTGGGCAGCGGGATTACCGCCCTCGCCCAGCCGACGGCCGAGATTGGCGCGCGGGCGTTTGAGTGTTTGCTCAAGCGCTTGCGAGGGGATGTCGAGGTAGCGCGCAGGGTGGATTTTGCGCCGGTGTTGGTTGAGCGGGGTTCTACCAGAAGGATTGGTGGTGTTTGAGCTGACGCCTTCGCTGGCAAGCCAGCTCCCACAGGGTTTTGTGGTGTCAATGCAATCTATCCAGCCCCCCAGAAAATTGTGGGAGCTGGCTTGCCAGCGATGAGGCCCGAAAGGCCATCACAGAACCACCTGATATTTTTTTGAACAAAAATGAAACCGGTTTCAGAGGTAGATAACAATGAATAAACCTGCCGTTTCCATCAGCCTGTCCAGCTACGGCGCCGAGCTCGTGCGCCAGCGCGGCCAAGACTTCTTCATCGATGTGCTGGCCGCTGCTGGCGCTGATCGCATCGAGTGGCGCGAAGAGTTGCTGACCCGCGAAGTGCCCGAGCAACTGCACGCCGCCGCCCAGGCGCAGGGCCTGCAAAGCATTTATTCGTCGCCGAGCGAACTGTGGCTCGCCGGGCAGGCACGGCCCAATCCGGAGCTGATCAACGCCCTGCAACACGCAGAGGCATTCGGCTCGAAATGGCTGAAAGTCTCGCTCGGTTACTTCACCGACAACTGTGATTTGCAGGCGCTGAAACAGCTGCTCGGCGCCAGCCCGGTGCAGTTGCTGGTGGAAAACGACCAGACCTTGCATGGCGGCCGCATCGAGCCGTTCCAGCGTTTTTTCGCGGCGGTGGAGCAGCATGATTTGCCGATCAAGATGACCTTCGACATCGGCAACTGGCAGTGGCAGGACCAGTCCGCCGCCAACGCCGCACGCCTGCTCGGACGCCACGTCGGCTACGTGCATTGCAAAGCGGTAGCGCGCCGCGCCGACGGCAAACTGGTCGCCGTACCACCGGCCGTCAGCGACCTGCATTTGTGGGAACAACTGCTGCGGCACATGGCCCAAGGCGTTATGCGTGCCGCCGAATACCCGTTGCAGGGCGATGATCTGGTGGCACTGACCACCGAACATGTCGCCGCCCTCGCCCGCCTCGGCCAATCGCGTCTGGAGCCTGCCCATGTCTGAGATCGATATTCTGTCGTTCGGCGAAACCATGGCGATGCTGGTCGCCGAACAGACCGGTGATCTGGCTGCCGTCGAGCACTTTCACAAACGCATTGCCGGCGCCGACAGCAACGTGGCGATCGGCCTGTCGCGCCTGGGTTTCAATGTGGCGTGGCTGAGCCGGGTCGGCGCCGATTCCCTCGGACGCTTCGTGGTCCAGACCTTGATCGAGGAAGGTCTGGATTGCAGTCACGTCGCAGTCGACAGCGCGCATCCGACCGGTTTCCAGTTCAAGTCGCGTAACGACGATGGCAGCGATCCGCAAGTCGAGTATTTCCGCCGTGGCTCGGCGGCCAGTCATCTGTCACCGCTGTCGATCAGTGACAGCCTGCTGAGCGCCCGCCACCTGCACGCCACCGGGATTCCACCGGCACTGTCGGCGAGCGCCCGGGAAATGTCTTGCGAGCTGATGACGCGCATGCGCCATGCCGGGCGCAGCGTGTCGTTCGACCCCAATCTGCGCCCAAGCCTGTGGGCCTCTGAGCAAGAGATGATCCGCGAGATCAACCGCCTCGCCGCCCTCGCCCACTGGGTGCTGCCGGGTTTGAGCGAGGGTCGGTTGCTGACCGGATTCGAAGACCCGGCGGATATCGCGGCGTTTTATCTCGATCAGGGTGCCGAAGCCGTGGCGATCAAACTCGGGCCGCAAGGTGCCTATTACCGCACGCAACTGGATCAGGGTTTTGTCGCCGGGGTACCGGTGGCCAACGTGGTCGACACCGTGGGTGCGGGGGACGGATTTGCCGTCGGCATGATCAGTGCCCTGCTGGAGCATCAGAGTTTTGCCGAGGCGGTGCAACGCGCCAACTGGATTGGCAGTCGGGCGGTGCAGAGTCGCGGGGATATGGAGGGGTTGCCGACCCGGTGCGAGCTCTCCAGCGAATTCGAGGCCGCCATCGCTGGCAAGCCAGCTCCCACAGGGTTCGGCGGTGGGAATGCAATAGTCGACTTACCCGAGATACCTGTGGGAGCTGGCTTGCCAGCGATGAGGCCCGCTCAGACAACCGATTAATTGAACCTGCTGCGACAAAAACAACAAGCTCAGGAGCAACACCATGAAAACTGCAACCCTCGCCGCCCGCCGCTGGTGGTACATCATGCCGATCGTGTTCATCACCTACAGCCTGGCGTATCTGGATCGCGCCAACTACGGCTTCGCCGCCGCCTCCGGCATGGCTGCCGACCTGATGATCACCCCGGGCCTGTCTTCATTGCTCGGGGCGCTGTTCTTCCTCGGCTACTTTTTCTTCCAGGTGCCGGGAGCGATCTACGCGCAAAAGCACAGCGTGAAAAAGCTGATTTTCTTCAGCCTGATTTTCTGGGGCGGCCTCGCCACCCTGACCGGGGTGGTGTCCAACGCCTACTGGCTGATCGTGATTCGCTTCATGCTCGGCGTGGTCGAAGCCGCGGTGATGCCGGCGATGCTGGTTTACCTGTGCCACTGGTTCACCCGTGCCGAACGCTCGCGGGCCAACACTTTTCTGATCCTCGGCAACCCGGTGACCATGCTGTGGATGTCGGTGGTTTCCGGCTATCTGGTGCAGCACTTCAGTTGGCGCTGGATGTTCATCATCGAAGGCTTGCCGGCGGTGATCTGGGCGTTTATCTGGTGGAAACTGGCCGATGATCGTCCGGCTCAGGCCAAGTGGCTGAGCGACCAGGAAAAGCACGATCTGGAAAGCGCCCTCGCCGCCGAACAGGTCGGGATCAAAGCGGTGAAAAACTACGCCGAAGCGTTCCGTTCGCCGAAGGTGATCATTCTGGCGCTGCAGTTTTTCTGCTGGAGCATCGGCGTCTACGGCTTCGTGCTGTGGCTGCCGTCGATCCTCAAGGCCGGCGCGCAAATGGACATGATCGAAGCCGGCTGGCTGTCGGCGCTGCCGTATCTGGCGGCGGTGATCGGCATGCTCGCAGTGTCGTGGGGTTCGGACAAACTACAAAAACGCAAACGCTTCGTCTGGCCGCCACTGCTGATCGCCTCCATTGCGTTCTACGGCTCCTACGCCCTGGGCGCCGAGCATTTCTGGTGGTCGTACACGTTGCTGGTGATTGCCGGCGCCTGCATGTACGCACCGTACGGGCCGTTCTTCGCCATCGTTCCGGAGATCCTGCCGGCCAACGTCGCCGGTGGGGCCATGGCGCTGATCAACAGCATGGGTGCGCTGGGTTCGTTCGGCGGCTCGTATCTGGTCGGTTATCTGAACAGCTCCACCGGTTCGCCCGGCGCTTCGTACCTGCTGATGAGCGGCGCGTTGCTGCTGTCGGTGGTGCTGACGATTTTTCTCAAGCCCGGCGCCAGTGACCGCGTCGCGGCCAAAGCCGTTGCCACGCGTCCTGTGCCAGCGCATTCCTGAAAGGATTTTTCGTCCATGAAAAAGCAAGTCGTGCTGTACAAGAAACTCTCGCCGGCGCTGATGACGCGTCTGCAGCAACACTGTGACGTGACACTGATCGAAAGCCTCGACGCCGACGGTTTGATGAAACTGCGCGACGCCCTGCCCGGCGCCCACGGTTTGCTCGGCGCCAGCCTGAAACTCGACGCGGCGTTGCTCGACCTGGCGCCGCAACTAGAGGCGATTGCCAGCGTTTCGGTGGGCGTCGACAACTACGACATCGACTACCTGACGCGGCGCAAGATTCTTCTGAGCAATACCCCGGACGTGCTGACCGAAACCACCGCCGACACCGGTTTCGCCTTGATCCTCGCCACCGCCCGGCGCGTGGTCGAGCTGGCGAACATGGTGCGCAGCGGCCAGTGGCATCGCAACATCGGCCCGGCGCATTTCGGTACCGATGTACACGGCAAGACCCTGGGTATCATCGGCATGGGGCGGATCGGTGAAGCGTTGGCGCAGCGCGGGCATTTCGGCTTTGGCATGCCGGTGCTGTATCACAGCCAGTCGCGCAAACCGGCAGTCGAGGCGCGTTTCGACGCGCAGTACCGCAGCCTTGAGGCGCTGCTGCAAGAGGCGGACTTCATCTGCCTGACCTTGCCGCTGACTGCGCAGACCGAAGGTTTGATCGGCGCCGAGCAGTTTGCGCTGATGCGCCCGGAGAGCATTTTCGTCAATATCTCGCGGGGCAAAGTGGTGGATGAAGCGGCGCTGATCGACGCGTTGCGCCATCAGCGGATTCGCGCAGCGGGGCTGGATGTGTTCGAGCGTGAGCCGCTGAATCATGATTCGCCGTTGTTGCAGCTGAATAATGTGGTGGCAACCCCGCACATGGGCTCGGCGACGCATGAGACGCGCGAGGCGATGGCACGGTGTGCGGTGGACAATCTGCTGGCGGCTTTGGCTGGGGAGAAGCCGGTGAATCTGGTGAATCCGGCGGCTTGGCAGGGCTGATATCTTCAGTGCCTGTTCTGAACAAATCGCTGGCAAGCCAGCTCCCACAGGTTATTCAGTGTTCATTACATTTCAGAACGACACAAAACCCTGTGGGAGCTGGCTTGCCAGCGATGAGGCCGGGACAGGCCCCACAAAACTGTCAGGCACTACGCGCCTGAAGAAGCTGCACCGCACACAACGCAATCCGCGCACAGGCATCCGCCAGCTGCACCCGATCCAGCACCAGCCCGATGCGAATATGCCCCGCCGCACTTGGCCCGAACGCCTCCCCCGCCAGCACCGACACGCCGTACCCTTCCAGCAGCCGCTCGGCAAACGCCTGCGCGCCATACCCGGTCTGGCGTACATCGACCATCACGAACATCCCGCCATCCGGGCGAATCGGCTGCAGCCCCGGGCAGCCGCGCAAGCGTTCGCACACCAGATCCCGGCGCAACCGATATTCCTCGCGCATCTGCGTCACCTCCGGCAGATCGCTTGCCAACGCGACTTCCGCTGCTTTCTGCACGAAGTCCGGCAGGCCGAAGAGCATGCTCAACGACAGGTTCACCAGATGCTCGGCCAAGGCTTTCGGCCCGATCGACCAGCCGATACGCCAGCCGGTCATGGCGTGGGATTTCGACAGGCTGTTGATGGTCGCCGTGCGTTCGGCCATGCCCGGTAGACTCGCCGGGCTGATATGTTCGCCCTCGTACAGCAGATCGCTGTAGACCTCGTCACTGATCAGCCACAAATCGTGGCGCACGCACAGCGCCGCCAGTTCCTGCCAGATCAGCAGGGACAGGCTTGCGCCAGAGGGATTGTTGGGACTGTTTAGCAGCATCGCGCGGGTCTTTGGCGTGATCCGCGCGGCAACATCGGCGGGATCAACGCGAAAACCGTTCTCCGGCCTGACCGGCACCGGCACCACCTTCGCACCGCAGGCGCCGAACACGCCCTCGTAGGTGACGTACATCGGCTCGGCGACGATCACTTCGTCACCCGGATCCAGCAGGCATTGCGCCACCGAATACACCGCGCATTGCGCGCCGGGCAGCACGATCACGTGCTCGGCATCCACCACCTGACCGCTGCGCCGCTGGTGGCGGGCGGCGATCAATTTGCGCAGCGCCAAGCGACCACGCACTTCGGAATAATGCGTATCGCCGGCCAGCAGGCTATCGATGGCGCCATGAATGATCGGCAGCGGCGTGTCGAAATCCGGATCGCCCACGCTCAGCAGCAAGATATCGACACCCTCGGCGCGCAACTCCAGCGCTCGGTCATGAATCTGCCAGGCTGCGGCTCCCTCCCCGGCGATGCGTTGGGTCAAGGCTGAATAACGCATGCACGTCTCCTGATTGCGCGGTCTCCAGCCTTCACCCTAGGTCAAATCACAAACCGCGCCACCATGGCATTCAAATCCACCGCCAGACGCGACAGTTCATGGGTCGCGGCGCTGGTCTGGTTGGCCCCGGCGGCCGATTGGGTGGCCAGGTCGCGAATATTGACCAGGTTGCGATCAACCTCGCGGGACACCTGCGCCTGTTCTTCCGAGGCGCTGGCGATCACCAGGTTGCGCTCGTTGATCTGATGGATCGACTGGGTGATCTGTTCCAGCGCCACACCGGCGGCGCGGGCCATTTCCAGGGTGGTCTGGGTGCGCTGGTTGCTTTGCTGCATCGACGAAACCGCTTCACCCGTGCCGTTCTGGATGCCGGCGACCATTTTTTCGATTTCCTGGGTCGATTGCGCGGTGCGATGGGCTAAGGCGCGCACCTCATCCGCTACTACGGCGAAACCGCGTCCGGCCTCACCAGCACGCGCCGCTTCGATCGCCGCGTTGAGCGCCAGCAGGTTGGTCTGTTCGGCGATGGCACGAATCACGTCCAGCACCTTGCCAATGTCGCGGCCCTGCGCGGCGAGGCCTTCGATCATTTGCGCGGTGTTCTGCACGTCATGGGTCATGGTCTGGATCGCGTCGACGGTTTTCACCACCTGGTCGCGACCTTCGCGAGCAGCCTGGGTCGACTGGTTCGAGGCTTCGGACGTCGACACCGCGTTGCGTGCGACTTCTTCCACAGCGGCGGTCATTTCGTTGACGGCGGTGGCAGCCTGCTCGATTTCATCGTTCTGCTGCTGCAGGCCACGGGAAGCCTCTTCGGTGACCGCGCTAAGCTCTTCGGCAGCAGCGCCAAGTTGGGTGGCGGAGCCGGCGATCTGTTCGATGGTTTTGCGCAGGTTGGTCTGCATCAGAGCCAGCGCTTCGAGCAGGCGGGCCGGTTCGTCCTTGCCGTCGACTTCAATGGTTTTGCTCAGGTTGCCGCCGGCAATGGTTTGCGCCGCCAGCACCGCACGGTTCAACGGGGTAACGATGCTGCGGGTCAGCAGCAGGGCCAACAGCACCGTCGCCAATGCGGCAACCACCGCGACAATGACGATGCCGGTGATGGCGCTGTCGTAGTGCTCGCCCGCTTGAGCGGACGCGTCTTTCGCACCGGCGGCGTTGATCGCAATCAGTTTGTTGAGCTGCTCGCCCATCTGATCGGTGCCGTCCTTGATTCGCGTGTTGATCAGGGTGCGCATCTCCTCGACCTTGTCCTGGCGCGACAGCTCCATCATCTGGTTTTGCGCTTGCAGGTAGTTGTCCAGCGTCGCGGCGAACGCTTTGTATTGCGCCAGCTCTTCGCTACCGGCGGGCAACGCGGCATAACTGGCCTGAGCACTGCGCACCTTGTCCACCAGCACGCCGATGCGCGTTTGCGCTTCTTGCAGACCTGCCGGGTCGCGGTTGACCAGAATCCGGAACGACAGGATCCGCAGGCGCAAAACGTTTTCCGTCACCACGCCAAGGTACGTCACGCTGGGCAGTTGATTGGTCTCCATGTCGATGGAGGCCTGGCGGATGGTCGTCATGCGGTTGACGGCGAACACGCCAAGAACGATCACCAGCAAGGCAATAAAGGCAAAACCGAGGAAGGCACGGGGCGCGATATTCAGGTTACGCAAGGACATGGTTGGACTCTCGGGTAGAGGTAACTGCGAGCGTCCTTGCCGTCATCACTGGACCTTGGGGCGGGTTCAGTGTGGCGTCACTGTTCGAGGGAATCTGTGTGCGCCTGATCTCTGTATCGGCTGGGCTTTAGGAAGATTTGGTGTAAAGCGAAAATATTTTTCAAGGTGTTTCAGCGCTGAAACACCCCGACACCAACCCACTGTGGCGAGGGGATTCATCCCCGATCGGCTGCGCAGCAGTCGCAAATTCTCAAAACTGGTTTTTAGCGAAAAACGCGGGGGGCTGCTTCGCAGCCCATCGGGGATAAATCCCCTCACCACAATGTGTTCAGGCAGTCAGTTATTGAGTTTGGCCATCTGCCAGACCCGGGCAATGTCAGCCGCGCGTTCACGCAACAAACGCGGAGCCTCGGCGCAGGCCTGTTCGAGGGTCATCGGGCCGCTGGTCACGGCGAATGCCGCGTCGATGCCGTGCTCGTAGAGTTCCTGATAACCCTCGCCCAGCGTGCCGGCGATGACAATGACCGGGACATCGTGTTGCTTGGCAATCCGCGCCACGCCGAACGGGGTCTTGCCGCGCAGGGTTTGCGCGTCGAACCGCCCTTCGCCGGTGATCACCAGATCGGCGCCGTTGACCGCTTCGGCCAGCCCGACCAACTCGGCCACCACTTCAACGCCGGCCTGAAATTGCGCACCGAGAAACGCCTTCGCCGCAAAACCCAGTCCACCCGCTGCACCGCTGCCCGGCTCATCGCGAACGTCCTTGCCCAACGCCTGCGCGCAGAGTTCGGCGAAGTGGCCCAGCGCCTGATCCAGTTGCTGCACCTGTGCCGGTGACGCGCCCTTTTGCGGGCCGAAAATCGCCGAGGCGCCGTGCGGACCGCACAGCGGATTGTTGACGTCCGCGGCGATGTCGAAGCGCACTTGGGCCAGACGCGAATCCAGATCACTCAGATCCAGATGGGCCAATTGCGCCAAGGCAAGACCACCCGGCACCAGCGCCTGCCCCTGCGCATCGAACAATTTCAAACCGAGCGCCTGCATCGCGCCGGCGCCGCCGTCGTTGGTGGCGCTGCCGCCAATCGCCAGAATCACCCGTTGCGCACCGGCATCCAGCGCGGCGCGAATCAGTTCACCGGTGCCGAAGGTGCTGGTGATGCAGGCATCGCGCTGCCCCGTGGGCACCCGTTGTAAACCACTGGCCTCAGCCATTTCGATGATCGCGGTGTGGTTGTGTGGCAGCCAGCCCCACGCGGCATCGACCGGGGTGCCCAACGGCCCGCGTACGCGGGTGCGGCGCAGCTCGCCTTCACACGCGGCAAGAATCGACTCCACCGTGCCCTCGCCACCGTCGGCCATCGGGCACTTGACCAATGTCGCCTGCGGCCAGACTTGCGCCAGCCCCAGCGCAATGGCCTCGGCAACGCCTTGGGCACTCAGGCTGTCCTTGAACGAATCGGGGGCGATGACGATCTTCATGCGAATTCTCCAGTTCCAATGCCCCTCATGCTGCCAGTCGGCATGCGCATTGACGCCTGTCCGCTGCACAAGGGCGGTAGGCGTTTATTGTTCATTTCTACAAAGACCTTGGGCTTGATGCCGAATGTTCTGGCCTCATCGCTGGCAAGCCAGCTCCCACAGGGATCTTCAGTGGCTACAAATCTTGTAATCACCTTGTAAACCTGTGGGAGCTGGCTTGCCAGCGATGGCGGCCGCAAGAACAACTCATACAGCTAGATCAGTCTGCGGCAGCAATTGCACCCCAAGGTACAACGCCAACATCCCGTCCAGCCGCAGCGGATCCACCCCGCTGATCTCGGCAATCCGCTCCATCCGGTAACGCAGGCTGTTGCGATGAATGCCCAATGCATCGGCACACGCCTGACTCTGCCCATCGTGTTCACACCAACTGCGCAGGGTCGCGAGCAACTGGCCGTTGCCATCCTTGGTGATGACCTTGCGCAACGGTTTGAGCAATTCATCCAGCGCATCATCGTTGCGATGGCGCCAGAGCATCACCGGCAGGCGATAGCGATTGAGCGTCAGCAAACGCGAGTGCGGCAGCACGTCCCGCCCATAGGCGAGCAGATCACCGACCCGCCGATAGCAACGGCGCAAGCCAGCCAGCCCATCCGCCTGCCCACCCACGGCGATACGCAAAATGTTCCAGCCGAGGCCATCAAGCTTTTCCAGCAAACGATCATGCTCAACCGTCTGACTTGCGGGTCGGCACCACAGCAGCGATGACTTGGCCGAACTCACGCACCAGCTGTCCGGATAGCGCGAGGTCAACCACGCGCTCAACGCCTCGACGGTTTGCCCCGGCCCGTGTTCCAGCCCCAGCTCGAACAGATACGGCACCCGGGTCAGTTGCGGCTTGAGCCCCAGTTGCTGCGCTTCATCAATCAGCCGCGGCGAGTCCCCCGCTTCGCTCAACAGCAACGCCAGCAAGTCATCACAACGCTGACGCCGCCATTGCTGTTCGGCCTGCTGGTTGCGCTGGCCGACGAGCATTTCGGCGGTCATGCGCACCAGTTCGGCGTAGGTGCGCAGTTGCTCCGGTTCGCCGGTGATGCCAAGTACGCCGATCAACCGCTGATCGAGCATCAGCGGCAGGTTGATCCCCGGCTGCACGCCCTTCAAATGCACGGCGGTTTGCGCGTCGATCTCCACCACCCGCCCGTTGGCCAGTACCAGTTGCGCACCTTCGTGACGGGTGTTGATGCGCTCCGGTTCGCCGCTGCCGAGGATCAGCCCCTGGCTGTCCATGACGTTGACGTTGTAGGGCAAAATGGCCATGGCCCGGTCGACGATATCCTGAGCGAGGTCGTGATCGAGTTCGAACATGATCGGCAAAATCCTTAAGCAGCGGCGGCGGACGGTTGTTCACCCGCACAGGGTCTGGCGGCAAACCCTGTGCTCAGGCACAAAGACAATCCGGCCACAGGTGGCCGAGACTCTCGGGGCGATCAACGTTAACCTGTGCATCGCAAAAAATCATAATAAAGAGAGAGCCGCTATGTCGCAGAGCGCCGCAGCTACCCAGACCATCGATGACGGTAAAAACGCCGTCTACAAACGCATCACCCTGCGTTTGATCCCCTTCATCTTCATCTGCTACCTGTTCAACTACCTCGACCGGGTCAACGTCGGCTTCGCCAAACTGCAGATGCTCGACGCACTGAAGTTCAGTGAAACCGTGTACGGCCTCGGTGCCGGGATCTTCTTCATCGGCTACGTGCTGTGCGGCGTGCCGAGCAATCTGGCCTTGACCCGATTCGGCCCGCGCCGCTGGATCGCGCTGATGATGATCACTTGGGGCACGCTGTCGACCTGTCTGTTGTTCGTCACCACCCCGACCCAGTTCTACACCCTGCGCCTGTTCACTGGCGCCGCCGAAGCCGGGTTCTTCCCCGGTGTGGTGCTGTACCTCTCGCAGTGGTTCCCGACGTTCCGCCGTGGGCGGATCATGGCACTGTTCATGTCGGCGATCCCGGTGTCCGGTTTGCTCGGCAGTCCGTTTTCCGGCTGGATTCTCAATCACTTCGCCGCAGGCCAGGGCGGTCTGGCCGGCTGGCAGTGGATGTTTCTGCTGCAAGGCATTCCAACGGTCATCCTCGGCGCCCTCGCCTATTTCCTGCTGAGCGACAGCTTTGCCAACGCCAAGTGGCTGAGCCCGCATGAGCGCGCGGTGCTCGAGGCGGATCAGGCCGAAGACCTGGCGAACAAGCCGAAAACCACTTCCGACTCGCTGCTCGCGGTGTTCAAGAACCCGGCGATCTGGGCATTCGGCCTGATCTACTTCTGCATCCAGAGCGGCGTGTACGCGATCAACTTCTGGCTGCCGTCGATCATCAAGAACCTCGGCTTCAGTGACAACCTGGTGATCGGCTGGCTGAGCGCGATTCCGTATCTGCTGGCGGCGGTGTTCATGTTGCTGGTCGGGCGTTCGGCAGACTTGCGCAAAGAACGGCGCTGGCACTTGGTGGTGCCGATGCTGATGGGCGCGCTCGGTCTACTGATCGCGGTGAACTTCGCCGCCAACCCGGCCATCGCCATTCTCGGCCTGACCATCGCGACCATGGGCGCGCTGACCGGTCTGCCGATGTTCTGGCCGGTGCCGACCGCCCTGTTGAGCGCGGGCGCGGCGGCCGGTGGTCTGGCGTTGATCAACTCGATGGGGCAGATGGCCGGTTTCCTCAGCCCGTACCTGGTGGGTTGGGTCAAGGACAGCACCGGTTCGACCGATGCGGCGTTGTATTTGCTGGCGGGGGTCATCGTTGGCGGCAGCTTGCTGGCGTTGCGCATGACGCGGACTTTGCGGGCTTAATCACGCTTCAAGAGCAAAAGATCGCAGCCTGCGGCAGCTCCTACACGGAAATACGCGTTTTCCTGTAGGAGCTGCCGCAGGCTGCGATCTTTTTACGATGCCCGAGCAAACTCAGGTACTGCAGGCAGGTCGCTCAGCCGATAATTCACTTTGCCCCGTGGGATGCTTCTGGTATTTGATTGGAGCTTTCCCACCCGATAAAAGGATTTCGGCATGAGCTATCGCACACTGGGGCACTCAGGGTTGCAGGTGTCCACCCTCACCCTCGGCACGATGATGTTTGGCGAGCAGACCAGCGCTGAAGATTCGCTGCGCATCATCGACAAGGCCTGGGATCAGGGCATCAATTTCATCGACACCGCCGACGTCTATACCAACGGCCGCTCAGAAGAAATCGTCGGCGAGGCGATTGCCCGCCATCGGCACGAATGGGTGTTGGCGACCAAGGTCGGGTTCGGCCCGGTGGATGGTGTGCCGAACCGCAGCGGCTTGAGCCGCAAGCACATCTTCAATGGTCTGGAGGCCAGCCTGACGCGCCTCGGCACGGACTATCTCGACATCTATTACCTGCACCGCGAAGACCACAACACGCCGCTGGAAGTCAGCGTATCGGCAATTGGTGACCTGATTCGCCAGGGCAAGATTCGTTACTGGGGCTTGTCGAATTATCGAGGCTGGCGCATTGCCGAGGCGATCCGTATCGCCGACAACCTCGGCGTTGATCGCCCGGTCATCAGCCAGCCGCTGTACAACATCGTCAACCGTCAGGCCGAGACCGAACAGATCAGCGCCGCGCAAACCTATGGCCTCGGCGTGGTGCCTTACAGTCCGCTGGCTCGCGGCGTGCTCAGCGGCAAATACGCGCCCGACGTAACCCCGGACGCCAATAGCCGCGCCGGGCGTCAGGACAAGCGCATTCTGGAAACCGAATGGCGGGTGGAATCGCTGCGCATCGCCCAGCAGATTCAGCAGTACACGCAAGGCCGTGGGGTCGGGATTGTCGAATTCGCGATTGCCTGGGTGCTGAACAACAGCGCGGTGACTTCGGCGATTGTCGGACCGCGCACCGAACAGCAGTGGGATGCCTACACCAAGGCGCAGGCGGTGCAGATCACGGCAGAGGATGAAGCGTTTATCGACTCGCTGGTAACACCGGGGCACGCGTCGACGCCGGGGTTCAACGATGTGAGCCATTTTGTGTCGGGCCGTAGACCGCGTTCGGCGTGAGATCGCTGCCCTCACCCTAGCCCTCTCCCGGGGGAGAGGGAACCGATCGGGGAATATTGAAGCTACGCTTTTGCCTGAAGCTATTGTGTTGAATCCATAATCGACTCGGACTTTCACATCGCTGAATGTCGCGAGACCCTGCGGTCAGTCCCCTCTCCCTCTGGGAGAGGGTTAGGGTGAGGGGCTTTTGGGTTCATGTAGGAAATATTGGCCACCCCGACCAATATTCAGCACAAAAACCACGTATCCTGCGCGCCCTGTTTGATCACCCATCCGCGAGGACAGTTTGTCTAAAGGTATCGCTCTATCGGTTTCAGCCTCGGTGCTGTTTGCCGTCATGTATTACTACACTTCGCTGCTCACCCCATTGAACGGCGTGGAAATCTTTGGCTGGCGGATGCTGCTGACCGTGCCGTGCATGACCGTGTTCATGCTGGTGTCGGGGGAATGGCGGCGGGTGCTGGAACTGTTGCGCAAGGTGGCGGGCTATCCAAAGCTGATCGGCGGTCTGATCGTTTCGTCGGGCTTGCTCGGCGTGCAGTTGTGGTTGTTCATGTGGGCGCCGCTCAACGGCTACAGCCTCGACGTGTCGCTGGGTTATTTCCTGTTGCCGCTGGCGATGGTGTTGACCGGGCGCATCGTGTACGGCGACAGCCTGTCATACCTGCAGAAAATTGCGGTGTTCTTTGCCATTCTCGGCGTGGCCAACGAGCTGTATCAGGTCGGCGGATTCTCCTGGGCGACGCTGGTGGTCGTGGTCGGTTACCCGCTGTATTTCGTCCTGCGCAAACGCCTGAAGACCGACCACCTCGGTGGTCTGTGGGTCGACATGACCTTGATGCTGCCGGTGGCCTACTGGTTCGTGCGCGGCGGAGAGCAAGGCTTTGCCGTGTTTGATCAATACCCGGGGCTGCTGTGGCTGATTCCGCTGCTCGGGCTGATCAGTGCTTCGGCGCTGGTGGTGTACATCATTGCCAGCCGCTTGTTGCCGTTCAGTCTGTTTGGCTTGCTCAGCTATGTGGAGCCGGTGTTGCTGCTCGGCGTGGCGCTGTTGCTTGGCGAAAGCATCAAGGCGGGTGAGTGGCTGACGTACATTCCGATCTGGCTGGCGGTGGTGGTGTTGGTGTTTGAAGGATTCAAGCACTTGATGCGGCAGCGCCGCTCTTAAAAGCAAAAGATCGCAGCCTGCGGCAGCTCCTACAGGAAAACTCATTCCAATTGTAGGAGCTGCCGCAGGCTGCGATCTTTTGATCTTGAAAAAGCCTGGCATACGCCAGGCTTTTTCATGGCTTACTCGGTGGTCAGCACACCACGACGCACCTGATCACGCTCGATCGATTCGAACAGTGCCTTGAAGTTACCCTCGCCGAAACCATCATCGCCTTTGCGCTGGATGAATTCGAAGAACACCGGGCCCATCAGGGTTTCCGAGAAGATCTGCAGCAGCAGGCGCTTGTCGTCCGGGTTCGACGAGCCGTCGAGCAGGATGCCGCGCGATTGCAGCTGATCCACCGGTTCGCCGTGGTTCGGCAGGCGGCCTTCGAGCATTTCGTAGTAGGTGTCCGGCGGTGCGGTCATGAAGCGCATGCCGATCTTCTTCAACTGATCCCAGGTCTTGACCAGGTCGTCAGTGAGGAACGCCACGTGCTGGATGCCCTCGCCGTTGAACTGCATCAGGAACTCTTCGATCTGCCCGGCGCCCTTGGACGACTCTTCGTTCAGCGGGATGCGGATCATGCCGTCCGGAGCGGTCATCGCTTTCGAGGTCAGGCCGGTGTATTCGCCCTTGATGTCGAAGTAGCGGATCTCGCGGAAGTTGAACAGCTTCTCGTAGAAGTTGGCCCAGTAAGCCATGCGGCCACGGTACACGTTGTGGGTCAGGTGATCGATGATCTTCAGGCCGGCACCGACCGGGTTGCGGTCAACGCCCTCGATGAACACGAAGTCGATGTCGTAGATCGAGCTGCCTTCGCCAAAGCGGTCGATCAGGTACAGCGGCGCACCGCCGATGCCTTTGATCGCTGGCAGGTTCAGCTCCATCGGACCGGTTTCGATGTGGATCGGCTGGGCGCCGAGTTCCAGGGCGCGGTTGTAGGCTTTCTGCGAATCCTTGACGCGGAACGCCATGCCGCACACCGATGGGCCATGTTCGGCGGCGAAGTACGAGGCGACGCTGTGCGGTTCGTTATTGAGGATCAGGTTGATCGCGCCCTGACGGTACAGGTGTACGTTCTTGGAGCGGTGGGTCGCGACTTTGGTGAAGCCCATGATCTCGAAGATCGGCTCCAGGGTGCCAGGAGTCGGCGATGCGAACTCGATGAATTCAAAGCCCATCAGGCCCATTGGGTTTTCGTATAGATCGGTCATGGTGACGCCTCATCATTCTTATCAATTAACCAGAGTTATTTGTCAGTAATGCTGAGACCGACGGGAGGTGCGCAGGAGATGCCTCGCACACTGCGGGCGAGGAAGTCACCGTAGATCAGTTGAAACCCGAATATCTTCATTGTCGACCCAAGGCTCTTGCGGGCGAGGCTTCTGCTGCCAGAAGACGATTATTATTGTATGCGTAACCCGATTCTACACAGCGTAAATAGGGTTGTCTGCCCTCTCTATAAAATCCGCCTTTTTCGCATCGGTGCAAGAGGTTTGTTGCACAGGTAAATCCCCACCAGCACCAATCCGCCGCCCAGGCACATGCTCAACGTCAGTTGCTCGCCGAGCAGCAGTGCGCCGAGCACCACCGCGGTCAGCGGATTCAGGGCAATGAACACGCCGGAGCGGGTTGCGCCGATTTTGCGGATGCCGTCGTAGTAGCCGATGTAGGCCAGCGCCGAGCCGAGTACGCCAAGGTAAATCAGACTCAGCCATTGTGGCGTGCCGAGGTTGATCAGGGCCGCCCCGCTGACCTCGCCACGCAGCATTGCCAGCGTCCACAGCATCCCGCTGCCGATCAACACGGAAAACGTCACGGTCTGCAGCGGGCCAATGGATTGGTTCAGCCCCCGGGAAAACAACGAGTAAATGCCCCAGCTCAACACGCAGCCAAAAATCAACAGATCACCGATCCATGCATCGGGTGTCACGACAAGTAATTGCGGGTTGCGGCTGACAATCACCAGAGCGGCGCCGGCGATGCAGGTCGCGATACCGGCGACTTTCACCCGGCCCAGGTGCTCCTTGAACAGCAGCCACGAGGCCAGACCGATCACGGCCGGGTTCAACGCGACAATCAACGAGGCCCGTGAAGCATTGATGTACTGCAAGCCATAAAAGAAGCACAGGTTGTAGAAGAAGATCCCGAAGAACCCGAGCAAAGTCAGTTGCAGCCATTGCCGGGACGTCGGTCGCGCCAGCGGGATACGCGCTATCCACAGAAACCCGAGCAGCGCCATGCTGGCGAGCAGGAAGCGCAGGCTGGCGGCGAACAGCGGGCTGAGGCTGCCCGCCAGAAAACGCCCGGCGACGAATGTTCCGCCCCAAATCATGGTTACCGCCGCCAGGGTCAGATAAACCGGGCGGTCGGAAGTTGTTGCGTGGATTTGTTCGACGTTGCGCATGACACTCCAGACCAAAGCAGGCAAAGGATGGCGTATCATTCACCTCATTTCCTCTCATCGTAAAATGAGCAAACACTCATGACCCTCACGCAACTGGAGATCTTCTCGCTGGTCGCTGAACTGCGCGGTTTCACCCTCGCCGCCCATCGTCTGAGGATTTCGCAGTCGGCGATATCCCACGCGATGAAGTCGCTGGAGCAGGAGTTGGGCGTGGAGTTGTTGCGGCGGCATCAGTCGCAGGTGGAACTTACCGATATTGGCGAGCAGTTGCTCCAGCGCGCACGGGCCATGCTCGGCCTGGCCAATACCTTGCGCCAGGAAGCAGCCGATGCGCGCGGCATGAAAACCGGCACGTTGCGGATCGGCTCGTTCGGCCCGACGTCATCGATCAAACTGTTACCGAAGATTTTGCAGCGTTATCGCCAAATGCATCCGGGTATTGAAGTGCATATTGATGAGGGGCCGGACCGGCAGGTGCTGCAGTGGCTGGAGGAGCGGCGAATCGACGTCGGTTTTGTGGTGTTGCCCGAGGAACGCTTCGACTCTTTTGCTCTGGTCGAAGACCAGATGGTTGCCCTGCTCCCGCTCGATCACCCACTGGCCGCACGTGCGGCGCTGAGCCTCGAGGATCTGTGTGCCAACCCATTTGTGCTGACCGAGGCCGGATCATCGGAGCTGGTTTCGCGTTTGTTCACCGCCGCGCGCCTGCAACCGAACATTCGCTATCGCTGTTCGCAATTGCTCAGTACGCTGGACGTCGTCAGCCGGGGCGATGCAATCACCGTCGTCGCCGAAGGCTCGTTGCCGGACGATCCTGCCCCGCGTTACGTGAAGAAGCCGCTGTTGCCGGCGGTGCAACGCCTGATCGGCCTGGCTGTCCTCGATCAGCGTCAGGCTTCGCCCGCCACGCGAGCGTTTATCGAACTCGCCACGCAGATCAATCCGCCGTGAGCGGCACAAGCGCCAACGGCCATCTATCATCCCTTCTGACTTCGCTGTTTTTCACCGGCGCGCCGTTGCCAGGCCTGCATTCGAGAGTTCCACCCCATCGCCACAGGATGCGTCTATGCCCTTGACCGTCAGACCCCGCCGCAAACGTAGCGTACGCCTTTGTGTGAGCCTGCTTTGTGGTGTTTTGCCCGTTCTGCTGGGCGGCGGGATTCTGTATCTGCAAGCCGAACGCACCTTGCAACAGAGCACGCAAAATACCGCCGAGGAGGCGCTGCGCCAGTTTGAACTGATGCTCGACAACACCGCCCAGGCCGCCAGTGAATTATTGCCATTGGCCGGTCAACCCTGCGACAGCGTCAAACTGGCGTTGCGTGAGCAGGTGACGCGTCGCCCCTTCGTGCGCTCGACCAATCTGGTGTGGGACAACAACCTCTATTGCAGTTCGCTGTTCGGGGAGTACAAGGAAGCCGTAAACCCGGGCGACTACACCCAGGGCAAACTTTGGTTGATGAATGGCAACCCCGTGACGCCCAACACCGCGCTGCTGGTGTATCGGCTCAGCGAAGGTCGCGGTGGCGCGCTGACCACCCTCGATGGTTATCACCTGAGCAACATCCTGCGCCTGATCGGCCGGCAGACGCTGCTGTTGCTGCAAGTCGGCGACAATTGGCTGTCCGCCGATGGCAAAGTGCATCAGGGCGCCCTGCCGCCGTTGCCGGTGGCGCAGAGTATGCTCGCGTCTTCGCGCTATGCCTTCAGTGTCAGTGCAGGCTTCCCGCAGGGACAAACCTGGCGCTACATGGGCAGCGAATACCCGCCGCTGTTCAGTCTGCTGATATTTTTCGGGGTGATCGCGGGCGCTATCGCCCACGTCCTGCAGCGACGCGCCACCTCCCCCAGCCATGAAATGCTGCGGGCGCTGGAGGCCGGCGAATTCATTCCCTACTTCCAGCCGGTGGTGCATGGCGACAGCCGGAAATGGTCCGGTGCTGAAGTGCTGATGCGCTGGAATCACCCCAGAGAAGGTCTGGTGCGGCCGGACCTGTTCATCCCGTTTGCCGAACATTCGGGCCTGATCGTGCCCATGACCCGCTCCCTGATGCAGCAGACTGCCGCCCTGCTCGGTCCGTTGTCGGCGGACTTCGAAAAACCATTCCACATCGGCATCAACATCACCGCCAGCCACTGCCAGGATCTGCAACTGGTCGAAGACTGTCGCGAGTTTCTCGCTGCATTTGCCCCCGGCAGCATCAACCTGGTGCTGGAGCTGACCGAGCGCGAGCTGATCGAGCCAACCGATGTCACGCACCTGTTGTTCGAGCAGTTGCACACGCTGGGGGTGATGATCGCCATCGACGACTTCGGCACCGGCCATTCAAGCCTGGGTTATCTGCGCAAATTCAACGTCGACTTCCTGAAGATCGACCAGAGTTTCGTCGCGATGATCGGCATTGACGCGCTGTCGCGGCATATTCTGGACACAATTATCGAACTCTCGGCCAAGCTCGATCTGGGTATTGTTGCCGAAGGTGTAGAAACTCCGGCACAGGCTGACTATCTGACCGCACACCACGTCAACTTCCTGCAGGGCTATCTGTTCGGAAAACCCATGCCAGGCGCCGACTTCATCGATGCATTAAGTCACCATTAACTAAAAATAAATTAAGCCGGGTGCTGCCACCCGACGCACCAAATTGATACAAAACACCACTGTTGTTACATGACGACAAGATCAGGATTTACTCTTGGCGCATTAACTACTACAATTTTTTCAGCCTGTGAGAGATTGGCAGGTGAGCCATTATCACCGAGTCGCTTCAAGGCTCTTGGCTTATAGCTTTGTTTGCGGTTGGTATCAGCCAAACACACTATTGGAGTAAAGATATTGTCCAGACTCGCTGAATTTCGTGCAGCTGAAAAGGCCCTTCAGGAACAGCTCAAGCAGTTGGAATCGCTGAAGAACGATGCCGGGCTCAAGAAAGAAATCGAATTCGAAGAAAAGCTCCAGGGGCTGATGAAAACCTACGGCAAAGGCCTGAAAGACATCATCGCCATCCTCGATCCGAACCCGTCCAAGTCCGGCTTGCAAGTGTCCACCGCACCAAAAACCCGCCGTGCGCGCGTGGTCAAGGTTTACCACAACCCGCACACCGGTGAACTGATCGAAACCAAGGGCGGTAACCACCGTGGCCTGAAAGCCTGGAAGGAACAGTACGGTGCTGCCACCGTTGATTCCTGGTTGCGCGGTTAATCTTGCGTCAACAAACAAGCCCTGCATTATGCAGGGCTTTTTTTTCGACAATATCTAACAAAAGCAACGATTTCCCCCACGCTAGTTATCAATCCGCTTTAACACCCACAAGCCGTGAGGCTAAACATTTTGCGCCGGGATGTTGCAGCCGCAACGATCACTAAACTTTGTGCTTAATTCCTTCGGGTATCTAAACCCGTCGCGGTGCAAACAGACGCTTAAAGTTTCAAGCTGTTTCTCACTGCGACTATTTCCTCGGTGCTCGCCTTATAAACCTCGGCCTGACCCGCGTAAGAAAGTACATAGGCCTTATCCGCCGTAGCCGCAGCAACCAATGTTTGCGACAACACATGTCGACCGTTTTCGGTGATCGTACAGGTGGTTTCCAGCGCATCCAAAGAGCCGAGCGTCGTCGGGTGCACCTTGTTGCAAACACTTTGATAGCCGCCCTGGAAGAAGTCTTTCTGAATCGACTTGCGCATCTCCAGCAAAACGCCCGGCACGTTGACCTGATGACCCGCTTCGACCTGGCTCATGGTCAACTCCATCACCATCACCTGATTGCCGTCAGCATCGTTTTTCACGGCGCGCTGGCGCGAAACCTGAGGGGTTTGATCAGGCAGCGCCTCTACTTCCCAGCCTGCAGGCCAGGTGATACTGGGCTGATCCGCCAGCGCCGGAACGGCAAGCAGCGATGAGAAAAGGCAAACGAACAGCGCTTTGAACGGTCGGATCATTACCAGAGGCACTCGCAGATTGAGCAGCAAAGTCTGAGGCCCGGCCGCCCACAGAGCAAGCCGCGCATTCGGTTTGGCGATGCCGCCCCGCATGCGTATCATTGCGCCCATTCACTCGCCCCATTGTTACGGAGGGCCTATGAGCCTGCACGAACTGAACACTTTCCCCGGCGTCACCGCCACTCCAGACAGCGCAACCCGCAACTTCGTCTTCAACCACACCATGCTGCGTGTGAAGGACATCACCAAGTCCCTGGACTTCTACACTCGCGTACTGGGCTTCTCGCTGGTTGAAAAGCGTGATTTCCCGGAAGCCGAATTCAGCCTGTACTTCCTCGCCCTGGTCGACAAGGCGCAGATCCCGGCGGACGCCGCTGCCGGCACCGAGTGGATGAAATCGATTCCCGGCATCCTCGAGCTGACCCACAACCACGGCACCGAAAACGACGCCGATTTTGCCTATCACAACGGCAACACCGACCCACGCGGTTTCGGCCACATCTGCATCTCGGTGCCGGACATCGTTGCCGCGTGCGCACGTTTCGAAGAACTGGGTTGTGATTTCCAGAAGCGCCTGACTGATGGCCGCATGAAAAGTCTGGCGTTCATCAAGGACCCGGATGGCTACTGGGTAGAAATCATTCAGCCTGCGCCACTGTAACTGACTGCAAATTTCTCCTGTAGGAGTGAGCCTGCTCGCGATAGCGGTGTGTCAGGCCATGATGTTTTGAATGTGCAGCCGCCATCGCGAGCAGGCTCACTCCTACAATTGGATTGTGTCAGGCATAAAAAAACCCATGATCACTCATGGGTTTTTTCGTTTCAGCGGCTGACGTTTACGCCGGCGCCGAAGTACGGATCAAGTGATCGAACGCGCTGAGGGAAGCCTTGGCGCCCTCGCCCACCGCAATCACGATCTGCTTGTACGGCACGGTGGTCACGTCGCCGGCCGCGAAGACGCCCGGGATCGACGTCTCGCCACGGTTGTCGACGATGATTTCACCACGCGGCGACAGCTCGATGGTGCCTTTGAGCCAATCGGTGTTGGGCAACAGACCGATCTGCACGAAGATCCCTTCCAGCTCGACAGTGTGCAGCTCGTCAGCCTTGCGATCCTTGTAACGCAGGCCGTTGACCTTCTCGCCGTTGCCAGTGACTTCAGTGGTTTGCGCACTGGTGATCACGGTGACGTTCGGCAGACTGTGCAGTTTGCGTTGCAGTACCGCGTCGGCACGCAGTTGCACGTCGAACTCAAGCAAGGTTACGTGGGACACGATACCGGCCAGGTCGATGGCCGCTTCAACGCCGGAGTTACCGCCGCCAATTACCGCCACACGCTTGCCTTTGAACAGCGGGCCGTCGCAGTGCGGGCAGTACGCCACGCCCTTGTTGCGGTATTCCTGCTCACCCGGCACGTTCATTTCACGCCAGCGTGCGCCTGTCGCCAGGATCACGCTCTTGGCTTTGAGGGTTGCACCACTGGCGAAGTGGACTTCGTGCAACTCGCCGTTCTTGCCGGGAATCAGCTTGTCGGCGCGTTGCAGGTTCATGATATCGACATCGTACTGCTTGACGTGTTCTTCCAGCGCCGTCGCCAGTTTCGGGCCTTCGGTTTCCTGCACGGAAATGAAGTTCTCGATGGCCATGGTGTCGAGCACCTGACCGCCGAAGCGCTCAGCCGCCACACCGGTGCGGATGCCTTTACGCGCTGCATAGATAGCGGCCGAAGCACCGGCCGGGCCACCACCAACTACCAGCACATCAAAAGCTTCTTTCGCGCTGATTTTCTCGGCCTGACGCTCGATGGCGCCGGTGTCGAGTTTGGCCAGGATTTCTTCCAGGCCCATGCGGCCCTGGCCAAAGTTCTCACCGTTGAGGTAGATGCTCGGCACGGCCATGATCTTGCGATCGTTGACTTCGTCCTGGAACAACGCGCCGTCGATGGCGACGTGACGGATGTTCGGGTTCAGCACGGCCATCAGGTTCAGCGCCTGGACCACGTCCGGGCAGTTCTGGCACGACAGCGAGAAGTAGGTTTCGAAGCTGAACTCACCCTTGAGCGAGCGGATCTGCTCGATTACGTCGGCACTGGCTTTCGATGGGTGGCCGCCGACTTGCAGCAAGGCCAATACCAGCGAGGTGAATTCATGGCCCATCGGGATGCCGGCGAAACGCAGACTGATGTCGGCACCGGGGCGATTGATCGAGAACGACGGCTTGCGGGCATCGGTTCCGCTGTCGATCAAAGTAATCTGGCTCGAAAGACTGGCAACGTCTTTGAGCAGGTCAAGCATTTCCCGGGATTTCGCACCGTCGTCGAGGGAAGCAACGATCTCGATCGGCTGGGTAACCCGTTCCAGGTACGATTTCAACTGGGCTTTAAGATTGGCGTCCAACATACGGGCGATCTCCTGTGTCTTTATTCGAGGCGAAAAAAAGCCCGAGCGAATCTCGCCCGGGCTTTTTCAATGGGCGGTGCAGCTTACTGAAGTAGGTGCGGAGTCCCGCCCTGTGTTGCGTGTCTCACAGACTCAGATCTTGCCGACCAGGTCCAGGGACGGAGCCAGAGTGGCCTCGCCTTCTTTCCATTTGGCCGGGCAAACTTCGCCTGGGTGAGCAGCAACGTACTGAGCAGCCTTGATCTTGCGCAGCAGCTCGGAAGCGTCACGGCCAACGCCGCCATCGTTCAGTTCAACGATTTTGATCTGGCCTTCAGGGTTGATCACGAAAGTGCCACGGTCAGCCAGACCAGCTTCTTCGATCAGCACGTCGAAGTTGCGGGAGATGACGTGGGTCGGGTCGCCGATCATGGTGTATTCGATTTTGCCGATGGCTGGCGAAGTGTTGTGCCAGGCAGCGTGGGCAAAGTGGGTGTCGGTCGAAACGCTGTAGATTTCCACGCCCAGTTTCTGGAACGCAGCGTAGTTGTCGGCCAGGTCTTCCAGCTCGGTTGGGCAAACAAAGGTGAAGTCGGCTGGGTAGAAGAACACTACGGACCATTTGCCTTTCAGGTCAGCGTCCGAGACTTGTACGAAGTCGCCGTTTTTGAACGCGGTAGCTTTGAACGGTTTTACTTGGCTGTTGATGATAGGCATTGATGACTCTCCGTCAGGGTTGTGAATTCGATGGGTGAATCCTACCCACTCACTCGACGGATGGCTCATTGGCAAACCTGATGCTGCTGATTTGTTTTCGCTATTAGCAGACAGTATTAATAGAAGAAAACCATATCTACGACGAAGCCGGCTTATCCGTAATCCGCGCCATCCCGTGAAAGGGGCTGGCTTCAACATAGCGCATGGCTGACTTCATATCCTTCCAGCCGACGTAACTCATCAGTGATTTCAGATCCCAACCGCTTTGATGCGCCCACGTGGCGAAGCCGCGGCGCAGGGAATGGCTGGTGTAACGCTCGGCCGGGATGCCGGCGCGCTCCAGCGCCTGACGCAGCAGCGGAATGATGCTGTTGGCGTGCAAGCCCTCCTCGCTCAGGTGCCCCCAACGATCGACAGCCCGAAACACCGGACCACGCACCAGCGCCGCTTCGGTAATCCAGTCGATATACGCCTGCACCGGGCACAGTTTGAGCAGCGCCGGCGCCTGATAGGTCTGCCCGAGGTTGTCGCGGTCGCCCTTGCTGCGCGGCAAATACAGGGTGATGCCGCTGCCGGCGTGGGCTTGCACATGCTCGATCTGTAGACGGCACAACTCATCACTGCGAAAGCCGCGCCAGAAGCCCAGCAGAATCAGCGCCCGATCGCGACAGGCCTTGAGCAACTGCGGACGATCCTGATTCTGCCTGGCGCTACTGGCTTCCTGTTCAAGCCAGTCGACCACTTGCTGCAGATCGTGCAGTTGCAATGGTTCGGCCTGTTTTTCCTGCGCCGGATGCAGTGCGCGAATGCCCTTGAACACTTTGCGCACCACCGGGGCCTTGGTCGGATCGGCAAAACCCTGACTGTTGTGCCATTGCGCCAGCGCTGACAGCCGCAGTTTCAGCGTATTGATCGACAGCACGCCAGCATGCTCGACCAGGTACCGCGCCACGCTGTCGGCGGTCGCCGGCAGGAAGCCGCCCCATTTCACTTCGAAATGTTCGATCGCCGAGCGATAGCTGCGGCGGGTGTTGTCACGGGTGGCGGCTTGCAGATAGCGATCGATCTCGCTCATGGGCAGTGTTCTCGCAGGCGTACTGATTGCTGGATGAAAAAGCCGATTCAGGGGGCTGACATTGGGTAATACCAGTATATCCCGCCTGTGATTAATCAAGCATTTAACTTTATATTGAGCATGGTACACTGCGTACTTTGGTGGCATGTACCACAGTACGTAATGGTAGGAGTTCACATGGCCCGTGGTGGCGTAAACAAAGCAGTGGTGCAGATCGCGCGCACAGCGATTCTGGCCCGGGGCGAACACCCCAGCATCGATGCAGTACGCATCGAACTGGGCAACACCGGTTCGAAAACCACGATCCATCGCTATCTGAAAGAGCTGGAGGACGGCAGCCAACCGGTCGAAGCGTCCGCAGAGCCGATCAATGATGAGCTGACCGCACTGGTCTCGCGTCTCGCCCAGCGCCTGAAAGAACAGGCGCAAGAGCCGATCGAACAGGCTCGCGAGCAGTTCGAAGAGCAGCGCGAAACCCTGGAGTCGGAGCTCAAACAGGTACGCCAGGCACTCGAGCAACTGGAGCAACAGCACGACATCCAAGGCGCGGCATTGGCCCGCGAGTCCGAGGCGCTGAAAGAAACCCGCTCGATGCTGCAGACCGAGCAAACCCGCAACGCCGGACTCAATCAGGCGCTGGCTGATTTCGAATTGCGCCTGCAGGACAAGGACGAGCAAATCCGCTCGCTGGAAGAAAAGCACCTGCACGCCCGCGATGCGCTTGAGCATTACCGCAACGCCAGCAAAGAGCAGCGCGAGCAGGAACAGGCCCGTCACGAAGGCCAGCTGCAGCAGTTGCAGATGGAGCTACGCCAGGCGCAACAAAGTGCGCTGGTGCGTCAGGACGAAATCACTCAGTTGCACCGTGACAACGAACGCCTGCTTACGGAAAACCGTGGCACTCAGCGCGAGCTGAGCCTGATGCAGGATCAGCTCAAGCACAGCAATCAGCGTCAGGATCAGTTGCTGGAGCAAGCGACTCGCGTCGACAGCGAACGCACCCTCCTCCAGGAACGCCTGCGCGTGGCCCTGCTGGAAAGTCAGACGCTGAAACAGGATGCCGACGAACAGCGGCAGCTCAATCAGTCACTGGAGAAAGAACTGACCAAGACTCAGGCCAGCCTCGAAGACAGCTTGCGTCTGGCGGCTACCGTTGCGGCAGCGCCAGACACAGCCAAAGCCAAAGCCAAGGACGCTTAAGCGCCGACCGGCGTTCGCATGGTGACGAATTCCTCGGCGGCCGTCGGGTGCACCCCGATCGTGTCGTCGAAGTCACGCTTGGTCGCACCAGCCTTCAGTGCAATTGCCAGACCCTGGACGATCTCCCCCGCGTCCGGGCCGACCATGTGGCAACCGAGGACTTTGTCGGTCTTGCCGTCGACCACCAGTTTTATCAGGGTTTTCTCCTGACATTCGGTCAGCGTCAGCTTCATCGGGCGGAAGCGACTCTCGTAAATCACCACCTCATGGCCCGCGTCCCGCGCCTCTTCTTCTGTCAGGCCGACAGTGCCGATGTTCGGCAGACTGAACACGGCGGTCGGGATCATCTTGTAATCCACCGGACGGTATTGCTCAGGCTTGAACAAGCGCCGCGCCACCGCCATGCCTTCGGCCAGTGCCACCGGCGTCAATTGCACCCGCCCGATCACATCGCCCAGCGCCAGAATCGACGGCTCGCTGGTCTGGTATTGCTCGTCGACCTTGATGAAACCTTTGTCAGTGAGCTGCACATCGGTGTTTTCCAGCCCCAGGTTGTCCAGCATCGGACGCCGGCCCGTGGCGTAGAACACGCAGTCGGCTTCCAGCACGCGGCCATCCTTGAGGGTCGCCTTGAGGCTGCCGTCTGGCTGTTTGTCGATGCGCGCGATGTCGGCGTTGAATTGCAGATCCATGCCGCGCTTGGTCAGTTCTTCCTGCAGATGCTTGCGCACCGAGCCATCGAAACCGCGCAGGAACAGATCACCGCGATACAGCAGCGTGGTGTTCGCGCCGAGGCCGTGGAAAATCCCGGCGAACTCGACCGCGATGTAACCACCACCGACCACCAGCACCCGCTTCGGCAGCTGTTTGAGGAAAAACGCCTGATTGGAACTGATCGCGTGTTCGTGCCCAGGGATTTCCGGAATCTGCGGCCAGCCACCGGTGGCAATCAGAATGTTTTTCGCGGTGAAGCGCTCACCGTTGACCTCGACCTCGTGTGGGCCGACGATCTTCGCGTGGGCTTCGTGCAGGGTCACGCCGCTGTTGACCAGCAGGTTGCGATAAATGCCGTTGAGGCGATTGATCTCGCGGTCCTTGTTGGCGATCAGGGTCGCCCAGTCGAAATTTGCTTCACCCAGACTCCAGCCGAAACCGGACGACTGTTCGAAGTCTTCGGCGAAATGCGCGCCGTACACCAGCAGTTTCTTCGGCACGCAGCCGACGTTGACACAGGTGCCGCCCAGATAACGGCTCTCGGCCACCGCCACTTTCGCACCGAAACCGGCCGCGAAGCGCGCTGCACGTACACCGCCGGAACCGGCACCAATCACATAAAGGTCAAAATCGTAGGCCATTGCTATCTCCTCGGCAGGCCAACAGCATACCCGCCGCCGTCCATTGGGCAAGCGCTGTGCGCAGCTTTTCGCGCGGACCGGTGATCTCGGGAAACATCTCCAAATAATAATATTTCTCGTTTGTTACTAAATCGCCGGGCTGCACCTCGTCTCTGAACCAACGGATTTTTTCCCTCGAAGACAAGGAGTCGGCTGCGATGTTCGCGCCCATTACCCGTTCCATGACCCTGACTGTCGGCTTGTTCAGCATGGCGTTGAGTCCCGACCTGCTGGCTGAAACCGACCCGGAAACAGCGCCACAATCCGCCGTCCAGGCGCTGGAACTGGACGCCACCAGTGTCAGCGCGGAAGGCCTCGGCCTCAACACCGAAAACACTGATTCCTACACCACTGGCGCGATGAGCACCGCGACGCGGCTGAACCTGTCGATCAAGGAAACCCCGCAATCGGTGTCCGTGGTCACACGCCAGCAAATGGATGATTTCAAACTCGGTACATTGTCCGAAGCCATGCGCCAGACCACCGGCATCGTCGTGCAACACAACGACTCGGATCGGGTCAGCTATTCGGCGCGCGGCTACCCGATCAACAATTTCCAGATCGACGGGATGCTCAACACCTTCGGGCGCATGAAGTCAGACTCGGACACCATCATCTACGACCGCATCGAAGTAGTACGCGGCGCCACCGGCCTGACCACCGGCGCTGGTGATCCTTCAGCGACGATCAACATGGTGCGCAAACGCCCAACTGCCCAGTGGCAGGCACTGGCCGGGGTCAGCGGCGGCAGCTACGACAATTACTACAGCTATGTCGATGTCGGCGGACCGCTGGCCTTCGACGGTCGGCTGCGCGGGCGCACCGTGCTGGCCTATCGCGACAGCCAGTCGTTCCGTGACAAATACGCGCTGCAACGCGAGGTCGGCTACGGCATCCTCGAAGCTGATCTGAGCGACTCCACGGTGCTTGCCGTCGGTTATGACTATCAGGACAAGCAGGTTCAGGGCACGTCCTGGGGCACCGTGCCGTACTGGAACGCCGACGGCAGCAAGGCTGGCCTCGGCCGGTCGACCAACATGGCGACGTCCTGGAGTTCCTGGCCGCTGAAGGACAAGACCGCGTTCGTCACCCTTGACCAGCAACTGGGTGATGGCTGGAAGTTGAAAGCTGCCTACACCCACCGCGAAAGTGATACCGACGGCAAGGTCTATTACGGCGGCTCCGGTTTCCCCGAGGCCGACCGCAGCGGCATGACGGCCTACATGGGGCACATGCTCGGCACGCAGAAAATGAGCGTGTACGACTTCAACCTGTCAGGGCCGTACCAGCTGTTCGGCCGCGAACACGAGATGATGTTCGGCTACGGCGAGGCGGAAAACCGCTCGACTTCGCCCTACGCCTTCAACAGCCCCCAAGCCGCCGACTACGGCAAGATCCGCGACTGGAAATACATGGGTGACATCGGCAAATTCGCCGACACCGTTACCGGCCTGCCGGGCGCGCGAGGCATCACTCGGCAAAAGGCCGGTTACCTCGCGACCCGCCTGAGCCTGACCGATGAGCTGCATGCCGTCATCGGCAGCCGCTATGGCAGCTGGGACGAATCCAGCACCGATTACTACTATGATGCGCAGCAAAAACTGACCAGCACCGATGCCACCCATCAACGCCAGAATGATATCTGGACGCCCTACGCCGGCCTGCTCTACGACCTGACGCCGGAGTACACGGCTTACGTCAGCTACACCGACATTTTCAAGCCGCAAAGTAACCGCGACAGCAACCGCAATTACCTCGATCCAGTGGTTGGCAGCAACTACGAAGTGGGGCTCAAGGGCAGTCTGCTTGAAGAACGCCTGAACCTGGCAGCGGCAGTGTTCTGGAGCAAGCAGGACAACGTCGCCGAACGTGACAACTCGGTGCCACCAGACCCGGTGAGCGGCGAGGAGTTTTTCAAGTCCGGTGGCAAGGGCTCCAAAGTCAATGGCTTCGAGGCCGAAGTGTCCGGCGAAATTCTCGACGGCTGGAACATGACCGCCGGCTACACCTATACCCACTCCGTCGACGGCGAAAAACAGCGCAGCAACACCGCTCAACCCCTGAACATGCTGCGGCTGTCCACGGCCTATCGCTTGCCGGGCAACTGGCACGCATTGACCGTCGGGGGCGCGGTGAACTGGCAGAGCGAGGTCTATGGCGCAGCCAACCGCCCGGTCGGGCGCGGCGCCAATGGCCGGATCATCACCGAGCGGTCGCGGATCAATCAGGAGGCCTACACCGTGGTCAAGCTGATGTCGCGCTATGAGTTCGACAAGCATCTGTCGGCGTCGCTGAACGTCGACAACCTGTTCGACAAGAAGTATTACGACAACGTCGGCTTCTACAACGGCGTGTACTGGGGTGATCCGCGCACGGTGACCCTGAGCCTGGACTGGAAGCTCTGATCAATCCACTCAAACAAACTCCCTGTGGTGAGGGGATTCATCCCCGATGCGTCGCGAAGCGGCCCCACTCTCGAGTGTGACGCGCAATGCGTCACCAACCCCCTCGCCACCGCTGTTAACCCCGAGTTAATTCCCCCCAGGGACACTGTGCCCCGAGATCTGCTTCATGGACGAACGGCTCCCACGTTTTTCAGTAGGAGGCACCATGAAAACCAGCATCACTATTCTTGCCGGGCTACTCGCCCTCGGTTCCGCCAGCGCCTTTGCCGAGGGCGGCGCCGAACGCATGCGGCATTACTACGACAACTTCCCGGTCCACCACGCGCCAAGCGAACAGCCGACCGATGCAAAAACCCCGGAACTGAAGGTTCCGGATGATCAGACCGCACAAGTCACCGAGTCTTATCGCGACTGATTCACCGAGCAACCGATGGACCTCCGATGGCTCCGCTCTGGCCTCGGAGACGACAGTTGGGCGCCCTGTCCGGGGCGCCTTTTTTATGCCTGCAGATCCTTGATCCAGAACAGCATGCGGCCATGTTCCGGGTCGAACATGCCGGGGGCAAAGCCGAACTTGCGGTAGGAGTTCTGTGCCACCTCGTTGCCTTCGAGCACTTCCAGGGTGATCTTGCAGCAACCGCGCTGACGGGAAATCTCCTCGACCTTACGCAGCATTTTCTGGCTCAGGCCGAGGCCGCGAAATTTGCTCACGACCGCCACGTCATGCACATTGACCAGCGGTTTGCAGGCGAACGTCGAGAACCCTTCGAAGCAGTTCACCAGCCCTGCCGGCTCGCCGCCGACGAATGCCAACACGCTGAAGGCGTGCGGCCTGCGCGCCAGTTCTTCAGGCAGGCGACGCAGCAGTTCAGGGGCAAGTGAATGGCCGCCGCCCATGGGGTCTTCTGCGTAATGATTGAGCACGATGCCGATGGCTTCGGCGTGCAGTGGATTGGTGTAACTGGCTTGCAGCACAAGCATTTCTGCGGAATCCATTTCCATCCCCGATCATGGCCCCGGCGTGCAAGGTGCGCACCTGAAAGGCCGTTCGACCTTAACGCGAGGATGTTGCGGGCCACAACCGGATCTTTTGATTTCCAGGCTTCAGCGCCCCCAGATCAGCTCTTCCGTCCACCCCAGCTCGGCAAAATCCTGAGCCCGCAACCCGCTCTCACCGGCGCAAAAAAACTCATCCAGCTGCGGCGGTTTGACCGAGGTCGCGCTGAGCATCGCATGCACCTGCCCACGATGATGAATCTGATGCTCGAACAGGTGCGAAAGCATGCGCAAGCGACTGTCATGCTGTGGCGTTTCACGGGCGATGGTGACGATCCGCCCCAGATCGGCATCGCGCAATTGCTCGCAATAGGCGATCAGCCGGCGGTCCACGTGCGCCTGTTCCTCGCGCAATGCTGCGGCCTCGGTAAATGGCTCGTCGTGGGTGAAAAACACGTAGCAGTCGGGATGCGGTTCGTCACCGCGCAACTCACGCTCCAGTGCATCGACGTAGAACCAGTCGCAGGTCAGGATGTGATTGAGCGTCAGGCTGATGCTCGGAAAGAAGCTCGTTCGCGGCGCTGCCAGCGCTTTAGGGTCGAGCTGTCGCCAGGCCTTGCCCAAGCGATGATTGGCCCACGCGTTCTGGTAAGCCATGGTCAGTAAATGATGCGACAGCGGTTGGCTCATGCTCGCGCCCTCTGCGCTCAGGATTCGGCAAAACGCTGCAGCTGCATCTCCTGCAAACGGCTGAGGGTGCGCCGGAACGGGAATTCCAGATAACCCTCGGTGTACAGCGCCTCCATCGGCACCTGAGCCTCAATGTATAGCGGGACTTTACGGTCGTAACACTCGTCGACCAAGGCAATGAAGCGGCGTACCCCGTCGTCATGTACCGACAATTGCGGCAACTCACGGTCGCCGGCCACCACCTGCGCCGAGCCATCCTCGGTGCCGCGAGCGATGCGCCCTTCGCGTTTCTGCGCACTGAGGTTCGGCACCTCGCTCAACAGAATAGACCGATAGCCGTCGCACAATGCGATGAAGTCCATCGCGGCGAACGGTTGCTCGCAGAGATCGGCGTAGCGGCACCATAAAACCGTAGCGCTGGCCTGCACCACATTCAACACGCGATGGCCGACAGTCACCGGTTCTGCGCTGGCGGGTTGCCCGGCGTTGAGTGCCTGGAAAACCTTGTCCAGCGCACTGCCCTGCCCTGGTTCAGCAACAAAATAACGCTGCTCGACCGCGCCCGGATGCAGGCGATGATCCTCGGCGCCGTTCACCGCGACAACCTGCATGTGCGCCTTGATCGCGGCAATCGCCGGGACAAAGCGATCACGGTTGAAGCCGTCGGCGTACAGCTCATCCGGCGGCAGGTTGGAGGTGCAGACGATCACCACGCCTTCGTCGAACATCACCTGAAACAGACGCCCGAGGATGATCGCATCGCCAATGTCATTGACGAACAGTTCGTCGAAGCACAGTACCCGCACCTCGGCTGCCAGCTCTTTGGCCAGCGCGCGCAGCGGATCAGCGATGCCGGTCAGCTGGAACGAGCGCTGGTGCACCCAGCCCATGAAATGATGAAAGTGCTGACGCCGGGCCGGCACTCGCAGGCTCTGATAGAACTGATCCATCAACCAGGTCTTGCCACGCCCGACCGGCCCCCACAAGTACACGCCGATGACCGAACGGGCACCGGCGTGCAAGGCTTCATGGCATTTTTGCAAGGCCCAGACCGCGTGCTCCTGGGCTTCATCCTGGATGAAACCCTTGTGCTCGATCGCGTGTTGCCAGGCGCTTAACGGAGAGTCGAAAGTCATGCGCGGCAGTATATATCCCTGTAGGAGCTGTCGAGTGCAACGAGGCTGCGATCTTTTGATTTTGTTTTAAAGATCAAAAGATCGCAGCCTTCGGCAGCTCCTACACAGGGGATTGTGGGGTGTCAGAGGTCGACTTTGTGCCGGGCGGCGTAGAGGCAGAGCATTTCCATCGCCAGGGTTGCCGCCGCCAGTGAGGTGACTTCTGCATGGTCATAGGCCGGCGCCACTTCCACCACGTCCATGCCTACCAGATTGATCCCGCGCAAGCCGCCGAGGATTTCCAGCGCCTGCACTGTGCTCAACCCGCCACACACCGGAGTGCCGGTGCCCGGTGCAAAGGCCGGATCCAGGCAATCGATATCAAACGTCAGGTACACCGGGTGGTCGCCGACCCGCGCGCGAATCGCTTCGACAATCGCCTCGCAGCCGCGCCGATGCACCTGACGCGCATCAAGCACTTCAAAGCCCTGATGATCGTCATTGGTGGTGCGCAAACCGATCTGCACCGAGCGCGCCGGATCCACCAGCCCTTCTCTGGCCGCATGCCAGAACATGGTGCCGTGATCGACGCGCTTGCCGTCCTCGTCCGGCCAGGTGTCGCTGTGCGCATCGAAGTGGATGAGCGACAGCGCGCCATGCTTACGTGCATGGGCCTTGAGCAGCGGATAGGTGATGAAGTGATCGCCGCCAAAGGTCAACATCGCACTGCCGGCATCGAGAATTCGTTGCGCGTGAGCCTCGATGCTCTCGGGGATGGTGTGCGGGGAGCCGTAATCGAAATCGCAGTCGCCGTAATCGATCACCGCCAGATGATCGAACGGATCGAACGTCCACGGCCAGTGCCGTTCCCAGGCGATCCCGGTGGACGCCGCGCGAATTCCCCGTGGCCCGAAGCGTGCGCCCGGGCGGTTGCTGGTGGCGGTGTCGAACGGTACGCCGCTGACCGCCACATCGACGCCGCGCAAATCGCGGCTGTAGCGCCGGCGCATGAAACTGGTGATCCCGGCGTAGGTGCTTTCGGCTGAGGTGCCGTACAGGCTGTCGCGGGTCATGGCTTGGTCGTTGAGCATCGGCACGTCCATCGGTGTGCTCCTTTTGTTATTGATGGCTACGGAAAGTGGTCCAAAGGCGCGTGCGCTGGCGCATGTCCTTGAGGCTCATGCTGCGGTCGGCGTACAAGCGCTCGCGCATTTCGGCGGGCGGGTAAATGTCCGGGTCGTTGCGCACCGCCTCATCCACCAGCGGCGTCGCGGCCGTGTTGGCGGTGGCGAAAAACAGCGTGTTGGTCAGTTCGGCCACGGATTCGGGGCGCAGCATGAATTCGATGAACGCCCGCGCCGCTTGCGGATTGGGCGCGTCCTTGGGAATCGCCAGGTTGTCCTGCCAGATCAACGTGCCTTCGCGAGGGATCCGGTACGCGACCTCATAGGGTTTGTTGGCCTTGTGCGCCTGATCGGCAGCCATGCTCACATCGCCGTTGTAGGTCAGCGCCAGACACACGCTGCCATTGGCCAGATCGTTGATCTGCCGCCCGGTGGCGACATACAGCACCGACGGCTGGAGCTTCTGCAACAAGGCTTCGGCGGCGGCCAGATCATTCTTGTCGGTGCTGTAGGGATCTTTACCGAGGTAGTGCAGCGCCAGACCGATGACCTCCTGCGGCGAGTCGAGCACGGCAATCCCGCAGTCCTTGAGCTTGCTGGTGTACTCGGGTTTGAACAGCAGATCAAGGCTGTTCAGCGGCACATCCGGCAAGCGCTTTTTCACCGCTTCGACATTCAATCCCAGCCCGAGCGTGCCCCAGGTATAAGGCACGGCGTAGCGATTGCCCGGATCGACGGCCGCCAGTTTTTCCAGCAGATCAGGATCGAGGTTGGTGTAGCCCTTGAGCCCTTCGTGGGGAATTTCCTTCAGCGCGCCCGCTGCCAATCCTCGGGCCAGCACGCTGGAGGACGGCACCACCACGTCATAACCGCTGCCACCGGTCAGCAGCTTGGTTTCCAAAACCTCGGAAGTGTCGAAGGTGTCGTAGCGCACATGAATGCCCGTCTCCTGCTCGAAACGCTGCAGCGTCTGCGCCGGCACGTAATCGGCCCAGCTGTAGAGATTGAGGGTCTTGTCCTCGGCCTGTGCCTGCAGGGCCACGGACAACAACAGCGCGGGAAAACACAGCTTGAACACGGGAGCCATGACGAACACCTGAGCGGAGGAAGTGACTGCAGGATGCGCCGTCGGATACATTGCAGAAATATCAAGTTTGTTAACCTGACTTTATCCGGGAGTAATGTAATGCTCGGTCAGCTTCACGATGTCGACCTGCAGTTGCTGCGCCTGTTCGTACGGGTGGTGGAGTGCGGCGGCTTCAGCGCGGCGCAAGGTGAACTGGGTCTGAGCCAGTCGAGCATCAGCCAGCAAATGGCCAAGCTCGAAACCCGCCTCGGCTATCGCCTGTGCAGCCGTGGCAAGGGCGGTTTCAGCGTCACGCCCAAGGGTGAGCAATTGCTTATCGCGATTCGCACACTGTTCCAATCCATCGAGACTTTCCGGCATCAGTCCAACGGCGTCGCCGGACGGCTGATTGGTGAAGTGCGGATGGGCTTGTCCGAGGCGCTTGATCAGTCGGTGCTGCTGCGAGTGGCGGAGGCGATCCGGCGCTTTCGCGAGCGCGATGAGTCGGTGCGCATCGAGTTGATCAGCGCCATGCCCGGAGAGATGGAGCGCCTGCTGCTGCAACAGCGTCTGGACCTGGCCATCGGTTATTTCTCGCAGGTGCAGAGCGCTTTCGATTACCGCGAACTGTTCCGGGAAACCCAGCATTTGTATTGCGCGCAGGGGCATCCACTGTTCAGCGTCGATGAGCCGGATGATGCGGCATTGCAGGCCTGCGACCGGGTGGATCATCCATATCGATTCATGCGCACGGGCGAGCCGTTTCCGGATAAGCGTTTTTCCGCGCGTTCGGAACAGGTCGAGGGCACCCTCGCCTTCATTCTCTCCGGCAAGCATGTCGACTATCTGCCGGATCACTATGCGCGGGTCTGGGAGGACAAAGGCTTGTTGCGTGCTTTGCGACCCGGTGAGTTGAGTTTCGAGGTGGCGTTTCATCTGGCCCGGCATCGCGCGCAGGTGCCGGGGGATGCGCAGAAGGCGTTTGAGGAGGATTTGCTCAGCGCGTTTGCATGACCTCTAAGCTTTTGTGGCGAGGGAGCTTGCTCCCGTGCGGCTGCGCAGCAGTCGTAAAAAACCGTTGACTGGATAATGCAGAGGGCTGCTTCGCAACCCAGCGGGAGCAAGCTCCCTCGCCACAACAATGTGTGTCAGTGCGCGCGGGTGCCGCCAACACCAATAAAACCTGACCTTTCAGGCAATTTTTGCTCGTTGCCCTCGCCGTCCTCTTCCGGCATCCTGCGCCTCCATTTTCTGACCCGGCCCCGCCTCGCGGCGCGCAAAACACCATGACCGCCTCTGAAAAAGTCCCGCGCAACAACGATCTGCTCTACGGCCTCAACGACCGTCCGCACCTGACTGCAACCGTCTTCGCCGCGCTGCAACACGTGCTCGCGAGCTTCGTCGGCATTATCACCCCGACCCTGATCATGGGCGGTGCCCTCGGTCTGCAAAGTGAAATTCCGTACTTGATCAGCATGGCGCTGTTCGTCTCGGGCCTCGGCACGTTCGTTCAAGCCAAGCGTTTCGGCCCGGTCGGTTCCGGGCTGCTGTGCCTGCAAGGCACCAGTTTTTCCTTTATCAGCGTGATTCTCAGCGCCGGGTTCATGGTCAAGGCCCGGGGCGGCGGCACCGATGAAATTCTCTCGACGATATTCGGCGTGTGCTTTTTCGCCGCGTTCATCGAAGTGGTGCTGAGCCAGTTCATCGGCAAACTGCGGATGCTGATCACTCCGGTAGTCACGGGCACCATCATCACCCTGATGGGCCTGTCGTTGATCAAAGTGGCGATGACCGACATTGCCGGTGGCTTCGGCGCGCCCGATCTGGGCGCCGCCAGCCATGTGTTTCTGGCCGCGTTGGTGATCGGCACTATCGTTGTGCTGAACCGGGTCGACGTGCCGTTTCTGCGCCTGGGCGCAATCGTCATCGGCCTGACCCTCGGCTACGTAGTCGCGTGGCTGATGGGCACGGTGGATTTCGCCTCGATGCCCGAAGTGCCGCTGGTCAGCGTGCCGGTGCCGTTCAAGTACGGCTTCAATTTCGACTGGGTGGCGTTCGTGCCAGTGGCGGTGATCTTCCTGGTTTCACCGCTGGAAGCAGCCGGTGACCTGACGGCCAACTCGATGATCTCGCGGCAACCGGTCAAGGGGCCGCTGTACATCCGCCGAATCAAATCCGGTCTGCTCGCCGATGGCCTCAACTCGGCGATGGCGGCAGTGTTCAACAGCATGCCGATGGTCACGTTCGCGCAGAACAACGGCGTGATCCAGCTGACCGGCGTCGCCAGCCGCTACGTGGCGTTCTTCATCGCCGGCCTGCTGGTGCTGCTGGGGCTGTTCCCGATGATCGGCGCGGTGCTGCAACTGATGCCCAAACCGGTGCTCGGCGGTGCCGAACTGGTGATGTTCGGCACCGTGGCCGTGGCCGGGATCAAGATCCTCGCCGAGGCCGGCCTGCATCGGCGCAACATGCTGATCGTGGCAATCTCCCTGGGCATGGGCCTGGGCATCGCCGCCGTGCCGGAAGTGCTGCGCGAGTTGCCGCAAGCGCTGCGTAACATCTTCGAATCGCCGATCACCGTCGGTGCGTTGTGCGCTATCGTGCTGAATATCTTCCTGCCGGAAGAATTCATTGAGCTGGAAGAAGACGATTTCGATCCGGAAGCGTCGATTCTGCAGGTCATGGAAAACCCCGATCTGCCGGCCAAAGCTGAACCTGCATCGGCAGCGGCGGTCGCACAGTTGAACCGCTGATCGCTGCGCCATGAAAAAAGGGCTGAGCCGACAACGGTTCAGCCCTTTTTTGTTGAGAGACTGTTTATGCGCCGCGTCCACGCCGTCATCCTGTCCCTGCTGCTGTTGTCCCTGAGCGCCTGCGCGCTGTTTCCCAACCGTGACCCGGTGAACATCAACGTGGTCGGCCTCGAACCATTGCCGAGCCAGGATCTGGAAGTGCGTTTCGCGATCAAGTTGCGGGTGCAGAACCCCAATGAGACGGCCATCGATTACAACGGCATTGCCCTGGATCTGGAGGTCAATGGCCGTCCCTTGGCCTCGGGCGTCAGCGATCAGAGCGGCTCGATCCCGCGCTTCTCGGAAACCGTGGTCAGCGTGCCAGTCAGCGTTTCCGCATTTTCTGTCCTGCGCCAGACCCTCGGCCTGAGCCAGACACAAACCCTCGACAACCTGCCCTACGTGCTGCGCGGCAAACTTGCGGGCGGCGTGTTCGGCACCATGCGTTTTGTCGACAGTGGCAAGCTGAGTTTGCCAAAGGCCACTGCTGCGACGTGGTAAATACACAATTTTGCAACCGCTCATAAATACCTGTGGGAGCTGGCTTGCCAGCGATAGGGCCGCATCAGCCAACATCGTCGTTGCTGACAGTCCGCCATCGCTGGCAAGCCAGCTCCCACAGGTTTTTCAATCAGCCCGAAGTTATGCGGTGAAACGCACGCCCGGTTTGGCCCGTTCATCAACCGATAGCTCAAACACATCCGGCCGCGCATAGTGGCCGATCACGTCATAGTCATAGCGCGCCCGCACCAGCTCGTCAGTATCGATCTCAGCCGTGAGTAATCCCGCCTCGCCACGCAGCGGCCCGGCCAGCACATCGCCCATCGGCCCGACAATCACGCTGCCACCGGCAATCAAGGGACGGTCCGCCGGCCAATTGGCAATTTCCACACCCAGCTCGTTCGGCGAGGCCTGTACCTGACAAGCGCTGACCACAAAGCAACGGCCCTCGTGGGCGATGTGACGCATGCTGACCTGCCACATCTCGCGCTCGTCCACGGTCGGCGCGCACCAGACTTCAATGCCCTTGGCGTACATCGCCGTGCGCAGCAGCGGCATCATGTTTTCCCAACACACCACCGCACCGAGTTTGCCGACCTGAGTGTCGAGTACCGGCAGCGTCGAGCCATCGCCCTTGCCCCAGATCAACCGTTCGGTGCCGGTCGGCATCAGTTTGCGATGCTTGGCCACCAGCCCCGCCTGCGGATCAAAATACAGCGCCGTGCAATACAACGTGCTGCCGGCACGCTCGATCACGCCGATCACCAGATTGGCCCCGGTGCGCGCCGACAAACCGGCCAGTGCCTCGGTTTCCGCTCCCGGCACATCGATGGCGTTGGCGAAGTAGCGGGCGTAGGCCTCGCGGCCTTCGGGCAGGCGATAACCCAGCTGCGTGCCGAAGCCCTCACCTTTCGGATAACCGCCGAGCAACGCTTCAGGCATCACCACCAACGCCGCGCCGGACTCGCTGATCGCGTCTTCCCAGCTCAGGATCTGTTCCAGGGTTTCAGCCTTGCCACCGGGCAAGGCGCCGATCTGCAGGGCGGCGACGATTGATTTGGGCATTGCGGTCACTCCATCGGGTTCAAGTGTTGCCGATTCTGCGGTGGCGCGGGATCATGAATAAAGACCGATTCACTGCTGAATGATATGAGCCAAATGAATATCGCAACCGTCGACCTCAACCTGCTGAAAGTCTTCGAAGCCCTGCATGAAGAGTCCAGCGCCAGCCGCGCCGCGCTGCGTCTGGGCGTGACGCAATCGGCGGTCAGCGCGGCGTTGCGCCGGTTACGCGAGGTGTATGGCGATCAGTTGTTCGTGCGCACCGGCCGTGGCTTGGCGCCGACGCTCAAGGCCAATCAACTGAAACCGGTGGTCAGCGAGGCGCTGAACAAATGTCGGCAGAGCCTGGCGATGGTCGATCCGGCGGCCCACCACTATGACGGCCGATCAGTCACCGTGGGCCTGTCGGATGATTTCGAAATCGCTTATGGCCGGCGCCTGATCGAAGCCATCGCTCGCAGCGCGCCAAAGCTGCGGCTGATCTTCCGCCAGACCCACAGTCAGATCGTCGCCCGCGCGCTGATGGAGCGCAGCATCGACCTGGCGATCACCGCCGGTGGTTTTGCCGAGCGTCTGCTCAGCCGTCAGGTACTGGGTGAAGGGGATTATGCGTGTCTGGTCGATCCGGGCAGTCTGGCGCCCGGCCAACAGAACATCGATTTGCCGGAGTTCGTCGCCCGCGAGCACATTCTGGTGTCCTCGGGCGGTTTTATCGGCATCACCGATGAAGGCCTGGCGGCGCTGGGTCTGAGCCGGCGGGTCTGCGCCTCGACCACGCACTTTGCCGCGCTGCCGCATCTGCTCAAGGGCAGCGGCGCGGTGGCAACCATCCCCCGCCATGCCGCGCAGGCCATTGCCGAGCTCAGCGGACTGGTGCTGCTGCCCTGCCCGCTGGCGTTGCCGCGCTATCCGATCGAACTGGGCTGGCGCACCAGCACGCAGATCGATCCGGTGGTGATCAAGGTGCGTGAGGCGATTGTCGGGTGCTTCAACACCGACTGAGGCGCTGTTACTTGTTGGCCGCCATCAGTCGATTGACCTCACTGCGCACCATGTTGGCGAATTCCGGCGGGGACATGCCATCAAGCTCGGCGCGCACCCACTCGGCCCATTTGCCCTTGCGCTTGGAGCGTTCGCCGAACAACCGCGCGGCTTCGCCTTTGGCTTTGCCCAGATTGTTCTGCCAGAGTTCGAACAGACGGGATTTCTCGTCTTCCAGCGCGGCGCGCTCGGCGAGGGATTTGTCGGCCAGATTGAAACTCATGGGGAAATACCTGCTGCGTAAAATGGCGACATCTTACACGCTCGAAGGAAATCTCCGGCGCAGGTTTTTCTTTCGCACCTAAAATCAGTGCAACTTTTCAGTCAGCGCCACACTCCATTGATCACTGTTCATCCATCTGCAAGGAGTCACCCAATGGCCCGCAAATCCCGCGTGCAAGCCGTCGAAGACCAAATCAAGGATCAGGCATTCAGCGAACTTCAGGCTTTGATCGAAGAGTCCGACAAACTGCTCAAGAGCAGCGCCTCACTGGTGGGCGAAGAAGCCGAGACCCTGCGCGGACAAATCGCCCTGAAACTGCAACAGGCGCTGGATTCCGTGTCGAGCGTGCGTGAGCGCACCAAACCGGCGGTCGAGGCCACCGAGAGCTACATTGGCGGCCATCCATGGCAGACCGTGGCGATTTCCGCCGGTTTCGGTCTGGTGGTGGGCCTGCTGCTCGGTCGTCGTTGATCGACGTCTGACAAAAAACCTGTGGCGAGGGAGCTTGCTCCCGCTGGACTGCGCAGCAGTCCCCCTGTTCTCAAACAGACAAAGGGGGGCCGCTTCGCGACCCGGCGGGAGCAAGCTCCCTCGCCACATTGGTTATCTGACAATTATTCCCCGGCCAATTCGCGCAACTGCGCCAGCGTCTGCTCATCCAGCACGATCCCCTCGGCCAGCGATCTGGCCCGCTGCAAATGCCGGCGATCACCCGGCAAGCGCTTCAACCCCACTCCATGCATCTGCCGCACCAGCTCTTCGCTGCGCTCGGCAAAGCTCTGCCCGGCAGCTTTGCTCGGGTCGATGACGATCAACAGCTGCCCGGTCCACGGGGTCTTGGCCCCCGGATGGTTCGACCAGTCGAACTCGAAGGAAAAATTGCCCCCGGTCAACGCCGCCGCCAGCAGCTCGACCATCATCGACAGCGCCGAGCCTTTATGGCCGCCAAACGGCAACAGGGCGCCGCCCTCAAGAATGGCTTTCGGATCCTGCGTCGCCTGACCGAGACCGTCCACACCCATTCCGGCAGGCAGACGTTCACCTTTGCGCGCAGCAATCTGCACGTCGCCGTGAGCAATGGCGCTAGTCGCCAGATCAAACACAATCGGCGCACCACCGGCCCGCGGCGCGGCAAAGGCAATCGGGTTGGTGCCGAACAGCGGCCGATCAGCGCCATGCGGTACCACGCAGGTCATGCTGTTGACCACGCTGAGCGCCACCAGTCCTTCCTCGGCAAACGGTTCGACGTCCGGCCACAGCGCCGCAAAGTGATGGGAATTGCGAATTGCCAATGCAGCGATCCCGGCATTGCGCGCCTTTTCCACCAGCAGCGGCCGAGCAGCGGCCAGCGCCGGCTGGGCGAAACCGTTGCCGGCATCAACCCGCACAAAACCCGGAGCCACATCATCGACTTGCGGCACAGCCTGACCATTGACCCAACCGCTATTGAGTGTCGAGACATAACCGGGGATACGGAACACGCCATGACTGTGCGCACCGTCGCGTTCGGCACCGGCGCAGTTGGCAGCCAGAGTGCGGGCGACGGACGCCGACGTACCGTGGCGCAGGAAAACCTTTTCAAGCAATTGCGTCAGCGCTTCGAGCGAGAGTGTGGACGCAACGGGGGAAGACACGGAATCGTGTGGCGCAGACATCTGAAGCTCCAGACTAATTATTGGAGGGAACAACAGCGTACGAACAGCTTGCCCAGCGATTAACCACGCCCGGTACGGGTGCTGTCAACCGTTGTGGTGCCGGCATGTCGCTGCCAGCACATTGCGCTGCCGCTTGTGCGGTAACTATGTACCACCCGTGCTATCTGCCCGGTCTTTAGTCTCGTGTCTCAATTTACCGGTGCACCGGCCGGTGCCCTGAACGAGACCCGATGATGCCTGCACCCACTCCTCCCCTGCTGCTCCAGCCCATGCTCAACTCCCCCGGATCGTGGCGCGAACTCGGCCACCTCCATCACATGTCCAGCGCTGACTTCCGATGGCTGAGTCACGTGCAACTGGCGACCCATGCCCTGCGCAGTCAGCAGACCCCGCCCATGCTTGCCCAGCGCATCCTGCTCAACACCGAAGGCGCACCAGCGGTGCCGTTGGCGGGCAGCTTCATCCTCAGCGCCACCCCGGATGATCGCGGCATTCTGTTGTACACGCCTTTTGCCGGGCTGAAAAAACATGCCAGCCTCGCCAGCCTGACTGCGCATCTGGAACAGCATCTGAACAGTGCCCGTGAGGACGATCGGCTGCTGGCGCTTCTCGCCCTTTCCCACCGCAAACGACTGGCAGAACGGCACGGTATCAGCGTGACCTATCAGCTTATCGAGGGCGATATATTCGAGGATCAACGCGCCGCCATCGAGCACTGCCAGCAGCTCAACGCGCAGGCGATGCTCGATGAGCTGATGCAACTGCCCGAGCTTGGCAGCCTGCTCCAGACCATCGTCGACAAACTGCTGACGCCAACGATGCGCGACGTCGACCAGACCCGCACGCGCGTGAATCTGTACGCAACCGCAACCGCAACCGCAACCGGCCCGGCATCGAGCGACCTTCCTTCACGACGCAAGCTCGAAGCACTGTCGCTTGGCGACGCGTTGCTATTGCACTATCGCCACTCCGGATGGCCGATTGGCCAGACCCATGAGTTTTCGCACCCCGGCCGGACTTTCCTGGCCAGTGATCAGCAACACTGGGAGACAGCCGTCACCACGGCTTCAGGCAAACTGCTGGTGTTGCTGTACCAGCAAATGGAGCGCTATTGGAATGGGCCCGGCACTGACGGGGCCTCGCGACGCGACGTATTTGCGCAGATCATTCGGCAACAGGCGCTGGCGGACTTTTTGCTCAAACGCGAGGCCGGCATCATCGATCAGCGTCAATTCGACAGCCTGCTGACCTCGCTGGGTTTCAATGAAAGTCTGGCACCTCGCGCGGCCGTGGAAACCGTGCGTTTATGGGAGCACCAGGCAAACTTCGTGGAACTGGCCGGTGCGCTGATGATCGGCCATTCCGAAAGCTGCCTGTATACCCCGACGCACGGCTTGCAGGTGCTCAGGGACTACGCAGATCTCAAATTCATGCTGCTCGGCAAGTTCGCCAGCCCCGGGCACGAAGACGAACTCTATGGTCTGTTGAGTCTCGACGAGCGCCAACGCTTCCTCGGTTTCGACCAGCCACAGGTTTCCGGCCAATCGATTGCCGGAGACGTGTTCAGCGTCCTGCTCGAGTTGATCATCACCAAGCAACGACAGAACATCGACTATGCCTTGCAGTTGTACCGGCACAGCGACGGCGTCGTGGATATCCGCGCGCTGTTCGACAAGGCCCTGGACATCCGTTCGATGCTCCACGAGCGCCTTGTGCCACTGGATGCCCGCGGGCGCTGGAGCACCCGGCCGATGCTCACCGGTAACCCATTGCCTTCCAGGGTGCTGGCAGACACTGCCGCAGCCGAAGTGCGCAAGTTCGCCAGCATCATGCCGACCATCGCCGCAGACTTCGCCGCCCAGCCACTGAGCGTCACGGCGCTGCAGCGCACCTATCTGCTGGGCATCGCCGCGAAACTGGCACACGCCCTGTCTGTCGGCATCAATGGCGAAGCACGGTTGAGAGTCCTGAACGGAACGCTGAGCCGTCATCAGCAAGCCCTGGTCGACACCGTGTTCGATCCGGATCACCCGGATCGCAGCCGCCGCAAGGCACTCAACGGGTTTCGGCCGGACGCCTGGGCATTGACGTTACAGCTCGCCGGGCAAAGCGACATGCTGCCGCTGGCCAACTGCGTCCTGCTCACGGAACGCGGTGGCCTCGATACGCAGCACTCGGGACGCGCGATTTTGTGGACACCGGCTCTGGGCCTGGAAGTCTTCCGCTCGATCGAACAGGCCAGACAGGTTTTGAACCAGCGGCTGCTGGATCCGCAAAAACGCCTGGTGCTGCTGGAAAACCTTTCACCCCTGCACCAGAGGTTCCATCAACACTACACGCTGGGACGTTTACAGCTGATCAGCGGTAATGTCCTCCAGGATCGTATCGAATCAGCGATCGAACACTTTCTCCAGCGCTGTGATCAGGTGCGGGGCCGCCAATGGCCAACGCCGCGCGAAACCCGGATCCTCAACACGTTGAGTGAGCAAGTCGTCGAGACCAATCTGCAACGTGCCACCGCTCTGGCGCAGGCACTCGGCAAGCAGCATTCACTGCCTGCCTGGCTGGGAATGGCCACGCTTGAAGAGCAGCAGTTGCACCTGGAACTGCTGGAACAGTGGCGCCTCAGTGTCATTGACGACGAGGATTATCTCCATGCGCTGCCAACCTTGCGTGATTACATCAGGCAGACGCTTCAAACGCTGTTGAGCACCCGCTTGCAGAGGCAGGCTCTCGACCCCGAGCAGATCATCGTCACTCCGGCGCTGAGCCTGATCGGGTCGGCGATGAGCCTGACCGATTTCGCCTTGAACCATGCGCATGTTGCACAGGACACTGCATTCACCCTCAGTTCGAGCACCGAACAGGCGCTGCCGACGGGACTCGACCAGCAAGCGGTCAGAAGCCTGCTGTTGTCCTTGAACGTAGCGACAACATTTGCCGACAAAATCACCAAGGCGTTGTCTGTGGATGGCGTCGATGCTGGACAACGCAAGCAGCGTTTCCTCCGGCAACTACCCTGGCAACTGCTGCAGCATGCCCATCAGCTACAACTGCAACAACGCTTGTCGACAAAAGCCTTCGACTTGATTTCGCAAGCGCTCGACATGCCCGATGCCGTCGCTCGCGCCACCGTGCAAGGGGCCGATGCGATTGTCCGGCCGTTGGCGCTGATCAAGACCGTCGGGGCATCAGCGATCAGGGCGCTGGGGCTGTACTTGATCGGCCCTGCGGGACAACCCGGCCCTCAAGTACTTTATGCGCCCTACCATGGAGAGCACGCATTCAGTGAGTTCGAGAGCGAGGCGGCAGTGATCGCCGCGCTGAATACGCCGGGCTCACTGCAGGACGTGCTGCTGCGCCGCTTGCCGGAAAGTCAACGTTCGATCTTCAGCGCGTTGTTCAAGGCGAGCAGCGGCCAGACGAACGAGATGACCCTGGCCACCACTCCGGTCGACGGCAACTTGCTGCTGCAGTTGTTCGACGACAATCTGGCGTTGTTACCCCACTTGCTGAGCAGCCATTCGCTGCCATCGGCGCAGGCGGATTGGGACGCCGCGAAGAATCTGTTCAGTTCAGGCATCCAGCAGATCCGGGGCCTGCTGCCGGGCAAACTCGCCTATGTGCAGTTTCTCTGGCAAAGCTACCGGGATTTTCTGGACTCGGCCGAAGCGTTGCAGGATCACCACTGGAAACGTGCGCTGCAAACCTTTGTCGCCGGCGCAGCGCAGATGATCAGTCTCGGGCGACTGGCACTGGAGTCACGTCTGGAATCTCAAGCTGTGGCAGCGCCGCAAGCACCGCAGCCAACCACGCTGAGCGCTCCCGTCCTTGCACAGACAAAGCCGACCGACCCGTTGCGCACCTCGCTGCAGACATTTGAAGCTTCGACGGTCGCGCTGAAGGAGCTGATTCACAATGCAGCCGAGGGCACGTATCAGGACCTGAAAACCAAAGCGACCTACGCCCCCATTGCCGGCAAAGTCTATCCCGTGGAGCGGCCGGGAGCCGTCTGGCAAATCAAGGGCGCCGAGCAGCCAGGTCCGGTGTTGCAACACACCGCTTCCCGGCAACTGGTGCTGGACCCGGATCGCCATACCGTGCATTTCGGCAAAGGCCTGTCGAAAATGTACAACCGCTTTGCGACTGATCGCGAAACCCGACACTGGCTGAATATCGAGGCGCAAGGCATGGATGAAATCCGCGCCAGACACCCGGAAAAGGCGCGCATGATCATCGAGGCGATTGATCTGGCCCGGCATTACGCGTTCAACAGCCTGCACAATCTTGCCCAGCTCAGAAACTACGCGCCCGGTACTCGCCTCGATACTTTTCTCAAAAGCTTTTTTGGCGTGCAACGCCTGGATGCCGACATTCTCGACAAATTGAAGCTGGCCATCGTGCCGATCTGTGATGCCTTGGTCGACCCCACGGAAGATCTGATGAATACCAGTCGCTTTGTCGTCGGCTCGAATAAGCACCGCAACTCGGGAGTCATTGCCTTTGTACTGGGCGAGGATTTGCTCCAACGAGTGCACTTCACCGAGAAGTTCTTCAATCAGGGGCTGGACTGGTACAAAAACGGTCTTACCCAGCCTTTCAATGTCGAAGGGCATGCACGGGCGGCAACGCTGATCCACGAGTTTTCTCACCAGTTCGGCAAGACCGTGGACATCGCGACCCTGGAAGCCCGCCGCCCGTTTACGGATCTGATTGCCACAGTCACCGGCTACGGGGCGGCCCAGAAACAGGCACAAACGCAATTCCAGCGCGAAGCCTTGTCACTGTCCACACCTCGTGAAGAACTGTTTTCGCGCTGGAGCGAAGAATTCAAGGAATGGCTCGATGTCGACGAGACGCCGGGCATGGGTCATGTGCGCAGGGAAATTCTCAGGACCACCCATACCGCGAATCTGGAAGAGGCGCGAACGGCATTTCTCAGCCCGACGAATGCGCACCCAAGGATCGACACGATATTGAGTAATGCCGATTCCATCGCTTTCCTGATTTGCGAAATGGGCCGCCAACTCGACCCGGTGGTCCAGCCTCACGAAGGGCTCAACTAAGCAAAAAAATGCGCAGGCATTGGCCTGCGCATTGTTTATCGCGGGATGGAATCAGTCTTTCTGGTCACGCAATACATTGCCCGAGGCGCCGTCAATTCGGAATTCATACACCGAACCGTCGGCCTTGCGACCCTCACCTTTCCAGTAGCCGTCATTGTCGGCCTCGATTTCATAGACTTCAACGTAACCGGCCTTGGTTTTCACGATCTCGATTGCCTTTTCGATGGTGACCCAGCCTGCACCGGGACGATCGGCCATGGCGGCACCGGCACTGAAAAGAGCGGCGGTGGCAATTGCAGCGGCTAAGGTTTTTTTGATCATTTTTTCACTCCATTTGTGGATGATGTTCCTCGGATGTCCTGTTTTTGGGCGTCTGACGGAAAAATAAGTTCCACTTTGATGGGCAATTGCCATGACGGATGTTCTCGGCGCAACGCCTGCAAGGTTAGAATGCAGCAAATCAGGACGAGTCAATGACCCAAGAATCCCTCTCGGAAGCCGAATACGATGCGATCACCGATGCCGCCGCGCACTGGTGCATGCGTCTGCACGCCGTAGACTGCTCCGCCGAGGAGCGACTGGCTTTCGAGCAATGGCGCGATGCGCATCCGCTGCATGCATTCGAATATGAAGCGATGCTGGAAATCTGGGACGTTGCCGAACACTTGCCACGTCCGCAGACGCCGCCGAGTGTGCCGCTGAATAAACCGCTGCCTGCCTGGCGTCGCTATGCAATTGCCGCGAGTGTCTGTGCGCTGGCCTTGCCACTGGCGGCCTACAGCGGCTGGAACCTGGGCTGGTTGCCCAACAGCTATCAGCACTTCGAAGCCACCGACAATGTCCGTCAGGTCACCTTGAAGGACGGCAGTCAGGTCGAGCTGAACCTCAATACCGAGTTGACCTTCAGCAATTACAAGGACGAACGCCGAGTCACCCTGAAAAAAGGCGAGGCGTTTTTCGAAGTCAGCCATGACCTCTCCCACCCGTTCGTGGTCAGGGCCGGCGAAGGCAAGATCCGCGTGACCGGCACCCGCTTCAATGTCTGGCTCTACGAAGATCAGGTGCGGGTCAATCTGATCGAAGGCTCGGTGCTGGTGACCAGCAACGCCGCCCTGCCCGGCGACGGTCTGCGCCTGGGGCCGGCCATGCAGGCGCAGTACCGGCATGGCGACTACATGCCGCAGATCAGCCAGACCTACGCCAACGACAACGCCCTGGCCTGGCGCAGCGGCAAACTGGTACTCGACAACCTGGCACTGAACGACGCCTTGCCGCTGATCAATCGCTACCTGAACAAACCGCTGAAACTGGCCGACGCCAACACCGGCGCGATCCGCGTCGGCGGCGTCTACAACATCAAAGAACTCGGCGGCCTCGTCAACACCCTGCCCAAGGTGCTGCCGGTCTATCTGACGCGCAATACCGAGGGTGATCCGGTGATCAACTCGATGCCGCGGCAGCCACCGAAGAGTTGAGACACACAAGCAAAAAAAAGCCGCTGTCCCCGTTCAGGGAGCAGCGGCTTTTTCGTTCAGGCTGACTTACTGCGCAACCACCTCGGCGCTCTTGCCCGCCACCTCGCGAACGGTTTGCAGCTGATACTGCGGATCAGCGGCGATCTGCTGCTCAGTGAACGGCAGCACACTCCACTGTTTTTTCGAAAATGCCTCGGTCTGATCGCGAGAGTATTTCGACTCCGGGTCACTCGACAGCGAGAACGCCAGCAGCCCTTGAGCGTGCGGGCCTTTGTCGTCGAAGGTCACCACTTGCAGATAGCTGGTGCCGCTGACCACTTCGAGTTTGCCGTCTTCACGCGGCACACTCTGGATCGCGTTGTAGATCCCCAGCGTTCCCGGGCCGCCGTGAATCGCAGTTTGTCGAGCGCCGCTGCTCACCACCTGAATATCGCCCCAGCGGGTTTCAGGTTTGAGGCCCATTTTCTGTGCCGTGGCGGCCGACGCCAGCAGCGCTTCACGCAGTGCCTTGCTCACCGCCGGTTGCTCGATCGCCAGACCACGTGGCGTGTGTTGCGGGTCTTTTGAATCGAACGGTACGCGCCAGACATCCGGCGCCTGTTGCAATGCCTGCATGATGTTCTGGAAATGCACCAGGCCAATGCCCGAATCCAGATTCGCCCGACCGTCCCAACCCTTGAGGCTGGCGCAAACCGGCTTCAACGCGGCCGCGTCCGCACCCAGATCCCCTGCGCAGAATTTCAACAGATCGGGCAGCACCTGAGACGCCAGATAAACGTTGTCATCCATCACCATCTGTTGCAGATCCTTCACCGCCAGCGGGCCTTTTTTGCCCAGAGTACTCAGACGCTCCAGCGCAAAGCGCGCACGCAGGCCCAGCGGCTGGCCGTCCTGACTGATCAGCGGCGAGAATCCGGTCAGCGGTTGTGCCGGGTTTGCCAGCCACGCTGAATCGTTGGAGTGCTGGACGAAGTCCTTGCGCAACAGTTGCGGCAGCTGGCTGGCGGCGTAAATGCCCTTCTGCGCAGCTTGCGGATCGATGTCCCAGGCGCACGCGCTGTTGGAACCGTCGAGCACGATCATCTGCAAGCCGATGCGCGGATCGCTGCATTTGGCCAGTTTGTCGGCACTGACGTTCGGTACCACCGACAGGTTCATGTACAGCGTCTGTCCCTTGTCATCCACAGCCAAGGTGTTGACCCAAGGGATGCCCTGAATCTTGTGCACCGAATCCTGCAGATCCTTGAGGCTCGACGCCTGGTTCATCGCGTACCACTGCGTCAGCACGCGATCATTGTCCAGGTTGGCGTCGCGCAGGCTGTAGGCGTACTGATGATCCCAGTCGAGTTTGCCCGGCCATTGCACGATCGGGCCGAACTGCGAGCTGTAGACATCGCGCGAAACCGGCACCACTTGGCCATCCGCCTGTTTGACCTGCACAGTGACCGTCTGCTTGTTCAACGGCAGCGACTTGCCGTCGAGCAGGTAGCGGGTCGGGTCTTTCGGATCGAGTTGCAGGCGATACAGGGTGAAGTGCTTGGACGAGTCCACGGTGTGGGTCCAGGCCAGGTGCTGATTGAAACCGATGTTGATCATCGGCAACCCCGGCAAGGCTGCGCCCATGACGTCGAGTTTGCCCGGAATGGTCAGGTGCATCTGGTAAAAGCGCATGCCGCCGACCCATGGGAAATGCGGGTTGGCCAGCAACATGCCGCGCCCGTTGAACGAGCGTTCGCTGCCGACCGCCACGGCGTTGCTGCCGCGATCCAGGGCGAAGCGCTGCAGGCGTGCATCCGCCAACTGATAGGCCTGCGCATTGCTGCCGAGCTGTGCCGTGGCCTGGGGCGGCGTCGCGCCTGCCAGGGCTTCGGCGAACTGCCCGACACCGCCCTCGACCAGCAGGCGTCGAGTGAGTTTCACCAGATCCTCGGCGGCGATATCACGCACCCACTCCCCCTGGCACTGTTGCGGCAGCCCCTGCTGGCGGCGCTCTGCCAGATAGCGGTTGTAACCCGCTGCGTAACCTTCCACCAGATCGTGCACCTGCGCCGGTTGCGCGTCCCAGAAGGCTTTCACTGCTTCGGGAGTGTTGAGCCAGGTGAAGAACAGATCGCTGACGCGATTCTCGCGCTGTTCGACAGTGAACTGCTCCGGCCCGAAATAGCGCGAGCGCTGGCCATTGACCGTGACGATTTCGTTGGCCAGCAGGCACAGGTTGTCCTGCGCGTAGGCGTAACCGATGCCGAAACCCAGGCCGCGCTCGTTCTCGGCGCGGATGTGCGGTACGCCAAAGGAGGTGCGACGGATATCGGCGCTGGCCTGTGCTGCGGGACTGAAGGCATGGGCGGACAGACTGAGTCCGAGAAACGCACCGGCGAGGGCCAGTCCGGTTAACTGTCGGGAAATAATCACACTCGCTCCTGAACGACAAGACAAGGATCGGCGCTTGCGCCGGATCCGCTCTGAAATTGATTCATGCGCCTGGGCGCAAGACGGCTGTTCAGGAAACGAATGCGGGAAAAAAAATTTAGCCCGATTGACGAGGGTGCAATCCACTGATTACGGGAAAACAACGAATAACCGACAAAATTTCTACATATTTCCTTTCATGATTTGTCGTGCTGAAACGTCTTGTTTACTGAGAGCAGTCAAAACGTTTCCTGATCGGGCTCTGAAAAGGAGTAACCCCATGTACAACTCGCAACTACCAACGGACGGTAGCCAGGCGTCACAAGGAGCTGCCATGAGTTCCCGCGCGAGCAGTTTCGCCCCCAGCCCCGAACGCCTGGGTAATGAGCGCATTCGCCTGCTGCTGAAAAGCTTCGGCCTGCGCACCAGCCTGATTCGCCTGAAAGTCATCGACGCCCTGCTGGTCGCCGCGCAAAGCGATCGACGCCTGGGCGTGCGCGGTGTGCACAGCCAGTTGCTGGACCTGGATATTCCGTTGTCCTTTCTCAGCGTGCGCGAAGTGTTGAAGCGTCTGTGTGCCGAAGGTGTGGTCACCTTCAACCCGGACAAGAGTTACAGCCTGCATCCACAGGCTGCTGCCGTGCTCAATCACGATTGAAGCGTCCCGCGATCGCCGTCAGGGTTTGACCTTGCGGCGCATCACCCCGTTGATCACCACCACGACCACCGCCACACCCATGGCGATGTACTGGAACATCTTCTGACTGATCATCCCGGCATTTTGCAGCCAGGACAGGCCGAGCATGATCGCCAGCACCGACAGGGCGATCAGGATCGAGTATTTCAAGCGTTGCTTCTGGGTCATTGCGGGTTCCTGAAACTTTCAAATGTATCCGGTTTGTATCCGATTGCATGCCATGCACATACCGTGTTGCGGGGATGGGCGTGGCTGAACGCGGTCTCATGTTACAGCCGATGAAGAGTTTTGGCTTCATGCCGGCGTAACCATGAGGATCCTTGAAATGTTCCGTCGAATCACCTGGCTGATTCCTGTCCTTGCCGTTCTGACCTTGAGCGGCTGCATCATTTTCCCCCACGGCGGCTGGCATGACGACCACCATCGTTATCAGGAAGGCCCCGGTTATTACCATCGTTAGAACAGGATTGTTCGCCTTCCCGTGTGTCTGAAAGCACAGGAAGAGACGCTGTAAAAATCATCTCAGAGCAAACCATGCCCGCCCGCCAGCGGGCATTTTTTTGGCTGCGCGCGACCGTCGATCATGACTGTTCAATGCGCAGGTCGATTCACTTAAATACGCTGTAAGTATTTGAAATTTCATGTCGCAGCAAAGCATTGGATGCTGCAACAGCTCTGCCCCTAGTCTCTGTGAACCTTCTCGCTCACTGAAACAGGGATGTTTATGCAGAGAACCTTGATCGTAATGACGCCCGTGCAGACTATTGGATTCTGCCTGGCCATTACCGCTTTTGAACTGCTCACCTACATGGCCAGCGACATGATCATGCCGGCCATGTTGACGGTGACCGGCGAGTTCAATGCCGATGCCCGCCACGTTCCCAATGCCTTCAATCTGTATCTGCTGGGTGGCGTGTGCCTGCAATGGTTGATCGGCCCGCTCTCGGATCGCTACGGCAGACGCCGGCTGCTGTTGCTCGGCTGTGCGCTGTTTGGTCTGGCGTGCAGCGCGGCGGTGATGACGCAGCGCATTGAGGCCTTCAACGCAATGCGCCTGATTCAGGGCATGGGTCTGGGGTTCGTCGTTGCCGTCAGCTATCCGGCGTTGCAGGAAGTGTTCTGCGAGGCCGATGCGGTGCGGCTCATGGCGTTGCTCGGCAATGTCGCGCTGCTGTCGCCGCTGCTTGGACCGTTGCTCGGCAGCCTGCTGCTGGAATGGCTGAGCTGGCGGCAGATGTTTCTGGGTCTGGGGCTGGCCAGTGCCGTGGTCTGGCTCGGTCTGCTGGCCTGGATGCCGGAAACGATAGGCGTCACGCGCCGCGACGGCCAACAGCAGGCCCCTGCGTCGTTTTCGCTCACGCAAGTCGGCCGGGGCTACCTCACACTGCTGCGCAATCGCCGATTCGTCGGCTGCAGCGTGGCGCTGGGCCTGATGAGCCTGCCACTGATTGCCTGGATCGGACTGGCGCCGGTATTGCTCATGCAGCGCCTGGAGCTGTCTGCACTGGCGTACGGCGTGTGGCAGATCCCGGTGTTCTCGGCGGTGATCGTCGGCAATCTGCTGCTGGATCGATTGCTCGCCAGACACACACTGGTCCGGGTGATTGGCTTGGCTCTGTGGCCGTTCTGTCTCGGACTGCTGATGCTGATCGGCGCGGCCCTGAGTTCGGCGGCACTGGTAATGGCCGTCGGCGGACTGTCCCTCTATGCGCTGGGACTGGGCATGAGCAACGCTGCGTTGTACCGGCTGGCGCTGTTCTCCAGCCCCGATGGCAAAGGTCTGGTCTCGGCCATGATCGGCATGCTGTCGATTGCCGTGATGGGCCTCGGCGGCTCGCTCATCGCTACCGTTGGTGGCAGCGACAACCTGAAATCCTTCTGCCTGTTGGCAGCCCCCGGCGGCCTGCTGTGCCTGCCCCTGCTCTACCGCATTCTGCGCCACAACCCTGCGGCACCCGCCGCGTCCAACGTACATCAATAAGGATATTCGATGAATTTATTTCCCCATGGCGATGCGCTCTGCGCATTGCCGCAACCCTATTGCCCGGACTCCGTACCCGCGGGGCTGTTCAATCAGGCCATGAGCGAAATCACCCGCTTCCACGCTCGCCATACGCCCGGTTACGGCCATTGGCTGAAGGCCCACTCGGTCGATGCCGATGATCTCGACACGCTGGACGACTGGTCGCAACTGCCACCGATTTTCGCCAATTTCTTCAAGCAACATTTGCTGCTCAGCCCGACGGGCGAGGACGCTCTGGAGCTGACTTCCTCTGGCACCAGCGGGCAGAAGAGCCGCATGCGGTATGACGCGCGCAGCCTCGGCGCAGCGCAGTACATGGTCGAGCGGATATTCGCACAGTACGGCTGGATCACACCGCATACACCTTGCAACTATCTGCTGCTGAGCTACGAACCTGAGCCGTGCAATACCCTGGGCACGTCCTTTACCGATCAGTTCCTTTGCGGCTTTGCCCCCGCCAACCGGGTGGTTTACGCCTTGCGACGCAATGGTGACAGCCACCAGTTCGATCTGTTCGGGGTCATCGCGGCTCTGCAGGCGTTTGCCGAAGAAGGTCTGCCGGTGCGTATTTTCGGCTTCCCGGCGTTTCTCTGGGAAACCCTGCAACGCATGCGCGCCACGGCTGTGCAGGATGTGCAACTGCCAGCAGGATCATTGGCATTTTTCGGCGGCGGCTGGAAAACCCGCACCTCCGAAGAAGTCCCCAAGCAACAGCTGTACGCGCGGATCCAGCAGCAACTGGGCATCAGTACCCGGGACTGTCGCGATGGTTATGGCGCCGTCGAGCACGCGGTGCCTTACATCGAGTGTGCCCACCACCGCTTTCACGTGCCGGTCTATTCGAAAGTTTACGTGCGCAGCGCCGTGGACTTTTCGGTCCTGCCCTATGGGCAATGCGGACTGCTGAATCTGGTTTCGCCCTACATTTCCTCCAGTCCGGCGCATGCGGTGGTCATGAGTGACCTCGCCACGCTGCATCCCGCCGCCAGTTGCGACTGCGGCCTGGCAAGCGAATGGTTCCAACTGCATGGCCGCGCCGGCACCGCCGCCGCGAGGAGCTGCGCCATGGCTGCCTCCGAACTGCTGGGGAGGCACTGATATGTACTTGATCAACGGACAACTGCACACCGAGTGCGACCTCGACAGCGCCTTGCAGCAACTTCACGTGGAGTTGCCACAACATCTGCAGACGCCACTTGAAACCGCCACGCTGCTTGCAGCCGCCGAAGCCTTCGCCACCCACCTGCAACAACACGCATCGGGCCTGCCGCTTGATGCCGGGCAACGCCAGGCGCTGATCGATTTCTGCCAGCCTGCCGCGCTGCAAGCCAAGCTTGATCGCGAGCTCGGCCTGCAACCTGATTCGCTGCGGCGCATCGACTATCGCCAGTCACGCTTTGAGCGCTGGAGCCCATTGGGCCTGGTGGTACACATCACGCCCGCGAACGCGCCACTGCTGGCGTTTTGTGCGGTGATCGAGAGTCTGCTGAGCGGCAACGTCAACTGGCTGCGCCCCAGCAGCAGCGACGGTGGCCTCACCGCGCGATTGCTCCAGGCATTGCTCGCATGCGATCCGAGCGGTCAACTCAAGGGTTATGTCGCAGTCCTGCCGGCGAGCACCGGACAAATCGGCCAACTGTGCAGACACGCCAACGGTGTCGCGGCGTGGGGTGGCGAAACCGCGCTGCACGCCATTCGCCAACACGTACCGCCAGGATGTCGCTGGATCGACTGGGGGCATCGCATCAGCTTCGCCTATCTGACCCCGGACGCGGTCCGCCCCGCCGTGCTCGATGCCATCGTCGATGAAGTCTGCCGCCTCGATCAGCAAGCCTGCTCCAGCCCGCAATGGCTGCTGGTGGACAGTGATGATGCCGCCGTGCTGAGCGAGATTGGCGCTCAACTGGCCACCGCATTCGAACGCCGCGCCGGGCGATGGCCGGCCCTCACACCCACGCTTGAAGAGGCTTCGCAAATCACCACCTGCACGGCAATGGCGCAGCTGGCCCAGAGCTTTTCCGGGAACACCGGTCGGGTCTGGAGCGCGCCGGGCTGGCGCGTGATCTGGAGCCATGATCGCCAGCTCGAACCGTCGGCGCTGTTTCGCAGCCTGCTGCTCAAGCCCCTGCCCCGCGAGCTGCTCAGCGCTACGTTGCTGCCCTGGCGCAACGTCCTGCAAAGCTGTGCCTTGTTGTGCCCTGAGGCGCAGATCACCGAACTGGCGCAAACCCTGATCGCCGCCGGTGTCACCCGTATTGCCCCGCTCGACGCCATTCACGACGGCTACGACGGCGAACCCCATGACGGCGTCTACGCCTTGCAGCGCCTGAGTCGTCGAGTGTCGGTCAGCCTGACGCCGAACTCACTGGCGCGCCACGCCACGCTGGATCGCCAACCGTCGCCACCCGCGCTGGCCGGTGTGCCGATCATGGACAAGACAGCCTTCATCGATCGACCGCCGCACCCGCAGGCGCAGCTGTATTTTCGCTCCGGAGGCAGCAGCGGCACGCCGGCGCTTTCCGGCTTCAGTTACCACGACTTCCAGCGCCAGATGCAGGCGGCCGCCGATGGCTTGCTGGCGGCCGGCCTGGAACCGGCGCGGGATCGTGTGATGAACCTGTTCTTCAGTGGCGGCCTATACGGCGGCTTCTCCAGTTTTGCCAAGGTGCTGGAGCAACTGCAGGCCCGGCACTGGCCAATGGGCGCGCCGGCAGATGACGATTACCGGGAGATCGCGCAGATGATCGAGCAACAGCAGATCAGCGTGTTGATCGGGATGCCCGCCACCCTGCATCGGTTGTTTCTCAACGAGCAGCAAACGCTGCGGCGTTATGGCGGCATCGAAAAAGTCTTCCTCGGCGGCGAACACCTCAGTCAACCCACCCGCGATTTGCTGCACAGCTGCGGCGTGAGCCTGATCCGTTCGGCGATTTACGGCAGCGTCGACGCCGGTCCCATTGGTCATGCGTGCCATGCCACGCCTGATGGCGTCTTTCACCTGATGAGCGAAATCCAGCATCTGCAGATCGTCGATTTCGCTCAGGACACGCCGGTCAGTGACGGCGAGCCCGGTCGACTGCTGGTGACCACTCGCGCACGCCAGGGCCAGTCCGTGCAGCGCTATGACATCGGCGACAGCGGACGCTGGCTCCCCGGCCCGTGTGCCTGCGGCCTGACGTCGCCGCGCTTCGAACTGCTGCAACGCCACGGCAAGCTGCTGCGCATCGGCACCGATTTCATTTCACTGGCGACGCTGGCGCAACACCTGCAAGCGCCGTTTCAGCTGGTCCTCGATCACGGCCCTGACGGCCTGGAACGCATGCGACTGCGCTGTCCTCTGGAACCGGCCGAAGCCCACCGACGACTGCAGAATTATTCGACGCTGATCACGCTGGTGCAGACCGGTTTGCTCACGCTGGATGTCGAGCATTGTGCCGTCGAGCAGTTCGCCCGAAACCGGCACAGCGGCAAGACGCCCCTACTGATTGATACGCGCCGCTGACAGCAGCTACCTGCACGCGGCCCATCGCCACTCATACAAGAAAAAAATCATGAACACGCTCATTGAATTGAACGATTTGCTCGGTTACACCCGCCATCATTCGGCCTATTGCCGCGAACACTTCAAAAATGTCGCGGCCCCCATCACCGCTTTGACCGAACTGCCACTGATCGACCCTGAACAATACTGGCGTGACAGTCAGAATCCGCACCGATGGCCAGTGTTGTCAGGCCCGCTGGAAGACGCGATGGTCTTCAAGACCGGGGGCACCACCGGCTCAGGAAAACTCTCGCTGTTCACCCGCGCAGAATGGCACACCCTGGTGCGCGATTTCGGCAGCCACCTCACGGCGCAACTGAATCCCGGTGACCGGGTCGCCAATCTGTTCTTCGTCGGCGACCTGTATGCCAGCTTCATTTTTCTCCACGACGCGCTGGCACATGTCCAGACCCCCGTCAGCGAATTTCCCTTCACCGGGGCCGTCGACAGCGCCGTACTGGCCGAGTCGATCGTTGCGTATCGGATCAATGTGTTGGCCGGTCTGCCGGCGCAAATGCTCAAATTCGCCGCCTGGCTTGAGCGCCAGTCACGGATCCTGGAGGGCATCGAAACCCTGCTCTACGGCGGCGAGAGCCTGTTTGCCGCCCAGCTGCAAACGCTCCAGCGGGTGTTCCCGAACGCACGCATTGCCTCTATCGGCTACGCCAGCGTCGATGCCGGACTGATCGGCGTCAGCACCCGCGATTGCGCCCTGGGCGAACACCGGATGCTGGAGCGGCACAGCGTGCTGGAGATCATCGATGAGGTGAGCGGTGAGATCATCGAAGAGTGCAACCGTAATGGCAGACTGGTTCTGACCAACCTCACCCGGCGCCTGATGCCGGTGATCCGCTACCCGGTCGGCGACCTCGCCTGCTGGCGTGAACCGCCGGGGACGCCGATGCGCAAGTTCGCCCTGATGGGCCGCAGCATGAACAGCCAGCGCGTGCGGGTGAGCGTGTTGAGTCTGGATACCGGTGACATCGGCGAGCTGGTGCGCAAGATCGCCACCAGCGATGACTGGCAACTGCTCATCGAACAGCGAGCAAGCAAAGATCTGCTGAGCCTCAAGTGGGTACCCTGCACGCGAACACCTGACATCAGCCAGGCAAGCTCGACCCTGCGCCGTGCGCTGATCGACCAATACCCGCTGATCGAGAAGCTGCAGCTCGATCAATTGCTGGAGCTGAACGTGATCGCCTGTGCGAACGATGAACTGACCTGTCATCCACGCTCCGGCAAACATCAGCGGGTCGTGGATCGACGGGTTTACGAGCATCCGCAGCAGGGACAAGCGTGATGGACACGACAATCTTCCGCCGCTATCGCGTCGCCGATGCGCCGGCAGTCAGCCGCCTGTTCGAAGAAATCTACGGTGTTCATTATCCTCAACCCCACGTGTATCTGCCCTGGATGATCAGCCAGAACCACAGTGACGGTCGCTGGCACTCGCTGGTGGCAGTGGTAAACGAGCATATCTGCGGGCACGCCACGTTGTTTCGCCAATCTGGCCGAACCGCACTGGCGGAGCTGGCACTGACCGTGGTACACCCGGAAGCCCGCGGGCAAAACATCGCCACCCAGTTGGGCCAGCAGCTGCTGATTCATGCCCAGGCGCTGGATTGCCGAGGCGTGACGATCAAACAGGTCACGCACCACCCGTATACGCAGCGCATGGCCGCCGGTCTGGGGTTTCACAGCTGTGGTCTGTTGCCCGATTACGCGCCTTCGCCGTTCGATGGAACAGGGCGGGAGACGATTGTTGTGGGTCACTGCAGCATCGACGGTCATCAGCGCCCGCTGCCGGCACTCGCCTGGCCGCAGGATTGCCGCGAGCTGATGTCGCGTCTGGAGGCGGTGTTTGGTACCACCGACAATACCGTGCCATGGAAAGGCCCGAAGATCCGCTTCGATCACGTATCAGGGCGCTATGACCTGCTGCTCAAGGCCCTCGATGACAACCTGCTCAACCAGTTGGGACAACTGCCGGCGCACTGGCTGATTTCGATCAGACTCAGACTCGCCCAAGGGTTTTCCAGCGCGCTGCACAAACTTGCCGATGCCGGTTTCGCTTTCACCGGGGTTGTCCCCGATGACTACAGCAACGGCTGGCTGGCACTGTTTCATCGTGGCTACCAGACCTCCACGCTGAGCCTGCACTGTCCACACATGCAGCATCTGCAGGATCAGGCGCAGCAGGCCGGCGAACGGTATCAGGACTAAAAACGAAAACGGCCCACCCAATCAATGGGTGGGCCGTGGGTGACGGGCTCAGGCCTTGGCTTTGACGCCTTGGTCCACCGGCTTCGGCGCGTTGCCTTCACCGTAGGTTTTCAGGTTCTGCAGCACGTAGATCGCCTTTTTGTATTCAGGGATCAGGTTCTTGCCGTAGGCATTGCCATTGAGGCCATTGTTCTGGATCGCGTCGAGCTGGGTCGCGAAATACTCAAGCGCATTGAATTTGGCATCAACGTCTTTGGTCACGCCGAAGCGGTCGAACTTGTCGCCGGCATTGAGCAGAGTGAACGAGGTGATCTCGGAGATCAGTCCGCGGCTGCGCAGGAACACGCTCAGATTGCCCAGTTGCTTTACCGAGGTGTTCGACGGATCGAAGCCCTTGATGTTCTTGCGCAGGCCCTGCTTGTCCATTTCCGCGGTGTTGATCGCGTTCGGATCATTGCCGACCATGGTCAGCATCTGCTGCACCTTGACGCTCTGACTCACCTGCTTTTTCGCGCCCGTATTACGAACCAGCACCCCTGCCTTGCTCTCCCAGCCGCCGACAATGCCGATCGTCATGAGAAGACTCCCTGTGAAATAACCATGAAATGTCCTTGCTGGACTACTCGAATGCCGCGAAGTATCTACCGGCCCAGTGATGGCACCAACCCTTTTAGTGCAGTCGCTTACAATTTCTGTACATTCTCGATACAAACCCTCAGAAGCTCACTGTCTCGCGGTTTCATGGCAGTTTGACGATGGCTGCCGATTGCCTTTTTACGCCGATTGATGTGCCGGTTAATTCATTTGTATCGAGGTCGATACGCTCCTTCTGTCAGCCCGACGTTTTCTTGCACGAAAGTACCTAAAGCTTCGCCGTTCACCGACGATACGCTGGAGTGACCCCGCCGTTTTTCCCTCGACCCCACAATAAGAATCGCAGCTCAAGGACCGGTATCCATGCCCGCATTCCGCACCATTCAGGCTCGCTACACGTTATTTCTGGTTCTGTTCATCCTGCTGCTGTCGGTGCTGACCGTGGTCGGTATCAGCCAATTGGTCGCGCCCAAGCTGCGGCATACCGAAGAACAGGTGGTACTCAACCGGATTGCCGAAGTTGCCGAACAGATCCAGGGCGAGTTGAACAAAGTCCAGGCGCAGCAGCGCAGCATCACCCAGACCATTCCGCTGCTCGACAGTGCGGCCATCGACACGGTATTGCCGGGATTGGTGGATCAGTACGGCGAGCTGAAAGTCTTCGGTGGAGGGATCTGGCCACTGCCGGGTCAGCGTGAGGCCGGGCGCAACAAGTTCAGCACCTTCTGGCACCGCGATACCTCGGGCAAACTGGCGGTGAACACCTTCTGGAACAGCGACGCGGCGCCCAACTACTACGATCAGAGCTGGTACAAGGGGGGTATGCAGACTCCACGCGGCCAGTGCGCCTGGGCTGCCGCCTATAAAGACGACGCCAGTGCCGAGCCGCGCACCAACTGCGCCATGGCGATCCAGAAAAACGGTGCGGCCTGGGGCGTGTCGACCATCGACGTGACGCTGGGTTTCTTCAACGATCTGGTGGCGCGCAAGGAAAAAGACCTCAACGCCGAAATGCTGATCGTCGAGGCCGACGGCAAGATCATCAGCAACAGCTCGCGCATCAGCGGCCCGATCGTGCTGAAGAACATCAGCGAGCTGGCCGCCGGCTCGACCTTCGCCAGTCAGGTCAAGGCCGGCCTGCAGAACCGTGATCAGGCGCAACGCGTCGAGTTCGACAACAACGGCGAAGCCAGCACTTTCTTCATGCGCCCGATCGAAGGCACGCCGTGGTTTCTCGCCACCGCCCTGCCAACGAAAATGCTCACCGCCCAGCGTGACGACGTCCTCAGCAGCCTGAGCCTGTTGCAGATTCCGCTGGTGATCCTGCTGGTGTTGTTGCAGGTGTATGCGATTCGCCAACTGGTTTCGCGGATGAAAGCGCTGAAAGCCAACATCGACTTGCTGTCCAGCGGCGATGCCGATCTGACCCGGCGCATCACCATCCGCGCCGAAGACGAACTGGGTGCCATCGGCCACTCGGTCAACACCTTTATCGCCTACCTGCAGAACATGATCGGTGAAGTCACCCAGGCGACCGGCGCCATGGCTTCGAGCCTCGATGACTTGCAGCGCACGTCGGCCAACACCAGCCAGATTCTCCTGCGCCACGCTTCGGAAACCGATCAGACCGTTACCGCCATCACCGAAATGAGTTCAACGGCGGAAAGCGTTGCGCAGAACGCCGCTGAAACCGCGGCGTTCACCCAGCGCGCCAACGAAAACGCCGACCGCTCGCGGGTGGTGGTCGGTGAAGCGACCAACAGCGTGGTGGCCTTGATCGACGAAGTGGCCAGCGCCACCAAAAAAGTCGAGAACATGCAGCAGGACGCACAACGCATCACCGAGATTCTCGGGGTGATCGGTGCAATTGCCGGGCAGACCAACCTGCTGGCGCTCAATGCCGCCATCGAAGCCGCTCGGGCCGGTGAACAGGGTCGCGGCTTTGCCGTGGTCGCCGACGAAGTCCGCGCCCTCGCCGCCCGCACTCAGGCCAGCACCTCGGAAATCAACGAGATGCTCACGCGCCTGACGCAAGGCGTGAGTTCCTCGGTCAGCGCCATGGAAAACACCCAGGCCAGCTGCCAGTCCGCCGCCGACGCCACGGCGCGGGTCAACTCGGGTCTGGATGAAATGGCCGGTTCGGTCAGCCACATCAACAGCCTCAGCACGCAGATCGCCACCGCTGCCGAACAGCAGAGTGCAGTGACCGAAGAGATCAACCGCAGCATGGTGCAGATCCGCCACATGGTCGAAGAACTGGTGCACAGCGGCCAGGCCAGCGAACTCAACACCCACCAACTGCTCGAAGCCAACAACCGGGTGAGCGCGATCATGGGACGCTTCAAGGTCCGGTGATTCCCCTACCAGTCTATTGTGGCGAGGGAGCTTGCTCCCGCTGGGTCGCGAAGCGGCCCCAACTCTGACACCGCAATAAACAGGAAGCCGACATTGGCCGATTGGCGACTGCTGCGCAGCCGAGCGGGAGCAAGCTCCCTCGCCACAGAGCGCATCTCCATTCTGCCTGACAGATTTGTAATCTCTCGCTCAGCAGGCTGTCAGGTTTGATCTACGATCATCCTGCCAGCCTATCTTGTATCAACTTGAAACACTCCGTTGATGCCGGGCAGGATAATCCGGTCAAAATGCTTTCCTTTATTGATCGTCATCCGAGCCGAGAATCCATTATGCGAACCTCACTGAGACTGGCCGCCCTCAGCGCCCTGCTCCTGTCCTCCCTGGCCCAGGCCGCCGATCTGATCCCGATCGAAGTCCACCGCGACGCCAACTGTGGCTGCTGCAAAAAATGGATCAGTCACCTCGAAGCCAACGGTTTCAAAGTCGAAGACCACGTCGAAACCGACATGAGCAGCTTCAAGCAGCAACACGGCGTGCCACCACGCCTGGGCTCGTGCCACACAGCACTGATCAACGGCAAGTTCGTCGAAGGCCATGTGCCGGCTGAACAAGTGCTGGCCCTGAGCAAACGCGACGATCTGCTGGGTATCGCCGCACCGGGCATGCCCATGGGTTCGCCGGGCATGGAAATGGACGGCATGAGCGATGCCTATCAAGTGATCGGCCTGAAAAAGGACGGCACGGATGTGGTGGTGGCGGACTACCCGGCGCACTGATGGCTGCCGGTTACATCGGGCTGTTCGCCGCGGCGTTCGGCGCTGCAACGCTGTTGCCGCTGCAATCCGAAGCGCTGTTGGTCGGGCTGATCGCCAGCGACCATTACTGGCTCTGGGGCCTGCTGGGCGTGGCGACGCTGGGCAACGTCCTCGGTTCGCTGGTCAACTGGTGGCTGGGGCGCGGCCTCGAACGCTTTCAGGATCGACGCTGGTTTCCCGTCAGCGCGAAACACATGGCCACCGCGCGCAAACACTACGAGCGCTATGGTCACTGGTCGCTGCTACTGAGTTGGCTGCCGGTGATCGGCGATCCGCTGACCCTGATCGCCGGCGTCATGCGCGAGCCGCTCGGGCGCTTTCTGCTGATCGTCACGCTGGCCAAAGCTGCGCGTTATGCCGTGGTGGCAATGCTGACCCTGGGCTGGCTCGGTTGAACATTCCGGCCATGGCGTTGCCTGTGGTTAACGTCGCCCTAATCCGGGCGTTCCAGCATCGGCCGATTTCCATGGAGTTTGCCCTTATGTCCGTCACGCTGTCCCGCTGGCTGCCCGGCCTGGTCCTGACTGCTGCGCTGCCGCTATTCGCCCACGCTGCAGCGCCCACTGAAACTGCACCCGCCGAAGGCCAGACCTATGGCCCGGAGCTGCAAGGTTTCCAATACCCCTACACGCTCAAGCACTTTGCCTTTCAGTCCCAGGGTAAATCCCTGCAGATGGGCTACATGGACGTCGCGGCCCACGGCAAGGCCAACGGGCGCACCGTGGTGCTGATGCACGGCAAGAACTTTTGCGCCGCTACCTGGGACAGTTCGATCAAAGCCTTGAGCGAGGCCGGTTACCGCGTCGTCGCGCCGGATCAGATCGGCTTCTGCACCTCCAGCAAACCCGATCACTATCAGTACAGCTTCCAGCAACTGGCGACCAACACCCAACAGCTGCTCAAGGCCCTCGGCATTCAGAAGGCCACCCTGCTCGGCCACTCCACCGGCGGCATGCTTGCCACTCGCTACGCGCTGCTGTTCCCGGATCAGGTCGACCAACTGGCGCTGGTCAACCCGATCGGCCTGGAAGACTGGAAAGCCCTCGGCGTGCCGTATCGCACCGTTGATCTGTGGTATCAGCGCGAACTGAAAGTCACCGCCCAAGGCATTCGCGACTACGAGCGCAACACCTATTACGACGGGCGCTGGAAACCCGAATTCGACCGCTGGGTCGACATGCTCGCCGGCCTGAGCAACGGCCCGGGCAAAACCCAGGTGGCGTGGAACTCGGCGCTGATCTACGACATGATCTTCACCCAACCGGTGTACTACGAGTTCAAGGATCTGAAGATGCCGACCCTGCTGTTGATCGGCACGTCCGACACCACGGCCATCGGCAAGGATCTCGCGTCACCCGAGGTCAAGGCGAAAATCGGCCACTATGAGGTGCTCGGCAAGCAGGTCGCCAAGCTGATTCCACAGTCGACGCTGGTGGAATTCCCCGGCATGGGCCACGCGCCGCAGATGGAAGAACCGGCGAAATTTCACCAGGCCCTGCTCGGCTGGCTGAACAACACCAATCCCGTTCGTTGATGAGGTAAGGCTGATGGCGGTGCAGATTGCAGTGATCGATGACTGGCAGGACGTGGCGCGGGACGTGGTTGACTGGTCGGTGCTCGACAGCATCGGCGAAGTGGCGTTTGTGCATGACTACCCGGCGGACAATGCCACGCTGGCAGAACGATTGGGCCAGTACCAGGTGATCTGCGTGATGCGCGAGCGCACGCGTTTCGATCAGGACCTGTTGCAGCGCCTGCCCAATCTCAAGCTGCTGGTCACCGGTGGCATGCGTAACGCGGCGCTGGACATGCAGGCGGCCGCTGGCCTCGGGATCAAGGTCTGCGGCACCGACAGCTACAAACACGCGGCGCCGGAACTGACCTGGGCGCTGATCATGGCCGCCACGCGCAATCTGCTGAACGAAGCCAACTCCCTGCGCGCCGGTGGCTGGCAGCAAGGGCTGGGCGGTGATTTGCACGGCAAGACCCTGGGCATTCTCGGTCTGGGCAGCATCGGCCAGAAGGTCGCGCAATTCGGTCAGGTGTTTGGCATGCGCGTGATTGCCTGGAGCGAAAACCTCACCGCTGAACGCGCTGAAGCAGCCGGCGTGACCTGGGTCAGCAAGCAGCAACTGTTCGAACAGGCCGATGTGCTGTCAGTGCATCTGGTGCTCAGCGAACGCAGTCGCGGGCTGGTCGATGAGCAGGCACTGGACTGGATGAAACCCACCGCACTGCTGGTCAACACCGCCCGCGGTCCGATCGTCGATGAAGCGGCGCTGATCAAGGCGTTGCAGAAACAGAAGATCGCCGGCGCGGCGCTGGATGTGTTCGATCAGGAGCCGCTGCCTGCACTGCACCCGTTTCGTACATTGGACAATGTGCTGGCCACGCCGCACGTGGGATATGTCAGCCGCAAGAACTACGAACAGTTCTTTTCGCAGATGATCGACGATATTCAGGGTTGGGCGGCCGGCAACCCACTCCGTTTATTAAATTAACCCCTCACCCTGTAGGAGCTGCCGAAGGCTGCGATCTTTTGATCTTGTTTTTGAAAATCAAGATCAAAAGATCGCAGCCTTCGGCAGCTCCTACAGGTGCATCAGTGTTCAGCAAAGCAACAAACTGCCCGCACCACAACAGTGCACCCACTCTCCCCGCTAGCACAGAATCGTGACCATCCAGTCACCGTTTTAGCCCTTCCAAACAAAAAAACCTGCACTTCGTCGGTGCGTTCCGCCCTGCACACCACGTCTTTCGCCGCCTGCAAACCGATTGTCGAACAATTTACCCATTTGCCCTCGCCCGCTCTAGGATCTGGCCTAGACTGATTTTCGCGGGGTCAGACCAGTCGGTCACCGCACGCAAAAAAAGTCGAAACTTTTGCGTGAAGCGACGGGTCATCAGAAAGGCAGGGGCAACGCGACTGGTGTAATCCTTGCAACGGCCATTTCACCCATTCTGCTTGCGCGTGTTGGGTAGCGTTTGCTCACCGATGCGTGGCGCGTTTGCGCCCGGCCACAGGATTTGGCCATGGATATGGCTTGTTCCAGACAAGAAACAGATCAACGACACGGGAGATTCACATGATCAGTGCGGCATTGGATATTCAGGGAGAGCGTGCTCAGCAGTCAGTTGGCGAAGCGAGCACATTGAGTCTTCCCGGCAGCCGGTCGATCAACGTCCCGGGCACCAAAACGCTGACGCCGGTCGCCAGCCAGAATCCCAACAAGAAGAAAGTGTTGTTCGTGACCTCGGAAATCGCCGATCTGGTGAAGACCGGCGGTCTGGGCGACGTCTCCGCCGCCCTGCCCCGCGCCATGGCGCATCTGCACGATGTGCGCGTGTTGATCCCCGGTTACCCGCAGGTGATGCACAGCGAGAACCCGATCCACATCATCGGCGAACTTGGCGGCCATGCCGCATTGCCTCCATGCAAGATCGGCCGTATGGACATGCCGGACGGGCTGGTGATCTACGTGCTGATCTGCCCCGAGCTGTATGAGCGTGAAGGTTCGCCGTACGGTGCCAACAACGGTCGCGACTGGCCGGACAACCATATTCGTTTCGCCCGCCTGGGCCTGGCCGCTGCCGACATCGCCGCCAACCTCGCACAAATTCACTGGTGCCCGGATCTGGTGCACGCCCACGACTGGCCCGCCGGTCTGGCCCCTGCTTATATGCACTGGCGCGGGCAGCGCACGCCGACCCTGTTCACCATTCATAACCTGGCCTATCAAGGCGTGACCAGCCTCGGCTCGTGCCCGGAACTCGGCATCCCGACCCATGCCCTGCAACAGGAAGGCATGGAGTTCTACGGCAAAATGTCGTTCCTCAAGGCCGGCATGGCCTATTCGAGCCACATCACCACGGTCAGCGCGACGTATGCACAGGAAATCACCACCCCGGATTTCGGCTGCGGTCTCGACGGCTTTCTCGCCGCCAAGACCCAGCAAGGCTTGCTCAGCGGCATCCCCAACGGCATCGACGAGAGCTGGGACGCCGCCACTGATCCACACCTGTTCGCGCCATTCGCCATCGGCGACTGGGAAGGCAAAGCGGTCAACGCCGCCCATGTGCGTGAATTGTTTGGCTTGAAGGATTCCAGCGGCCCGCTGTTCGCCGTGGTCTCGCGTCTGGTTTATCAGAAAGGTCTGGACCTGACTGAAGCGGTGTCTGAATACATCGTGCAGAACGGCGGCCAGATCGCAATCATCGGCCGTGGCGAGCCGGAAGAAGAACAGGCCATGCGTGAACTGGCGCTGCGCTTTCCCGGGCAGATCGGCGTGCGCATCGGCTTCAATGAAACCGATGCCCGGCGCATGTTCGCCGGCAGCGATTTCCTGCTGATGCCGTCGCGTTATGAACCTTGCGGCCTGAGCCAGATGTACGCGCAGCGCTTCGGCTCGTTGCCGGTGGCGCGCAATACCGGCGGTCTGGCCGACACCATCGAAAACGGCGTCACCGGGTTTCTCTTCGACGAATCCACTGTCGAGAGTTACCGCGAAGCCCTGAGCCGCGCGTTCAAGGTATTCGCCTTCCCCGAACTGCTCAATGCCATGCGCTGCCGAGCGATGGCCGCGCCGTTCAACTGGTGCAAAGCGGTCGAACCGTATGCCGAACTCTACGAACAACTGGTCGCCAAGGCGCTGGGTAAAGCCGGCCACAAATAACTCAGGGAGCTTTTCACAATGCCGTTACGGACCCAAGAAAACTGGCCCCACGGCGCGATCATGCAGGACGCCGAACACACTCAGTTTGCGCTGTGGGCACCGGATGCTTTTTACGTCAGTGTCGAACTTGAAGACGGTCAGTCCTTGCCGATGTTACCGCAGGCCGATGGCTGGTTCGTGATCAAGACCCGGTGCCCGGCGGGCACCCGCTACCGCTTCAACATTGATGGTGAACTGGAGGTGCTCGACCCGGCCTCCCGCGCCCAGGACGGCGACCTCGATCGTCACAGCGTGGTGGTCGATCCGCTGGCCTACCAGTGGCGAAACACCACCTGGCATGGCCGGCCGTGGAGCGAAGCGGTGATTTACGAGTTGCACGTCGGCGCACTCGGCGGCTTTGCCGAAGTCGAGCAGCACTTGGCGCGCCTCGCCGAACTGGGCATCACCGCGATCGAACTGATGCCGCTCGCGCAGTTCCCCGGCACGCGCAACTGGGGCTACGACGGCGTGCTGCCCTACGCCCCGCAAGCCTCCTATGGCACCCCGGAACAACTCAAGCACCTGATCGACAGCGCCCACGGCCATGGTCTGGCGGTGATTCTCGACGTGGTCTACAACCACTTCGGCCCCGACGGCAATTACCTCGGACGCTACGCCAAAGGCTTCTTCCGCGAAGACAAGCACACGCCCTGGGGTGCGGCGATCGACTTCCGTCGCCGTGAAGTGCGGGACTTTTTCATCGAAAACGCGCTGATGTGGCTGTTCGAATACCGCTTCGACGGTCTGCGCCTGGACGCGGTGCACGCGATCGAAAGCCCGGATTTCCTGCCCGAACTGGCGCAGCGTATTCGGCAGCAGGTCGATCCGACGCGCCATGTCTGGCTCACCGTGGAAAACGAGCTCAACCAGTCGAGCCTGCTTGAAGAGGATTACGACGCGCAGTGGAACGACGACGGCCACAACGCCTTGCACGTGCTGCTGACCGGCGAAACCGACGCCTATTACGCTGACTATGCGCTGCAACCCACCGAACAACTGACCCGTTGTCTGAGTCAGGGCTTCGTGTTTCAGGGCCACATCACTCGCCATGGCGAACCGCGCGGTGAGCCCAGCGAACACCTGCCCTCGACCGCTTTCGTGCTGTTCCTGCAGAACCACGACCAGATCGGCAACCGAGCCTTCGGCGAGCGCTTGCACCAATTGGCCGATCCACGGGCACTGCAGGCCGCCACCGTGCTGTTGCTGTTGTCTCCGATGATTCCACTGATGTTCATGGGCGACGAGTACGCCGCCGAGCAACCGTTTCTGTTCTTCACCAGCCACCACGGTGAACTGGCAGACCTGGTACGCGAAGGTCGGCGCAATGAATTCGCCGGGTTCAGCGCCTTCACCGATCCGCACAAGCGCGAAAAGATTCCCGATCCGAATGCCGAACAGACCTTCCACGCCTCGCAGCCACGCCTGATTGGCAGCGGCACTGAGAAACAACAGGAAACCCTCGCGCTGTACCGGCAACTGCTGCAATTGCGCCACCAATACATCATTCCCAATCTGTCCGGCACCCAGGCCCTCGGCGCGCACATGCTCGGCCGTGGCGCGGTCAGCGCGCGCTGGCGTCTGGGCGATGGCAGTGAGCTGCGAATTGACCTGAACCTCAGCGATACGCCAGTGGTCAACCCTCCACAGACCGACGCCGTGTGGCTGTTTCAGCAGCCGCCCGCCGTTGCCCTGTCGGAACCGGGCCAACTGCCCGCGTATTGCGCGCTTGTCAGCCTCACGGCCGCAACCCCCTTGCAACCTCTGGATGGAGAGCGCCTATGAGCGATGCGCAACTGGAAATACTCGCAAGCCGCGCCGGCCTCGCCGTCGACTGGATCGACGCCAATGGCCGCCCGCAGAAAGTCGCCCCGGTGGTGCTGCGCAATGTCCTCACCGGGCTGGGTCATCCGGCCAATACCGCGCAGGAAATCGACGCCAGCCTGCTGCAACTGCAACAGGTGCAACAGGATCGCCACCTGCCGCCGCTGTTGACCGCAGATGTCGGGGTCAGCGTTGATCTGGCCCGCTATTTCGAACCTGAAACGCCGTGCGAAATCCAGCTTGAAGACGGTTCACGGCTTAACCTCAAGCTCGATGCCGACGCCAAACTGCCGGGGTTGATTCCGGTCGGCTATCAGCAAGTACACATCGCCGATCAGTATTTCACCCTCGCCGTGGCGCCGGAGCGCTGCTTCAGCGTCGGCGATGCGGTGGACAATCCGATCCCGCGCGTGTGGGGCCTGAGCGCGCAACTGTACAGTCTGCGCCGCCCCGGCGATGGCGGTTTTGGTGACACCCAGGCGCTGGAAGAGCTGGCCCGGGTGGCCGGCGAACGCGGCGCCGAGGCGCTGGCGATCAGTCCGTTGCATGCGATGTTCAGCGCCGACACCGGGCGCTACAGCCCGTATTCACCGTCCAGCCGGCTGTTCCTCAATTCGCTGTATGCCGCTCCGGGCGCGATCCTTGGCGAACGGGCGTTGCGTGATGCGATCGACGCCAGCGGTCTGGCTGAGCAATTCAAGCAACTGGAAGACCTCAAACTGATCGATTGGCCCAGCGCCGCCGAGGCCAAGTACAAACTGCTGCAAGCCCTGTACGAAGGCTTCGTCGCCGGCGAACATCCGTTGCACGCCGACTTCGCCAGTTTCCGCCACGCCGGTGGCGAAGCCCTGGAAAATCACTGCCGCTTCGAAGCCATTCAGGAAATGCGCGCCGCCCGTGGTGAAAGCCTCGACTGGCGGCACTGGCCGGAACACTGGCACGAACCGCGCGGCGCCGCCCTCGAAGCGTTTGCCGAGGAATACGCCGAGCGCATCGGCTACTTCGCCTTTTGCCAATGGCTGATCCACCGTTGCCTGGAGCGTGTGCAAGCGGCTGCACGCGGCGCCGGCATGGGCATCGGCCTGATCGCTGATCTTGCGGTCGGTGCCGATGGCGCCGGCAGCCAGGCCTGGAGTTTTCAGGACGAGTTGCTCGCCTCGCTCACCGTGGGTGCGCCGCCAGACATTCTCAACCGCACCGGGCAGGGCTGGGGGATTTCCGCGTTTTCCCCCGAAGGCCTGATCCGCAACGGCTTTCGCGCTTTCATCGACATGCTGCGCGCCAACTTCGCGCATGCCGGCGGGCTGCGTATCGACCATGTAATGGGCCTGCAACGTCTGTGGGTGATCCCCAACGGCGCGGCTCCGGCGGACGGTGCGTACCTGTATTACCCGGTGGATGATCTGCTGCGCCTGCTGACCCTCGAATCCCATCGACACCAGGCCATCGTCCTCGGCGAAGACCTCGGTACCGTGCCCGCCGGGCTGCGGGAAAAACTCAGTGCGCGGGCGATCCTCGGCATGCGCGTGCTGCTGTTCGAACAGGACAACACCCGTTTCAAACCGATACTCGACTGGCCGGACAATGCGCTGGCGACCACCACCACTCACGACCTGCCCACGCTCAACGGCTGGTGGCATGGCCGCGACATCGACTGGAATGCGCGCCTGGATTTTGTCGATGCCAACGGTGAAATCGAATGGCGCCGGCATCGCCAGCGTGAGCGCCAAGGCCTTCGCGATGCGCTGAGTCAGGATCCGCAAAACTTCCGCGAAGAGTCCCACGAGGCCGATCAAGTGGTCGATGCCAGTGTGCGTTTCCTCGGCCACACCCGCGCGCCGCTGGTGCTGTTGCCGCTGGAAGACGCGCTGGGCATCGACGAGCAAGCCAACCTGCCGGGCACCATCGACAGCCATCCGAACTGGTCGCGGCGCCTGCCCGGCAACAGCGAGGCATTGCTCGATGGCGCCGATGCCGCGCGCCGCCTGGAACTACTGGCCTGTGCCCGCCTGCAAGCTGCCGAGCGTGACCAATGAATTCATCGTTCAACCAACCGTTGCGCGCCACCCTGCGCCTGCAATTCCACAAGGGTTTCACTCTGGCACAGGCGGTGCCGCTGGTGCCGTACTTTGCCCGCCTCGGCATCAGCCACATCTATGCCTCACCGCTGCTCGCGGCCCGCGCCGGTTCGATGCACGGCTACGACGTGGTCGATCCGACACAAGTCAATCCGGAACTCGGCGGCGAACCGGCGCTGCGGCGTCTGGTCAGCGCTCTGCGCGAACACGGCATGGGCCTGATCCTCGACATCGTCTCCAACCACATGGCCGTCGGTGGCGGTGACAATCCGTGGTGGCTCGACCTGCTGGAATGGGGCCGCCTGAGTCCGTACGGCGAGTTCTTCGACATCCAGTGGCACTCGCCGGACCCGTTGATGGAAGGCCAATTGTTGCTGCCGTTTCTCGGCAGCGATTACGGCATCGCCTTGCAGGAAGGCACGCTGAAACTGCATTTCGATGCCCAGCACGGACGCTTCCATGTCGAGCATTATGAGCACCACTTCCCGATCTGCCCGAATGACTACGGCGAACTGCTCAAACCGGTCGAGGCATTGAAATCTCTCGCCGATCGTTTCAGTGCCCTCAGCTACCAGACCGACGCGCATGCGCTGGCGATTCCGCTTAAGGCTGAACTGAAAGAGCTGGCCAGCGATCCGCAGATTCTCGCCGCCATCGAGGAAAGTCTCGCGCATTACGACTCCACGACTGCAGAAGGCTTCGACAAGCTGCACCAGTTGCTCGAACGCCAGAGCTATCGTCTAGCCAGTTGGCGCACCGCCGCGGACGACATCAACTGGCGGCGCTTTTTCGATATCAACGAACTCGGCGGCCTGCGCGTCGAACGCCCGGCCGTGTTCGAAGCGACCCATGGCAAGATTTTCCAGTTGATCGCCGAAGGCTTGGTCGACGGGCTGCGTATCGACCACATCGACGGCCTCGCCGACCCGCGTGGCTATTGCCGCAAGCTGCGGCGGCGCCTCGACTTGCTTGCGCCGGATCGGCACTTGCCGATCTACGTCGAAAAGATTCTCGGTGCCGGCGAAACCCTGCGCACCGACTGGGCGGTGGATGGCAGCACCGGTTACGAGTTCATGAATCAACTGTCGCTGCTGCAACACGACCCGGATGGCGAACACGTCCTCGGCGACCTGTGGCAACGCCGCACCGAGCGTCCGGCGGCGTTCATTGAAGAAGCGCAACTGGCGCGCCAACAGATCCTCAACGGCTCGCTGACCAGCGATTTTGAAAGCGTCGCCCAGGCGCTGCTGCAAGTGGCGCGCGACGACCTGATGACCCGCGACCTGACCCTCGGCGCGATTCGCCGGGTGTTGCAGGCGCTGATCGTGCATTTCCCGGTGTATCGCACTTACATCAATGCACTGGGTCGCGCAGCGCAGGATGAACAATTCTTCCAGCAGGCCATGGACGGCGCGCGGCAGACGCTGGGCGAAGGCGACTGGCCGGTGCTTGACTGTGTGGCGGCCTGGCTCGGTGGCACGCCATGGCAGCACAAGCCACGCGGGCGCTCGCGCAAGATCCTCAAGCACGCCTGCGTACGTTTCCAGCAACTGACGTCGCCGGCAGCGGCCAAAGCCGTCGAAGACACCGCGTTGTATCGCTCGGCGGTGCTGCTGTCGCGCAATGACGTCGGCTACAACACCGAGCAGTTCAGCGCCCCGGTCAGCGACTTCCATGCGGTCAATCAGCAACGCCTGGACGCGTTTCCCGACAACTTGCTGGCCACTGCGACCCACGACCACAAACGCGGCGAAGACACCCGCGCACGACTGGCGGTGCTCAGCGAACGCAGCCACTGGTACGCCGAGCAGGTCGAGTTGTGGCGCGCCCTCGCCCGGCCGTTGCGCGACGATGATCAAGTGCCGTCGTCCGGTGATGAACTGATCCTGTATCAGGCGCTGCTCGGCAGTTGGCCGCTGCAATTGCGTGATGACGATCAGGCAGGTTTCAGCGATTACGTCGAGCGCATCTGGCAGTGGCAACAGAAAGCCCTGCGCGAAGCCAAGCTGCAAAGCAGCTGGAGTGCGCCCAACGAAGCCTACGAAAACGCTGCGCAGACGTTTACTCAAAGACTGCTCACCGGTGAGGAAGGCGAGCTGCTGCGTGCCGCGCTGAGCAAGACTGTCAACAGCATCGCGGCGGCCGGCGCCCTCAACAGTCTGGCGCAAACCTTGCTGCGCATGACCGTGCCGGGGGTGCCGGATCTGTATCAGGGCAACGAGTTCTGGGACTTCAGCCTGGTGGATCCGGACAACCGCCGGCCGGTGGATTACGCCGCGCGCGCGCAGGCTCTGGACGGACACGCGCCGCTCCCGGAGCTGCTGGTGAACTGGCGTGACGGGCGCATCAAGCAAGCGTTGATCGCCCAAGTGTTGAACCTGCGCGCCGAACACGCCGAGCTGTTTCGCCGGGGCACGTATCAGGCTCTGGAAGTGCTGGGCGAGCAGGCGCACAACGTGCTCGCATTCGCCCGTGAGCACGAGGGCCGCTACGCCATCGTGATCGTGCCGATCCGCTGTGCGACGTTGCTGGAAAACAGTGCCGTGCCACAGGTGGATGCGCTGCGCTGGGGCGATACACGGGTGGTTTTACCGTTCGCCGCCTCTGACACAAACCTGAAGGGACTTTTTCACAGCAGCGCAGTCACAAAAAACAGGGAGCTGAACGTCAGCGCCGCGCTGGGGGATTTCCCGGTCAATCTGTTTATCCAACTCTTTACGTAACGACGAGTTCAGTTCAGGAGCATTGCGATGAGTACCGACGATAAACGCATCCGCGAGTTTGCCTATCAGATCTGGGAATCGGAGGGCAAACCTGAAGGGCATGAAGCGCGTCATTGGGAAATGGCGCGCAAACTGGCCGAAGCCGAGGCCCTGGCGCCGAAGAAGTCGCCAAAGGCTGCGGGCAGCAAAACTGCCGGCAAGACGGCGAACGGCAAAGCCACCGAAAGCAAGACGCCGGCAGCCAAGCCCAAGGCGCCGGCGGACGCCAAAGCCAAGCCCTCCAGCGCCGCCAAAGTGATTCCACCGGGCGAAAAGGCCGCCGAGAAAAAGCCGCGCGCGCCGCGCAAGCCCCCGGCCAACTGATACACCCGCATTTATTGAACTGAATGACCGTGTGGCGAGTTCGCTCGCCACCGAGGACTCACTCGTCCTCAAGAAACATACAACCTTCCTGTAGGAGTGAGCCTGCTCGCGATAGCGATGTATCAGGCGAAATCGCGATTGAATGTCAGACCGCTATCGCGAGCAGGCTCACTCCTACAAGGTTTTGTATCAGCCGAGAATTTCCCCGTTTTGCAGGAGCAATCATGTCCAGTCCAAAAAAAGCCGAGCCCGCAGCGCACGCCGAGCCGTCCAGAATCCGTGAAGGTCTGCCCTTCCCGCTCGGCGCCACCTGGGATGGTCTGGGGGTAAACTTTGCGCTGTTTTCCGCCAACGCCACCAAGGTCGAGCTGTGCATCTTCGACGATGCCGGCGAAGTCGAACTCGAACGCATCGAACTGCCGGAATACACCGACGAGATTTTCCACGGCTATCTGCCCGACGCCCATCCGGGGCTGATCTACGGCTACCGTGTGTATGGCCCGTATGACCCGGAGAACGGCCATCGCTTCAACCACAACAAACTGTTGATTGACCCCTACGCCAAACAGCTGGTCGGCGAGTTGAAATGGTCCGAAGCGCTGTTCGGCTACACCATCGGCCACCCCGACGCCGACCTCAGTTTCGATGAACGCGACAGCGCGCCGTTCGTGCCCAAGTGCAAGGTCATCGACCCAGCGCACACCTGGGGCAACGACCACCGCGTCAGCGTGCCGTGGGACAAGACGATCATTTATGAGACCCACGTACGCGGCATCAGCATGCGTCACCCGTCGGTGCCGGAGAACGTGCGCGGTACCTTTGCCGGTCTGATGGTCGACGACGTGCTCGAGCACATCCGCAAACTCGGCGTCTCGAGCGTGGAATTGCTGCCGATCCACGCCTTCGTCAACGACCAGCACCTGCTGCACAAGGGCATGACCAACTACTGGGGCTACAACAGCATCGCCTTCTTCGCCCCGGACCCGCGTTACCTGGCCAGCGGCAAGATCGCCGAGTTCAAGGAGATGGTCGCGCACCTGCACGAGGCCAATCTGGAAGTGATCCTCGACGTGGTCTACAACCACACCGCCGAGGGCAACGAACAAGGCCCGACCCTGTCGATGCGCGGCATCGACAACGCCTCCTACTATCGCCTGATGCCGGACGACAAGCGCTACTACATCAACGACTCCGGTACCGGCAACACCCTCGACCTCAGTCACCCGTGCGTGCTGCAAATGGTCACCGACTCGCTGCGCTACTGGGCCAGCGAGATGCACGTCGACGGTTTCCGTTTCGACCTGGCGACGATTCTCGGGCGCTATCACGACGGTTTCGACGAGCGTCACAGCTTCCTCGTCGCCTGCCGCCAGGACCCGGTGCTGCGTCAGGTGAAAATGATCGCCGAGCCTTGGGACTGCGGCCCCGGTGGCTATCAGGTCGGCAACTTTCCGCCGGGCTGGGTCGAGTGGAACGACAAATTCCGCGACACCGTGCGCGCCTTCTGGAAAGGCGACGACGGCCAGGTTGCCGACTTCGCCAGCCGCATGACCGCGTCCGGCGAGATGTTCAACCAGCGCGGGCGGCGGCCGTACTCGTCGGTGAACTTCATCACCGCCCACGACGGTTTTACCCTCAACGATCTGGTGTCGTACAACGACAAGCACAACGAGGCCAACGACGAGAACAACCAGGACGGCAGTAACAACAACCTGTCGTGGAACCACGGGGTCGAAGGCCCGACCGATGATCCGGAGATCAATGCACTGCGCCATCGGCAGATGCGCAATTTCTTCGCCACGCTGCTGCTGTCGCAAGGCACGCCGATGATCGTTGCCGGCGACGAATTCGCCCGCACCCAGGACGGCAACAACAACGCCTATTGCCAGGACAGCGAGATCGGCTGGGTCAACTGGGACCTGAGCGAAGACGGCAAGGCGCTGCTCAAGTTCGTCAAACGCTTGATCAAGTTGCGTATGGCTTACCCGATCCTGCGTCGCGGGCGCTTCCTCGTCGGCGAATACAACGAGGACATTGGCGTCAAGGACGTCACCTGGCTGGCGCCGGACGGCACCGAGATGACCACCGAGCACTGGCATGACGCGCACAACCGCTGCCTGGGGATGCTGCTCGACGGCCGCGCGCAGGAAACCGGGATTCGCCGCAAAGGTGCCGACGCGACCCTGCTGCTGGTGGTCAACGCCCACCACGACATCGTCAACTTCAGCCTGCCGGAAGTGCCGGAAGGCAGTTTCTGGACCTGCATGATCGACACCAATCAGCCATCGATTCGCGGTCAGGAACGCTTCGATTTCGGCCACGAATACTCGGTGACCGGGCGTTCGCTGCTGCTGTTCGAACTGCACCGCGAAGAAGAAGACTGATATGGACCTGCACAGCTATCTGGCGCGCCGCCCGCCGGACTATCACGACACTGCGGCACTCGGCCATTGCCTGCGAGCGCTGGTCGAGGCCGGTCTGGATCAGCTGCCGTTGCCCGGCAGCGGCCGCACGCTGGAACGTTTTCAACGTCTGGCGGAAGTCGGCGGACATGATCTGGGCTTGTGCAAACTCTACGAGGGCCATACCGACGCCCTGGCGATCATCGAACAGCTCGGTGGTTCGCCCACGCCGGGCAGCACCTGGGGCATGTGGGCCGCTGAACCGCCGCAGGCTCGGGTGCACGTGCAGCCAGCCGGGCACATGGTGCGCCTCGACGGGCGCAAGGCCTGGTGCTCCGGGGCGGCGGTGCTCAGCCATGCGCTGCTCACCGCGTGGGACGCCGAGGATCGCCAGCAACTGGTCGCGGTGGCGCTGGATCAACCGGGCGTGACCATCACCGATCAGGGCTGGCAAGCGGTCGGCATGGGCGCCACCGGCAGCGTCGAAGTGTTGTTCGACGCTGCCGAAGCCCAGGCCATCGGCGAACCCGGCGACTACCTGAATCGTCCGGGTTTCTGGCAAGGCGGGATCGGCATCGCCGCGTGCTGGTACGGCGCGGCGCGGCAGATCGCCGAGGTGCTGCGGCAACACTGCGCACAACGCGAGGAGCCGCACGCCCTCGCCCACCTCGGTGCGGTCGATTCAGCGCTGTACGCGGCAGCCAATGTGCTGCGATTCAGTGCCCTGCATATTGATGCGCACCCCGAAGCCGATGCCGCACTGTTGGCCCGGCGTGCCCGTGCAGTGGTCGAGCAATCGGCTGAGCAGGTGATGCGCGACGTCGGGCGCGCGCTGGGCGCCGGGCCGTTCTGCAAGGATCGGCACTTCGCCCGGTTGAGCGCCGATCTGCCGGTGTTTCTGCGCCAGAGCCATGCCGAGCGTGATCTGGCGGCCCTTGGCCAAGCGCTGGCTGAACACTCCGAGGAGGTCTGGACGCTATGAATGCCGTGAACAAACCCGATCCGATCATCGGCCATCAGGGCACTTCGCTGCTGCAATGGCAACATTCCCGGCACCTGGCGGCACTGGACAGCGTTGATGTCCTCAGTCTGGTGCCACCGGGGGCCAGGGCGGTGATTGTCGCTCCACACCCGGATGACGAAGTGCTCGGCTGCGGCGGTATGTTGCAGTTGCTCGCGGCCGCCGGGCGTCAGTTGCAACTGATCTCGGTCACCGATGGCAGCGCCAGTCACCCCGGCTCCGAACGCTGGCCGGTGGAACGCCTGAGCGTGGTGCGGCCGCAGGAATCGGCCGAAGCCCTGCGCCGCCTCGGCGTGCCGTTGCACCGGATGAAATGGCTGCGCGGCGGTTTCAGCGATAGCCAGGTCGCCGCGGATGAGCCGTCGCTGGTCGCGTTCATCGAGCGTCACCTGCGCCCCGGCGATGTGGTGTTCAGCACCTGGTGCGAAGACGGCCACTGCGATCACGAAGCTGCCGGCCGCGCCAGTATCGAAGCTGCGCGGCGGGTCGGCGCCACCTGCCACGAATTGCCGGTCTGGACCTGGCACTGGGCCTCTCCGGAAGACGCTGCGGTGCCGTGGCAGCGCGCGCGCAAGATTCTGTTGTCCCCCGAGCAAGTGGCGCGCAAACGCCACGCGGTACATGCGTTCGCCAGCCAGCTGGAAGGCGACCCGCAAGCCGGGCTGCAACCGGTATTGGCGCCGTATGTGCTGGATCGTCTGCTGCAACCGTTCGAAGTGGTGTTCCTATGAGTGTCGATGATCGTTACTTCGACGGATTATTCAGCGCCAACGACGATCCCTGGGCGTTTCGCGAGCGCTGGTACGAACAGCGCAAACGCGCGATCACCCTCGCCGCCCTGCCCCGCGCGCATTATCGGGCGATCTTCGAGCCCGGTTGCGCCAATGGCGAACTCAGCGCCGAACTCGCCGGTCGCTGCGACCGTCTGCTGTGTTGCGACACCGCCAGTGCCGCGGTGAACCTGGCGCGTACCCGATTGAGCCTGTTTGACCACGCCGAAGTGCGCCAAAGTCGCCTGCCCGGCGACTGGCCGGAGGAAAAATTCGACCTGATTGTATTTAGCGAAATCGGCTACTACCTCGATGCCCAGGATCTGACAGAAGTGATCCGCCGCATCAGTGAATCCCTGACCGCGGACGGGCAATTGCTCGCTTGCCACTGGCGCCCGCCCATCGACGGCTGCCCGCTGAACGCGCGGCAGGTGCATGACCTGATCCACGAGCAACTGCCGTTGCCGCGTCTGGCATTGCATCAGGAAGCGGACTTCCTTCTTGAAGTCTGGAGCCGCGAGCCGCGCTCGGTAGCCGCACTGGAGGGCCTGCGATGATCGGCATTCTGATTCCGGCGCATAACGAGGAAGACCTGCTCGAGCAATGCCTCAGCGCGGCACTGCGCGCCAGTAAACACGGGCTGTTGGCCGGCGAGCCGGTCGAAGTGCTGGTGGTGCTCGACAGTTGCACCGACCGCTCGGCGCAGATCGTCAGGCGCTTTCCGGTGCAGAGCCTGCACATCGACGCGCGTAATGTCGGCCAGGCCCGGGCCGCCGGCGCGCAGGTCCTGCTGGAGCGCGGCGCACGCTGGATTTCCTGCTCCGACGCCGACAGCCGCGTAGCCGATGACTGGCTGGTGGCGCAACTGGGGCTGGGTGCCGACGCGGTATGCGGCACGGTGACCGTCGAACATTGGGATCAGTCGTTCGATGAAGCCGCGCAGATTCGCTATCACAGTCACTATCAGGCCCGTGACGGGCATCGCCACATCCACGGCGCCAACCTCGGGGTCAGTGCCGACGCCTATCGCTGGGCCGGTGGTTTCCCGCCGCTGGCCTGTGACGAAGATGTGCAACTGGTGCGGCGACTGGAACAGTGCGGTGCCGACATCGCCTGGAGTCATCGCCCGCAGGTACGCACCAGTGCCCGACTGGACAGCCGGGCACGAGGCGGATTCGGTGACTATCTGCGAAATCTGGCACAGCTTGGTTAAAAAAAAGCGGATCAGATTGATCTGTGACGCGACGAATCAAGTTTCATGAGCAATACTCTGCTGCGCGGCAATCCAGGGTTCGGAGCGTCGCACGGCAATCCATTCGCCTTCACGGGTCGAGCGCGCCTGATTTTTCACGGCGTCTGCACGACTGAGGGCCAGAGACAACAAGGACGTAATACCCATGAAACCGTTAACCCTCAGCGACAATCCGCTGCCGGCGCAGATATGGAACAGCGCCCGGCAACTCGACAACATCCCCGTCATCAATACCCACAGTCTGGTGCCACCCGGTGCCCGAGCCGTCGTCGTCGCCCCGCATCCGGGTGATGAGGTGGTGACCTGTGGCGGGCTCCTGCAATTGCTCGCCAGCCTCGGCCATCCGTTGCAACTGCTGTCGATCACTGACGGCAGCGCCAGCCATCCCGGCTCGCGGCAATGGTCGGAAAAACGCCTGAGCGTGTTCCGGCCCCAGGAAAGTGTCGAAGCGCTGCGCCGCCTCGGCTTGCCGATGCACAGCCTGAAATGGGTGCGTGGCGGGTTCACCGACAACGCGCTGCTCGATCGAGAGGCCGACCTCACCGAGTTCATCGCCCGTTATCTGCGCCCCGGCGACGTGGTGTTCAGCACCTGGCGCGAGGATCGTAATGACGATCACGAGGCGGTTGGCCGGGCGAGTGCCAAAGCGGCAGCGCAAGTCGGCGCGACCTTCCATGACGTGCCGGTCTGGGCCTGGCACTGGCCGGAACGCGACCAGAACCTGATCCCCTGGGAACGCGCACGCAAACTGCGCCTCGACACCTGGACTGTGGCTCGCAAAAGCCACGCCACCCACGCCTACGCCAGCCAGCTCAAAGGCGAACCGGCGATCGGCATCGCCCCGATGCTGCCGCCGGTGATCCTGGAACGGATGCGCCTGCCGTACGAAATTGTATTCATCTGAAACCCCTTCTCCCCTGTAGGAGTGAGCCTGCTCGCGATAGCGGTGTGTCAGTCAACGCAGTTATGGTTGATCGACCGCCATCGCGAGCAGGCTCACTCCTACAGAGGATTTGCCGTTCGTCTGATACCCGCCCTCACCTGTCAGATATGACAGTAGGCAACGGCTTTTACCTGAGGTGAGATGAGCATGTCCGATTGGACGGACGCCCATCACGCGAGGTGCAGCCATGAATATCTCGTCAATATCAAACAATATTCTTGAGCTTTATCCCGTACTCATTCCTGGCTGGATAACCCCGATCAAGCCCGCCGATCGTGCCGACGGCGGTATTCCCAAATCCATTTACGACGGTAACCCATTGGGCCTGCAGGTGGTGATCGATCCATGGACTGAACGGCGGTTCTTCCAAGACCCCAAGGCGGAATTCGATTCGGTCGCCCTGTATCTGAACGACGACGAACCACCGGTGGCAAGCCACACCGTGCAACCCGGAGACGAGCATAAGCGCATCCCCCTCTACGTGCCGCATAAGCGCCTGAAACATGGCACCAATCGCCTGTATTACGTCGTAACTCGCCTCGGTGGCCACCCGCAACCCTCACGCGATCTGGACGTGCTCTACCATCTGCAAGTACCGATCGACTTGGTTCTGAAGATTCCAGGCGACGTGGTCACCGACGGCATCAGCGCGGAACGGGCGGCTCAAGGCGTTAAATTCACCTTCAAATACACCGGGCCCGAGCTTTATGACCTTGTGCGCCTGCAGATTGGCAATCATGCTTTCGATCTGGAGGTCACCCACCCGGGTGCCGAATTGAGCATGACGCTGTATACCGCCGACTTTGAAAAAACGGGCGACGGCAAGCTCACCGTCTATTTCAGGGTGACCGACCAGTTAGGCAACTTTGAGATCTCCGACAGCACTGCATTGGACATTCACCTGGCTGTCCCCTTCGAACCGCCCGCCCCGACCGTACGCGGTCAGACCGGCAACACCTTCAACCCGACTCTGCCTGAAATCGTGGTGCTGATCCCCGGGGCAAGCCTGCTCCCCGCTGACAAACTGAGCGTGCAATGGACAGGCGCCACCGCGGCAGCCGGCGGCTCCTACACCAGCCCACTGCAACTGGTCAGCGAAGGGCTGGAGATCACGGTGCCACTGTCGGTGTTGGCCTTCAGCCTCAGCAAAATCGTCACTGTGACGTATACCGTCATCCGCAACGCTGTGCCCCGTACCTCGTTGCCGCTGTTGTTGAATATCGAAGCCCTGCCGGACTCAAGCTTGATCCTGCCGGTGATTCTGGAAGCCGACGATAACGGCGAGGGCCCAGAGTTCAATGTATGGAATCTAACCGGCAATGCCATCTATCGCATGGGCGTCTGGCCATTGATTGCTACAGGCCAATATGTGTGGCTGCGTCTGAAAGGGACGAACGCTGATGGCAGTGACTACAACCTTCAGATCCATACCGCACCAGGCTCAATGGTAAGCGACAAGTGGCTCGATCAAGGTTATTACGAGCGAAGCATCGCCCTTGAAGGCTTGAGAAACCTCAAGGATGGCAGCACGCTGAGGATGGAATTCAAGGCGGCGTTCGGCAAGAGCACGAATGAGAATGAGGCGGTGGCCTTGCCTGTGCGCACTTACAAGATCAAAGCGTTTGAAGATGTGCGGCCTACCATCATTTCGGCAAGAGACTCTGTGGGCCAGATGATTCTGTCTGGCGGTGATACTGCTGACAGAACGATAGTTATGACCGGTGTCGCAAGCAGGGGCCAAAGAGTCGAAATTCTGGATAATCTGATAGCCATAGGCGAAGTCTTGGCAGACTCGCAAACCGGAGAATGGTCGTACACCTTGATGAGGCTTGAGGCGTTGACCCACATCTTCACAGCGAAGGTTCTGGATGGCAGTGATCAGACTTCTGCCCCGTACCTCATCGTTGTCACAGATGCAAAAGATGTTCTAGCGTTTTGGATACAAAATGGACAAACAGGAGGCGCCGGGTATCTTCCACAAAACGGTAGCGTATTGTTACTTTCGAATTACGTGGGCTTGAACTTGGGTTTTCAGGTCGTATCCTTCGCCATAGGAACTCATGTAGTAACTCTAAGTAGCCCCATGGGTGAGCTTCAAAGCAGGACTTTAGACATTAAATCTCCTGGTTCCCGTCAAATCGGATTATGGGGTATCACACTCAAGGGTCCGGGAATATATACGCTGAACTTCTTCGGTCCCACAGGAAAGCAGATAACTCCGCCCTTCACCGTCACATTCAATTGATACGAAAGGGTTTGCTTGCCTTAAACCCTAGTTGCTGAGAAGGGATAAGGAGACAGATTTATTTAATGGCAATCGCGAGTAGGCTCACGTTTGCAAGGGATCTTTGCCGGGCACTTAACCTGTGACAAACGCAGATCCACTGTAGGAGCGAGCCTGCTCGCGATGAGGCCAGACCTATCAGCGCCTATTCCCTGGGCACAACATTATCCAGCGCCTGATTCACCGCCAATTCCCCCAGCATCACCACCTGCGCAATACCCAGCGCTGTATTACGACTCGGCCCCTCCAGCGTGCCGGCGAAATCGCCGAGCATCACCGTGGCTGAGGCCAGGGATTCGCAGGCGTTGGCCAGCAGGGATTCGGTGTCGGTTTGCGGGTTGACCAGGAACATGCTGCTGGGGGTGTAGGGGGTTGCCATGATTTGCGGGTCTGTGACCGGCGGATTGGGTGGGGTTTCGGGCATCGGCTGGAACTCCGATCGAGGCACTTTGAAAGGATTACTCACTGTAGGAGCTGCCGCAGGCTCGGGCCGCGTTCGGACGATCTTTTGATCTTGATCTTCATCTTGATCTTGAAAAACAAAATCAAAAGATCGCAGCCTTCGGCAGCTCCTACATGGGTGACCGATTAGTTCGGGACGCGGCGGCCGTCCAGTACCCGGTTGACCATCAGTTCACTGAGCATGATCACCTGATGCAGCATCAGCATGGCCCGGCGCTGTGAGTGGTCGACGGTGTCGCCGATATCGCGGGCCATGTCACTGGCGGCGGCCAGGGATTCACAGGCTTCGACGAGCAAGGTTTCTTCGTCCACGGTGGGGTCGATGAGGAAGATTCTGTTCGACTTGCATGACGAGGCTGTAGGGATCGAGATCTTCAGTGCGCCGGGGTTGAGGTAGAAGTTGATGGCGCGGTCGGTTGCCGCTTTTATCTTCTGCGGGTCAAGGGCTGGGTCGTACGGGATCGAGGTGTCTGGGGGGTTGGGTGTGGCTTTGAACATGGATGAAACTCCGTATCGAGAAATAGGAGCCATCACCCTCGCTACCAAACGATGGGTGGCGGCCATGCGCGGGTTGGTAGACCGGTCGATACGGAACCCGGCGCTCACGAATGAGCCCCACGCATGTCCACCATATAAAACTGAGCCGCAAAAAAGAGGCTGCATAAGGTGACGCCATACGACCGTACCGAAATGGGCTACCAAACCCGATCACTGTTTTCCAGTGACAGGGAAACGATAAGCCCATCGCATAGCCGTGTAAGCCGGCGGATTCTGGCGTACGCGTAGGTAACGGCGCAAGGCGTTGTAGCCGTTATGGCGTAACGGTTCGTGTACTTTAAACGTGGTTGCCGGGTTATGTTTATTTGCGGCGTTTGCGCTGTTGTTTTGATTTTGTCTGGCAGGCCGCTTTCGCGAGCAAGCTCGCTTCCACAGTTGGAATGCTTGCATTCAGTTGGGGATTGGTCGGCGGGTAGGCCGTCATCGCTGGCAAGCCAGCTCCCACAATTTGACCGAGTGCATTCAGGCAGAGATTGGTCGATCGGGAGGCCGCCTTCGCGAGCAAGCTCGCTCCCACAGGTTTCCTGGCGGCTCTGCTGATTTGAATTCCGACCTGAGACATCTGGAAGGAACTGCCCGCGCACAGACCAGTCGCATGAACAGGAAGCCGTTTTTTCAGAGGAGTGAACGTGTCCAGCGATCCCAAGCGTCACGCCGTCGACGCACCCGTCATCCATCGCCTGCGTGTGCTGACGGTCAACACTCACAAGGGTTTTACCGCCCTCAACCGGCGCTTCATCCTGCCGGAACTGCGCGAAGCGGTGCGCAGCACCTCGGCCGATCTGGTGTTTCTGCAGGAGGTGGTGGGCGAACACGAGCGCCATTCCAATCGCTACCAGGAATGGCCGCAAACCTCGCAATACGAATTTCTCGCCGACAGCATGTGGAGCGATTTCGCCTATGGGCGCAATGCGGTCTATCCCGATGGCCACCACGGCAATGCCCTGCTGTCGAAATACCCGATCCGCGAATACCGCAACCTCGACGTGTCGATCACCGGCCCCGAGCGCAGAGGCCTGCTGCACTGCGTGCTGGACGTACCGGGCCACGCCGAGGTGCACGCAATCTGCGTGCATTTGAGTCTGCTGGAAAGCCACCGCCAATTGCAGTTGCAGTTGCTTTGCCAGTTGCTCGAATCATTGCCCGACGATGCACCGGTGATCATCGCCGGCGACTTCAATGACTGGCAGCTGCAGGGCAATGCCGCCCTCGCCCGCCGCAATTACCTGCACGAAGCCTTCGAACGCCACCACGGCCGTCCGGCCAAGACCTACCCCGCGCGTTTTCCGTTGCTGCGCCTGGACCGCATCTACCTGCGCAATGCCAGCAGCCACGACCCGCAGATCCTTGGCAACAAGCCGTGGACGCACTTGTCGGACCACTTGCCGCTGGCGGTTGAGGTGCATCTTTAAGCGCAGTTCTGACATGACCGTTGGTCAGTCGTGCTTGATCGGGCAGCGAATTCTTCTACACCTAGGAAAGCTCAAGGAGTAGCGCATTCAATTCGTTAGGGCAGGGATCTCACGTGGTGCCTCAGTTATACAGGGAGGCCGGATCAAGGCTCGCTCAAGGATGAATTTCCCGAATTCAGCCGAAGGGAATTGCCATGACGCGCTACTCCAGATACCTGCGGGCCCTGCCGCAGACATTGTTCCTGCCTGCCTCACTACTGCTCGCCAGTTCACCCGCCTCCGCCGCCTGTTCACTGATCCCGGGCCCCGGCAACGACGCGTTCACCTGTGACAGTGGCACCAGTGGTCCACTGACCGACCTTGCGGGCAACAACAGCCTGGCCTTCCCCGCCAACGGCAGCGGCCAGATCAATGGCAGCGTGACCTTCGGCGCCGGCGCTGACCGGGTGAACATGCAATCGGGCGTGATTACCGGCGCGGTCAGCCAGGGCGCCGGCATCGACGATTTCGTCATGAGCGCAGGCTCGGTCGGCTCACTGGCGCAGGGCGATGGCCGCGATACCTTCCTGATGACCGGCGGCACCATCGTCGGCGCCTTTGAAGACGGCGATGTCGCGCGCATGACCGGCGGCACCATCGGCCGGGTCGACATGAAGCTCGACAACAATATTTTCGACCTGTCCGGCGGGCAGATCCTCGGCAACCTGGTCACCGGGTTTGGCACCGATACCATTATCGTTTCCGGCGGGCGCATCGGCGGCAATATCAGTGTCAGCGGCGGCAACGACAGCATTACCGTGACCGGCGGCGAAATCGGCGGCGAGATCCGCGCCAGTGTCGGCAACGACACGCTGCTGTGGGACGGCGGCGGCATCATCCGTTCGGCGATCCTGATGGGCGACGGCAACGACAGCGCAACGCTGCGCAACCTCGATGACAGCGTATTGGCACTGACCCCCAACGTCGACGGCGGCGCGGGCAACGACGTCCTGACCTTCGACAACACCCGCACCGCGCTGCCAGCGCGATTCAGCAATTGGGAGACGGTGAACCTCAACAACGGCTCGCAACTGGACCTGGGGTCGAGCAGCCTGGTGCTTGGCGATGCTGTCAGCGGCGCCGGCGTGCTCAACGTCGATGCCAGCAGCAGCGTGTTCTCCACCCAAGGCGCGGTGTCACCCGCCGTGGCCGGGCAGCCCGTGACCGTCAACAACGCCGGGGTCATCGACCTGACTCGCAACAACAGTCGTACCGATGACAGCCTGACCATCAACGGCAACTACGTCGGCAACGGCGGCCAGTTGTTGCTGCAAAGCGAACTCGGTGCCGATGGTGCGCCCAGCGACAAACTGGTGGTCAACAACGGCAGCCTCAGCGGTGCCACGGTCATCAGCGTGACCAACATCGGCGGGATCGGTGGGCTGACCCAGGAAAACGGCATTCAGGTGGTGCAGGCCCAAGGCTCCACTGTCAGTACCAACAATGCCTTCAGCTTCAGCGGTCCGGTGTCGGTCGGCGCTTACGATTACTACCTGTTCAAGGGCGGCGTCACCGCCGGCAGCGAAAACAGCTGGTACCTGCGCTCCGCCGTCGTCGCACCGCAGGTAGTCAGCGTGCCCAATCCCGATCCGGCTCTGCCGCCGATTCTGGTACCGGTGGTGGCGACTCCGGTTGTCGCGCAGATCACTCCTGTAGCACCCGCCCCCGGCGAACCCGCGCCGCCCATCACCAGCCCTGAGCTGCCCGTACTCCCCGTGCTGCCCACCGCCGTGGCGGGCGCTGCGCCGATCCCGATCTATCGTCCGGAAGTGCCCAACTGGTCAGTGCTGCCGCCCGCCGCCGCGCAACTGACCCTCAGCGCACTCGGCACGTTTCACGATCGTCAGGGCGATCAACGCCTGCTCAGCGAAACCGGTGCCTTCGGGGCCGGTTGGGGCCGCGTCTACGGCAAGAACATCGACCAGAGCTGGGCCGGCACCGTCACCCCACGCCTGAACGGTTCACTCAATGGCTTTCAAGTCGGCAATGACCTGTACAGCACGCAGACGTCGGGCGGGCAAACGCAACGCATTGGCCTGTTCGTTGGCCACAGCCGGATTCAGGGCGATGTTGACGGTTTCAACGAAGGCTTCGAGGGCAACAGCGCGGGCAAGATCAAACTCGAGGGTGACAGTTATGGCCTGTACTGGACGCTGACCGATCCCTACGGCTGGTACCTCGATACCGTGGCGATGGGCACGCGTTTCGACGGCGACAACCGTTCCGACCGTGGGCTGAAACTGGACAATCGCGGGCATGCCCTGACGCTCTCGGCCGAGGCAGGCTACCCGTTCGCGCTCAACGACACCTGGGTGGTCGAACCGCAAGTGCAGGTGATCCACCAGAAGATCTCCCTCGACAGCCAGGACGACGGTATCTCGCGAGTGTCATTCGATTCCGACGCTGCCTGGACCGGTCGCCTCGGCACCCGGCTCAAGGGCCGTTATCAGGTCAACGGCTTGCCGCTGGAGCCGTACCTGCGGGCCAACCTCTGGCACACCTTTTCCGGCACCGATTCGGTGACCTTCGACGGCACCGACACCATCGACAGCCAGCAGAAATCCTCCACCGCAGACGTTGGCCTCGGCGTCGTACTGACGCTTGACCGTGCGGTGAGTGTTTACGCCAGCACCGATTACAGCCGCAATATTGACAGCAATGACCTGCGTGGGCTGGCGGGAAATCTTGGGGTTCGCATCAGTTGGTGAATCGATAGCAGGCTGCTTGAACCCTTTACAGCCCGGTCTCCGCACTGTTTTCCCCTGCAAACAACGACTTGGATATGTGCAGAAAAACAAACGCTTGCAGCACCTGATTTAGCTGTACCGCTCATCGTGCAGTTTCTTGACGCATGGGCCTCGCTCTTCTTATCTCTACCTTACTACCCCCGGAATCACTATCCGGGGCGACCCTTACGGCACTCGCGAAATCGAGCGCCGCGGTTCGCCCCGCTCCATTCGGTCGCCCCTCGTTCGGGGTAGGAGAGACGCCAGAAAAGAGATCCCGCATGCGCTTGCAAGGTAGACCTCCATGAAAAGCTCATTCACCCCACAAGAGATCAAAGTGACGTTTTGCACAGTGTCGAGTTCGATTCTGCTGTGCTCATCCATGGAGGCGCAGGCCGGACCTGCGGCGGATGAAACCACTCCCTGGTATCGCCAGGACATGCCCGTTCTGACCTTGCCGGCAACCGTTGTCACCCCCGAGCCACAACGCCTGAGTCCGCGTCCCGATTTGCAAGGCGCCGACCTGTTCACCGAGGATCTGGCGCCGGCAGCCTGGGACCGGTTGTACGGGCAAAGCGCCCGACAAGCGCAAACCGACGTGCTGTCGCCAGGTTTTGCCACGCCCGGCAACGGCGACTTCAAAGGCCCGCCAGTAATGACCATACAAAGCCCCGGCGGACACACCCAGACCATCGGCCTGATCGGCGGGCAAAAGCAGATCATGGCCAACAGCGGCGGTCTGATCAGCAGCCGCACACTCGCCGATCCGACCACCGATACCCTGAACCTGCAAGGCCAGAGCCTAGGCGCCTATTACCGCCTGACTGGCGCGCAAGGCTGGCATGTCGACCTGTCGGCCAGTGGTGGTCGGGTCAGTGGTTTCAGTCGCAATGAACAGGGCGCGCGCCAGGCCACCGAAGGCAGCGCGATGACCTTCTCGGTCGAGGGCGGTTACCCCATCGGGCTGAGTGAAAACTGGGTGGTCGAACCCCAGGCGCAATTGATCAACCAGCGCATTACTCTCGACACGCCATACGCGGGTTCCGGCAATGCCTCATCAACGGATCTGTCGGCGTGGAGCGGCCGCGTCGGCGCCCGCCTCAAAGGTAGTTACGATGTGAACGGTCTGCCCGTGGAGCCCTATGTGCGCACCAACCTCTGGCACACAGTGTATACCGGCAACACGGTGACCCTCGATCAGGTCGACAAAATCAGCAGCAGCCGCAAGTCATCAACAGTCGAATTAGGGCTGGGATTGGTGGCGCGGGTGACGCCTGCCGTCAGTCTGTATGTCAGCGCCGATTACAGCAGTGACGTGGATGACAATGATCTGAACGGGTTGATTGGCAGTCTGGGGGTGCGGATGCGTTGGTGATTTCGGATCATCCCAGGATCATTGTGGGAGCGAGCTTGCTCGCGAAAGCGGCTGAACATTCAACATCATCGTTGACTGACATATCGCCTTCGCGAGCAAGCTTACTCCCACAGGGTTATCGGTACCTGGATCAACCCTCCGGCTTGAGGATCAACACCGCCAGCGGCGGCAGGTTCAGTTCCAGCGACAGCGACTGGCCGTGGCTCGCCACCTCTTCGGTAAACGCCCCGCCGCCATTGCCATAGTTGGACCCGGCGTAAGTGTCGGCATCACTGTTGAGCAACTCACGCCAGCGTCCGGCAAACGGCACGCCGACCCGATACGACTGACGCGGCACCGGGGTGAAGTTGGCGACCACCAGCACCGGCTTGCCGTCCTTGCTCCAGCGCAGCCACGCGTACACGCTGTTGATCGCGTCATCGCCGATCAACCACTGGAAGCCCTGCGGCGCGTCGTCCTGATCGTGCAGCGCCGGTTCCTCGCGGTACAGGCGGTTAAGGTCGCCGACCAGTTTCTGTACGCCTTTGTGTTCCGAGTATTGCAGCAGGTACCAGTCCAGTTGCTGATCGTGATTCCACTCACGCCACTGGCCGAATTCGCAGCCCATGAATAACAGTTTCTTGCCCGGATGGGTCCACATGAAACTCAGATAGGCGCGCAGGTTGGCGAATTTCTGCCAGCGGTCGCCGGGCATCTTGTCGATCAGCGAGTGCTTGCCGTGCACCACTTCGTCGTGGGAGATCGGCAGGATGAAGCGCTCCGACCAGGCATACACCAGACCAAAGCTCAGTTCGTTGTGATGATGCGCGCGGTACACCGGATCCTGCTGAATGTAGTGCAGCGAATCGTGCATCCAGCCCATGTTCCATTTGTAGGCGAAACCGAGACCGCCCTGCTGGGTGCTCTGGCTGACGCCCGGCCATGCGGTGGACTCCTCGGCGATCACCAGCGCACCCGGCGCTTCCAGCTCGACCACGTCATTCAAGTGGCGGAGGAAATCGATCGCCTCTAGATTCTCGCGCCCGCCATGACGGTTCGGCACCCATTCGCCGGCCTTGCGCGAATAGTCGCGATAGAGCATCGAAGCCACGGCATCGACGCGCAGACCATCGATGTGGAAATGCTTCAACCAGTGCAGCGCCGACGCCAGCATGTAGCCGTGGACCTCGGTGCGGCCCAGGTTGTAAATCAGCGTGTCCCAGTCCTGATGGAAGCCTTCCAGCGGGTTGCCATATTCATACAACGCCGTGCCGTCGAACTGCGCCAGGCCGTGGGTATCGGTAGGGAAATGCGCCGGCACCCAGTCGAGAATTACGCCGATATCGGCGCGGTGGCAGGCGTCGACGAACTCACCGAACTGCTCTGGAGTGCCGTATCGGGCGCTCGGGGCGAATTGCGAGAGCAACTGATAACCCCATGAGCCGCCAAACGGGTGCTCCATGATCGGCATCAGTTCGATGTGGGTGAAACCGAGTTCCTTGACGTAAGGAATCAGCCGTTCGGCCAGTTCCGGCCAGGTGTACTGACGGGCGACTTCGCCCAGATCGTCCAGTTCGCATTGCCACGAGCCGGCATGCAATTCGTAGATCGACAGCGGCGCTGAATGCTTCTGCCGCTCGCGGCGGCCGCTCATCCAGTCCTGATCCTGCCAGTTGATCTGCAGCGGCGCGGCGACTTTCGAAGCGGTGTCCGGCGGCAGGCTGGTGGCCAGGGCCATCGGGTCGGCCTTGAGCGGCAGAATGCCGTGGGCGCCGAGGATCTCGTACTTGTACAACTCGCCCGCCTGCAGGCGCGGAATAAACAACTCCCAGACCCCGGATGGATGGCGCAGGCGCATCGGATGCCGGCGACCGTCCCAGACGTTGAAATCGCCGACCACCGACACCCGCCGGGCATTCGGTGCCCACACGGCAAAACGCACACCGTCGACGCCATCGACCGTGGTCAGTTGTGCGCCGAGGCAACTGCTGAGGTCGCGATGATTGCCTTCGGCGAAAAGATACAAATCCATCTCGCCGAGCAACTGGCCGAAGCTGTAGGGATCTTCCGCCACCTGCTCGCCGCCGGCCCAACATGTGCGCAGCAGGTACGGCCGCGCCTGATCGAAGTGACCGACAAACAATCCCGGTGTTTCGGTGGCTTGCAGTTCGCCGCGTTCTTCACCGCTGTCCTTGTCCAGCACTTCGACTTTCAACGCACCCGGCAGATAAGCGCGGATGAACTGCCCGCCGGCACCATCGCCGTGCGGGCCGAGAATGGAAAACGGGTCGCGATGTTCGGCGCGCACCAGCGCGTCGATGTCCTGCGCCGCCGGTAATAACGCTTCTTTAGCGTGACCCTGTTCCTTGTTCGAGAAACTCATGACTACTCTCCACCAAGATCGGAAAAGGGTTTAAGCCCCGTCAATAACCCATACAAGCCGTGCAACGGCACGGGCAGCCACGTGGGGCGATTTTCGGCTTCATAGGCCACTTCATAGGCCGCCTTCTCCAGGCCGAACAGCGCAAGCGCAGCGTCGGCACCCGCAGGATCCTGCCAGGCATGATCAAGACTAGCTGCCGCTTGGCGATACGCCTGAACAAATGCCTCGCGCGCCTCACGCAGGTAGCGCTCGGCAACCCGGTGCCGGGCCGCTTCCGACTCTGGACTGTGATCGGCGTTGTGCACGTTGATGGTCATCGCCGCCGCGTAATCGAAGGAACGCAGCACGCCGCTGACGTCCTTGTACGGACTGTGTTTGCCGCGCCGTTCGTGCAGCGGCCGCGCCGGTTCACCCTCGAAGTCGATCAGATAGGCATCGCCCTTGATCACCAGCACCTGGCCCAAGTGCAGGTCGCCGTGGACGCGAATCCGCAAGCCGCCCACGGCTTTCTGCGCGAGTTCCTGCACATGACCGAGGATGACTTTTTTGTTGTCCACCAACTGCGCGACCATTTTCTGATCCGCCGCGCTCAGATGACTCTGATGCTGCTTGAGCAGCTTCAACGCATGCTCGACCTGCGCCGCAACGTCCTTGCCAGTGGCTTGGGCGTCCTTGGCGCTGGTGGTTTGCGGGGCGAAGTCGGGATTGTCGCTCGGCGCCGCCAGCACCTGGTGCATTTCGCCCAGACGCTGGCCGAGCATGCCGGCAAAGTCCTTAAGCTCGCCGAGGGCGTTGTAATGCTGTTCCTGCTCGGACATCGCGTCCGCCAGCTCATCACGCAACGCCCGTTCGAGGTTGTTCTGCGTCCATTCCCAGGCATCGCCCTGATTGCTCAGATAGCCTTGGGCGATCATCAGCAGATTGTCTTCGCCCGCGCCATCGCGGCGAATCACCGAGCCGAGCAGCGGCGAGATGTTGGCGAAACCGGCCTCGGTCAGGTACGCGCTCATTTCCAGTTCCGGGTGAACACCCGAGGCGACCTTGCGGATCAGCTTCAGCACCAGACTGTTGCCGATCACCACCGAACTGTTCGACTGCTCGGCGGACAGATAGCGCACCTCGGATTCAGCGCCGAGGCCGAGTTTTTCCAGTTGCGCGGTCGGCGCGAAACGAATCTCGCCCTGTTCGGAGTTGAGCACGGTGTTGCTCTGCATGCCTTGCAGTACCGCGTGGACAAACGTTTCGAGGCTGAAGGCATCCGTGATCAGACCGACCTGCCGCCCGCGACGAACACGGGACAACGCCAGTTGCTGCGGTAACGCCGGGCCGACCTGATCTTCGGCGATGAAGCCGAACGGCAATTGATAGCGGCTGGTCTGCCCGGCGCTGGTGACTTCGATCTCGCTGAGCAGCACTGGATGCTGCGCATCGCCGAAGCGCACGCCGTAGGCCAGATTGACCTGTTCGATGGCTGCGTCCTTGCCGGCGAACCAGCGGCGGTTCTGCAGCCAGCTCGGCAGGATGCTCTGCTCCAGCGTATTGCGGGTCGGTGCTTCGAGCAGTTCTTCCATGCGTTTTTTCAGCACCAGGGTGGTGAAGTCCGGCAGGCTCTGCGCCGGTTCCACGTGCCAGCTCGGCATCTGGTTTTCCGCAGCCAGGGCGAACCAGTAGAAACCGTACGGCGCCAGGGTCAGGAGGAAATTCAACTGGCCGATCGGCGGGAACGCGTTACCGCCGAGCATCTCTACCGGGACCATGCCGACGTAGGCCGACAGATCGAGTTCCGCCGCCTGCGCGCTGCGCGACACGTTGGCCACGCAGAGAATGATTTCGTGCTTGCCGTCGGCGTCGGTGAATTCCCGGGTGTAGGCCAGAATCCGTCGGTTGCTCGGCGAGAGCATCTTCAGCGTGCCACGACCGAACGCCTTGGACTGCTTGCGCACGGCGAGCATGCGCCGGGTCCAGTTGAGCAGCGAATGCGGGTCGCCGGCCTGGGTCTCGACGTTGACCGAGAGATAACCGTATTGCGGGTCCATGATCGGCGGCAACACCAGGCTGGCCGGATCGGCGCGGGAGAAGCCGCCGTTGCGGTCAATCGACCATTGCATCGGCGTGCGCACGCCGTCGCGGTCGCCGAGGTAGATGTTGTCGCCCATGCCGATTTCATCGCCGTAATACAGGGTCGGCGTGCCAGGCATCGACAGCAGCAGGCTGTTGAGCAACTCGACGCGGCGGCGGTCACGCTCCATCAACGGCGCCAGACGCCGACGAATGCCGAGGTTGATCCGCGCGCGACGGTCAGCGGCGTAGTAGTTCCACAGGTAGTCGCGCTCTTTATCGGTGACCATCTCCAGCGTCAACTCATCGTGGTTGCGCAGGAAGATTGCCCACTGGCAGTTGGCAGGAATTTCAGGGGTTTGCCGCAGAATGTCGGTGATCGGGAAGCGATCTTCCTGGGCCAGCGCCATGTACATGCGCGGCATCAGCGGAAAGTGAAACGCCATGTGGCATTCGTCGCCGTTGACACCCTCGGCATCGGTGTCGCCGAAGTACAGCTGGGTGTCTTCCGGCCATTGGTTGGCCTCGGCCAGCAGCATGCGGTCGGGGTAATTCGCATCGATTTCGGCGCGGATCTGCTTGAGGACGTCGTGGGTCTCGGGCAGGTTTTCGTTGTTGGTGCCGTCGCGCTCGATCAGGTACGGAATGGCGTCGAGGCGCAGGCCGTCGATGCCCATGTCCAGCCAGTAACGCATCACCGACAGCACCGCTTTCATCACTTGCGGGTTGTCGAAATTCAGGTCGGGCTGGTGCGAATAGAAACGGTGCCAGAAGTACTGGCCGGCGACCGGGTCCCAGGTCCAGTTGGACTTTTCGGTGTCGAGGAAGATGATTCGGGTGCCATCGTACTTCTGATCGTCATCCGACCACACGTAGAAGTCGCGCGCCGCAGAACCGGGCTTGGCCTTGCGCGCCCGCTGGAACCACGGGTGCTGGTCGGAAGTGTGGTTAATGACCAGCTCGGTGATCACCCGCAAGCCGCGTTTGTGCGCCTCGGCGATGAAGCGCTTGGCGTCGGCCATAGTCCCGTAGTCGCTGTGCACACCGCGGTATTCGGCGATGTCGTAACCGTCGTCGCGGCGTGGCGACGGGTAGAACGGCAGCAGCCAGATAGTGTTGACGCCGAGTTCGGCGATGTAATCGAGTTTGGCGATCAGGCCGGGAAAGTCGCCGATCCCGTCGTTGTTGGAGTCGAAAAACGATTTGACGTGTACTTGATAGATCACCGCATCCTTGTACCAGAGCGGGTCTTTGATAAAGGTGGCTGCCTTGGGTTTCTTCGCCATGTGAAACTCCTGTTCAATTCTGGAAAGCCACACGGCTAATACCTGTGGCGAGGGAGCTTGCTCCCGCTGGGTTGCGAAGCAGCCCCATTGCATTTGTTCTGATGCACCGCGTTCACTTGTGTTACGACTGCTGCGCAGCCGAGCGGGAGCAAGCTCCCTCGCCACAAGGTTCTGTGCACGACCTTATGCGGCAGTAATCCGCCAGATCCCGAACGGCTGGTACGCCGGGTCAATGCGCATGAACTGGTATTTGCCATGCCAGTCCCAGCGATGCCCGTTCATCAAGTCTTCGCCATGGGTGGTCGCATCGTCCGGCAGGCCCATCTCCCACAGCGGCAGCTCGAAATTGGCTTCCTGCACGTTGTGCGGATCCAGGCTCACCGCCACCAGAATGAAATTGCTGCCATCGAAACTGCGCTTGCCGAAGTACAGAATGTTGTCGTTCCAGGCGTTGTAGACCTTCAGCCCCAGGTGCGTGTGCAGCGCCGGGTTCTGCCGGCGGATGCGGTTGAGCTGGGCGATTTCGGCAATGATGTTGCCCGGCGCATTGAAGTCGCGAACGCGGATCTCGTACTTCTCCGAATCAAGGTATTCCTCCTTGCCCGGCACCGGCGCCGATTCGCACAGCTCATACCCGGAGTACGTGCCCCACAGGCCCGAGCCCATGGTCGCCAACGCCGCACGGATCAAAAACCCCGGCCGCCCCGACTCATGCAGGAACGCCGGGTTGATGTCCGGCGTGTTGACGAAGAAGTTGGGCCGGTAGCATTCACGCCACGGCGATTCGTTGAGTTCGGTGAAATAGGTCGCCAGCTCCGACTTGGTGTTGCGCCAGGTGAAATAGGTGTAGCTCTGGGAGTAACCGACCTTGCCCAGACGCGCCATCATCGCCGGCGTGGTGAACGCTTCGGCGAGAAAGATCACCTCCGGGTGTAGCGCCCGCACATCGGCGATCAGCCATTGCCAGAACGGCAGCGGCTTGGTGTGCGGATTGTCGACGCGGAAGATTTTCACACCTTCGTTGACCCAGCCGACGACGATATCGCGCAGCTCGACCCACAGACTGGGGATCGCGTCCGGCGCATAGAAGTCGACATTGACGATGTCCTGATATTTCTTCGGCGGGTTTTCCGCGTATTTGATCGTGCCGTCCGGCCGCCAGTTGAACCAGCCCGGATGCTGCTTGAGCCATGGGTGATCCTGGGAACACTGGATGGCGAAATCGAGGGCGATCTCCAGGCCATGCTCAGCGGCAGCAGCCACCAAACGGCGGAAGTCTTCGCGAGTGCCGAGTTGCGAGTGAATCGCCTCGTGGCCGCCCTCCTCGCTGCCGATCGCGTACGGACTGCCCGGATCATCCGGCCCGGCCGTCAGGGAATTGTTGCGCCCCTTGCGATGGGCGCGGCCGATCGGGTGAATGGGCGTGAAGTACAGCACGTCAAAACCCATGTCCTGAATCATCGGCAGACGCGAGTGCACGTCGTTGAAAGTGCCGTGTCGGTTGGGATCGTCGGTGATCGATCGCGGAAACAGCTCGTACCAACTGGCAAACTCGGCCAGTTCACGTTCGACATCCACCGGGAATTCCGCGCTCAGGCTCAGATAGGCGCGGTGATCGGCCTGCGCCATCAATTGCGCACTGCGCGAGTGCAGAAACAGCGCCACCTGCTCGGTTTCGAGCAACCCGGACAGCTCATGATGCAGCGCTGCGAGTTGCTCGCTGAGCTGACCGTCGCTGCGCTCGGCGGCCTGCTGCACCATGCTGCGGCCTTCCTGCAATTCCAGTGAAACCGGAACGGCAGCGTTGTGTTTTTTCTCCAGTTCGTACTGGAAACTGGCGAAGTGATCGATCCACGCCTCGACACAAAAGACAAAACGCCCCTGATGCTCGGGCCGAAAGCGGCCCTCCCAACTGTTGTTGCCGAGGTCATTCATGACTTCGCTTTGCCAGGTCTCGGTGCCTTCCTCGTGCCAGCGCACGCGCACCGCCAGCTTGTCATGGCCATCGGCAAACACTTTGCTGGTGACGACGACGTCACGCCCGGCAATCGACTTGACGGCAAACTGCCCGCCATCGAGAGTCGGCATGGTGTTTTCGATCACGATGCGCGGCAGCAGCAACGCCTGCGACAGCGGCATGTGCGGGTTGTAGCTCTGCTCTGAAGGTTTTTCAGCAGACATCGAGCATCTCTCCTTTACGCCCCAAGGACGCTCTTGTGCCGGATCCGTGTTCACAATGAGGCACCGGCCACGACTTGAACTGACTTAGGTTCCGAGCGACCGGCGCGGGGAAAAGTTCACAGGGATTTGCCTGAACAACCAAGCGGATCGAAATCGCCAACAGGTGGTCAATCCACTTAAGCACTTCTCACGCCATGTGCCACACGGAGGTCTACAGATGAACATCCCGATCCCGGCCGAAACCCCTGATCCGAACATCGACAAACCCACACTGCCCGAGACCGAGCCGCAACCGGTTCCCGAGCAGGAACCCCCAGGCACCACGCCACCGCCGAAGGACGAACCACCCACCACGATGCCCCCCGTCATCGTCTGACACGCCCCCCCCCTGTAGGAGCTGCCGCAGGCTGCGATCTTTTGATGTTGATTTTTAAAAACAAGATCAAAAGATCGCAGCCTTCGGCAGCTCCTACAGGGGGTTTACGGGTTGTTACAGGTGCTGGTTTTTCTCGCCGTCTTTCTCGAACACCCTGACCACCCGTGGCATCACGCTGAAAATCCCCAGCGCCAGCAAGGTACTGAGCAACGCCGTCGCCTCTTTGCCCAGCCCCGCCGCCACGCCGATTGCCGCAGTCATCCACAACCCGGCTGCCGTCGTCAGCCCTTTCACGTGCCCTTCGTCACCTTCCTGATTCTTCAGGATCGTCCCGGCACCGAGAAAACCGATCCCGGCGATCACCCCCTGCAACACCCGGCTCATCGCATCGGATTCAGCCCCTGAGGTCTGCGGCACCAGCACAAACAGCGCCGCGCCGAGCGCCACCAGCATGTGCGTACGCACCCCGGCGGCCTTGCCTTTATGTTCCCGCTCGAAACCGAGAATCCCCCCCAGTACCGCCGCCATCACCAGTCGCACGGTGATGCGTGTCAGTTGTGAGGCATCGCCGATGTCAGCGAACTCCGCTTGCAGGGTTTCCCACACTTCATGCCACCAGGCATTCATCGTTTGATCCTTGTTATTGGTTGGATAAGGGATGGACAGCAGCGACCATTAATCAGTTGCGCAGAACGATCGGCCAATGCGGCGCCCTAACCTTGCAGATCCCCCTGAAAAAGGACTGCCCCCATGCCCGTTCGCATCGATGAATCCAATCCTGAACAGAAAGTGTGTTTTTTCACGGTCGAGAATGGCGAGGAAATTCGCATTTGCGACACCCTGGAAGTCAAAACGGACAGTGAAAAAGCCATGTCTTTCGTTGAAATCGAAGGCCGGCGCGTTTACATCACCGAAGCCGAGGCAGACGCATTGACCGTCGCCGGCGCCAGAGACGGTCGCAAGCACCTGAAGGCTGACGAGAGTGATTCGGTGATTTGACTTGACCCGGATCAACACCCGGCGCAAACGCCTGCGTTAGGCATTTGCGCCGTTGTCGGCGGGCTGCTTCAAGTTGTCGCAGGGCCGGCGCGAAAAGCCATCTGATCCGCTTTTTATTCAAATAGCTGAGTCTGTTATGCAAACAGATCGGCGCTCATAGTTCATCCGCCTGATGGAGGCTGATGAGCGAATGACCATGAGCGAACAAATCCCCGTCCGAACCGTAGAAGCAGCGCCAACCATAAAAAATGTGCCTGGTCGCCCGATGAAGGCGAAGGCCGGCTCCACCGACAAGCAGATCCACACCCGCAGTTTCACTGGCCTGTTCCGAACCCTGCGCATGAGCGGCGCGGGGTTTCTGTTTTTGCTGTTCTTCGGCACCGTGTGGCTGAACTGGGGCGGGCGTCAGGCGGTGCTGTGGGACTTGGCCGAAAGCAAATTCCACATCTTCGGCGCGACCTTCTGGCCGCAGGATTTCATCCTGCTTTCGGCGCTGCTGATCATTGCCGCGTTCGGCCTGTTCGCCATCACCGTGTTCGCTGGCCGGGTCTGGTGTGGTTACACCTGCCCACAGAGTTCGTGGACGTGGATCTTCATGTGGTGCGAGAAAGTCACCGAAGGTGAACGCAACCAGCGGATCAAACTGCAAGCGGCGCCCTGGGGCCTCAACAAACTGGCGCGGCGCGCGGCCAAGCACACCCTCTGGCTGGCAATCAGCGTGATGACCGGGCTGACATTCGTCGGCTACTTCACACCGATTCGCCCGCTGGCCGAAGAGCTCTTCACCCTGCAAATCGGCGGGGTCAGTCTGTTCTGGGTGCTGTTCTTCACCGCTGCCACTTACATCAATGCCGGTTGGCTGCGCGAAGCGGTATGCATGCACATGTGCCCGTATGCGCGATTCCAGAGCGTGATGTTCGACAAGGACACTCTGGCGATTTCCTACGACGTCGCCCGTGGCGAAAACCGTGGCCCGCGCAAACGCGATGTGAAGCCCGCCGAGGCCGGCCTCGGCGATTGCATCGACTGCCAGTTGTGCGTGCAGGTGTGCCCGACCGGCATCGACATCCGCGACGGCTTGCAGATGGAATGCATCGGCTGCGCGGCCTGCATCGACGCCTGCGATTCGATCATGGACAAAATGAACTACCCGCGCGGCCTGATCCGCTACAGTTCCGAGCGCGAATTGCAAGGCGGCAAGACCCATCTGCTGCGACCACGGCTGATCGGCTACGTCGCGGTGCTGCTGGTGATGATCGGCGCACTGGCGCTGGCCTTGGTCGAACGGCCGATGGTCTCGCTGGACGTGACCAAGGATCGCGGGCTGTTCCGTGAAAACGGTCAGGGCCAGATCGAGAACATCTACACCCTCAAGGTGATCAACAAGACCCAGCAGCGCCAGGACTACCACCTGAGCCTGGTGGATGGCGACGGCTTCCAGTTGCAGGGCAAGACCGAACTGAGCCTGGCGCCGGGGGAGATTGTCGATGTGCCGGTGTCGGTGGCGATGACCACCGAGCGCCCGGCCAGCAGCTCGCAGACCTTGAGCTTCAAGATTGCCGACAGCGACGAGCCGCAGATTTACAGCGTGGCGAAAAGCAGGTTTGTGGCGCCGATGAATCGCTGAGCCGTTAGAATCCTCCCCCTCACCCCAGCCCTCTCCCCCCAGGGGGCGAGGGGGAAAGGGAGCAGATCTCAGTGGCTTTCAAACCCGAGTTCGACTCCGGGCTTTCAAGTCGGCGTAACTCGAACATACAACCCGATCAGTCCCCTCTCCCTCCGGGAGAGGGCTAGGGTGAGGGGCTTTCCCTGACACCCTACACATCCAACCAGCACCAAGGCCCCCGATGAAACGCTACGAAAAATTCGCCGACGACATCGCTGAACTGATCCGCTCCGGCGTGCTCGGCCCCGGGCAACGGGTGCCGTCGGTGCGCTACGCCAGCCAGACTTACGGGGTCAGCCCGTCCACGGTGTTTCAGGCCTATTACCTGCTGGAGCGTCGCGGCCTGATCCGTGCGCGGCCGCGCTCCGGCTACTTCGTCAACACCCACGCACCGAGCCCGTTCTCGGAGCCGGTGATCAGCAGCCACGTCAACGACTCCACCGAAGTCGACGTCAGCGAACTGGTGTTCTCGGTGCTGGAATCGATCAAGGACCCGAGCACCGTGCCGTTCGGCTCGGCGTTCCCCAGCCCGACCCTGTTCCCGCTGCAACGGCTGTCGCGTTCGCTGGCCAGCGCCGCACGGGAGATGGACCCGCGCATGGTGGTCACCGACATGTCGCCGGGCAACCCGCAACTGCGCCGGCAGATCGCCCTGCGCTACATGGTCGGCGGGCTGATGCTGCCGATGGAAGAACTGCTGATCACCAACGGCGCCCTCGAAGCGCTGAACCTGTGCCTGCAAGCGGTGACCGAGCCGGGCGATCTGGTGGCCATCGAAGCCCCGGCGTTCTACGCCAGCCTGCAAGTGCTGGAGCGCCTTAAACTCAAAGCCGTGGAAATCCCCGTGCACCCGCGCGACGGCATTGACCTCGGCGTACTCGCGCAGACCCTGGAGCGCCATCCGATCAAGGCCTGCTGGTGCATGACCAGTTTCCAGAACCCGATGGGCGCGACCATGCCCGAGGCGAAGAAACAGGAACTGGTGGAACTGCTGCGCCGGCATCAGGTGCCGCTGATCGAGGACGATGTCTACGCCGAACTCTATTACGGCCAGCAAGCGCCGAAACCGGCCAAGGCGTTCGACACCGAAGGGCTGGTGATGCACTGCGGTTCGTTCGCCAAGAGCCTGGCCCCCGGCTACCGCATCGGCTGGGTCGCCGCCGGGCGCTACGCGCAGAAAATCGAACGGCTGAAACTGATGACCTCGCTCTGTGCCTCGATGCCGGCACAAGCGGCCATCGCCGACTACCTGCAGCACGGCGGCTACGACCGCCACCTGCGCAAACTGCGCTACGCCCTGGAAGAACAGCAAAGCGCGATGCTCGCAGCAATTGCCCGCTACTTCCCGGCGCAGACCCGCGTCAGCCAGCCGGCCGGTGGCTACTTCCTGTGGCTGGAACTGCCACCGCAGATGGATTCATTGAAGTTGTTTCAGATGGCGTTGGCGCAGGGGATCAGCATCGCGCCGGGGCCGATCTTCTCGCCGACCCAGCGCTTCAGGAATTGCATCCGCTTGAATTACGGCAGCCCGTGGACTGAAAGTTCGGAGAAGGCGATGGAGACGTTGGGGCGGATTGTGCGGTCGTTCTAGCTCAAAATCAGACCGACGGCAGGTAAAACAGGAAAAACCTAGTATTTCTGACAGTAGATAAAACGCTCAGGTCAAAATAGGCTAAAGATGAAGTTAAGTTAACTGGCTATTACCAATGCCCCGTACAGAACAATTAACTTAATCTTATCCAAAGCAATTTATGCCAAGGAGCTTCCAATGAGCACAAAGAGTTACATTGACGATTACACGAACTTTCAATATACCTGGCTTAGTACCAGCGGCGACAATAGCAGAGTGATTGACGACAAAAGAGAAATCGCCTTAGGGGTTAAGTTAACACGAACAGGTGATGGACAAAATTCCTCTCTCGATCTAAGGAAAAAATTTCCTGTCCATTTCGAACAGAAAGATATAAAGATCACATTCAGAATGTCTGTTCCAGAAGGTATCGAAATACAGACATTTAGGCTGAAAACCTTTGGAGGCAAGGATTACATTGATATTTCCGCTCCTGCTGCGGATGGGAAATGGCATTCAGTGGAGGCAGAGTTGTCAATCACCGAGAGCGATAGGAATGAACTTTGGATCTCGATGTTTACAGCCCCTAATGAACAGGTACTCGTCGGATTTAATGACATCCATATAGTTCAGCATTAAAAACTTCAGTTCAGAGTGAGCACGGCACACAACTTTGATTTTCCGTGCCTCACTCCACCCGGCTCAACAACCGGACTTTTCCTCCACCTCCATCTCGCTTTTCCAGGCTCTAACGCCCGCCCCCCAGATCAACAAACGTCCCCGTCGCATAAGAAGCCTTGTCCGACAGCAACCAGACAATCGCCTCCGCCACTTCATCCGGCCGCCCGCCCCGGGCCATCGGAATCGCTGACTCCAGCTTGCTGACTCGATCCGGATCACCGCTCAACGCGTGGAAATCGGTGTAGATATAGCCCGGACGCACCGCGTTGACGCGAATTCCCTCGCCCGCCACTTCCTTGGACAGACCGATGGTGAAGGTGTCGAGCGCGCCTTTGGACGCGGCGTAGTCGACGTACTCGTTGGGCGACCCCAGACGAGCGGCGACCGAGGAGACGTTGACGATGCTGCCGCCCTGCCCGCCGTGTTTGGGCGACATGCGCAGGATCGCGTGCTTGGCGCAGAGGATCGGCGCCAGGACGTTGGTTTTCATGATCTTGAGAATGCGGAACTCGGACATTTCATCGACCCGCGACTTGTGCCCGACGGTGCCGGCGTTGTTGACCAGCGCGGTGACCCGTCCCAGTTCGGTATCGACCCGCTGAAACAGCGCGATCACCTCGTCTTCGATGCTGACATCGGCGCGTACCGCAATGGCTTGCGCCCCCAGCGCCCGCACTTGCTCCAGCACGCTTTGCGCGGCCTGTTCATCCGACTGATAGTTGATGCAAATCCGATAGCCCTGCCCGGCAGCCAACAACGCCGTAGCGGCGCCGATTCCGCGCCCGCCACCGGTGATAACCATGACTTTATCCATGCTGGCCCTTCCCCCCAATGCACACGTAACAGTCGGGTGGAAGAATAACCGCCATTGGGCGGTTTTGCATGGGGTCTGTCAAAGACAAAACCCTGCATGACACTGAGAGGTTTTTTGTGGCGAGGGAGCTTGCTCCCGCTCGGCTGCGAAGCAGTCGTGAATCCGGCCAACACGGTACAAACCGAGTAAAGACAGGGCCGCTTCGCGCCCCAGCGGGAGCAAGCTCCCTCGCCACAGATTGCAGTCAGACAGCCGCCTGAGTCTCTCCACGGGCAATGTTCTGCATGAAACGATCCGCCGGCAGCGGATGCCCCAACAGATAGCCTTGCAAAGAATCACAGCCCAATTGAGTCAGGAAATCCTGCTGCACGCCGGTCTCCACGCCTTCGGCAACAATGCGCAAGCCCAGGGCCTGCCCCAGTGCCACAATGGCCGAAACGATGGCCGCGTCATCGCTGTCGTGCTCCAGATCGCGGACAAAACCGCGATCGATCTTCAGCTCGTTGGCCGGCAGGCGCTTGAGATACATCAGGCTCGAATACCCGGTGCCGAAGTCGTCGATCGACAGGTCGACGCCCATGTCCGACAACTCCTGCAACACCGTCATGCTCGCATCGGCGTCGCTCATGGCGGTGGTTTCGGTGATCTCCAGGGTCAGGCTGTTGGCCGGCAGATGATGGGTCGCCAGTGCCTTGGCCACGCTCTGCACCAGCCCGGCGTGGCAGAACTGCAACGCCGAGAGGTTCACCGCGATGCGCCAGTCGGTGTAGCCGAGCACGTACCATTCGCGCATCTGCCGGCAAGCTTCGTTGAGCACCCATTCACCGATGGCGATGATCAGGCCGGTCTTCTCCGCCAGGTCGATGAACTTGTCCGGGAGCAGCATGCCCTGGGTCGGATGCTGCCAGCGCAGCAATGCTTCGGCACCGACCGGACGACCACTGGCGGCGTCGAATTTGGGTTGGAAGTACAAGCTGAACTGACTGTGCTCCAGCGCGGCGCGCAAATCTTGCAACAACTGCAACTGCTTGCGTGCGTTGCTGTTCATCGAGGCATCGAAGAAGCTGTAACCGTTTTTGCCGCCGCCCTTGGCGTGATACATCGCCGCGTCGGCGTTCATCAGCAGTTCCTGCGCGTTTTGGCCATTGCCCGGGTACACGGCGATGCCGACGCTGGCGGAAATCTGCAAGTCGTGCTCGGCCACGCGGAACGCCTGGCCGATCAACCCGACCTGACGCGCGGCCAGGCCCAGCGCATCGTCGGGTTCGCTCAGGCGCACCAGCAGCACGAATTCATCGCCGCCGATCCGCGCCAATGTGTCCTGGCTGCGCAGGTCTTCACGCAGACGCCCCCCGACTTCACGCAGCAACTGGTCGCCCATGTGATGGCCAAAGGCATCGTTGACCGGTTTGAAACCATCCAGATCGATGAACATCAACGCAAAACAGCCGCCCTGTTCCTCGACTTTTTTCATCGCCTGATTGATCCGGTCATCCAGCAGCATGCGGTTCGGCAGGCCGGTCAGGGTGTCGTGCAACGCCAGTTGCGTCAGTTCGCGGTTGGCCAGGGTCAGCGAATGCGCCAGATCGGCGGTCCGCGCTTCAAGGCGAGCATCGAGAATCGAAGTGAGCAAGGCGATCGACAGCACCGCCAGCGTGGTGATCAACACCAGGTTGTCGAGGCCGTTGCCCTTGAGGCCGTCGAGCGTTGCCCCGCAGAAACTGCCATCAGGAAACTGTGCAGCGGCCATGCCGGTGTAGTGCATGCCGACAATCGCGATGCCCATGATCACTGCCGCACCACCACGAATCAGACGCACATAAGGCGAGTGCTGGCGCAGGCGGAAGGCGATCCATAACGCCGCCGCCGAGGCCCCGACCGCGATCAGCAATGAGGCGCCGAACAGCGTCGGGTCGTAATCGATGCCCGGCGTCATGCGCAACGCGGCCATGCCGGTGTAATGCATGGCGCTGATGCCGGCGCCCATGATCAAAGCACCAAAGGCTAATTGCAGAATCGGCAGTTTCGGCTGGCTGACCAGCCACAGGGCAAATCCGCAGGACAGCACTGCGATCAACAGCGACAGCGCGGTAATCGCAATGTCGTAGCCCAGGTCGATCGGCAGCTTGAAGGCCAGCATGCCGATGAAGTGCATCGACCAGACGCCAACCCCCATCGCCAGCGCGCCGCCCGCCGTCCAGAAATGCACCGCTCGCCCACGGGCGCTGGCGATGCGCCCGGTCAGGTCGAGCGCGGTGTAGGACGCGAGGATCGCCACACACAAAGAAATGAAAACCAGGGTGAAGGAATAATTACCGATGAGCATGAAGATTCTCGCGACCACCCGCGCCGTACTGCGTCCATTCTCGGCCGGGCAAATGCGGCGATTGTACTGATTGCGCGGAAGAACGCACTGACAAAGTAATCATTTTGCCATCAACCCGATGAAACGCTTGTTTGAGGTCTTGCAAGGCTCTGGCACAACGATCACAACCTGTAGGAGCTGCGGCACGCTGCGATCTTTTGACTTTGTTTTTAAAGATCAAAAGATCGCAGCGTGCCGCAGCTCCTACACGATTTATTCGGTGGCCAGTTGTCCGTCCCAACCGCCGCCCAGTGCCGCGATCAATTGCACGCTGGCAATCAGGCGATTCTGCAGGATATTCAGCACAGTGCGCTCGTTGCTCAGCGCCGTGGCCTGGACCACAACCACATCGATGTAGGCAATCAACCCGGCCTTGTACTGGTTCTGGGTCAGGCGCAGCGAGTCGCGTGCAGCATCCAGTGCTTCCTGACGCACACCCGCCTCGTCCTCATACACCTTCAATTGCACCAGATAGTTTTCCACTTCACGGAAACCGTCGAGCACGGTCTGGCGGTACTTGGCGACGGTCTGGTCATACACCGCTTCGGTGCGATCAACTTCGGCCGAACGGATCCCGCCATCGAAAATCGGCAAATCCAGTTTCGGCCCGACCGACCAGAAACGGTTCGGCAGCGTTAGAAGATTTTTCGAGGTACTGCTGCTGTAACCGCCGCTCATGCTCAGGGTCAGATCCGGGTAATACGCAGCTTTGGCTACGCCGATATTGGCATTGGCGGCGATTACCGAGCGTTCCGCCGAGGCGATGTCCGGACGTCGCTCCAGCAACTGCGAAGGCAGGCTCAGGGGAATCTGCGGCAGGTTCGGAATGTTCTGGCTTTCAGCGATGCTGAACTCGGCCGGCGCCTGCCCGGTGAGCACGGCGATAGCGTTTTCGAACTGCGCGCGTTGCCAGATCAGGTCCACCAGATCGGCCTGAGTGGTTTTCAGCTGGGTCTGCGCCTGCGCCACCGCATCGCGTCCGGAAATCCCGGCGCGGTACTGGTTCTGGGTCATTTGCAGCGACTTTTCGTAGGCCGCGACGGTGGCCTCGAGCAAGCGTTTCTGCTGGTCGATCACCCGCAGTTGCAGGTAGTTCTGCACCAGCTCCGACTGCTGGCTCAGGCGCATCGCGGCCAGATCGGCGAAGCTGGCCTGGGCGCTGGCTTCGTTGGCTTCCAGACCGCGACGCAACTTGCCCCAGATGTCGGCTTCCCAACTCACACCCAACTGCGCGTTGTAGGTGTCGCGTATGCCGCTGGCCGAACTGCTCAGGCTCGAACTGCTGCTGCCGGTGCCCTGGCTGGAACGGGTCTTGCCCACGCTCAGGTCCACGTTCGGGTAAAACGCCCCACGGGCGCTGCGCACCAGGGCCTGGGCCTGACGGAACTGGGCTTCGGATTGCGCGACAGTCTGGTTGGAACTGTTGAGTTTTTCGATCAGGCCATTGAGCTGCTGATCGCCATACAACTCCCACCAGGCGCCACGGGCCAGCGAGTCACTGGGGTTGGCCTGTCGCCAGCCCTTGGCTTCCTTGTATTGCGCGACCTCGGCGGTCTGCGGGCGCTGATAGTCCGGGCCGACGGCGCAGGCACTGAGCATCGCCACGCACAGCGACAGGCTCAGCAGACGCGAGCCGCGCGCAGTGGCCAGATTGAGAAGCGAACGATCGGTCATAGCGGAGTTTCCAGAGCGGCGTCAGTACGCACGCCACGCCACTTGTTGAAGCGGTGGCGCAGCTTGTCGAGATAGAGGTAAACCACGGGTGTGGTGTAGAGGGTCAGGACCTGGCTGAAGATCAGGCCGCCGATGATGGTCAGGCCCAGTGGCTGGCGCATCTCCGCACCTTCGGCGCGGCTGAGCAACAGCGGCAAGGCGCCGAGGATCGCCGCCAGCGTGGTCATCAGAATCGGCCGCAGCCGTTGCAGGCAGGCGCTACGGATCGACTCCAGCGGCGACAGGCCCTGATGGCGCTCCAGTTGCAGCGCCAGGTCGATCATCAGGATCGCGTTTTTCTTCACCACACCGATCAACAGGAACAGTCCGAGCAGCGAAATCAGACTGAACTCGCCGCCCAGCGCATAGATCGACAGCAATGCACCGACCCCGGCCGAGGGCAAGGTCGAGAGAATGGTCAGCGGGTGAATATAGCTTTCATACAACACACCGAGCACCAGATACACCGCCAGCAACGCACCGAGAATCATGAATGGCTGGCTTTTCTGGGTCGCGGCAAAGGCATCGGCGGTGCCGGCCATTTTCGCGATCACGTCTTCCGGCAGGCCGACCTTGGCAATCGCCCGCTCGATCGCGGCACTGCCCTGCTCCACGGTCACGCCTTCAGCCATGTCGAACGCGATGCTTTCGGAGGCGAACTGGCCTTCGTGGCTGACGCGGTCGTCTTCCAGGCTGTTTTCATAATGGGCGATAGTCGACAACGGAATCCGTGCGCCGTCGGCGGTGATTACGTGCACTTGATTGAGCGTCACCGGATCCTGCGCGTATTTCGGATTGACCTCCATCACCACCTGATACTGGTTGAGGCTGTCGTAGATCGTCGAAATCTGCCGCTGGCTGTAGGCGTTGTTCAACACTGCCGTGACCATGTTCATGTCGACACCCAGGCGCTTGGCCTGATCGCGGTCGACAATCAGCGTCACCTGCTGCGCGCCACGGCCCTCGCGGGCATCGATGGCGGTCAGCTCGGGCAATGCGCGCAGCGCGGTGACCACTTTCGGATACCACTCGCGCAACGCGCCCAGATCACCGCTTTGCAGGATGTAGCTGTATTGCGAGGTGGTCTGCTCGCGGCCACCACCGAACTGCAGATCCTGGTCCGCCATCAGCATCAACTGGGCGCCGGGTACCTTGGGCATTTCCTTGCGCAGGCGTTCGATGACTTTCTGCGCCGACAGATTGCGCTCCTTGATCGGCTTCAGGCGCACCAGCATGAACGCGTTGTTGGTGCCGTTGGTACCACCGATGAACCCGGCCACACTCTCCACCGCTTCGTCCTTGAGCACGGCGCGGCGGAAGGTTTCCATTTTCGGCTGCATCACGCTGAACGACAGGCCATCGTCGCCACGCACGAAACCGATCAACTGGCCGGTGTCCTGCTGCGGCATGAACGTCTTCGGTACTACTACGTACAGCGCGACGTTGACCCCGACCGTGATGATCAGGCTGAGCAAGGTCAGACGCCGATGGCGCAGCACCCAGTCGAGACTGGTGGCGTACTTGCCGACCATCCAGTCATTGGTCTTTCGGCTCCAGCGTTGCAGACGGTTTTCCTGGCCCGGCGTGTGTGGCTTGAGCCAGCGCGCACAGAGCATCGGCGTCAGGGTCAGCGAGACCACCAACGACACCACGATCGCCGCCGCCAGGGTGATGGAGAACTCGCGGAACAGACTCTCGACAATCCCGCCCATGAACAGGATCGACAGGAACACCGCCACCAGCGACACGTTCATCGACAGCAAGGTGAAACCGACTTCCTTGGCCCCGAGGTAGGCGGCTTTCATCGGTTTGACGCCTTCGTCGATGTGTCGGGAAATGTTCTCCAGCACCACGATGGCATCGTCCACCACCAGCCCGGTGGCCAGAATCAACGCCATCAGCGACAGGTTGTTCAGCGAAAACCCGTAGAGGTACATCACCGCGAAGGTGCCGACCAGCGACACCGGCACCGCCAGCGTCGGAATCAGCGAGGCGCGGAAATTCCCGAGAAACAGGAACACCACCAGAATCACCAGCGCCACGGCGATCAGCAGGGTCATTTCCGCTTCGTGCAGGGTGGCCTTGATCACCGGCGAGCGATCCATCGCCAGATTCAGTTTGACGCTGGCCGGCAGTACCGCTTGCAACGCCGGCAACTGCGCCTTGATCTCGTTGACCGTCTCGATGATGTTGGCGCCGGCCTGGCGGTTGATCACCAGCAGCACCGCTGCGTCATCGTTGAAGAAACCGCTGTTGTAACGGTCTTCGACGCCGTCGCTGACCTTGGCTACATCCTTCAGGCGCAGGGCCGCGCCGTTGTTGTAATGGATGATCAGTGATTCGTAATCCTTGGCCTTCTCCAACTGGTCGTTGGCCTGGATCTGCCACAGGCGTTCGCCGTCTTCAACCGAACCCTTGGGCCGGCGCACATTGGCCCCGGCAATGGTCTTGCGCACGTCATCGAGCGCCACGCCGTACTGGTTCAGCGCCTGCGGCTCGAGTTCGATGCGCACCGCCGGCAGCGAACTGCCGCCGATCTGCACTTCACCGACACCCTGCACCTGCGACAGGCTCTGCGACAGAATGGTCGAGGCCAGGTCATAGAGCTGGCCTTTTTCCAGCACATCCGAAGTCAGCGACAGCACCATGATCGGTGCCTGCGACGGGTTGACCTTCTTGTAGGTCGGCATGCTGCGCATCCCGCTCGGCAACAGGTTGCGCGAAGCATTGATCGCCGCCTGCACCTCGCGCGCCGCGCCGTTGATGTCGCGGTCGAGGTCAAATTGCAGAATGACCCGGGTCGAACCCTGGCTGGAGCGGCTGCTCATGGTGTTGACGCCGGCAATCGCGCCGAACGAACGCTCCAGCGGCGTCGCCACCGTTGACGCCATGACCTCGGGGCTGGCGCCGGGCAGACTGGCCTGGACCACAATCACCGGGAAATCCATTTGCGGCAGCGGCGATACCGGCAGCAGGCCGAAGCTGACGCCGCCCAGCAACATGATTGCCAGGCTCAGGAGCATGGTCGCGACCGGGCGCTTGATGAAAGGACCGGACAAGTTCATTGACCAAGATCCTTACTTTCACCGCACTCCCCTGTAGGAGTGAGCCTGCTCGCGATGAGGTCGGCACATTCAATATCGGTAGGGACAGACACACTGCTATCGCGAGCAGGCTCACTCCTACAAGGGATATGTGTACGGACAGTCATACCGATACCTCTTCGGCATCGGTCTTGCCAAAGCGCCGACCGAGACGGTCGAAGTACAGATAGATCACCGGCGTAGTGAACAGAGTCAGTACCTGGCTCACCAGCAAGCCGCCGACCATCACCAGACCCAGTGGCTGACGCAATTCAGCCCCGGAACCGGTGGCGAGCATCAACGGCACCGCGCCGAACAGTGCCGCCAGCGTAGTCATCAAAATCGGCCGGAAGCGCAGCAGCGCCGCCTGATAGATCGCCTGCTCCGGCGCCATGCCTTGGGTGCGTTCGGCATCGAGGGCGAAGTCGATCATCATGATCGCGTTCTTCTTGACGATACCGATCAACAGGATGATGCCAATGATCGCGATCATCCCCAGGTCATTGCCGCTGAGCAGCAACGCGAGCAAGGCTCCCACCGCCGCCGACGGCAGGGTCGAGAGAATGGTGATCGGGTGAATGTAACTTTCGTAAAGCACGCCGAGCACGATGTACATGGTCACCACCGCCGCCAAAATCAGCAGCAAGGTGCTCGACAGCGAGGCCTGAAACGCTTCGGCCGCACCCTGGAACTGGGTCTGCACGCCAATCGGCATGCCGATGTCCTGCTGCACCTGTTCGATGATGTCCACCGCATGCCCCAGCGCCACGCCGGGTGCGAGGTTGAACGACATCATCACGGCGGGGAACTGGCCGATGTGGGTGATTGCCAGTTGCGCCTGACGTTCCTCGACATGGGCCAGGCTCGACAGACGCACTTGCGCACCGTCAGTGGTCTTGACGTGAATCTGATCCAGCGCCGCCGGGCCGATCTTCTCCCCGGCCTGCGCCTGCAGCACCACGCGGTACTGGCTGGCCTGGGTGTAAATGGTCGAGATCTGCCGCTGGCCGAAGGCGTCGTACAGCGCATCGGTGATGTTCTGCACCGAAACACCGAGGCGCGACGCCGCATCGCGGTCGATCACCAGATAGACCTGCAAACCCTTGTCCTGCAAATCGCTGGCAACGTCGGTCAGCTCCGGACGCTGGGCCAGTGCCTCGACCAGACGCCCGCTCCACTGGCTGAGCAGTTCAGAATCCGGCGAGGACATACTGAATTGGTACTGGGTACGGCTGACTCGATCCTCGATGGTCAAATCCTGCACCGGCTGCATGAACAGGCGGATGCCGACCAGTTTGTCCAGTTGCGGTTGCAGGCGCGCGATCACTTCGGTGGCGCTCAGGTCACGCTGGCCGTGGGGCTTGAGGTTGATCAGCAGGCGACCGCTGTTGAGCGTGGCGTTGTCGCCGTCGACGCCGATGTAGGACGACAGGCTCTCCACCGCCGGATCTTCGAGAATCACCTTGGCCAGCGCCTGCTGGCGCTCGCCCATGGCCGCGAAGGAAATCGACTGCGGCGCTTCGGAGATGCCCTGGATCACCCCGGTGTCCTGCACCGGGAAGAAGCCCTTGGGCACCACCATATATAGGAACACCGTCAGCGCCAGCGTGCCGATAGCGACCAACAGGGTCAGCGGCTGGTGTTTGAGTACCCACTGCAACTTGCGCCCGTAGGCGGCGATCATCCAGTCGATGAAGCCGCCGCTGGCCCGGTAGAAGCGGCCCTGCTCGTGGGCTTCCGGCTCACGTTTGAGCAAACGCGCGCACATCATCGGCGTCAGGGTCAGCGAGACCACCAGCGAAATCAGGATCGCCACCGCCAGAGTGATGGCGAACTCGCGGAACAGTCGCCCGACCACGTCAGCCATGAACAGCAGCGGAATCAGTACCGCGATCAGCGACAGGGTCAGGGAGATCAGGGTGAAGCCGATCTGCTTCGCGCCTTTGAGCGCCGCCTGCATCGGGCTGTCACCCTCCTCGATGAAGCGCGCGATGTTTTCCAGCATCACAATCGCATCGTCGACCACAAAACCGGTGGCGATGGTCAGCGCCATCAAGGTCAGATTGTTGACCGAGAACCCGGCGAGATACATCACGCCAAACGTGCCGATCAGCGACAGCGGCACCGCCACCGACGGGATGATGGTTGCGCTGGCACGGCGCAGGAACAGGAATGTCACCATCACCACCAACGCAATGGCGATCAGCAGTTCGTGCTGCACGTCGGTGACCGAGGCGCGGATGGTCTGGGTGCGGTCGGTGAGCACGGTAACGTCGAGGCCGGCCGGCAGGTTGTCGGTGATGCTCGGCAGCAGTGCCTTGATCCGATCGACTACCTCGATCACGTTGGCACCCGGCTGACGCTGGATATTGAGCAGCACTGCCTGATTCTGGTTGGCCCACGCCGCCAGGCGTTCGTTCTCGGCGCCGTCGACGATTTCCGCGACATCCTTCAGGCGCAGCGGCGCGCCGTTCTTGTAGGCGAGGATCAGGTTGGCGTAGTCCTTGGGCGACGTCAGCTGATCGTTGGCGTCGAGCATCGAGACCCGGGTCGGGCCGTCGAAGTTGCCCTTGGGCTGATTGACGTTGGACGCGCCGATCAGGGTGCGCACGTCTTCCAGGTTCAGGCTGTTCGCCGCCAGTGCTTCCGGGTTGACTTTGATCCGCACCGCCTGCCGCTGACCGCCGGCAATGCTGACCATGCCGACGCCGCTGATCTGGGCGATCTTCTGCGCCATGCGCGTATCGACCAGATCATTGAGTTTTGGCAGGAGCATGGTTTTCGAGGTGATCGCCAGGGTCAGCACCGGGGTGTCCGCCGGGTTGACCTTGTTGTACACCGGCGGCGCCGGCAAGTCGGTCGGCAGCAGATTGGTCGCGGCGTTGATCGCGGCCTGCACCTGCTGTTCGGCGACGTCCATGTTGATGTCGAGGCTGAAACGCAGGGTCAGCACCGAAGCACCGCCGGAGCTGGTCGAGGCCATTTGCGTCAGGCCCGGCATCTGCCCGAACTGACGTTCGAGCGGCGCGGTGACGGCACTGGTCATCACGTCCGGACTGGCGCCGGGGTACAGGGTCATGACGCGAATGGTCGGATAATCGACCTGCGGCAAGGCCGAGACCGGCAGCAGGCGATAGGCAATCAGGCCGGCCAGAACAATGGCCAGCATGCTCAGGGTGGTGGCTACCGGACGGAGGATGAACAGCCGCGAAATGTTCATGCGCCCTTCTTGGCCTTGTCAGCTGCGGCGGCGTCCGGCGCGCTGGCCGCGGGTTTGCCCTGCAGGTGCCCGGTCGGGGTGGTCGGCACGTCATTGCTGTCGTTGACGACTTCCACTTCGCTGCCTTCTTTGAGGCGATCGGTGCCTTCGAGCACGACGCGGTCGCCTGCCGCCAGACCTTCGGTGATCACCGTGTTGGTGCCGTCACTGGCGCCGATTTTCAGTTGGCGGATGGTGACTTTCTTGTCGCCGTCCAACGCGTAAACGAACGTGCCGTTGGTGCCGAACTGAATCGCCGCCGACGGTGCCAGTACCACGCCTTTCAGGGTGTCGGCCAGCAGGTGCACATTGACGAACTGATTGGGGAACAGCGACTGGTCGCGGTTATCGTAACGGGCCTTGAATTTCAGGGTGCCGGTGGCGACGTCGATCTGGTTGTCGAGGCTTTGCAGCACGCCGCTGGCCTGGATTTTCGTGTCGCCGCGATCCCACGCTTCGGCCGGCAGTTTCGCGCCACTGTGGTAGCGGGCAAGCACGGTTTCGAGGCTGTTTTCCGGCAGGGTGAAGACCACGCTGATCGGCTGGGTCTGGGTGATCACCGCGAGGAACGTGGTGTCGTTGGCCGCAACGAGGTTACCGACGTCGACCTGACGCAGACCGACACGACCGGCAATCGGTGCGCGGATCTTGGTGAATTCGAGATTGAGTTTGGCGTCGTTGACCGCCGCCTGATTGGTCTTGACCGTGCCCAGATACTGCCCGACCAGCGCTTCGGCAGTGTCCAGCGTCTGCTTGGCGATGCTGTCTTCCTTGTACAGGCCGCGATAACGCTCGACGTCGACCTGTGCGTTTTTCAACTGCGCCTGATTCTGCAGCAAGGTGCCTTCAGCCTGGAGCAAGGCGTTCTGGTACGGACGCGGATCGATCTCTGCCAGCAGGTCGCCGGCCTTGACCATCTGCCCTTCCTCGAAATTGATCTTCACCAGTTCACCGCCGACCCGGCTGCGCACGTTGATGGTGTTGAGCGCAGTCACCGTGCCCAGTGCCTTGTAATACAGCGGGAAGTCGCCCGTGACTGCCGGCGCCACACGCACCGGAATCGGCCCGGCCGCGCCACCGAAGCCCGGCCGCATCATCCCCGAACGTCCGGCATGGCCGCTCGCCGCCTTGTCGGCGCCCTCCTTGTGGGCCGAACCGGCGGGCCAGAATTTCCAGCACAGGACGGCGATAACCAACAGGACGAGCAGGCTGATCAGCCAGCGACGGGAGTTGCGAGGGGACGATTGCATGGATTGATTAACCATTGGGCGCGTGGGCTTCTTTTACGGGAGGCTGAACGATAAGCACTGATCGGATTTAAGCAAAGCAGCTTTACCGGCAATTTACCTTCAACTTACGTTTCAAGGTGTGAGGCAAAACACTGATACACAAATGAAAACGGCCTGGACAGGGCCAGGCCGTTAACAATTGTAAAAGCGCTTATTTCAGAACGGCGAGTGCTGCGTCGTAGTTCGGCTCTTCAGCGATTTCCTTGACCAGCTCGCTGTGCAAGACGTTGTCGTTCTCGTCCAGAACCACCACGGCACGGGCGGTCAGGCCTTTGAGCGGGCCGTCAGCGATGGCTACGCCGTAGTTTTCGATGAATTCGGCACCGCGCAGGGTCGACAGGTTCTGCACGTTTTCCAGGCCTTCGGCGCCGCAGAAACGGGCCTGGGCGAATGGCAGGTCAGCCGAGATGCACAGCACCACGGTGTTGGCCAGTTCGTTGGCCTGAGCGTTGAACTTGCGCACCGAGGTGGCGCAGGTCGGGGTGTCAACGCTTGGGAAGATGTTCAGCACTTTGCGCTTGCCGGCAAAGTCTTTCAGGGTGACGTCGGACAGATTGCCGGCAACCAGGGAAAAGGCTGGCGCCTTGGAACCGGCTTGTGGCAACTGGCCGTTGACTTGAACCGGGTTGCCTTTGAGGGTGACTTGAGCCATGACTTTAGTCCTTCTTAACGTGGTTATTGAGCATGCAAGAGGCCGAAGTTAACCACGAAATTGTCCGACGACCTATGCCCTGCATGAAAATTGTCAGGGGCCTGCGCAAAAAATTGTATACAACCCCGCCTTCCCCTGTAGGAGCTGCCGCAGGCTGCGATCTTTTCATCAAGATCAAAAGATCACAGCTTCGTTTCACCGACAGCTAAAAGAATTGGTCAGTCGGGCATGGATCGGATGATGTCGGCAAGATCATCCTTGGTTATTTTATTGGCCTTGATAGCAGCGGCAATATCGGTTTTGGAGAGCGGAAACCGTTTGAAAATTTCTTTCAAGGTTTCCTCATCAACATTCGCCAGCCACAGCGGATCTATAAATGAACCGCCATACTCAGGCTTCATGGGTACTTCTTCGTGTGCAATTGCACCTTTATGATTGAGATACACCACATAACGGTCATGCCCTTCAGGAAAGCTTTTATCGTGATAAAGGGTAGTACCCAAAGGCAGGACATAGTAATTCTCGTCGCCATTTGGCCCTTCAATCAGCAACGGTTCTTTGCTCTTGATCATTTTCATATTGGGCGCTTTCGCAATATCGCCAAAAATCAGAAAAGCCAAAAAAATCGCATTGACGGATAAAACTGCCACCAGCCATAGGCCAATACGCCTATTTGTAAACATTTTTCTTATCACAGGGGGCCTCGGTATTCGCTTCGAGCATGGCTTGTAAATCCGCAGGCATGAAAATACCGTCCTTCGGACTACTTTGCGTGCGCGCTGCCTGTCTTTCGATGAAAGAAAGACCTCGCATCTCATTGAATTTCGCCGGGTTCTGCACAATTGACTTTCCCGAAATCTTTGCTCCTGCAATTGTCACGGTTGTGCAGTTATTCGTAGTCGGATGATAGGTGTAACTCCACTGAATAGTCGGAGCTGCCCCCTTCGGTTTCCGGACGAAGAGGTGGCAGCTGTACGCAGGTTGGAAACCCGGGCAGCGGCGACCCGGACGACCCGAAGGTCCCCCGCGCACAGCCGCCATAACGGAGTGCACACATTCGAAGTGCGCAAGGATACGTTATGAAAGGCGTGTACGCGCCACTAATACCCGTCGGGGTTTCCAGTCCCGGTCGCTGAATTGGCAGCGACGAACACAGGCTAGAGACCCGACGTCCGACGGACAACCTGAAAACCTTGTGGGAACGTTCCGCAAAATCGAAACAACTTTTAAACATCCTGAATTGAAATACGCACTGGGAGCTGCCGAAGGCTGTAATTTTTTGATGTTGGTTTTTAACGACAGGAGCAAAGATTGCAGCTTGCGGCAGCTCTTACATTGGCAGTTGCAGTGTGTCGGATTGCGATTGTTAAAACGCCGGACTGCATCTTTTATTCAGAGACCTGTCGATTCACGCCCCGCCCGTTCGACTAAGCAGTGAATCAACCCCCATTCCCTGGAGAAACCACCATGCGATTCATGATCCTTGTCAAAGCCAGCGCCGATTCCGAAGCCGGCATCATGCCCAGTGAAGAGCTGATCACCGCCATGGGCAACTTCAACGAAGAACTGGTCAAGGCCGGCATCCTCATCGACGCCGATGGCCTGCACCCGAGCAGCAAAGGCGCCCGCGTGCATTTCTCCGGCGACAAACGCACGGTCACTGACGGCCCGTTCATCGAGACCAAGGAGTTGGTGGCCGGGTACTGGATCTGGGAAGTGAAATCGAAGGAAGAAGCCATCGAATGGGTCAAGCGCTGCCCGAACCCGATGCCGGGCGACTCTGATATCGAAATCCGCCAGATTTTCTCTGCCGAGGATTTTGGCGCCGAGTTCACCCCCGAAGCACGGGCGCAGGAAGAGCGTGTTCGCGAGCAAGCAAAGAAAAATGCCTGATCCCATGCCGGGTTGAATTTGAAATTGCCATCGCGGGCAAGCCACGCTCCCACAGGTATCGAGTCGGTCACAGGATTTGTGAACGCTTCAATACCTGTGGGAGCGTGGCTTGCCCGCGAAAGCGTCAGCACTGACAACACACATTTGATTGACCAGTTCACCACTCGACTGCGAAGCCGTACACAAAACCAAAGAATTAATCCCTTCGACTGGCTAACTCCCGATTAGCTGCTAGCGTGAATCAGACGTGTCCTACAGGCTTGATTAAGAAAGGAATTACGTCCAACGGCCGAGAAGTGCCGGGTCGTCCATGCAGTAGCCACCAGGGAAACGGGGATCATGTCGAAAAAATTGGGGATTCACGCCTTGCTGCTGGCGAGTTCGCTGGCGCCTGTGTTTTGTGCTCTGGCGAATAACGCCGAAGAGGCCAACAAAAGCAACAACCCGCTGAACCTGGCGCCCGGCGCCAACCTGCAGGATTACTACACGCCGAAGCTGTTCGACAGCAACCTGCACACCAACGATGCCTTGCTGCGCGGTACTTTGCCGATTGCGCCCAACGATTTCATCGGCGTGCCGCAGTTGTTGCGGGCAACGATGCCGATCAGCACCCGCCCCGATCCGCACGGCGGCTACAGCACCGGCATCGGCGATCTCAATCTGTTCGACATCTTCCTGCTCAAGACCGACGGCGTGCAGTTGGGCATCGGCCCGCAGATCACCGCGCCGACCGCTGCCGAGGATGAATTGGGCACCGGTAAATGGCAGGCCGGCCTCGCTGCGGTAGCGATCGATTCGTCACCACGCGGCCTGCTCGGTGCGCTGGTGCAATACCAGAGCTCGTTCGCCGGCGACCACGACCGCGCCCACGTCGAAACCGCAACCATGCAGCCGTTCATCATCCATAACCTGGAAAAAGGCTGGTATCTGCGCTCCACCGGCACCTGGACCTTCGACCTGAAGAACAACACCCACTACATCCCGATCGGCCTGGGTGCGGGCAAGGTCTGGAAGTCCGGCAGCAACATTCTCAACGCCTTTCTCGAACCGCAATGGACCGTCGAACGCAAAGGCGACGGCGTGCCGCAATTCACCCTGTTCGCCGGGATCAACGTGACGTTCGGAAAATAAGGACATCGCCATGCACATCGCTTTACGCGCTGCCGGTTTCAGTCTGATGACCCTGTTCGCCAGCTGCGGCGTCGGCGCCCAGGAACTCGACACGCGTATCGGCAAGATCGCCATGGAAGGCGAACTGCCGGCCCATGAGTCGATTGCCAGACTCTACGCCGAACTGGATTTCCAGCAGGCAACCCAAAGTTACCTGTGGGCCTTGCCGCTGGTGTCCTACGCGCAGTGGCAGGAAGAATTTCGCGACAAGCTCGGCGCGCGCAGCGGCGATCTGATGGTGCTCGACAGCTACGAAGACAAGCTCGGCGTGATCACCGCCAACGCCACCACGCCGTACATTCTCGGCTTCGTCGACCTCAGCGAAACCGGGCCGCTGGTGATTGAACTGCCACCGGGACCGACCGCCGGCGGCATTGGCGATTTCTGGCAGCGGGCGATCATCGACATGGGCCAGACCGGCCCGGACAAAGGCCAGGGCGGCAAATACCTGGTGCTGCCACCGGGCGCGGAGCCACCGGCGGATGCCGACAAGTATTACCTGGCCAAATCGGAAACCATGAACGTGCTGGTGGGCTTCCGGGTGCTGGATCCGGATCCGGCCAAAGGCAAGGCGCTGGTCGAGAAATTCAAGATGTACCCGTACGCCAAACGTGCCGAGCCGAGCAAGACCCGCCTGCTGTCGCCTGACGGTAAAAAGTGGTCGGGCACCCAGCCGCGCGGCATCGCTTACTGGCAGCGGCTGCACCAGATCATCCAGAAAGAACCGGTGAATGAACGTGACCGCTTCTACATGGCCATGCTCGCCAGTCTCGGCATCGAGAAGGACAAACCCTTCAACCCCAACACCCGACAGCGTCAGGCGCTGGAGTCCGGCGCGCAGGTCGGTGAACTGATCGCCAAGGCCAACACCTTTGCCAAGCGCTTTCCTGACGCGCAGTACTGGCCCGACCGGCATTGGGACACGGTGCTGAACATCGCCGAACCATCGCAACGCGTGGCCTATTACGACCAGTTGTGGGAACGCAGCGCCTGGTTCTATGAAGCGGTGACCAACACCAAAGGCATGGTTTCCAGGACCCCTGGCCTCGGCCAGACCTACCTCGGTGCCTACACCGATGCCAAGGGCGACTGGCTCGACGGCGGCAAGACCTATCGCCTGCACGTCGGCGCCAACCCGCCGGCCAAACAATTCTGGTCGATGACCGTGTACGACATCGACAGCCGTTGCCTGATCGACAATCCGCAACGCAAGGCCGACCTGTCCTCGCGCCAGGATCTGAAGAAAAACGCCGACGGCTCGGTGGACCTGTACTTCGGCCCGAGCGCGCCCAAAGGCTTCGAAAACAACTGGGTGCAAACCGTGCCCGGCAAGCACTGGTTCAGCTATTTCCGCCTGTACGCGCCGACCGAAGCCTATTTCGACAAGAGCTGGAAACTCGACGACATCACGGTCGTGCAATGAATAAGGACGCCGCATGAACGCACGCAATCTATGGCTGACCGGCCTGACCCTCGCCTTGAGCAGCAGCGCCTGGGCCGATTTCAGCGCCAGCCCCGAAGAAGCCCGAGGCATCGCCAGGGACGCCTACCTCTATGGCTTCCCGATAGTGGAAATGTACAAGACTCTGTACACCCAGGCCGTGGACAGCAAGAGCCCGAACTTCAAGGCACCGTTCAACCAGATCGGCAACACCGCCAAGGCCTTCACCGCCAAGGACACCGCGTTCGTCACGCCGAACGCCGACACGCCCTACTCGTTCGTCTGGATGGATCTGCGCAGCGAGCCGTTGATCCTGACCTTGCCGCCGATCGAGGAACACCGTTACTACTCGGTGCAACTGATCGACGCCTACACGCAGAATTTCGCTTACCTGGGCACCCGCAGCACCGGTAATAACGGTGGCCACTTCATGATCGCCGGGCCTGACTGGCAGGGTCAGCAACCGATCAACATCGACCGGCTGGTGCGCAGCGAAAGCAACATCGCCTACGCGCTGTACCGCACGCAGCTGTTCGACGAAAAAGATCTGGGCAAGGTCAAGCAGATCCAGAAAGGCTACAAGGTCGAGCCGCTTAGCCACTACGTCAAACAGAAGGCCCCGGCGCCGGCGCCAAAAGTCAGTTGGCCGAAACCGACGCCGACCATGAGCGAAACCCCGGAGCTGTTCCGCTACCTGAACTTCATGCTCGCCTTCACCCCGCCGCAGGATGTCGAAAAAGACCTGCTCGCACGCTTCGCCAAAATCGGCATCGGTGCCGGTCAGCCATTCGACCTGAAAACGCTCAGCACCGAGCAACGCAAGGCCCTCGAAGACGGCATCAGTGACGCCAAGGCCGAATTCGCCGCGTTCAAGAAAGACAAGGTCGACACGCACGAAATCAGCAGCGGTGACCTGTTCGGCACCCGCGATCACCTCAAGGGCAATTACCTGTATCGCTACGCCGGCGCCAACATGGGCATCTTCGGCAACTCTGCCGAAGAGGCGAACTACATCGGCTATTTCGTCGATAAGGACGGCCAGCCGGCCGACGCAGCGAAACACGACTACACCCTGCATTTCGACAACGGCGCCCTGCCCCCGGCCGACGCCTTCTGGTCGCTGACCATGTACGACGGCAAGAGCAAGTTGCTGGTGGCCAACCCGCTCAATCGCTACCTGATCAACTCGCGGATGCTGCCCGACTTGAAGCTCGATGCCGACGGCGGACTGACCCTCTACGTGCAGCACAAAAATCCCGGAAAGGACAAGCAGGCCAACTGGCTGCCTGCACCGAACGGGCCGTTCTACGGCGTGTTGCGCCTGTACCTGCCGAAACCGGAAGTGGCCAGCGGCGAGTGGAAGATGCCCCTGCTCAACCCGGTCAACTCAAAACAATAAACGGAGCCAGTGATGGTCAAGCCTTACGTTGTGCGTCCGCTGCTGGCGCTGTGCATGATCGGCAGTACTCAACTCTATGCAGCCGAGGGTGGCGTGGGCCGGCCGATCACCGGGCAACAGGTGTATTCCAATGCCGGGATCATCCCGCCCGAACCGGGCTGGGTCGTCTCGGTGACCAGCATCTGGTACGACGGATCGCTCAAGGGCAGTCGCGGCGCGCCGATTTCCGGTGAGGTCAGTGCCGGGATCGACATGAAAGTCTCCTACACCATGACCAACCTGACGCACATCTGGGACACCGGCAAAGGCCCATGGAACTTTGCCTCGGCAATCGGCGTTCCAGTGCAGTACACCGACATTGACGCGGCGATCACCGGCCCGCGCGGACGCACCCTCGGCACCAGCGATTCCGGGACCCAGTTCGCCGACGCGCTGGTCACGCCGATTGCCGCCGGCTACCACTTCGATGAGTTGAACCACATCGCGTTCTCCCTGCCGATCTACGTGCCGACCGGCGCCTACAACGACAATCGCCTGGCCAACCCCGGGCAGAACAATTACACGTTCATGCCCACCGTGGCCTTCACTCATCTGGACGGCAAGGGTGGCGAGTTCACCCTGTCCAGTGGACTGGAGTTCTACACCGAAAACACCGCCACCGATTACCGCAACGGCAACATCTTCACCCTCGACGCCTTGTGGACTCACGGCTTCGGCAGTGGCTGGAGCGCCGGTCTGGCGGCGGGTTATATCCAGCAAGTCACCGACGACAAGGGGCAGACCGCCGACAGCCTGAATGGCTTCCGTGGCCGCTCGGTTGGCGCCGGGCCGGTGGTCGCCTGGAGCGGCAAATTCGCTGACGCTCAGGCCAACATCAGTGCGCGCTGGGTGCCGGAGTTCGACACCAAGAACCGCCCCGAAGGCAACGGGATTGCCGTCAACATGACCCTGGCGTTTTTCTAGACCGGCCACAAAGGACTGTCCCATGACCGCACTCACCGACCTCAATGCCCTGCAAGCGAGTATCGCCGAAACCGTACTCGGCCAGGATCAGGTCATTCGGCAGATCCTCCTCGGCCTGTTGGCCAACGGGCATTTGCTCCTGGAAAGTCTGCCGGGGCTGGCCAAGACGCGCACGGTCAAGGCGCTGGCCACGCACCTGGACGCGAAGATGAGCCGCATCCAGTTCACCCCCGACTTGCTGCCCTCGGACATCACCGGCGCCGAAGTGCTGCATCAGGTCGCCGGGCAAAACGAGATCCGCTTCCAGCCAGGCCCGCTGTTCGGCAATCTGATCCTCGCCGACGAGATCAACCGCGCCCCGGCCAAGGTCCAGGCGGCGCTGCTGGAAGCCATGGAGGAACGGCAGATTACCGTGGCCGGCACCAGTCATGTGCTGCCGGAGCTGTTCATCGTGGTCGCCACACAAAACCCGATCGAGCAGGAAGGCACTTATCCGTTGCCGGAAGCGCAAATGGACCGGTTCCTGATGAAGGTGCTGCTGGATTACCCCAGCGCCGACAACGAAAGCCAGGTGCTGCGCCTGTTGCGCGCCGAAGAGTTTGCCCAGGGCGCGAACACCGCGCCGGGCAAGGGCTTCAGCCTGTCACAGGAAGTGATCTTCGCCGCGCGTAAGGAGGTCAGCGCGGTGCATGTGTCGCCGGCCATCGACCGCTATCTGATCGACCTGATCAACGCCACTCGCCACCCGGCCGATTACGACGAAGACCTCGGACGCTGGATCAGCATCGGTGCCAGTCCCCGTGGTGGCATCGGCCTGGATCGTTGTGCGCGGGCCGATGCGTGGTTGCAGGGCCAGGATTTCGTCTCGCCGGATAACGTGCGCGCCGTGGTGCATCCGGTGCTACGTCATCGCCTGCAATTGAGCTACGACGCAGTCGCGGATGGCGTGACTGCCGATCAGGTGCTCGACCGCTTGCTGGATAAAGTGGCGATTCCGGCATGAACACGGAGGGTCTGGTCTACGTGTCTCTGGCGCAATTGATGGCGCTGGAATTCAAGGCCCGTGACCTGAGTTTGCTCGCGCGTCAGCCCCAGGGCAGCATCCTGGCCGGCAAACATGCTTCGCGCCTGCGTGGCCGTGGCTTGAACTTCGATGAGTTGCGCCGCTATCAACCCGGCGACGATTTACGCCACCTCGACTGGCGCGCCTCGCTGCGCACCGGCAAACCGGTGGTACGCACTTTTACTGAAGAACGCGATCGCCCGGCGCTGATCGTGGTCGATCAGCGCATGTCGATGTTTTTCGGCTCGCAGCGCAGCTTCAAATCCGCCCTCGCCGCCGAACTCGCTGCACTGGCGGCGTGGATGGTGTTCAACGCCGGCGACCGGGTTGGCGGTCTGGTGTTCAACGATCAACGCATCGACAGCATCGCGCCGCTGCGCAGCCGCAAACGGGTCGAAGCCTTGCTCAGCCACGTGGCACAACAGAATCAGACACTGAACGCGGCCAATCCCGACGCCGAAGACGAGGATCAGTTGGACAAGGCCTTGCAGCGCTGCCTGGCGCTGGCCGGGCATGACCATTTGATCTGCGTCGTCAGCGACTTCGCAGGCGCCGGTGAGCGCACCTTGCAATTGATGCGGCAACTGCGCGCGCACAACGACGTGATCGCCCTGCAAGTCTACGACCCACTGGCCTTGAAGCTGCCGAGCGATGGCCGGCTGCTGGTCACCCAAGGCCAATTGCAGGTGGAACTGGCTGTCGAGAAACGCAGCGTGCATCAGCCTCTGGGTGATTACCTCGGCGGCCGACTCAAGGATGTCGCCACCCTGCTGCGTCGCAGTCAAGTGCCGCTGATGATGTTCAGCACCGCCGAAGAGGCCCACGCGCAATTGCGCGCCGAGCTTGGCAAGTCTGCCGGCCCACGGCGATGAATCCGACGATTCCCGACATCAGCCAGCTCAAGGAGCTGAGCCTGCCCGCGCCGGTCAGTTATGCGCCGCAGACCTGGGGCTGGTGGCTGTTGCTGGGGCTGTTGATCGCGTTTGCGATCGTGGTTGGCGTGCGGCGTTATCGGCAATGGCACAGGGACGCTTATCGCCGCGAGGGCCTGACGCGTCTGGCGCAGTTGCGCAGCCGCAGTGACGACCTCAATGCCCTGCGCGAACTGCCCGAGTTGCTCAAACGCGTGGCCCTGTCGATGCCCATACCCAACGCTCGCTGGTGGAACACAATAAATGTGGGAGCTGGCTTGCCAGCGATGAGGCCATCACCTGCAACATCCGAGCTGACTGACAGGACGCAATCGCTGGCAAGCCAGCTCCCACAGGGTCCTGCGGCGTTGGGGAGAGCGGATTGGCAGGCGTTTCTGCAGCAGCACAGTAAAACCAGGCTGCCCGACGAGTTCAGTGCCCAACTCGCCCAGCTCGCCTACGCCCCCGACGCCACCCTGCGCGCCCTCCCCGTCGAACAGCGTCAGGCGCTGTTCGACACCTGCCAACACTGGGTGGAGCAGCACCATGTGGCAGCTTGATTACCCGTGGCTGTTGCTTCTGCTGCCGCTGCCGTGGCTGGCCTTCCGGTACCTGCCGGCGTATCAGGAAGCGCGCAGCGCCGTGCGCGTGCCGTTTTTCGCCGCCATGAGCCGTGCGGTCGGGGAAGCGCCGAGCCGGGTTGGCAATCGTCACAACCACTGGCAACGGCTGCTCAATCTGCTGGTCTGGGCGCTGGTGCTACTCGCCGCCGCGCGCCCGGTGTTCGTCGAAAAACCCATCGAGCGCCAGCAACCGGTGCGCGACCTGATGCTCGCCATCGACCTCTCGCAATCGATGGAAACCGCAGACTTCACCAACGCCAGCGGCCAGAAAATCAATCGCCTCGCCGCCGTCAAAGAGGTGGTGCAAGGCTTCATCGACAAGCGCAAGGACGACCGCATCGGCCTGATCGTGTTCGGCAGCGGCGCTTACCCGCAAGCGCCGCTGACCCTCGACCACGCCAGCCTCTCGCTGTTGCTGGCCGACACCGGCATCGGCATGGCCGGGCCGAACACCACCATCGGTGATGCCATCGGTTTGAGCCTGAAGCTGCTCGACCAGGCGCACGAACAGCAGAAAGTGCTGATCCTGCTCACCGACGGCAACGACACCAGCAGCGCGATCACCCCCGACCACGCCGCGGAAATGGCCGCCAACAAGGGCGTGGTCATTCACACCATCGGCATTGGCGACCCGACGGCGTCCGGCGAGGCGCAGGTCAATCTGCGCGGGCTGCAACAGATCGCCCAAACCACTGGCGGGCAGTTCTTCCGCGCCGAAGATCGTACGGCACTGGATCAGGTCTACAGCACCCTCGACCGCCTCACCCCGCATCAAGTGAAAACCCTCAGCCATCAGCCGCAACGCGAGTTGTTTCATTGGCCGCTGGGCGCGGCGCTGACGCTGTTGGCGCTGTATCACCTCGGTGCACTGCTGCGCCCGCGCCTGGCGCCGGCCCGCCAGCGGCAGGAGGCCTGAGATGGAGATCAATCTCAGCGACTTGCACTTTTTACGCCCGCTGTGGTTGCTGCTCGCGCTGTTCGCCGCGCTGCTGCCGCTGCTCTGGCGCCGCACCCGCGACTTGCAGCGGCGGCTGCGCAGCAACATTGCCGAACACTTGCTGCCGCACCTGCTGGTCACCCCAACGGATCAGCAGCGCCTGCGCCCGGTGCACTGGCTGTGCGCGGTATTGGCACTCGGGGCGATCGCCGCCGCCGGGCCGACCTGGGAGCAGGATCGCCCGGATTTTCTGCAGAATCGCGCACCGCTGATCGTCGCCGTGGATCTGTCGCCGTCGATGGATGCCAGTGACGTACCACCGACGCGCCTGCAAGCGGTCAAACACAAACTGCATGACCTGATCCAGCGTCGCGCCGGCGCGCGCACCGCGCTGATCGCTTATGCCGGCAGCGCGCATCTGGTGTTGCCGCCGACTGACGATCCGGCGCTGCTCGACACCTTCATTCAAGCGCTGGGCACTGGCCTTATCGACAAACCCGGCAAGGACGTTAGCGCCGTCATCGCGCAGGCCAAACGCCTGCTCAGCGCCGAGCAAACCCCGGGCAGCCTGCTGTTGATCACCGACGGCGCTGACACCACACAACTCGATAACCTCGACCAGCGACTCAAAGGCAGCCAATTACAAGTGTTGGTATTGGCGGTCGGCAACGCGGACGGCGGGGTGATTCAGGGCGCCAACGGCCAGCCGGCAGTCGACAGCAACGGGCGCCCGCTGCTCGGCCGTTTCGATCCGGCGGCACTCAAGCAATTGGCCGCCGCCCTCGACGCGCCGCTGGGCAGCTTCACCCTCGACGACGATGATCTGGACTGGATCGAGTTGCATGCCCAACAACATTTCCAGAGTGCCAGCGCCGAACAGCAGCAATTGCACTGGAAGGACGCCGGTTACTGGCTGTGCTGGCCGCTTCTATTGTTGGCGCTGCTCGGTGTGCGCAAGGGCTGGAGCGTCAACTGGGTACCGGCGCTGCTGTTGGCCACAAGCCTTGGCTGGCCTGCCGCCCCCGCCCAGGCCAGTGCACTGACCGACGCGTTTTTCACCCGCGACCAGCAAGGGCGCTGGGCCGCCGAGCATGAGCATTGGCCGCAAGCTGCGGCGCTGTTTGTCGATCCGTACTGGAAAGGTGTGGCGGCCTATCACGCGGCAGACTACGACCTCGCACTGGCGACCTTTGCCCGGCTGGACACGGCGCAAGCGTGGTTTTACCTGGGCAACATTTACGTGCGGCGCTTCAAGTTCGATCAGGCAATTGCCGCCTACACCCAGGCCTTGCAGCGGCAACCGCAATTCCCCGAAGCCACGGCCAATCTGGCGCTGGCGCAGGCGTTGCTCAAAGACACCTACAGCGCCGAAAAGAACGCCCCCGAGACCAAACCGGACGAAGTGAAATTCGACAAGGCGCCGGGCAAGGGTCAGAGCAAAAAGGTCGAGACCGAACAGGCGGCTTCCGGCGCGTTGTGGCTGCAGAACCTGAGCACCTCGCCGGCGAAGTTTCTCAGGCAGAAATTCAGCTTGCAGGATCAATCGGGGGCCAAACCATGAACCGGGTTGGCTTCATCGCTGGCAAGCCAGCTCCCACAAGGTTTTGCGCTGTTAACTCGATTGGCGAAAACACAGACACCCCCTGTGGGAGCTGGCTTGCCAGCGATGAGGCCAGATCTGCCAGCAAAAAAATCTGCACCTTGCTCATGACCGGCTTGCTCAGCCTGACTGCCTCTGCCGCCGAACCCCAACTGAAAATCCAGGCCCACCTGCAACCCGCCGAAGGCGCGATGGTCGGCGGGCTGGTCGAGTTGCAAGTCGACGTGCTCACCGATACCTGGTTCACCAGCGCTGCCACCCTGCCCGAGCTGAAACTCGATGGCGCCCTGGTCACGCCGCCCGACGGTCAAGCCCAACACCTGAATCAGACCATCGACGGGCAATCCTTCAGCGGCTTGCGCTACAGCTACCTGATCACCCCGAATGTTGCGCGCAGCTTCGACATTCCGCCGTTGACGGTGAGTGCGACACCGGGTCAGGCCACCACCCCGCTCAGCGCGCAAAGCCAACCGTTGCACTTCAGCGCCACCCAGCCACCCGGCTTGAAACCCGGAGAAACGCCGCTGGTGGCCAGCGGTGTGCGCCTGAGCCAAAGCCTGACCAACTCGGCAACCCCGTTGAAAACCGGCGACAGCTTTACCCGCCAACTGACTCTGCAGGCCGATGGCGCACTGGCGATGGCGCTGCCGGTTCCGCCACTGGGTGACGTGGCCGGTCTGAGTCGTTATCCGCAGCCCCCACAAGTCACTCGTCTGGATGACGGTCGCGGCAACGTGCTCGGTGGTCAGCGGATCGACGCCGTCATCTACCGCATCGACAAGGCCGGCGCCTACACCCTGCCGGCGATCGCGGTGAAATGGTGGGACGTGAAAACGCAGCAGAGCCGAACTGCGCAAGTGCCGGCGGTAACCTTCGAAGCCGCAGCCAACAGCGCTTACAAACCGGTGTTTTCGATTACCGATGATCTCCGGCAGCTCGGCCGCAACAACCCGTACTTTTCCACACGCGGGCTGCTGTGGCTGGCGCTGCTCGCCGTGTGCATTGGCGTCGGTTATTGGCTGCGTCCGGCGCTGTTGCGTGCCCGACTCCAATGGCAGGCGCACAAGCACGCGCGGCAACTGGCCTGGGAGCAATCGGCGGACTTCGCCTGGCAGCAGATCAACCCGCAACTGCAGGCTCGACCGGCGCAATTGAGCGCCTTGTATCTGTGGCTGCGGCGCAGTCGGTTGGGGCTGCAACTGGTGAATACAGGCCCGCGCCTGCAAGGCTTGTTGCGCGGACTTTACGGACGTGATCCGCAGACTGCACAAACACTCGCTCAACTGCGTGAATCGTTGACTACGCTTCACAGTCAGGCCGAACAACAGGCGCACAAACCGGCGTCGGCCCTGCGCCCGCTCAACCCCGTTCATGAAAGGGATTTCCCATGACCAATCCACCGCAGCAGCGTCAACGTTTCAGCCTTGCGCTGTGGTTTGCGCTGGCATTGCCACTGCTGGCCCAGGCCAGCGAGCCACTGCCGTCATGGAATGATGGCCCGGCCAAAAAACACATCATCGAGTTTGTGCAAGCCGTCACCGATCAGTCCGGCAAAGACTTCGTCAAACCCGCCGATCGCATTGCCGTGTTCGACAACGACGGCACCCTGTGGAGCGAGCAGCCGATGTATTTCGAGCTGCTGTTCGCCCTCGACGAGGTCAAGCGCAATGCGCCGCAGCACCCGGAATGGCAAACCACCCAGCCGTTCAAAGCGGTGCTGGAAAACGACCACAAGGCACTGGCCGCCGCTGGAATGGACGGGATTATCAAGATCTTCGGCGCCACCCACACCGGCATGACCACCGAGGCTTTCGACGACTACGCCAAGACCTGGCTGAGCCAGGCGCGGCATCCGAAAACCGGCAAGCCCTACACCGAAATGATCTTCCAGCCGATGCTGGAAATGCTCGACTACCTGCGCAGCCAGGACTTCAAGACCTACATCGTCTCCGGCGGCGACACCGCGTTCATGCGCGCCTTCGCCCAGAAGGTCTACGGCATCCCGCCGGAACAGGTGATCGGCACCACGTTCGTCACCGCGTTCCAGTTCAAGGACGGCAAGGCTTCGATCCTGCGCACACAGAAACTGGCGCACAACGATGACGGCCCGGGCAAACCGGAGAGCATTGATGCAGTGATCGGCAAACGGCCGATCCTCGCGTTCGGCAATTCCGACGGCGACCTGCAAATGCTGCAGTGGACCGCCGCCGGCCCCGGCAAACGCTTCATGGGCCTGGTGCATCACACCGATGCGAAGCGCGAGTGGGCCTATGACCGAAAATCCGATATCGGGCGACTCGACAAAGCCCTCGACGAAGCGAATTCCCGTGGCTGGACCGTGGTGGACATGGCGACCGAGTGGCGCCGGATCTACCCGTTCGATCCACCGGCAACCGGGCAGGTGCAATAAGAAAAAGCGTGATGCAGGACTGCAAGAAACGTAAGTCGCAACAACGACCCCCGCGATAAGGAGCAAGTCAGATGACTCGCATACGCAAGTGGCTACCGAAACTCGCCCTGGTGGCAACCTCGGTGATGGCGCTGTCGGCAACTGCCACAGCGGCTGAGAAACCTAACATTCTCGTCATCTTTGGTGATGACATCGGCCAGACCAATATCAGCGCCTATTCCATGGGCGTGGTCGGCTACAAGACCCCGAACATCGACCGGATTGCCAAAGAAGGCATGATGTTCACCGACTACTACGCGGAAAACAGCTGCACCGCCGGTCGATCCTCGTTCATCACCGGCCAGACGCCACTGCGTACCGGCCTGTCGAAAGTCGGCATTCCGGGTGCACCGGTCGGCCTGCAGAAACGTGACATCACCATCGCCCAGGCGCTCAAGGGCCTGGGTTATGCCACCGGGCAATTCGGCAAGAACCACCTCGGTGACCGCGACGAATACCTGCCGACCAATCATGGTTTCGACGAGTTCTTCGGCAACCTCTACCACCTCAACGCCGAGGAAGAGCCGGAACGTCCGTACTGGCCGAAAGACGACGCCGCCTTCGTCAAGGCCAACTCGCCACGCGGGGTGATCCACAGCTTCGCCGACGGCAAGATCGAAGACACCGGTGCGCTGACCACCAAGCGCATGGAAACCATCGACGACGAAACCACCGCCGCCGCACAGGCGTTCATCGAGAAACAGGCCAAGGCCGACAAGCCGTTCTTCGTCTGGATGAACACCACACGCATGCACGTGTTCACCCACGTACGTGATTCGATGAAGGGCCAGAGCGGCATGCCCGGCAACGAATACGCCGACGGCATGCTCGAGCACGACGCCGACGTCGGCAAACTGCTGAAAACCATCGACGACCTGAAAATTGCCGATAACACGATCATCGTCTACACCACCGACAACGGCCCGAACCAGTTCTCCTGGCCGGACGCGGCAACCACGCCGTTCCGCAACGAGAAGAACTCCAACTGGGAAGGTGCGTATCGCGTACCGGCGATGATTCGCTGGCCGGGCAAGATCAAGCCGGGTGAGGTCTCCAACGAGCTGTTCTCGGGCATGGACTGGTTCCCGACCCTGCTCGCGGCGGCTGGCGAAACCGACGTGAAAGACAAGCTGCTCAAGGGCTGGGCACCGACGTCCGGCGGCACCAGCTTCAAGGTGCATCTGGACGGCTACAACCAGTTGCCCTACCTGACCGGCCAGCAGCCCAAGGGCGAGCGCAAGGAGTTCTACTACTTCAACGACGACGGCGTGCTGGTTTCGATGCGTTTCGACAACTGGAAAGTGGTGTTCTGCGAACAGCGTCAGCCTGGCGGTTTCCGGGTCTGGAGCGAACCGTTCGTGTGCCTGCGCGTACCGAAGATCCTCAACCTGAGGATGGACCCGTATGAGCGAGCGGACGTGGTGTCTGACCAGTTCTATGACTGGAACACCAAAAACGTTTATCTGGCCGGTGTCGCGGTGACCAAGTCGGCAGAGTTCCTGCAGACCTTCATCGAATACCCGCCAAGCCAGAAACCGGCGAGCTTCAGCATCGACCAGATTCGTGCGGCGGTTGACGCCAAGATCGCGGAAAAAATGAAAGCGGCTCCGGCTGCACAGTAACACCGTTGAACTGCCGCCCGCCCTCATCGGCGGGCGGCCCTGTTTCCACCTGAGACCGCGCCGGCCCCAATCGCTGGCAAGCCAGCTCCCACAGGTATTTCTGTCGACCACAACATGAGTGTTCACTGAAAATCCCTGTGGGAGCTGGCTTGCCAGCGATGAGGCCCGCACCGTCACGAATATTGTGTGATTTGAACAAGGTCCCCCGCATGTCCTCACGTATCGCCAGCAAGCCGTCGGCCATACCCACCACCCAAGCCGTCACCCCGGCGCTGCTGATCCCCGCCCTGCTGCTGTGCATCTCCGGCGCCGCTGCGCTGGTGTATCAGGTGCTGTGGATCAAGCAGTTGTCGCTGGTGGTCGGCGTCGAGGTCTATGCCATCACCACCGGCATCAGCGCGTTTTTTGCCGGTCTGGCCATTGGCGGTTGGCTGTTCGGGCGCTGGGCTGATCGCTTGCAGCAACCGGTGCTGCTCTACGCCGGGCTGGAAGTACTGGTGGCGATTCTTGGTGTTGGCGCGACGGTTGCGATGAGCCTGGCGGCCAGCCCGTTTGCCTGGCTGCAAGATCATATCGGTCTCCTGGCCTGGCTGTTGCCATTCGCGTTGGTGGGCATTCCGGCGGTATTGATGGGCGGCACGCTGCCGGTATTGGTGCGCTCGCTAGCGGCTGATCCGGGCAGGGCCGGCGGTCAGCTGTATGCGGCCAACACCCTCGGCGCGATTTTCGGCACCCTGCTCGCCGCGTTCGTGCTGATCGCCACCCTCGGTGTGCGTGGCAGCGCGCTGTTTGCCGCAATGCTCAACCTGCTGGCTGCGGCCGCTGCGCTGTGGTTGCAGCGTCAGCGTCCGATGCCGATTGCGGCCACGGTCAAACATCACACCGAGAAAGCTGCGGACCATACCGCACTGTGGCTGTACTCCATCGCCGGCGGCGTGGCGCTGGGTTATGAAGTGGTCTGGTCGCAGTCGATCGTGCAGTTCATGAGCACCCGCACCTATGCGTTCGCCGTGGTGCTCGCGACGTACCTGACCGGGCTGTTCATCGGCAGCGCCCTGCTCGCCCGTCGCGTCGAGCGCATTCGCGATCCGTGGGGGGTGTTCGGTCTGTTGATTGCCGGTGCCGGGCTGATCGCCTTGCTGGAAATCGCCCTGCTGGGGCGCTGGCTGGTGTTGGCGCAAAGTCAGGCCGAGAGCTGGCTGCTGGCAATGGGCGTCAACGAGCTGGCTGGCATGAGCGCACGTTTTGCAGTGGCGGCGCTGAGCATCGTGTTCGTGCCGACGCTGTTGCTCGGCGCGGCGTTTCCACTGGCGCTGCGCTTGAGTGTGGGGCGTGAGCGCGTCGGTCGCGATGTCGGTGCCGTGGTCGCGTTCAATACGCTGGGCGGGATTGTCGGGGTGATGCTCTGCGGTTTTCTGCTGATCCCGCTGCTGGGTCTGGTGCGCACGCTGAGTTTACTGGCGATCATCGCCGCCGGCATCGGCTATGTGGCCGTGCGCAAGGGCCACCACGTCAGGAAAGGCCGGCGTCAGGCGGTGGTCGCGCTGGGGCTGGTGTCGATCGCGTTCGCTGTACTGACGCCGGTGGACAAACTTGCCAGTCTGCTGCCCGGTGCGCGCAACGGCACGCTGGCGTTCTACGAAGAAGGCCGTGGCGGCACTGTGGCGGTGGTTGCTCAGGGCCGTGGTGAGAACAGCTTCCACCGCTTGTACATTCAAGGCGTGTCCAACACCGGCGATGCCATGCCGTCGCTGCGCTACATGCGTATCCAGGCGCTGCTGCCGTTGCTGATCCACAACGGCACGCCGCGCTCGACGCTGGTGATCGGCTTCGGCACCGGGATCACCGCCGGCGCCCTGCTGCGCTATCCGGGGCTTGAACATCGGGTGGTGGCCGAGTTGCTGCCGTCGGTGGTCAAGGCTGCGCCGCTGTTCAAGGGCAACTTCAACGCCGCCAGCAATCCCGGCATTGACTTGCGCTTGCGCGATGGCCGTCAGGAACTGCTGCGCAGCCCGCAGACCTACGACCTGATCACCCTTGAGCCACCACCGCCGTCGGCAGCCGGGGTGGTCAATCTGTACTCCCGCGACTTCTATCAACTGGCGGCCAGTCGTCTTGAACAACAAGGGATCGTCGCGCAATGGCTACCGTTGCCGACCCAGAACATCGACGACTCGCGCTCACTGGTGCGCAGCTTCCTCGACGTGTTCCCGCATGCCTCGCTGTGGACCAGCGAGTTCCACGAGATGCTGCTGGTCGGTTCGCTGCAGCCGATGGAGCTGGACGCGGCGAAAATCACCGAGCGCTTCCAGCAGGCCAGCGTGCGCAGCACTCTGCAGGATGTCGGGATTGGCTCGGCGGCGGCGCTGCTCGCCACCTGGGTCACCGACCGCGCAGGCCTTGAGCGCTTTGCGGCAAATGCCCCGGCGGTGACTGACGATCAGCCCCGAATCGAGTACGCGCCGTGGGTGCGCAGCAAGGAAATCACCCGGGTGCTGCCGGCGCTGCTGGATCTGTATGTGCCGCCGCCACTGGTGAATGCCGATACCGGACTTACTGAGCGAATGGAAACGCACCGCCAACGTCTGATGCAGTTCTACCGCGCCAGCCTGCATGCGTATAACGGTGATCGGGATGCGTGGGGGCGGGATATGCGTGAAGTGATGCGTTGGGAAGGCGGGAATCCTTACTTCCGCTGGTTTACCGGGCAGTAATGCTGCCCCCTGTAGGAGCTGCCGCAGGCTGCGATCTTTTGACTTTGATTTTGTAAAAACAAGATCAAAAGATCGCAGCCTGCGGCAGCTCCTACAGGGGCCCCCGGGTTATTTGCCGGCCTTGAGCTTCACATACATCTGATGCATGTCATTGGCCCAGCCATCGATCACCGGTTTGACGTCGTTGGCGGTCATCGCCTGGGTGTCGTTTTCCAGCGGTTTGCCGGTGCCTTTGCGCACCACTTGTGCCACGACCTTGTTGGTCGCGCCATCGAGGAACACCGCTTCGGTGGCCAGGGTGGTTTCCTGATCGCGGATACCGCTGGCGGTGCTGACCGCTGCCGCGACCAGAGCGACCGGGATCACTTCATACGCGTGCAGGCCTTCGGTCTTGCTGCTGACGGCGGTGATCGCCGCCCGCACCACGATCACGCCCGGGCCTGGACCGCTGGCCAACGGCATGTCTTTGCTGATTTCACGCTTGAGGGCCTGATCGTAGTAGGAAGTGATGCCGTTGAGGGTCTGTTGGGAAATCTTTGCGGTCGGTTGCGGCTTGGGATAGAGCTGGGTCGGTTCGATGTAGGCGCTGGTGAATTTGCTGACATCCACCTTCGGATCGATCCAGCGCATCACCTCGGCACCGGAGGGCGATTTGGCCTCCTTGAGCTGGCTGTAGTCCTTGAGAAAGCCGGAATACTCATCGGGAGCGACGGTTTTGCTGGAGCAGCCCACCACGCCGAGGGTGGCGATGCAGAGGGTGCCCATCATTACTGCTAGCTTCATGCTGTAACTCCTGTCAGAAGGCCTGAATGTATTGCGTATGGGGGAGTTACAGGTATAGCTAAAACCCCGCCGATTGCGCTGCAAAACCGGAAAATTCACACAACTTCGGGGGCTGCTTCACAACCGACGTTTGACAGATGACGGGCATCCGGCAAAGCTGCACCGAGCTTGAACGCACGCCAGCAGGCAAATGCACCTGGACCACGGAAGTCGTAATGCCCAAGCATAAGAATAAAGTCGCACAGCCTGATCCTGATTCGTCCCGACCGCCCGTTTCACGTTATCTGTTTCCCGTCACCATCGGCGTATTGCTGGCCGCTGTGGCGGGTATTGGCTGGTTTCTGTTCAGCCCCGCGCCCGCACCCTCCAAAGCCCCGCCGATCAATGTGGCCGCCCCCGTGGTCGCCAAGCCACAACCGGTGGCACAGAAGCCCGCGACCATGGTCGACGAGCAACAATGCCAGGGCTGCCATACCGAGCAGGTCAAGGACTGGCAAGGCTCGCACCACCAATTGGCGATGCAGGCCGCGAACGGCGAAACCATGCTCGGCGACTTCAACAACGTCACCTTCAAGGCCGAAAACGAGACCACCCGCTTCTCGCGCAAGGGCGACGAGTTCTGGGTCAACACCCCAGGCATCGACGGCAAGAACGCCGACTTCAAGGTCGCCTACACCTTCGGCATCGCGCCCCTGCAGCAATACCTGATCGACGTCGGCGAAGGCCGTTTGCAGGCGCTCGGTGTGGCGTGGGATACCGAGAAACACCGCTGGTTTCACCTCTACCCCGGCCAGGGGGTGAACTTCAAGAATCCGTTGCACTGGAGCAAGCCCAGTCAGAACGCCAACTTCATGTGCGTCGAGTGCCACACCACCGGCTTCAAGCGCAATTTCGACGCGACCAGCAACACGTTCAACAGTCAATGGAACAGCCTCGGCGTCGGCTGTCAGGCCTGCCACGGTCCGGCATCCAATCACCTGCAATGGACGCAGACAAAAGACGACCTGATCCACAAGGGTTTTGCGGTCGACCTCAAGGACAAGAACGCCAGCGTCGAAATCGAAACCTGTGCCCGCTGCCATGCGCGCCGTGCGCCACTGGGCGATGGCTACACCGTCGGTAAACGGCTGATGGACGACTACCTGCCAAGCACCCTCACCCGTGAACTGTATGCGCTGGACGGCAAGATCAAGGATGAAGTGTTCGAACACGGCTCGTTCCTGCAAAGCAAGATGTTCGACAAGGGCGTGCGCTGCAGCAACTGCCACAATCCGCACAGCACCGAACTCAAGGCGCCGGGCAACGCGGTGTGTCTGCAATGCCACAACACGGCGGGCAAGACCTCGGTCGAAGGTGTCGATGGCAAGGGCCTGCAGGCGAAAAACTACGACTCCAGCGAACACACCCGCCACACCATGGGCCAGCCCGGCTCGCAGTGCGTGGATTGCCACATGCCGGGCAAGTTCTACATGGGCAACGACTGGCGGCATGACCACAGTTTCAGCATCCCCAACCCGGAGCGTGCGCAAAAACTCGGCACCCCGGATGCCTGTCTGAGCTGCCATCAGGGCAAGGCCGGCGACAAGGTCACTGCACAGTTCAAGTTGTGGAGTGCCTCCGCCACCGCCCCGCAGGCGCCGCGCTATGACGAAAGCCTGTGGCTGATCCGCAACGGTCAACCGGGCGCTGCCAACGCCTTGTATGAGCAGCTGCAACGCAGCGATCTGCCGGCGATCCGGCGCGCGACCTTGCTGGCCGAACTGCCGTTGTACCCCAGCGATCAGGCCTTGAAACTGGCGACGCTCGACCTGAAAAACCGGGAGCCGCAGGTGCGTGAAAGTGCGGTGCGCGCCATCAGTGCCTTCCTGCCGCCAGCGGAGCGCGCGGCGTTGCTGACGCCAATGCTCAACGATCCGGTGAAAGCCGTGCGCATAGTCGCCGCGCGGGATCTGCTCAATGTTGCGCGCAACAACGGCTTAGGCGCCGCGCAAACCAATTGGGACGCGGCGATTGCCGAGTACGAAGCGGTGCAGAACAGTCTCGCGGAACGGGCCGAGGCCAATCTGAATCTGGCGATGTTGTATCAGGCCAGTGGCCGCGCCTCCGAGGTCGAAGGGTTGCTGCGCACGGCACTCAAGCGCGATCCGGATTTCTACCCGGCACTGGTGACGCTGGTGCAATGGCTGGAGGCCAATGGCCGAGGTCAGGAAGCTCAGACGCTGCTGGACGACAGCCTCAAGGCGCACCCGGAGGCTGCGTTGTTGCAGCACACCCGTGGCCTGTCATTGATCCGCGCCGGCAAGACGGCAGAAGCCATGATCGCCCTGCACAAAGCCGCGCAACTGGAGCCGCAGAACGCGCAGTACGGTTATGTGCTGGCGGTGGCGCTGCACGACAGTGGCAAGGTGACTGAAGCGTGTGATGAGCTGGAGCGTTTGCTCAAGGTCCAACCGGCGAACCGCAATGCGCGGCTGTCGTTGATCCAGTACTACCTGGAAAACGGCCAGGAACCGAAAGCGCAGGTGCTGTTGCAGGGCTGGAAGAAGATGAACATGGGCGATCCGGCGCTGAAATAACCCTGAATACCTGTGGCGAGGGAGCTTGCTCCCGCTGGGTGGCGCAGCCACCCCAAAAACAGACATTGCGATTTATCTGGCTGACTCATCATGTCTGTTGGGGAGTGCTGCGCACTCCAGCGGGAGCAAGCTCCCTCGCCACAAAATCTGCGCTTACCAGGACGACGTCGCCCCGCTCTTCAAAGCCATCTCGCGGCGGCTGTTGGCGCGCATCGCCTTGATCAGCGATACCGAGCCCACCAGCAGAATCGCCGCGCCGAACAGGAAGTCGATGTTGTACAGCTGGAAATCCTGCACCGGCCCGACCAGCAGTACCCGCACTACGGCAATGGTCACCAGCGTGGCGAGGAAGTCGATCCCCGGTTCGTCGCGGTAGAACACATGCAGCAATGGCAGGCACAACACCAGCAGCAACAACAGCACCACGACCTTGAACGAGCCTTTGCGCTCGACGCTGAACGCGCATTCGTGCGGGCCGTAGGCCTTGTAGTCTTCGTCGCGGATCATCGAGTTTTTCTCGTTGATGTACTCAACGCGGTTGTACTTCTGGATCGGCGTGAAGGTGTTGGACATGTCCATCAGCGTGGTGATGTTCTTGAAGCGCAGGTCGACGCGCTCGCTGCCCTTGAGGTAGTACAGCACCGGTTTGTAGCCGTAACGATAGGTGTCGAAGGGGAACTCGGTGACCTGGCCCTGCACGCCAATCGGCCGAGGCTCAAGCTCGGCGTAGGCACTTTTGGTCGGCGAGGCGAGGTTGCGGCTCAGCGGCTGAACCTTGACCTGTTCGAGGAAGATCGGCGTCACGCCATACGACCACTGCAACGGTTCCAGGCGCAGACGCAGTTCGTTGCGACCCAGGTCATAGCGGTTGAAGGTGCGTTCGGAGACCACCAGCGAGCCACTGAGCATGAACTCGCCGCGCAGGTTGTTGGTGACGCGCAAGGTCAGTTGATCCTTGCCCAACAGCGCCGCTTCGGTGGACGGCGGCGCGCCGCACCACGCGGTGCTTTCACCGGCGCCGCCCAACTGGCCGTCGCGGTTTTCCTTGAACACATAAAAGTAACTGGCCCACAGCGTCAGCATCAAAAGCAACGCGGTGAGGCCCAAAATCTTTTTGCCCGCACTCACTACCCAGACTCCCTTCTTCGTTCCATCGTCCAGCCGAAAACCCGCTGGCGACGGCGACTCTACCAAAAGGCCAGCATCGACCCAAGGAAAAATCCGGGAATGCTGCGGAATGTAAGGGTTTCCCTTGCATGTCACCGCAAAACACCTGTGGCGAGGGAGCTTGCTCCCGCCGGGTGGCGAAGCCGCCCCAAACCAGACAACGCGACTTATCTGTCGGATCGCATCATGCCTGTTTGGGAGTGCTGCGCACTCCAGCGGGAGCAAGCTCCCTCGCCACAGACTCTTCAGCGTCTACGGAACAAGGGGCGTGGTTCTATCACCGAGCGCCCGTACAACACGCTCATCCCCGCCAAGCCCTTGAGCGCATCTTCAGCCGATTTGTCCTCGCGCACCGCAAAGCTGTCGAACCCGCACTGACGCATGTGGCTGAGCTGATCACGCAGCACATCGCCAATCGCCCGCAACTCGCCGGCCCAGCCAAACCGGCTGCGTAGCAGGTACGCCTGGCTGTAGGCGCGGCCGTCGCGCAAGCTCGGGAAGTCCAGGGCAATCAGCGGCAGCGAGGCCAGCCACGGCACCACGCTTTCAACTTCATCGTCCGGCCCCAGCCACACCGCGTGGGTCGAGGGCGATTGCAGCCAGTGCGCCAATGGCAGGATCAACAATCCTTGCGGCCTGCCCTGCTCCGGCTCGCGGATCAGCGTCCACGGATCGTCTTCGATCAGCCGCGCAACACCCTGCTCCAAGCGCAGCAGATTATTCATGCCGATACCTCCAGCGCTTTCGGGTAGACCCGCTCCTTGAACGGCTCCAGGCCAATGCGCGCCACGGTGTCGACAAACAGCTCCTCGCTTTCGCGGTAACGCACGAAAGTGCCAATGATCCGCTCGATCACCTGTGGCACCTCAGCCGCGCTGAAGGACGGGCCGATGACTTTGCCCAGTGCGCTGTTTTTGCCCTGCGCGCCGCCAAGGGTGATCTGATACCACTCGCTGCCGTTCTTATCGACGCCGAGAATGCCGATATTGCCGATGTGGTGATGGCCGCAGGCGTTCATGCAACCGGAGATGTTCAGGCTGATGTCACCCAGGTCGTGCAGGTAATCGAGGTTGTCGAAACGCGCCTGAATCGCCTGGGCAATCGGGATCGACTTGGCGTTGGCCAGCGCGCAGAAATCGCCGCCCGGGCAGGCGATGATGTCGGTCAGCAGGCCGACGTTGGCGCTGCCCAGATTGCGCTCGCAGGCCAGTCGCCAGAGTTCATACAGGTCAGACTTTTGCACGTCGGGCAGGACGATGTTCTGCTCGTGGGCAATGCGAATCTCGCCGAAACCGAAGCGCTCCGCCCAGTCGGCCACCGCCAGCATCTGCTGGCCGGTGACATCACCCGGCGGTGCACTCAGCCCCGGTTTGGTCGACAGCACCACGCTGGTGTAGCCCGGTTTCTTGTGCGGCTGCACGTTGCGCGCGACCCAACGGGCGAACGCCGGGCTTTCGGCCAGGCGCGTGCCGAAGTCCGGATCGGTGTCGGCCAGGGTGTGATAGATCGGCGGCACGAATGCTCTGGCGACCCGCTCGTATTCAGCCTCGGTCAGTTGCGCCGGGCCGTTCTTGAGGTGTTGCCATTCTTCTTCGACCTCCTTGGCGAACGCCTCGATGCCCAGCGCCTTGACCAGAATCTTGATCCGCGCCTTGTACTTGTTGTCGCGCCGGCCGTGACGGTTGTAGACCCGCAGGATCGCCTCGACATAGGACAGCAGATGCTGCCACGGCAAGCCTTCGCGAATCTGCAGACCGAGGATCGGCGTGCGCCCCAACCCGCCGCCGACCATCACCCGCAACAGCATCTGCCCGCCGCGCCCGGGGTAAAGATACAGGCCGATGTCATGCATCATGATCGCCGCACGATCCTGCTTCGCCGAGCAGATGGCGATCTTGAACTTGCGTGGCAAGAAGAGGAATTCCGGGTTGATCGTCGACCATTGCCGCAGGATCTCGGCCAACGGGCGCGGGTCGATCATTTCGTCCGCCGCGACCCCGGCGAAGGCTTCGGTGGTGATGTTGCGTACGCAGTTGCCGGAGGTCTGGATCGCGTGCATGTCGACCTGCGCCAGGCGCTCAAGGATGTCCGGCACCTGGGCCAGTTCGATCCAGTTGAATTGCAGGTTCTGCCGGGTGGTGAAGTGGCCGTAGCCGCGATCGTAATCGGCGGCGATGCTCGCCAGCGTGCGCATCTGCCCGGCACTCAGGGTGCCGTAGGGAATCGCCACCCGCAGCATGTACGCGTGCTTCTGCATATACAGACCGTTTTGCAGGCGCAGCGGCAGGAACTCTTCTTCGCTCAACTCGCCAGCCATGAAGCGCTCGACCTGATCGCGAAACTGCGCAACGCGCTCGAACACCAGTGCGCGGTCGTAATCGTCGTATTGGTACATGTGCCTGCCCCACCTCATCAATTAATTCTGTGGGAGCGAGCTTGCTCGCGAATGCGGTGTGTCAGCCAACAATGCAGTTGCCTGACACACCGCATTCGCGAGCAAGCTCGCTCCCACAGTTTTCGTAAAGGCACTATGGACGAGCAGCGCAGCACGCAACAGATTCACCTGAAACGATAAAAACCGTATCAGGGCGCGGCAGAACGCCGCAGGCAGTACTCTAATCTGATCCGTACAAATCAAAGATTCCTGAGCCTGTTTTGTTTCCGGCGCTGTTCCTACAGTGCAGCTCGTGCCAGACCTAGGGTGGCCTGGCAAGACTTTGCAACCGTGGATGAACTGACCATGAGCACAGCAACAATCGGACAGGCTTATAACTACAAGGTCGTCCGCCAATTCGTTATCGCGACGGTTTTCTGGGGTGTCGTGGGCATGGCGATGGGGGTCTGGATCGCTTCGCAACTGGTGTGGCCGGACATGAATCTGGACTTGCCGTGGACCACCTTCGGCCGCTTGCGGCCATTGCACACCAGTCTGGTGATTTTCGGTTTCGCCGGCAGCGCGCAATTCGCCGCCAGTTACTACGCGGTGCAGCGCACCTGCCAGGTGCGGCTGTATTCGGACAAGCTCGCGTCCTTCACCTTCTGGGGCTGGCAATCGGTGATCGTGAGCATGCTGATCACCCTGCCGATGGGCTACACCACCACCAAGGAATACGCCGAAATCGAATTCTCCGGCGCGGTATGGATGGCGGTGGTCTGGGTCGCGTACGCCATCGTGTTTTTCACTACGGTGGTGCAGCGCAAGACCAAACACATCTACGTCGGCAACTGGTTCTTCGGCGCGTTCATTCTGGTGATCGCCATGCTGCACGTGGTCAATCACCTGTCGATCCCGGTGGACTGGTTCAAGTCCTATCCGGTGTATTCAGGGGCCACCGATGCCATGGTGCAGTGGTGGTACGGGCATAACGCGGTGGGTTTCTTCCTGACCACCGGCTTCCTCGGGATGATGTATTACTTCGTGCCGAAGCAGGTCAACCGCCCGGTGTATTCGTACCGGTTGTCGATCGTGCATTTCTGGGCGCTGATCACCCTGTACATCTGGGCCGGCCCGCATCACCTGCACTACACCGCGCTGCCGGACTGGGCGCAGTCGCTGGGCATGGCAATGTCGCTGATCCTGCTGGCGCCGAGCTGGGGCGGGATGATCAACGGCATGATGACCTTGTCCGGCGCCTGGCATAAGTTGCGCACCGACCCGATTCTGCGCTTCCTGGTGCTGTCGCTGGCGTTCTACGGCATGTCGACGTTCGAAGGCCCGATGATGGCGATCAAAACCGTCAACGCCCTCTCCCACTACACCGACTGGACCATCGGCCATGTTCACGCCGGGGCCTTGGGCTGGGTGGCGATGATCACCTTCGGCGCGACGTATCACATGGTGCCGAAAGTCTTTGGCCGCGAGCAAATGTACAGCACGCCGCTGATCAACCTGCACTTCTGGCTGGCGACCATCGGCACCGTGTTGTACATCGCCTCGATGTGGGTCAACGGCATCACGCAGGGCCTTATGTGGCGCGCGATCAACGAGGACGGCACGCTGACCTACTCCTTCGTCGAAGCACTGCAGGCCAGTCATCCAGGGTTCATCGTGCGTTTTGCCGGCGGAGTGTTCTTCCTCAGCGGCATGCTGCTGATGGCCTACAACGTCTGGCGCACGGTGCGGGTCGCCGACGTGGCGCTGGCCCGCAGCCAGGCGCAGATCGCCTGAGGCAGGGAGCCGAAGAGGATGGAGATTTTCTTGAACGTGTTGGGGGTGGTGTTTCTGTGGCTGGCGGTGGAGTACTGCCTGCGCCATCAGACGACTGAAAGCCTCGATGACGCGAGCATGGTGCCGTTTGCCGATGATCCGGAGGTGGCACGGCGGGTGGAACTGGCGACGGGTAAACCCGTGAAAGCGGTGGCGCCGGAAGAGGCGAAACCGGGCTGGATCAACCTCGATATGTAACACACCGCGCCCCTTGTAGGAGCTGCCGCAGGCTGCGATCTTTTGATCTTGTTTTTAGAAAATCAAAGTCAAAAGATCGCAGCCTGCGGCAGCTCCTACATGGCAGGTCAGGTGCGATCGCGGGGAATCAGGCTCTGCAACTGCTGTGCGAGAAAGTCCGCATCAAACACGAACGTGTCCGGATCCTTCAAGCCATTGGTCTTGCGCCATTGCCACTCACCGCTCGGCAATCCCACCAGCGAAATGCTGCCATAGCGCGCCGCCGTCAGGCCCATCACCGCCAGGGAAATCTGCCCGGCGCTGCCCATCACGTCCGGCACGAATTCCACCGGTTTGCCAGCGATCACGATGCTCAGTTTCTCGGTCTTGAAGGTCGAGGTTTCCACCGGCGTGCTTGGCCCGAACGCGACGTAAGCCTCGCGGCTCACCTCCAGCAGGTTCGGTGCCTGCACCGGCTCCAGCCATTGCTGGATCTGGCCGAACAGCTCGCTGATCCGTGCAGCCCAGGTCTGCGACTGGGTTTCGAACAGTTGCTTCTTGTGCGCTTCACTCTCGGCATAGTGACGAAGCATTTCGCCCAGTTGTTGTACGTCGTTCATCGGTACGTTCCTCGGGGGAGAGCCTGCGATAGTCGATAGTGACAGATCGAGGCGCCGGCGTACGTTAAACCTCGAAAACCGGCACCGGGACACTTGGCAACAGGATCAACGGTACAGTTGCTTTGTACTGGCATCCGACGTTGAACCGATGGACACTCGGCCGGAGCCCGACTTTTCCAATACGGGCCATCGTTCGAGGAATTTCAATGCGCACCATCGGCCTGATCGGCGGAATGAGCTGGGAATCCAGCGCTGAATATTATCGTCTCATCAATCAACAGGTCCGCGACCGCCTCGGCCCGCTGCGCTCGGCGCAAATCCTGATGTTCAGCGTCGACTTCGGCCCGGTCGAGCAGGCCCAGCACGCCGGGCGTTGGGATGATGCGGCGGCGATTCTGGTGGATGCCGCACGCAGGCTGCAGGCCGGCGGCGCCGATTGCGTGGTGCTGTGTACCAACACCATGCACAAGGTCGCAGAGCAGATTCAAACGGCGATCAGCATTCCGTTCCTGCACATTGCCGAACCGGCGGCGCAGGCAGCATTGGCGATTGATGCACGTACAGTCGGCCTGCTCGGCACGGCGTTCACCATGGAGCAGGATTTTCTCAAGCAGCGGCTGATTGCGCAGGGTTTGACGGTACTGGTGCCGGACGCCGCCGAGCGCAAGGACGTGCACCAGATCATCTACGACGAATTGTGCGTCGGGGTGATCAGTGACGAATCGCGCAAAATCTATCGACAGGTGATCGAATCACTGACCGCGCGCGGTGCCCAGGCGATCATCCTCGGCTGCACGGAAATCGGTCTGCTGGTCAAACCCGAACACAGCGCCCTGCCCCTGCTCGACACCACCGAACTGCATGCGCGGGCGGCGGTGGCGTTTGCTTTGGGCGACTGACTCCCACAGAACCTGTGGGAGCGTGGCTTGCCCGCGAAGAACGATGACGCGTAATACCTGAAAACCGCGGTGAATTCGTCGAAGGCAAGCCACGATCCCGGAGGATTTTTGGCTTATCGACGACGCAGACGGGCCATGCTCAGGGTGTCGACCCATTGCCCGTCGCGCACCGCGTAGTCACGGAACAGGCCTTCGTTCTCGAAACCGAACTTGCGGTACAGACCGATGGCCGCCTCGTTGTCGGCGTACACCGAGAGTTCGACCCGGTGCAGGTTCATCCAGTTGTCGGCCACTTCCAGCGCCGCCGCCAGCAGTTTCGACCCGACTCCCTTGCCCTGCCACGCCACGGCGACCGCCATGCCGACACTGCCGGCGTGGGCGCGGCGGATCCGTGAATAGTTTTCCAGCCCGAGATGGCCGACCACCGTGCCCTGATGCAGCGCCACCAGTTTGATCATCCGCTCGTTCTCCGCCAGCAACCGCTGGCGCCAGATCTCAGTGGACTGAAACGGCATCTGCAGCACCTGGCGAGTCACGGCCGGATCGTTGTACAGCGCGGTGACGGCCTCGATATGGGATTCGTTGAAGCGTTCGAGGGTGATGGCGGGGTTGTGGTCGGGCATGGCGGATCCTTCCTGGATCGATGTGTGGCCTGACACTCTAAACTGCTTGTTCAAACACGTACAAACTGTAGGAGCTGCCGCAGGCTCGGGCCGCGATCGGACGATCTTTTGATCTTGCTTCTAAAAATCAAAGTCAAAAGATCGCAGCCTGCGGCAGCTCCTACAGGGGATGGCGTACGCAGGTCAGGTCTGGAACCATTCCTGGCGTTCGTTGAAGGTGTGGTGGATGAGTTCGACCAGCGTGCGGACTTCTTCTATCGCCTGGGATTCAACGTTGACCGCCAGCCATGCCTGCAACTGCATCGGCTCGTCAAACAGCCCCGGCAGCGCAATCAGCCCGCGATCGAAGCGGCTCATGTACGCCGGCAGCAAACCGATACAGGCGCTGCAGCGGATCATTTCCAGCATCAGCTCATAGGACTGCATCTGCACCACGCCGGCCAGACGCTGTTCGACCAGGTGATTCCACGGCCGGAAGCTGTCGATGTGCCGGTCATGCTGCCATTGCACCAGCATGAAATCGCTAAGGTCGTCGGCACTCGCCGGGCGCGCGGTGACGCGGGAATAGCGTTTGGCGATGTGCGGCAGGTAATCCAGACGCGCCAGCGCCTGCGGCTGGCTGGTGGCGAAGGTCGGGCCGGGGCTCGGGGTGTCGCCATGGGCCAGCCACAGCACCACGTCGGCACTGACGGCGCGCAATGAAAGTTCACTGTCCAGCGCAATGATCTCCAGACGCACGCTGGCATTGCGCCGCAGCAGTGCGATCAGGTCGCGGCCGAGGATGTCATGCAGAATCGACTCGGCAACCGCCAGGCGAATCAACGGCTGCTCGACCACCGGCAGTTTTCGCTCGTGAGCCAGCGCGACCAGTTGCGCCTGCAACTGCTGCCCTTCACGGGTGAGGCTCAGGGCACTGCCCTGAAAGCTGAACAGCGAATGCTGCAGCTCCTGCTCAAGCTGCGCCAGTTGTTTGCGCAACAAGGTCGAACGCACGTTGAGGCTGCGCGCCGCCTGCATGAAACAGCCGCAACGGGCACTGACCAGAAAGTATTGCGCGACGTCGGCATCGATGGTCGCGGCTTGCGCCAGCCACGGCTCGCGCTCGCCCTGTGCCCAGCGGTAATCGGGGCTACCCTGTCGTCCTGCAGGTTCGGTGAATGACATCGATGACTCCCTGTCGATCTTTGTTGGTGATGGCTTCCAGCGCGGTATGAAACTTCTGAACCTGTGAAGATCCTGTGGGAGCTGGCTTGCCAGCGATAGGGCACTCACATCCAGCCCCTGTGTTGTCTGACACTCCGCCATCGCTGGCAAGCCAGCTCCCACAGGGTTATTGGTTGGTTTCGAGGACCTTGTTCAGCTCGGCCCCATCAATACTCAGCGTTGCGGTATTGAGCATCCCGTCCAGATACGCCTGGGCAATCTGCTCCTGGCGTTGCGCACGCAAGGCCTGGGTCAGTTGATCGCGCAGCTCGTCGAGGGTTGCGGTACGCGCCGGTTGCTGTTCAGTGAGTTTGATCACATGGAAGCCAGCCGCGCTTTGCAGCGGATCGGAGACCGCGCCGACCTTCAACTTCGCCACCGCACCCCGCACCTCCGGCACCAGTTGCTGCAGTGGTTGCAGCCCGGTGTCGCCGCCGCGTTCGGCGGTCAGACGATCCTGCGAATACTGAGTCGCCAGTGCGGCAAAATCCGCCGGCGTGCTCTGGGCTTTCTTGCTCAGCTCGGTCGCCTGTTTGCGCACGCTTTCCAGGCTTTGCGCATCCGGCACCGCGAGGAAAATCTGGCTCACCCGATACAACGCCGGAGTCTGCCAGTTGGCCTTGCCAGCGTCGTACGCCTGTTGCAGCTCGGCCGCACTCGGGTAGTCCGCCGGCACGCTGCTGACCGAACGCAGGTAATCGCGAAACACGATTTGTTCGCTGGCCGCGCGGGTTTGCCGCACCACGTCCGGGCGCTGCGCCCAGCCCTGAGCATCGGCCTGCTCCAGCACGGCTTTCTCCGCCAGCCGCGCACGAATCCAGCGTTCCAGCGCTTCACGGTTGCCGCGCAGTTGTTCGGCGCTTGCCGGTGGCAATGTCGCCAGCAGCGCCTGCAACTCCTGCGGCGTCACCTGCTGATTGCCCAAGCGCGCCACTGCCGGCCCCGCAGCAACCGCCGCCAACGGCGACGATTGCTGGGCGGCAACCGGGTCAACGCCCGGTCGCAGCACCAGCGCCACGGCTACCACCAACAGCGCCACTGCCCCGGCGCCGATCACCATGGCAGGTTTTTTCACAGCGCGACTTCCTCTTGCTCAGCGGTAGCGACTTTGGCCGTCGAGGCTTGCGCGGCCTGGCTGAAATCACGCAGGTAGACGATGAACTCCTGCAACAGGCGATCCCACAACTCCAGATTGCCGCGCAGGTGATCGTTGCTCACACCGGCCGCCAGCACCACGTCCATTTCCATCACCAGAAACTCGCCCTGCAACGACAACCGCGCAAAACGCCGGGTGGCGTTCCACTGTTCGGCCACACCCTGTGGTAACTCGCCTTGCACCCGCAGCGCACAGCTGAAAGTGAAATCGACGTAGCTGCCCTGCTCCACCGCCGGGTTGCCGAAACGCACGGCGTAACCGATGCCCTGACTGGCGCTGAGCAACTGGACGATGCCGTTCTGTTCGGTCTGGTTGACGCGATAACCCGCGGCTTGCAGGACGTCGGTCAGGGATTGTGGGGACACATGGCTGATCAATTGAGTCATTACTTCTTCCTTGTTTATCAGTGCGAGAGCGCAGCTTGCGGCGCGTCGAATTGAGTCTTGTAAAGCTCGTCACCAAACCCCTGGGCCAGTTCATCGAACTTGACCCGGGCGCTGCCCGCGAAGGGCTGGCGGATCTTCATCACCTCGGCGACATCGATGTTTTCGTAGGCCGTGAGGATCTGCTTGGCGACGCCGTACATCTGCTGATTCTTGACTGAACATTGCTGCACTTGTGTGTCACGTTCAGCCAATTGCGCTTGAAGCTTAGACCGTTCTGCCTCTTTGGCACGGGCCATGACCAGCAACTCGTCGTAGGCCTTCTTGAACTTGCCGACCTGTTCGCTGCTGGCGGCGACTTGCGCCTGCGCCTGGTTGTGCAGGTTCTGCTGCTGGCCGGCCAACTGCTCGGCCAGGCCTTTGGCCTTGGCCAGTTCGGCGGTCAATTGCCTGATCTGCGCCTGAGCTGCCTTGGTTTCGTTCTGCGCCGCCAGTTGCGCGGCGCTGGCCTGGGCCTGCTGGCTTTGCAGGGCCTGCAATTGCTGAGTAGTGCTGCGCAACTGGGTACGCAGACGCTCTTCCATGCCTTCGGCGTACGCGCCTTGTGCGATGAAGAAAATCAGCCCCAACAGAAAAACTCGTGCGTGCATGACCGTACTCCCGGCGCCTTAGAAGCGCGTGTTGATCTCAAGCTGCAAGACGTCGATGTCGAACGGCGCGCCGTACACCGCCTCGGTGCTCAGCCAGCGGCCGGTGGCGTAGACGTTCTTCGCCAGACCGTAATTGCCGCCGAGGAAATAGCCCTTGGCGTTGGTGCCGCCGAGGTGAAACGAGGAATCGTTGAAGCCGTCAGGCAAGGCGTCCGGCTGGATGTACTTGTAGCCGGCGAACATATTCCAGTCGCCCTGCTTCTTCAGGTCCAGCGCGTTGCCGAGGGTGAACTGCACCATCCACGCATTGGCGCCGCTTTCGATCTCGCCGTTGCTGTTGAGGTTGTTGACGATCTGCCCCTCGGAGCGCTTGCGCATGTCGCCTTCGTCGTAACCGAGGTTGTGGATGTAGTTGCCCTGGCTGCGCAGCTTGAAGTCCTCTGGCAGATCGGCGTCCCACACCAGGTTCAGGTCGAGCAGGTTGAACTCCGACGCCAGGCCGACGAACTGTGGCTGCGGTGTGGTGGTCGGGTTGGCCGGATTCGGCGTGATGTCGCGCAGCAGGAATACGCTGTTGCCCTTCTGCATGAACGCCGCACGGCTGCCATCGGTGTCGCAGCCCGGGGCGCCGGCCCACGGTTCGCAAGGGCTGGAGCGTTGGCCTTGAATGTCGTCGAAGCGGTAGTAGGCCAGCGCACCTTTGAGGCGGTTGTTGCTGTTGATCGCCCACTTGGCGCCGAGCTGCGCGCCGTAGAGCCACTTGTTGTCGCTTTCTTCCTTGTCGAAACCGTTGCTGGTGCTGGTGTCGTTGGTGTAATCCACCGGGAACGCGCCGACGGTGCCGAACACACCCCAGTCGCGGTTGAGCTTGTGGTCGAAAATCGCCGCCACGCCATCGAAATTCAGGTCGTTGGAATAGAGCATGTCGGTGGACATGAACGGGTTGGCGAAACGCCCGCCGGTCAGGGTCAGCTCATCGGTCGGCTTCCAGTTCAGGTAGCCCTGATCGAGCCAGATATCTTTCTTGGCGAAGCCGCCGCCGAGGTTCTGCGTGGTCGACACCGGGTTGTTGTCCGAGCCGGTGCCGATGCGGATGCCGGCGGTCCATTCCGGCGAGATCACCGCTTTCATGCCCAGCCGTGCGCGCAGGCGGAACTGGTTGGTGCGGTCTTCACGGGTGTTGAGCAACGGCGGCAGACTGGTGCTGCTGTTGGGGTTCACGTCGTACGGACCGTTGTTGTTGAGTTTGGCGAAGTCGACGATTTCGTTGCTGTTGCTGCCCGAGTAGTAGCGCGACTCGTCACGCAGACGAATGTCGCCGTCGAAGCTGATACGCGAAGCCCAGTCCGGGAAGGTATTGGGCGCCGCCCAGTTTTCCTGCTTGGCGGTGGCCATGACTTCGGCCTTGACCTGATCGCGGATCTGGTCGCGCACCGCGGCCGGTACGTACTGCACGCGCACATCGCCCGGTGCTGCGACCGGACCTGCCGCCACCGCAGTAGAAGCCGCTGCCTGCTTGGCCTGGGCGGCTTCGTTCTGCGCCTGGGCGATCAGCGCGTCAGCCTTGTCCTGTTTCAGAATGCCCTGCTCGACCAGCAAGCGGATCAGATTGATCGTGGCGTTCTCCGAAGGCGCAGGCGCTGCCGCGGCCTGACCGACCAGGGTCGCGATGACCATGCCGACCGCCAGGGACAATCGATTCACGTTGGAAATCATCTGCACACAACTCCTTTTCATACAGCTTTATGAATTCGGTTAACCCGGACGCCGCCCTTGCAGGGACAGGCGCACAGGCAAAGTGATGGAGGCCGGTGGCCGTTCGCTCAGATGGGGCGCGTTACGCAATGCGGCCAGCACCTGGGTATCGATCTCGGGCTTGCCGCTGGACTTGACCAGCTCGACCCGGGTGATTTCGCCGACGCTGCTCAGCCACACATCGGCCTGCAGCGAGAATGCGAGGTTGCGCAGATCGGGGTTCTCGCGCAGCAAGCGCTGAAAAGTGAACGCGAGGAACTGGCTGTAAGTGCCGGTGCCCAGGCGTCCGCCACCCGCACCGGCCATGCCGCCACCCTTGCCGGCGCCGATGTTGAAAGCGTCGTTGCCACTCTGCGCGTCACCGTCCATTTGCATCGGGTTGGCCAGATCGTCCGCCGGCGATGGCGGCGCCTCTTCCTCGGGCTTGACCTCTTGCGGCTCGGGCGTGGGCTCGGGCTCGACGACTTTTTCTTCCACCGGGGTTTCCGGCTCCGGTGGTTTTTCCGGAGGTGGCGGCGGCGGTGGCGGCAACGGAATGATCGTCGGCACCTTCGGCGCTTCACGGCGCACGCCGCTCATGTCATTGGCCCACTGCCACAGGAACCACGCGGCGAGCGCGCCGAGCAGCAGCCCGGCGCCCCACTTTACAAAGCGCATCGGCGACCTTTTCACCGGCAGCGGCTCGATCGGAAGTTGTGCGGTCATCACTCAGCCCTGCGTCGGTTTGCCGGTCACCAGACCGACCTGAGACAGTTCGAGCCGGCGCAACAGATCCAGCACTTCAATAACCTTCTGGTACTGCACCGTGGCGTCGCCGCGCACGATCACCGGGAAGTCCGGGCTCTGCGCCTTCTCGATACGCAGGCGCTCTTCCAGCTCCGCAAGGGTCACCGGGTAGGCGTCGAGGAACACCTGACCGCCGTCGTTGACCGAAATCGCCTTGGTCTTGGCCTCCGACAGCGACACCGAGGCGCTGGCCTTGGGCAGGTTGATCTGGATCCCCGAGACCTGCGCGGTGGCGGTGAGGATGAACATCACCAGCACCACCATCAGCACGTCGACCAATGGGGTGATGTTGATGCTGTCCACCGCTGCATCTTCGTCATCGTCGTGGGAGGCATTTACAGACGCCATGTCGGTGCTCCTCAGGCCGGTACGGAGTGGTTGGCGTGATGGCCGCGCGGGTGCGACGCCTCACTGGACTGGCTCTCGCCGTGCAACTCCGCCAGACGCGTAATGAACTCGTCGACGAACACACGCATGTCGGCGCTGACTTCCTTGTTGCGGGTGATCAGGCGGTTGTAGCCAAACAGCGCCGGGATCGCGACGAACAGGCCCATGGCGGTGGCGAGCAATGCCGCCGCCATGCCGGGCGCAATGGCGTTGATGTTGACGTCGCCGGCCATCGCGGTGCCGAGAAACACCACCATGATCCCCAGCACGGTGCCGAGCAGGCCGATGTAAGGGCCGCCGGCGATAGCGTTGGACAGGGTCGAGAGTTTTGAACTGAGCGCCTGGTTCTCGCGGGTGCGCACGCCGTCCATCGAACAACGGATGGCTTCGATGGTCGCGGCAGACACCGAGGAGGTATCGGCGCCCTGCTCGCGGCGGGTGCGGATTTCCTTGACCGCAACCGCGTACAGGCGCCACAGCGGCGAGTGCTGCAGACGCTGGGCCAGTTGCGCGTCGTCGGCGAACATCTCCAGGCGCGTACCGACCTTGGCGAACTGCTCGCGGAAATCCTCGTTGGCCTTGCTCACACGGCTGAGGGTGCGGTTCTTGCGCAGCATGATGATCCACGACTGGAACATCATCAGCACCAGCACGGCGATGATCACCCAGGCGTCCACCGGTACGGCGTTGAGCAGGAAACCGAGGCTGCCGAAACCGAAGCCGGACTGCTCTTCGTCGACGCCGTAGGCCAGCAGTTTCGACTCCGCGCCTTGCGAGGTGGCGTCGGCCAGCAGCAACGGCGCGGGACGCGCGACTTTCGACAGGCGCAGTTCGTCGATGGCCCCCACGAAAGGCTGGAAAGGGCCCGCGGCCAAATCGCCGCCAATCGCCATCACCGAATTGAACGCCGGCATCGCTTGAGCGAGGGTCGCACTCTCACGACCGTTGATGTACAGGCTGACTTTCGAACCTTCAGCGGTCAGCGCGAGGTGCTGCCATTGGCCTGGATTCAGCGGCTGAGTAGCGACCGCACGCTGGCCGTCGATCTCCACGAACGGCACGCCTTGATTGACCCCGACCAGCAGGCTGTTGGCGCCTTCGCGGCGGGCCAGAATCAACTGCTCGCCACTGGCCTGATCCAGCCGCAGCCACGCACTGAAGGTGAACGCGCTGCCCGCGTTGTGCTGCAACGACGGACTGGCCGGCAGCAGCAACGGCTGACCGCTGAACTGCAAGGCGCGCCCCACTACGCCGTCAATCGCCGCGCCGGTGGCGCTTTGTGCGGTGTTGCCGTAGGCGGTGGTGTCTTTGGCCGGGGTGCCGGTGGCGCCGTCGAAGTGATAGAGCGCGGTGTAATTCGGGTCGAAGGTCAACTGGCCGTTGCCGGTGGCCGGCGCCTTCTGATTGCCGTAGTACATCCAGATGTCCTGACGCTGCCCGCCCTCGACATTCGGCACGTCGACCCAGATCAGCGCCATGCCCATCAGCGCATCGAAGCTTTCGATCTGGTGGTTGAGCACGGTCTTGTCATCGGCGGCGACGAAGCGCAGGTCCGAACCGTCTTCCTTGACGCCGTCGAAGGTGAAGTTGCCGGTGTGCAAGCGCACCAGCAGCGCGGTGCGACCGAGGGCCTGATTGATCCCGGCGCCCTGCGGCGTGGTGTCGACGGCGATCTGTTTGCGGTAATGCCAGTCGTCCTGCCACCAGGCCTGCGCCGTGGCCGGGAGCACGAAGCCCAGGCAGATCAACAACGAAAGAATGAGGCGCTGCATGAACGTGCTCCTTTAGAAAGTGGCTTGAAGGTTGAAGTGCAGGCGCGATTCCTGCTTCGAGGTGTTCGGCCCTTCGAGTAGCGGATAACCCCAGTCGAGGCTGCCGGACAGCCATTTGCTGAGGCTGGCGCGGGTGCCGAGGCCGACGCTGGCCAGGGCGTAACTGGCGTCCTGATCCGGCAACTCGTCGCGCAGATACAGTTGCGCGCCTTCGGCAAAGGCGTAGAAGCGCCATTCCTGCATCCAGCTGCCGGCGTATTTCGCCAGCGACGGCGTGCGCAGTTCCTGACTGAGCAGCACGCCGTCATCGCCGGTGCGTTCCGCCGCCAGATAGCCGCGTACGGAAGTAGCGCCGCCGGCGGAAAACTGTTCGTTGGAGACCAGTGGCCCCGACGCCAATTGGAACGCGCCTTTGCTCGCGCTCTGCCAGTCGTTGTCGAAGGTCCAGGTGAAGTTGCTGTCGCCCTTGACCACGGCGAAACTCGGGTTGGCGCGGTAGCGTTTGTAGTCGAAGTCTTCGTCGGAACTGCCGTAACCGAAAATGCTGCGAGTGGCTGCGACCAGGCTCAGGCCGAGGCCGAGCTGGCTCTTTTCGGTGTAACGGAAGCCGTTGTAGGCGAAGGTGAACGGCGCGTATTTCAGCGGCACCTTGTCGCTCTCGCCGGACAGGGTCAGGCGTTCGTCGAAGTCCTTGAAGTCGATGCCGGCCGACAGCGAGTTCGACCAGTTGCCACTGGACGGCAGCGTGTAGATCGCCGACACCCCATAGGAGTGACCCTTGCCCAGCACATTGCTGCCGCCGATGGTGGCGACGTTGCTGTCGGACTGATAACCGGAGAACTGCACGCTCCAGCGCTCGGTCAGCGGTGCGGTGTAGGAAGCCGACCAGACCTTGGCGTTGTCGGTGTCCTGCGGCGCGGTGAAGTACGTCAGGTTGATGCTGTGGCCGAGCTGCCAGAGGTTGTTGTAGCCGAGGCTGGTCACGGCGCGCAGCTTCTCGGTGTCGGCGCTGTAGTCGTTGTTGAGGCCGACGCTGGCGCTCCACGGGTTCTGGTCTTCAACCTGCAAATCGACGTCCATGGTGCCGGGACGCTGACCTTCGCGCACCAGCGGCATGACCTGACGGCCCGGGGTTTTATTGAGCTGCGCCAGTTCGCCCTGAACCTTGGCGAAGTCCGGCACCTCACCTTCTTTCAGCGCCGGGACGTTGTCGCGGATGTCCAGCGGCGAATAGTGTTTGGCGCCGACCACGCGCACCCGGCCGACCTTGGTTTCGCTGACTTGCAGGTAGACGATGCCATCCGCCACCGCTTGCTCCGGCAACTCGACGAACACCGATTGGTAGCCGCGCTCCTGATAGGCCTTCTGCAACGCATCGCGGGCGCCTTCGATGTCCGTCATGGCTTTTTGCGGGCCGAGAAACGGGTACACCGCCTCTTCAATCGCCCGTGCGTCGAGTACGGTGTTGCCGCGCACGAAGTATTCGTTGACGTCCACCAGACGTTGCGGCGCAGCAGCTTCGGCAGCCTCTTCGGCGAATGCCGGTTGCGCGCCGGCCGTCACCAGCAGCCAGCCCCACAGCGCCAGCCGTGACGTGAAAATCTGATCCACACTACCCCCTGAATTCGCGATGACCTGTTGGCGCTGTTGCGCGCCTTGTGTGTTGCGTCAGTTGCTGACTGTCGAGGCACCGCTGTGCTTGCCGAGCCAGGTGTGCAGCAGCGCGAAGTTCAACGAGAACTCGGGCATTTGCAGCAAGGCACCGCAGAACACTTCGCCGATGATTTTCTGGATGAGCAGCACCGCACGCGGGTTGTTGAGCAGCGTGGCGATGTCGCGACTGAAGACGTTGAAGCTCCAGACTTTCTGGTTCAGGCCCAGGCCGACGAACCAGCGGAACAGCAGGTTGTAACTGAGCTGTTCATACAGTTGCTGCTCGCTGGGCACCGAATACAGCAGTTGCAGGAGCAGGATGTGCATGACGGTTTGCGCGGGGATGAGCATGCCCGGTTCGGCGTTGAGCTCGTGCAGGAGGCCTTGGTGGGCGTCGAGCAAATCGTCGATCTGCGGGCGCAGCAACACCAGCGAATGGCCGGGCGGAATGTAGCTGGAGACCTCTTTCAAGGCGCCCTGCCAGTCATCCTGCGACACGATCCAGACCCACGGCGCGCCGTAGCGATACACCGAAACCGGCTTCTTGCGCGCGGCCTCGACGATCTTCGACAGGCGCTGATCGAGTTCCTGCATGCCCACTTTCGAGTAGCGTTCCATAGTCCCCATTGCCTCACTCCCGGCGTCCCGCCTCGGCTTGTGAAAAGCGCCCCGTTGGGCCCCTCAAGCGCGTTACATAGGCATGACCGGACTGGCTATGTGCTACCGAACTTTTGTCATGAAAGCTTCATGCTGAAATTGGTGGGAGAGCAAAATCAAAAGATCGCAGCCTTCGGCAGCTCCTACACCGGGATTGAGTACTCCCTGTAGGAGCTGCCGAAGGCTGCGATCTTTTGCTTCAGGAATAAACCGGCCAGGTATCGACGATTTTGCCGCCACGCACTGCCAGCAGATCACCGAATTGCAGGAGCACGGCTTCGGTCTGGGTGGGTCGCAGGAACACTTGATCTTCGACGGTCAGGCTCACGGCATTCGAACCGTTGACCATCTCCTGATTCGAGCTGCGGCCATACACGCCATTACTCTGCAAACCGGCGGGCGACTCGAACTCGGCCATCCAGTTGCCGCCGTAAATGAAAAAGGTTTGGCGCTGGTTGGCGTCCCACCACGAGAACAACTTCGACTTGTCGTCCAGCGCCGGGATGTTCACCGCACCGGTGCTCTTCAGCACTGGCGTGGCGATGTAGGTCGCCGGCACATGTTCGACCAGCGACGGCAAGTCGTAATGCGTCGGTTTGAGCATCGCCGTGCCCACCGACACCTCGGTGCTGAGCGTCTCGTTTTCGTGGATGCGGTAACTCGGGCTGCCGGCGGTGTTCAGGCACAGGTTTTCGTTCCACAACACCGGAAACTGCTGGCGGGTGAAATCGACGCAGCGCTGATAAATCAGCATGACCTTGGCGAACAGCTCCTCGGGCGATCCGAGAATCCCCGGCACGCCCATGCCCACGAACGGGTCGTAGCCCATGAACCCGGCGAACTGCAGATGCTGTGGATTGGCACTGATCAGCGTGAGCATCTGCCCCAGCACCTGCACATCACTGACCCCGCCGCGATGCAGGCCGACATCCAGTTCGATGTTGATGCGCATCCGCGTGCCCAGCCCCTGCGCCAACGCCAGGTATTGCTGCAGACGTTCGGGGTTATCGATCAGCCATTGCAACTGCCTGGAAGGGTCGAACGGGCCTTTGTGAGTTTGATAGAACAGCTCGGCCGAACGCACCGGCAACGGCTTGCCGAGCAAGATGTCGGACCGGGGAAACGTGAGCGCATCGTGATTGAGAAACGGCTGATGAAACGACATGAGTTTTTGCGTCCCGGACCGTTGCGCGATGTAGCTCAGCAAGCCCGGCGACGGCAGGGATTTTTCCACCAGACGCAATTGCTTGCCGCCACGTTTGACCGACTGCATCACCACGTCGATGTTGTGATCGAGGCGATCCAGATCGATCAGCAGCACCGGGCGCATCGGGCCTTTGTCCTTCAGTTCTTTATTCAGCGTGCGGAAATACTCGCTGTACGGCGCACCGCGATCACCCGGCCGCAGCCAGGCGCCCACGCCCACCAATAAAGCGCCGACACCCAGCGTGCCGAGGAGAAAATTGCGTCGATTGACCGCCATCAGCTCACCCCCAGAATCGACGCCAGATGCGCGTTGAGAAAACGTCCGCTCGGATCCAGCGCCTGACGTACGTCGACAAATTCGCGCCAACGCGGATACAGCGGCTGCAGATTCTTCGCGTTAAGCGTGTGCAACTTGCCCCAGTGCGGGCGGCCGTTGTACTTCCAGAAAATCGGCTCGACCGCGGCGAAAAAGTTGTGATGATCCATCTGGTAATGCTGGTGCACCGAGATCGAACAGCTGTCGCGGCCCTCGAACATGCTCAGCGGAATGTCGTCGGCCTTGACGTAGCGGTACTCGATGGGAAACCAGGTGCGCAGGTCCTTGTCCTGAATCAGTTTGAGGATTTCCCGCAGACACGCCGGGCCGTGTTCGGCGGGCACCGAGTATTCCATTTCGTTGAAGCGCACGGTGCGCACGTTGGCGTAGATGTCGAACGAGTCGCCGACCCGATCATCGAAACTCGCCAGATGCCGCAGGCTGTTGAGCAGCGTGCGGCGCAGCTCGGGGAAGTCGCTGCCGTACTTGTCGATCTTCTCGATCAGGGTCACGAACTCGTTACCGCCCTCCTCTTCGGGCGGAATCGGCGGCGTGGCCGGGTCGCTGGTTTCGTTGAGGGCGATGGACAAGGCGTAATCGGAATGGGTGACCACGAGCATTTCCCAGTGCTGGTTTTCGCTGGTGTTCTTGTCGAGGTCTTCGAGCAGCTCTTCGGTCTTGGCGATCCACTGGCGTTCGCGCAGACGATAGGCCGGGCGGTTCTGCAGACGGATTTTCGTCGCCACGCCCAATGCGCCGAGGGACACCCGCGCGGCGTTGAACACTTCGGGGTGACGCTGGCTGTCGCAGTCCAGCACCTCGCCGCTGGCCGTCACCAGTTGCAGGCCGCAGACATGCGCCGAATAGGACTGAAAGGTTTTGCCGGTGCCATGGGTCGAGGTGGAAATCGCCCCGGCGAGGGTCTGGTAGTCGATATCGGCCATGTTCTGCAGGGCCTGGCCGATGTCCTTGAGCGGCACGCCCATGCGTGACATCGGCGTGCCGGCGCCGAATTCCGCCTGCAGGGTTTTCGGATCGTGGTCGAGCAAACCGGTGAAGTAGCTGAGCGACAGCAGCGTGCCGTCGGTGGGCACCAGGGCGCTGAACGAATGTGCCGAACCGACCGGGCGGATCTTGCCCTGGGCCTGACGAATCGCAGCGCTCAGTTCATCAAGATTCTTCGGCGCCAGTCGCGCCGCCGGCAGGCAACTCTGCCCGCCCGACCAGTTGCGCCAGGGAATCAGCCGCGGTGCACGCATCAACTGCCCCAGCGCGGGGTTGGCCGTCATTGCGGTGAAAGCGCCGACGATGCTTGCCCGTTGCAACAACTGACGCCGTGTCAGATCCATGCTCATGCGCGCGCCCTTATTGTGGGAGGGGCTGGTCGGCCATGAAGCCGATCAGCTGCAGGAATTGTTCTTCGCTGCACTCGACGCACTGGCCCATCGGCGGCATGCCGTTGTAGCCGTTGATGGCATGGTCGAGCAGCGTGTCGGTGCCCTGGCGGATGCGCGGTTCCCAGGCTTGGCGGTCACCGGTGAGCGGTGCGTTCGCCGCCGGGTTGGCGTGGCACAGCTGGCAGCTGTTGGAATAGATCTGCGCCAGTGCCGGGTCGGTGGGTGTGGCGTTGCGAGTAGCTGCCGGTGGTTTGGTTTTCTCACCACAACCGAACAGCGTCATCAACAGCGCCAGCAGTAAAGTGAATGGGATTGCCCGCATAAGGATCCTCGCCTGGGTACCGCTTATTGTTGTGAGCACACCTTAAGGCAGGCACGGCAGCGGGTTGAGGGCATTGCGGGACAACGAGGGGGCCAAACGGGGCCAGCCAGGATTGAGCTGGGGCTCGGACAGCACCACAAAACCTGTGGGAGCTGGCTTGCCAGCGATAGCGGAGTGTCAGCCAATGAAAGCCGCGGGAGTGCCGGCCTAATCGCTGGCAAGCCAGCTCCCACAGGGTAAACGGCGTAGCTGATCCCCCTCTGTTCCGCATCTCTGCGTGACATTCGCGTGACATTCGCGGGTTTAAATGTCGGCGTATTCAGGCGTATAACCTGTAAAGACTTTTTGATCTGTATACGGACATCAACACGGGGTAGCGACATGACCACAGCAAACATCCTTGGCAATCTGTTCCCTTCTGTCAGCGACATCCCGGAAAAATACCGCCTCGACGCTCAGGTCGAGCAACGCGAATACCTCGTCGATGGCCAACTGCGGCGCTGGGACGGCCCGCTCGCCACCGTGCGCAGCCCGGTGTACCTGCACGGCGAAAACGGCGATGAACAAGTGATTCTCGGCAGCACCCCGCTGCTCGACGCCGACACCGCCCTCACCGCCCTCGACGCCGCCGTGCGTGCCTACGATCGCGGTCAGGGTCTGTGGCCGACCCTGCGCGTGGCCGAACGGATCCAGCACGTCGAAGCGTTCCTCGGTCGCATGCGCCAGCAGCGCGAAGCCGTGGTCAAGCTGCTGATGTGGGAGATCGGCAAGAACCTCAAGGACTCGGAAAAAGAGTTCGACCGCACCTGCGACTACATCGTCGACACCATCAATGCACTGAAAGAACTCGACCGCCGTTCCAGCCGTTTCGAACTGGAACAGGACACCCTCGGCCAGATCCGCCGCGTACCGCTCGGCGTGGCACTGTGCATGGGGCCTTACAACTATCCGCTGAACGAAACCTTCACCACGCTGATTCCGGCACTGATCATGGGCAACACCGTGGTATTCAAACCGGCCAAGCTCGGCGTGCTGCTGATTCGCCCGCTGCTCGAAGCGTTCCGCGACAGTTTCCCGAGCGGCGTGATCAACGTGATCTACGGCAGCGGCCGCGAAACCGTCAGCGCGCTGATGGCCAGCGGCAAGATCGACATCTTCGCCTTCATCGGCACCAACAAGGCCGCCAGCGACCTGAAAAAACTGCACCCGAAACCACACCGCTTGCGCGCCGCGCTGGGCCTGGATGCGAAGAACCCCGGGATCGTGCTGCCGGAAGTCGATCTGGACAATGCCGTCAGTGAAGCCGTCACCGGTTCGCTGTCGTTCAACGGCCAGCGCTGCACCGCGCTGAAGATCCTCTTTGTGCACGAAGACGTGGTCGACACCTTCATCGAAAAATTCAACGCCAAACTCGCCACACTGAAACCGGGCATGCCGTGGGACAGTGGCGTGGCGCTGACGCCGTTGCCGGAGTCGGGCAAGGTCGATTACCTGCACGGTCTGGTGGCCGATGCGCAGAGCAAGGGCGCACAAGTGGTCAACCCGAACGGCGGCGAGAGTCGCGAGTCGTTCTTCTACCCAGCCGTGCTGTACCCGGTGACGCCGCAGATGCGCGTGTACAACGAAGAACAGTTCGGCCCGGTGGTGCCGATCGTGCCGTACCGTCACCTCGATACCGTGATCGACTACGTGCTGGAATCGGACTTCGGCCAGCAACTGAGCCTGTTCGGCACCAACCCGGTGGCGATCGGTCGACTGGTCGATACCTTCGCCAATCAGGTCGGGCGGATCAACCTCAACGCCCAGTGTCAGCGCGGCCCGGACACCTACCCGTTCAACGGGCGCAAGAACTCCGCCGAAGGCACGCTGTCGGTACACGATGCCCTGCGGGTGTTTTCGATCCGCACACTGGTGGCGACCAAGTTCCAGGACAGCAACAAGGACCTGATCAGCGAAATCATTCGCGGCCGCGATTCGAGCTTCCTCACCACCGATTACATCTTCTGACGAGGACTTTGCACTGAGCACCTTCAGCACCCAACGACTGCCACCGCTGCTGCGGCGAATCCTGCGTCCGTTGCTGGACCCGTACCGCCGCTACCAGCACGCCCGACTGATTCACGCGGTGCGGGTAGCGCTGGGGCTGCTGGCGACCATCCTGCTGACCACCGGCATCAACCTGCCCCATGGCGAGTGGGCCTCGGTGACCATGCTGGTGGTGATCGGCGGCCTGCAACACCACGGCAACATCGGCAAGAAAGCCGCCGAACGCGCCACCGGCACCCTGATCGGTGCCGGCGTCGGTCTGCTGCTGGTGGCGCAGCAGGCGTGGCTGGGCCTGCCGTGGCTGACCTACTTTGCCATGGCGGTGGTCTGCGGCTTCTTTTCCTATCACGCGATCGGCAAGGGTGGGTACACCGCCCTGCTCTCGGCGATTACCGTGTTCATCGTTGCCGGACATGGTGACAACCCGATCACCGACGGCTTGTGGCGCGGGGTCGACATCCTGATCGGCATCGCCCTGGCCTTGGCGTTTTCCTTCGCCCTGCCGCTGTACGCGGTGTATTCGTGGCGCTACAACCTGGCCGATGCCTTGCGCGACTGCGCCACGTTGTACGGGCGGATCATTGGCGGCCAACCGGTCAGCGCCGATGAACACCTGAAGCTGATGGGCCGGGTGACCACGGTGATGGTGCAGCTGCGCTCGCTGATGCCTTCGGTGTCCAAGGAAGTGAAAATCTCCATGACCGAACTGGACGCGATTCAACGCAACCTGCGCATGTGCGTCAGTACCCTGGAAATCCTCGGCAACACCCGCCCGGATGCCAACGACCCCGAAGCCATGGCGCACCTGCAATCGGCGCTACGGGCCGAACACCGGGTGATCCGCGTGCAGCTGATCGGCATGGCCCGGGCCTTGAAATCCGGCGCCACGCAACGTTTGCAGCGCCCGCTGGAGTTGCCGGACGCCAGTCTCGACACACCGGTCTACAACACGCTGGACGGTTACCGGTTGCTGACCCGGCAACTGGCGGCCAACATCGGCGAGCTGCGCCAACGCCTGGCAATCACCGCGCCACGCTGGAACATCTGAAACGGAAAAATCCATGTAACAAAGCTGACATCATCACTACAATGCGCCGCACAACGGATGTGACATGGACGCGTAAATGCAATTCAGGAAGAGTATCAACGCCCTGCGGGCACTGGCCGTGCTCGCGGTCGTGCTGTTTCATTTCAAGGTCCCAGGGTTTGAAGGCGGATTCGTTGGCGTAGACGTGTTCTTCGTCATCTCCGGCTTCCTGATGACCGGCATCATCGTCAATGGCGTGCAGCAGCAGAACTTTTCCCTCCTCGGTTTCTTCGCCTCCCGCGCCCGCCGCATCATTCCCGCCCTGCTGGTTTTGTGCATTGCGTTGCTGATCTTCGGCTACCTTTACCTGCCACTGGACGACTTGCGCGAAACCATCCGCACGATCAAGAGCAGCCTGCTGTTCAGCTCGAACTTCAGCTTTGCCGAAAGCGGCAATTACTTCGCGGCGCCGCTGCATGAAAACTGGTTGCTGCACACCTGGTCGCTGTCGGTCGAGTGGCAGTTCTACCTGCTTTATCCGGTGCTGATCATGGGTTTGCACAAGCTCTTCGGTGCCGACAAAACCCGTTATGCGCTGCTTGCCCTTGCCTTGATTTCGCTCGCGGCATCCATCGTCGTGACCCGCCTCAACCCGACGTTCGCCTTCTACATGCTGCCCACCCGCGCGTGGGAAATGATCGCTGGCGGGCTGGTTTTTCTGTTTCCGCTACGATTGAGCCCGCGCGGCGGTGCGATTTGCGAAGGGCTCGGCCTGTTGGCCATTGCCGTCAGCGTGCTGGGCTTTTCTGAAGCGGATCTGTGGCCCGGCTACCTGGCACTGGTGCCGGTGCTGGGGACAATGCTGGTGATTCATGGCGACACCCGGTCGGTGTTCAGCCGCAATCCTGCGCTGCAGTTTGTCGGCAGCATTTCCTACTCGGTGTACCTGTGGCACTGGCCGCTGGTGGTGCTGCTGTACCTGTGCGGCCTGCTGAACAGTTGGCCACACGTGATCGGCGCGATGATCGCCTCGTTCGCGCTCGGCACCCTGTCCTTCTATCTGGTTGAATCGAAGGTGCAGAAAGGTACGACCGCCGCACGCACGGTGATCAAGTTCGCGTCACTGACTGTAGCTGTGGTTGCGGTGTCGGCAGTAACGTCGTCGCTGGTCAAGCAACACCCCGACTGGCGCCCGGCGCTGGTCGAACTGGGGCAGCCGCAATACACCAGCAAACTGTATCCGCAGGAGTGCTACCCCAACGCCTATGCGGCGGCGGATTGCAAGTTGGGCACAGGCGAGGTGTCAGTGATTCTGTATGGCGACAGTCACGCGCAATCCACCGCAGCAGCGGTGCAAATGCACAACCCGCAGGCGGCGCTGTCCTGGTCACGGGGCGGTTGCCCGACCCTGGCGCACTTCGCCATGCACGACAAGACCGTCGAAAGCCAGTGCCGGGGCTTCAATCAGGAAAAGCTGCAACAACTGAAAACCGCCTACGCCGGGATCCCGGTGGTGCTGTTCAGTCGCGCGGCGCTGTACGCGGATTCGGGTCGGGAAAACAGCTACCGGATTTCCTTTCCCGAGCGCCAGGCCGGGTTTGCCGAAGCCTATACCGAAGAGTACGTCAGCACGGTCTGCTCGATCGCTGAAAACCATCCGGTGTACATCGTCAAACCGATCCCGGAAATGCCCTTCAGCGTCTACAAGGGTCTGAATCTGAATCAGCGATTGTTCCGGCAAACCACGGACATTTCTCTGCCGTTGCAGGCATACGAGAAACGCAACCGCGTCGCCATCGCAACCATCGAAGCCGCCGCCAGCCGCTGCAACGCGACGGTGATCGATCCGACGCCGTACCTGTGCCCCAACGGGAACTGCATGGGTTCCATGGACGGCGTGCCGCTGTACTTTGACGACAACCATCTGGTGGATGCCGGCAATCAGCAGCTCAAAGGCCTGTTCAAGGATCTGATCAAGCCGATTTGAGCTGGCGCCGGGCTTTCAGGCCCCAGCCCTGTTGCATCCCGGCGGCGGCCAGCAGAATCGCTGCCACACCGACCCATTGCAGGATCTCCAGGCGATGGCCGAAAGCGAACCAGTCGACGAAAATCGCCGCAATCGGGTAGATGAAGGACAGCGCACCGGTCAGGGCAGTCGGCAATTTCTGGATCGCGCCGTACAGCAGCACATACATCAGACCGGTGTGGACGATGCCCAGCGTCACCAGACTGGCCCAGGCGCCGCCGGTTTGCGGCAAGCCGTTGAAGTGCGCGAACGGCGCGAGCAACAGCACTCCGGTGCAGACCTGGATCAGCGCGATCAGGTGCGGCGGCGTGCCGGTCAGGCGCTTGATGATCAGCGCTGCAATCGCGTAGAGCAACGCTGCACCCAGTGCCAGCGCGATGCCCAACAGGTAATCGCTACCACTCTCGCCCTGCCCGCCATGGGCGCTGACAATCGCCAGCATGCCGAGAAAGGAAATCGCCAGCCAGAACAGCTTCTGCAAGGTGATTTTCTCGCCGAGAAACAGTGCCGCCAGGCCAACCAGCATGAATGGCTGCACGTTGTAGACCGCCGTGCCGATGGCGATCGAGGCCCGGGAATATGAGCCGAACAACAACACCCAATTGCCGACAATCGCCACTCCGCTGAGCACCGCCAGCAGGAACGTGGTGCGGGTCAAAATGCCCGGACGCAAGAAGCCGAAAGCCGCGCATATCAGCAGCAAGGTGCCGGCGCCGAACACGCAACGCCAGAACACCACATCCAGCACCGGTTGCCCGGACACCAGCACGAACCAGCCGATGGTCCCGGAAATCAGCATGGCGGCGGTCATTTCCAATGAACCACGGCGGATTGTGTTGTCCATCATCGATCTCCCTAAGCGTTTGACGAAAGCGTGGCAAAAGTATGCCAAGCCAACACCCCACGCCTCCAGCGAAAAAAGCAGGCTAAACTCGACTTCTGCCTTTTTTATCGCGGGTGGTTTACCGCAAGTGCCTAATCCCGGAGTTGTGCCATGACCGACGATATCGACCAGATCCTCATCAGCGCCTTGATGGAAGACTCGCGCCGCTCGCTCAAGGCATTGGCGCAGATCAGCGGCCTGTCGTCACCCAGCGTGGCCGAACGCCTGCGTCGCCTCGAGGAACGCGGCGTGCTCAAGGGATACACCGTCGAAATCGATCCCAAGTGTTTCGGCTATCAACTGCAGGCGATCGTCCGGGTACGTCCGCTGCCGGGGCAACTGCAGGAAGTGGAACGCCAGATCCTGTCGATCCCCGAATTTACCGAGTGCGACAAGGTCACCGGAGAAGACTGCTTCATCGCCCGCCTGCACGTGCGCTCGATGGAACAGCTGGACACCCTGCTCGACCGCCTCAATACGCTGGCCGAAACCAACACCGCGATCGTCAAGAAAACCCCGGTCAAACGCCGGTTACCGCCGATGGCGTGAGTGCTTTTTGCGCCTGCTCGGCGTAGATTAAGGTTTTTCCGGCGAAGGATTGGCGGTAATGAGAATTCAGGCAGTGATGCTGGCGTTGTTGATGCTCGGCGGGTGCGGTACGGTGCAGACCGTTGTGCTTAGCGACAAGGCTTCCGTGGATCAACTGAAAACCAAGAAAAGCTACTGCGGCGCGGTGCCGCGCATTTACAGCGGTGCAACCTACGACTTCTGCATGCTGCACGCTGAAAAGCCGGATGACGTCGACGCGTTCAATTACCACAACGCTTCCTTTGGTTTGGTGGTCGATGCGGCAGTTTCCGGCGTGTTGGATACGTTTCTGCTGCCCTACACGATTTACAAGCAACAGGCCGATGGCAGCATCGTGATCAACTGATCCGCTTTTCGCAGACAACAAAAAACCCGCCGAAGCGGGTTTTTTGTTGATTCACAAGCAGCGATCAGTCGTCGCGGCTCATGATGCCGAAGATCTGCAACAGGCTGATGAACAGGTTGTAGATCGATACATACAGGCTGATGGTTGCCATGATGTAGTTGCGCTCGCCACCGTGGATGATCGCGCTGGTCTGGAACAGAATGCAGACCGACGAGAACAGCACGAAACCGGCGCTGATCGCCAGTTGCAGGCCGCTGATCTGGAAGAACATGCTCGCCAGCGTTGCACCCAGCAACACGAAGAAACCGGCGGTGATGAAACCACCGAGGAAGCTCATATCCTTGCGGGTGATCAGCACGTAGGCCGACAGACCACCGAACACCAGCGCGGTCATCGCAAATGCCGAGCTGACCACTTCAGCGCCGCCCTGCATGCCCAGGTAACGGTTGAGGATCGGGCCGAGCAGGAAACCCATGAAACCGGTCAGCGCAAAGGCGGACACCAGGCCCCACGCGGAATCACGGAGTTTGTTGGTGAGGAAGAACAGCCCGTAGAAACCGATCAGCACCACGAAAATATTCGGGTAGCCGACGCGCATCTGCTGCGCCACGAACGCCATCACACCGCTGAATGCGAGGGTGAGCGCCAGTAGACCGTAAGTGTTGCGCAGGACGCGGCTAACCTCTAGCTGCTCAGCCTGCACGCTGTTGTGAACTGCGTAATCCTGTTCGCGCATGGCGACACTCCTGTTGGTTTGAAACGTTCAGTGGCAAAGATCATAACAGACGCTCTGTAACAAGCCATGCACAGAGTTTGACAGTGTGTTTCATTCAGGTATTATGGCGCCCGCAACGCAAACGGAGGTGTGGCCGAGTGGTTTAAGGCAACGGTCTTGAAAACCGTCGACTGTAACAGGTCCATGAGTTCGAATCCCATCGCCTCCGCCATCTTATGTACGACAAAGCCCTGATTATTCAGGGCTTTGTCGTTTCTGGCGTCCTGAAAAGTGCCCGCTATCGGCTGTGAATTCAACCATCCGCTTCTGGCCGTTAGCTACCCAAGGCATAGATATATCTCGAATTTCAGGTCGCACCTCTTCGCTGCGATCGCCTTGACCTCCCTCCCTCTTCACCTACACTCCCCGGCACCGGCAGTAAGCTCGTATCGGTGTTTTCCTGGACAATCATCTCAATGCAGTCAGGGATGAACGGAAAACTATTCAGGAAATGGATTCCGGAAACCATTGAATAAACGGGGCGTACTCCGAAAAGCCAAACGAGTAGGAATTTAAATAGGGAGATTTAATTCATGACAGCTCAAGAACATCTTGTTGGTGGATGGACCCCTTACCACAAACTGACTCCCAAGGATCAGGAAGTCTTCAAAGAAGCACTGGCCGGCTTCGTTGGCGTGAGCTACACGCCCGAAGAGGTTTCCAGCCAAGTCGTTAATGGCACCAACTATCGCTACAAGTCGAAAGCTACGCTTCCGGGTTCGCCAAACGGCTGGCAAGCGATCGTAGAAATCTACGCGCCAACTAATGGCAAGCCGCACATCACTCAGATCCATCGGATCTAAAGAAGCTCCAATCTTCGGGTCTTCGCAGTCTAAGGCCCGAAGATCGATCAAGCCATCCCGCTACCGCGATCAAGAGTTTCTACAGCACTCCGTTGAGGTCGAAGTGGCTGGTCACTGTTCTGAATGCAACCCGCATTTCTCAATTGATGACACATTAGGCCATCGATGTCATCGCGCATCGGCCGAATGAAGTACGCCCCCCTCGCACGTCGACAAGTTGATGCTACAAACCCAGACCGACGCCAGTAGCGGACCTGGGTGATTTGCATATCAATCAGGTAGAAAAATTGAATTAGCCAGTTGTCTTTTTGGTCAAGAATTATGAACGCAGAAAATCTGACGAGGTGACAGCAATGACTATCCAGGCAGAGACACTCGTACAACTGACCGAAGTGCTTCAAGAGCAAGGAATGAATCTGGTTTCAGATGTTCACTTCACTCGCGCGCCATACCGGCAGAACCACCGCTGGATTTGCATCGTAGAGTAACCATGCTCGTTGCCGGTGGCTCGGACTAAGACTCCACCGCCGGCCCCACTACCCCGCTACGCCTTTTCCCTTCCGCCCACCCGCGCGCGACTGACACGCAGCTCAAGGCCGCGAAAGCGTTTTCAGACGCTCGACCAAAGCCGCTTCAAAAATGACATAAAGCCTTTCAGCATCGCCGGCACGCAAAACCCCGCTGGTTTCCAGCCCAAGAACGAAGCCATCCGCACGAGCCCCCGCCTTCACCGCGATGATCATCGAGTCTGCCCGGACAATCTGCGCCAGAAGCCGATCAGCTTCACGCTGCATCTTTTCGTTCAACACTACGCCTTCCACTTCCTCACCCTGCATTCAATGCGAGATCCAACAAATTGTATGATCAAGGCTACGCCGCCGATAGCGGCGCCTCAAGCCGCAAACCAATGATCCTTCGCTATCGCAGCCATCAGGAACCTTTCAGGTGAACGAATTCCTTTTGCTTGATATCAAAACGGGCAGTTTCAAAAGCGTTTAGCCGTCGCCAGCTCGATCAATCATTACCGGAGAACAATGCATGCCTCTCAGTGAGACCATTCACAGAGCGTTGCTAAGCGCGGAGGAACGTTCCTCTATCGCTGAAATTGAAGCTACAACCAATATTCTGCAGCTCGTCACACGCATGACCGGAACGCGCTTCGCGGCGATCGCAAAATTCACCGACACGGAATGGATCGTCTGTTCCGCCTACGATCCGATCGAGCTTGGGATCAACACCGGCGACACCCTGGAACTGGAGACCACGCTGTGCAGCGAATTTCGCAGAGACCCCCAGGTGCTTTTCGTGCCACAAATAAGTTGCGACGGCAGGTTTTCGACACGTCCTGTGGTGAAGCAATATCTGATTGAAAGCTACGCAGGCGCGCCCATTTTCCTTCCCGACGGACAACTTTGGGGCGCGCTGTGTGCATTGGACTCCAGGGCGGTCATTTTCGACGACCCGGATCTGGCAGACACGTTAGGGCTGTTCGCGAGATTGATCGGCTGCATCTTCTACTCGAATCTGTCGGAGTCCGGCAGCGGCTACAGCAAGAACGGCTAAGGTGTTAGCGAATAACTAAAAACAGCCCTGAATGTTCAGGGCTGTTGCATTTGTCGCGTGTGTAAACAGACAAGATGCCGATACCGTGCAGGGACACCGAGTCACGGCAGCAGCACTTACTCCAAGGAAGGCAGGAATCTGCAGTCGACCCTTCTCTGTTCCATAAGGTTTGAAAAAATTGCGCCAGGTGCTCGCCTGTCGACCGCTAGTCACCTGTGGCGCTATCACTGTGAACTTACGTTGGCCGGCAGTCCTCTCCCACTTACATTCAGATGAAGCAAGGGGCAAGCGGTCATGAGAGCACTCACGTATCACGGCGCGCACAGCGTCAAGGTCGACACCGTTCCGGATCCGGTTATCGAGGACAATGACGACATCATCCTGCGAGTCACAGCAACGGCGATCTGCGGCTCTGACCTTCATCTCTACCGAGGGAAAACTCCAACCGTCGAGCACGGCGATATCTTCGGTCATGAGTTCATGGGAATCGTCGAGGAGGCAGGCTCGGCAGTGACCGCTGTGCAACCCGGCGACCGCGTGGTCATTCCTTTTGTCATCGCCTGCGGCAGCTGCTTCTTTTGCGCGATGGATCTGTTCGCGGCCTGCGAGACAACCAATACCGATCGTGGAGCGATCATCAATAAAAAGGCAATACCCCCAGGCGCTGCTCTCTTCGGCTTCAGCCATATGTACGGCGGAGTGCCCGGCGGTCAGGCTGAATACGTGCGCGTACCGAAGGCCAACACCGGGCCGTTCAAAGTGCCGGGGACGCTGTCGGATGAAAAAGTCCTGTTCCTTTCCGACATTCTCCCCACTGCCTATCAGGCCGTGACCAACGCCGGCATTGGTCCCGGCTCGAGCATCGCCATTTATGGCGCAGGCCCCGTCGGTTTGCTGAGCGCGGCCTGTGCGAGGATGCTCGGGGCCGAGCAGATTTTCATGGTCGATCACCATCCTTATCGCCTGGCCTACGCGCAGAAAACCTATGGCGTAATTCCGATCAACTTCGACGAAGACGACGACCCTGCCGATACGATCATTCGGCAAACCAAAGGGATGCGCGGCGTCGACGGCGTCGTGGATGCGGTCGGGTTCGAAGCAAAGGGAAGTACGACGGAAACGGTGCTCGCGACCCTCAAACTTGAAGGCAGTAGCGGCAAAGCGCTGCGGCAGTGTATCGCTGCAGTCAGGCGTGGAGGTGTGGTCAGCGTCCCGGGCGTTTATTCCGGGTTTATTCATGGCTTCCTGTTCGGTGATGCATTCGACAAGGGCTTGACCTTCAAGATGGGGCAGACCCATGTGCACCGTTTCCTGCCTGAGCTCCTGGATCACATCGAAACGGGTCGTCTTGCACCGGAAGTCATCATCAGCCATCGCCTGTCACTGGAGCAGGCCGCCGAGGGATACAAGATTTTTGATAAAAAACAAGAGGACTGCCGAAAAGTCATTCTGACACCCGGTGACAGCCACATCGCCGTGCCACAGACCGACAGCAGCGCAACACTGTTGACGACCTGAAGCTGGCGATACGTGGATAGGACAAATCAATCCGCACGCCAAATGGCGTGCGGATTTATGCGTCAAGGCTGCCTTCGCCCGCCCGGGGCTGTGTTCGGGCGACGGCAGCACGGCCTTCAGTGATAATCCTTACCGGCGACCGCAAGCAGATAGGCTGCGTCCGCGTCCCTTCGCAGGTCGCGTAATTCGGTCAGGGTCAACATACCCAATCGATCCATCTCGTCAGACTTGCGCAACAGTTCCTCGTGATAGGCATCGGGACAATCCATGCGCAGCTCTCGATTTTCCAACGCCCGATACCAGGCATCCAGGGCATGCAGTCGTGATTCTTGCTCAAGTGTCAGCTGATTCTTGAAAGCGTTCATTACCGTCATCCCCGAACATTTCCCGGTTGAGTAACCGGTTTCTGCTCAGGTTCAAAAGATCTGACGAAGAACCGCGACGCGTCAGGCCTTATCGCTCCTCGCCCGGTTCCGGTGTGATATGGATCTCTTCAGGCATCTTGTCGTTGTCCTCGGCCCTGACCAGAACATTGCTGTCCTCGTCAATCTGATACGGCACGTCAGCCTCTACCCCGTCGATTCCGGTCTTGACCACTACATTGGTGTAGCGCTTGCCATCCCAGCAGCGAAAAACCAGGGTTGAATTCTCCCCGCCTGAAAGCGTTGAGCCGAGGCTGCCGATGAGTCGGCTGTCGGCACCGGCGGTCAACACGCAGTTTTTGCCGGCGGTCAGCTTGCTGCGATCCCCAGCCATCAGCACACAGTCGTCGCCAGCGGTGAGTTTGCTGCGATCGCCCGCCGTCAGGTAACTGTTGCTGCCTGCCAGGAGTTTGCTGCGGTCGCCGGCTGTCTGGGTGCTGTCTGCGCCGGCAGTCAGCTTGCTGCGATCACCCGCCATCTGGATGCTGTTGGCGCCGGCGATCAACGTGCTACGCGAACCCGCTGTTTGCGAGCTGCCCTTGCCGGCGATCAACATACTTTTATGCCCGGCAATCTGCGTGCTTTCCTGACCCGCAATCAGCGAGCTCTTATGACTGGCGATCTGGTTGCTGCCATATCCGGCTGTCAGGCTGCTGCGCATCCCGGAGGTCAGACTGCTGCCATACCCGGCAGTCAGGACGCTGTGCAGTCCACTGATCAGTGTGCTGCCGTAACCGGCGGTCAAATAGCTGCGAATGCCGCTGGTCAAGCTGCTGCCGTAACCGGCAATCAGCGAACTGTCTTGCCCTGCAACCCCGGTGCTGCCGTAACCTGCAGTCAATGTGCTGTCACGCGCCGCCATCTGGGTACTGCCATAACCCGCGGTCAGCGTGCTCTCGTAGCCGGCGGTCTGCGAACTGCCGTAACCAGCCATCAGCGAACTGCCAGATCCGGCGATTTCCGTACTGCCGTAACCGGCGGTCAGGGTACTGCTGTCGAGTGCGGTGAGCGTGCTGCCATAACCCGCGGTCAGGATACTGTCGTCACCTGCGGTCTGTGTGCTGCCATATCCGGCGATCAGGGTGCTCTCGTACCCTGCGGTCGAAGTGCTGCCATAACCGGTGGTCAGCGAACTTTGTTCCTGAGCGGTCTGCGTACTGCCGTAGCCGGCGGTCAGGGTGCTGCCATAGCCTGCGGTTTGCGTACTGCCGTAGCCGGCAATCAACGAGCTTTGATAGCCAGCCGTCGAAGTACTGCCGTAGCCAGTGGTCAGCGAGCTGTTGTCCTGCGCGGTTTGGGTGCTGCCGTATCCGGCAGTCAAGGTGCTCTCGTACCCCGTTGTTTGCGTGCTGCCATAACCGGCGATCAGCGAACTGTTGAATCCCGCGGTTGAGGTACTGCCGTATCCCGCAGTGAGGGAACTGTCTTCCTGAGCAGTCTGGGTACTCCCGTAACCCGCGGTCAGGGTGCTTTCGTGTCCGGCAGTCTGGGTGCTTCCATAACCTGCGATCAGCGAACTGTCAGGCCCGGCGGTGCTCGTGCTGCCATAACCTGCTGTGAGCGAACTGCCTTCCTGTGCGGTCTGGGTACTGCCGTAACCCGCAGTCATGATGCTTCCGTGGCCGGCAGTTTGCGTGCTGCCGTAACCGGCGATCAGCGAGCTGTCGTAACCCGCGGTTTCGGTACTGCCATATCCGGCAATGAGATCACTGCTTTCCTGGGCAGTCTGAGTGCTGCCATAACCCGAGGTCAGAATGCTTTTGTAGCCGGCAGTCTGGGTGCTGCCATAACCGGCAATCAGAGCACTGCCATGACCGGCGGTTTGTGAGCTGCCATAACCGGCAGTCACCATGCTGTCTGGTCCGGTGGTGGCCGTGCTGCCGTAACCGGCGGTCAGATCACTGCCCTCCTGAGCCGTTTGTGTACTGCCGTAACCGGCGGTCAGTGAGCTTTCCTGACCCGCAGTCTGCGTGCTGCCATAACCCGCGATCAGCGAACTGTCGGAGCCGGCGGTGCCGGTGCTGCCGTAACCGGCGGTGAGATCGCTACCGATCTGCGCGGTTTGCGTACTGCCATAACCCGCGGTCAGCGAGCTTTCGCCGCCAGCAGTCTGCGTACTGCCGTAACCCGCGATCAGCGAACTGTCGGAGCCGGCGGTGCTGGTGCTGCCGTAACCGGCGGTGAGATCACTGCCCTCTTGGGCTGTTTGCGTACTACCATAACCGGCGGTCAGCGAGCTTTCGCCGCCAGCCGTTTGCGTACTGCCATACCCGGCGATCAGCGAACTGTCAGTACCGGCGGTGCTTGTGCTGCCATAGCCGGCAGTGAGATCACTGCCCTCTTGGGCTGTCTGGGTGCTGCCGTAACCGGCGGTCAGCGAGCTTTCTCCGCCTGCAGTCTGCGTACTGCCATACCCGGCAATCAACGAACTGTCGGAGCCTGCGGTGCCGGTGCTGCCGTAGCCGGCGGTGAGATCGCTGCCTGCCTTGGCGGTCTGGGTGCTGCCGTAACCCGCCATCAGCGAGCTCTCATCTCCGGCAGTTTGCGTGCTGCCGTAGCCTGCAATGATCGAACTGTCGGACCCCGAAGTTCCGGTACTGCCGTATCCGGCAATAAGTGTGCTGCTGTCTCCGGCGGTTTCAGTACTGCCATAACCGGCAATGAGCTGACTCTGACTGGCGCCCGTTAGCGTACTGCCATAAATCGCTGTTTCGAGCTTTTGCATTGCCCGGACGGTTGTACGCTGTTTGACCACATCGACAGGACCGCCAGCGATAACCGGGAGGGCGGAAAATGTCTCACTTGTCTCTGGTTGCACTTGAGGAAACACGAACGTCTCGATCAAATTCGTGGTTGACGCTTCATAATCCGCCGCATTCTCCGCGATGTAATTCAATGCGCTGTTGCGTGTACCCACATGGACGACTTCCGCACGGGAAAACTTCACGCCTTCGTCATCGTCGAGAAATATCAAGTCGCCTGCAGCCACTTCACACACAACCCATCGTGCATCCGCCTGCAGGCTCAGATGGGCGTCTGAACCCTGACCCCAAAGTACGCCTGTCAGGCCGTTTTCAAGTTTCCTCGTCGGCTCCCAAAACCGGCATTCCACCGATCCTGAAGCAGGCCATATCAGACCACAATGGTCGGCCATGTTATTGGCGCATGTCCTCAGAACCAGCACTTTTTCGGTTTTCATTTTGCAATACCTTTTACAACTTCGATCTCTAAAATCCTTTGGAGACAAACGTCCATTATGTATTTCCACACGCAAAACCCGCGCAGGTAACAGCGCTCGAATTAATGAACTAATTCGACTGCACAAGCCTTGAACAAAACATGAAATTCTGGTGAATCCAGGAAAACTGCCGCATCAAACCAATGTCGGGAAAATCTGAAAATACAGAGGAATGTCTATAACTGGCTGAGGGGCAGAAAAATGACTGCGAGCCATTTTATGGCTGCTCGGGGCGAAGAGAGAGGCCGTCTGGCCTTATCGAGTCGGCATGCGTCATGATTGGACAGATCCATCATTAAAAGAAGCAAAACGAAGTAGATTTCATCGATGATTAGAAATACTTAACGCCAAATACCACGGCGCACGCCCTCTTTATGTGACAAAGCCCTGAATAATCAGGGCTTTGTCGTTTACATCATGCGCATCTCGATTGCGCGACTCAGAATACTTGAGCGTCCTCGGCAATTACGCGGCAACGCTCTCATGCTCACTCTCATGCACATAAACCCAGGAGATACCCGATGGCGACGTGGGGTCCAGCCGCATGAGCGCCGAATCGACTTTTTTCTTGGTGATGCCGTCTTTGACCAGATCAAATACCGTGAGGAAAAGATCCCCCGGCAGAGGCGTGATGGAAAGATTGATGATGTGCGATTCGGGGCTGCCAACGCGCTTGCCGTACAGTCCCCAAAGTCGCTCCCAGTAGTCCGCCCGGTCCATGATCTGGCCATCCGTCAGGACCACTCGAAAGTCGTTCGCCAGCGCATCGTACAAAGGTTTGATGGCGCCCTCGGACTGGCAAGCCACACCGCGTGACCACGGAAAAAAGAGGTTGTACCAACGGTATACCTCGGCTTCGACGAGAGCGGCTTTATCGGATGTTTCGGTTACTCGGCTGATTGCCATCTGTGTTCTCCTTGACAAGCAAAAGGTGGCGGGGCCCTGCGTTACAGACCGGGAGTCTGGATACACATCGCCTGAGCGATGCACCGCGCCTTATTCAAGATCCTTCCTGAAATCAACACTTCAATAGTTCCTGGTAGCTCCTGTGATTTTATCGACCAGCCACAAAAGTAGTCGCTTGGCTGTCGGACTGCACCGGGAGCTGACCAACGGTTTTAGTTGCGCAGCATGAAAAGTTCGAATAGTTGGCACCGACGCAGATCACCAGGTTCCCTGCACAAAACGGTTGCGCCCCAGCGCCTTGGCGTTATACAGCGCCTGATCCGCCCCCTCGATCAACCCTCGCAGGGTTTCCAGTTGCGACCCCGAGGCCGTAGCGATGCCGATACTCACACTCAGCCGGCCGAACGGGCTGGACGGGTGCGGGATGTGCTCCTGCTGCAAGCGATCGAGGATCATCTGCGCCACCACCGCAGCACCGTCACTGTCGGTGGCCGGCATGATCACGCTCATTTCTTCGCCGCCGTAACGTGCCACCAGATCCGACGGGCGCCGTACACAACCTTCGAGGATTGTGCCGACCTTCTGCAGGCAGGCATCGCCGGCGACATGCCCGAACGAATCGTTGAACAGCTTGAAGTAATCGATATCGATCATCAGCAACGCCAGCGTCGTGCCGTCACGTTGGGCGCGCCGGGCTTCCATGGCGAGGCTCTCATCGAAGCAGCGCCGGTTGGCCAGACCGGTCAGCGAGTCTTTCATCGCCAGCAATTCAAGCTGACGATTGGATGAGAGCAACTGCTGCTGCGTCCCGCGCAACTGGTCTTCAGCCCGGGTACGCCTGCGGATATCGAGAATCAGGAACCAGCCGATGAGCCCGGTGAGCCCCAGCAACCCCGCGACCACCACTGCCGACAGCCAGGCTTCCATGCGCCACGCAGCGAGGGCTTCGCGCTTGCCGAGGGCGACCGTGGTGATCAGCGGCAACCGGTCACTCTTGCGAAAGGCATAGAGCCGCTCGACGCCATCCAGACTGGAAGTAAACGACGCGGTACCGACCGATCGATCGACCAGATACTTCTCATAGATCGGCGACTTGGAAAAGTTGCGGCCCATGTCCTGCTCGCGGAACGGATAGCGCACCAGCAACGTACCGTCGGTGTAGGACAAGCCGATGGCACCCTCCTGCCCGACATCGATCTTGCCGAACAGACGCAGGAAGTTTTCGACCCCCAGGGTAACTGCCACCACCCCGGCAAACTCGCCGTGCGCATCGTTGAAACGGCGGCTGACGGTGATCACCCACTCCTGATTGGAGCGGCTCTGAATTGGCGGACCGATAAAGGTCTCGCGACTCGGATCGTCGCGATGATGGATGAAGTAGGCGCGATCACTGCTGTTGGCCCCGACCGGAATCGGTCGATTGGAAGACATCAGCCAACGGCCCTGATTGTCGTAGATGGTGATGCCGCTGAGCTGCGGCATCAGCGGTTCCTGACGATTGACCAGTGCGCTCAAACGCTGGATCTGCGCGGGGCCGCTGCCTTCGGTTTCCAGGCGTTCGACGAGCCCGAGCAGCAGCAACGAACTCTGGCGGACGATGCCTTCGGAGTAAGTCGCCAGCGCCTGGGTCAGGTTCAAGCCATGAACGTTGACTTCCTCCAGCGCGCGCTCTCGAGAGGCCAGCACTTTCCACACCGTCAGTGACGCGAGGGAACAACCGATCACCAACAACAAAAGCACAACCAGGCGGGTATCACGCTTCACATTACTACCTTTGGGAAAGTCCGGTTTCCGTTCCTGCGGCGGGTCGAGCGACTCGATGACTGCAGCCGCGTGTCCTTGTCGCGCGCAAGGATACAAGTAGCACTGGCTGGCTGCAGCAACAGATTATGTGGCGCAAAAAACGTACTTCCGATTTGCGCGGCGTCGCCCGGAAAAACTGTGCTAAAGACTTCAGGACAGGATTTGCGCTTGGCGAAACAACGACAAGAATGCCAGACCAAACCATCGCCAGGCTTTCAGAATCCGCTTGGCGCCACCCGCCTGAAGCCAACTTTCTGACGCCTGTTTCACGACCCTTTCCCGTTGTTTTGCCAAGCATAAAATTTTGGCACTTTTGCGCAACAAGTTGACATCCAAAAGCATGCCACGGGCCACCGATATCATTAGAGTATGCGCCCTTAAAAAGGAAAGGACTCTTGATGACTCAGTCACTCTCACGGCGCGTTGTGGCGATTACCGGCGCCCTGGGGAATCTCGGCGAGACCCTGGCGGACATGGCCGCAGCCCAGGGCGCGGATCTGGTGCTGATCGATCGGGCGACGATTACGCTGCCCAGCTCGCACAATCGACTGGTCCTGTCCGGTATCGATCTGACTTCCGTTGCCGATTGCCAGGCAGTCGCCCACCAGATCAACCGCTATTTCGGCCGTCTCGATGCACTGGTCAACGGCGCCGGCGGCTATGCGTGGGAACCGCTTTTAGGCGGCGCGTTGGAGGCCTGGGATCGGCTCTACTCGCTGAACCTTCGAACCGCATTGAACGCCAGCAAAGCCCTGCTGCCGTTGCTGCTGCAATCCTCGGCCGGACGCATCGTCAATATCGGCGCGAGCATGGCGGCGAAGGCCGGACTGGGGATGGGCGCTTACGCCGCGTCGAAATCCAGCGTCCTGCGCCTGACTGAAAGCCTCGCCGAAGAACTCAAAGACATGAGCATCACGGTCAATGCCGTGCTGCCGAGCATTCTCGACACCCCGCAAAACCGGGAAGCCATGCCCGACGCCGAGCATCAGCGCTGGGTGACACCGGCGCAGCTGGCGGCGGTGATTCTGTTTCTGATTTCGGAGCAAGCGTCGGCGGTCACCGGTACCGGCATTCCGGTGATCGGGCGCATGTAGGATCTATTGACGCCGCGCGCCTTGGCGACGTCGCTTTCTTCACCTTTCGGAAAAGCAAGATCACCGGATTACCGGACTTCCCCTCCCCCCATGCGACCCGCCACTTCCAGCGCTGCCTTCGTGAACCACATCCTTGATGTCGCCGAACAATACGGCTGCGATGTTGATTGGCTGTTGCAGCAGACCGGACTCTCACGCGAGCAGTTGTCCGACTCGATCGTGCGCATTCCCATGCGCCAACTGCGTGCCTTGCTGGAACTGGCGGCACTGAGCAGCAACCTGCCGCATTTCGGCCTGTTGGTCGGCGCCGCCGTGCGCCCGGGCACCTATGGCGTGCTGGGTTATGTGCTGATGACCAGCGCGACACTCGGCGAGTCGCTGAACATGATTTTGCGATTCGGCAAGATCGTTTACGACAGCCCGTCCAGCCAGACCCGGATCGTCATCGGTGACGGCCGCGTGACGCTCGAAGATCAACGCATCAGTGAGCTGGAGCCTTACTGCGCCCTGCATCAGGAAGCGCTGATGGTCGGCTGGGCAGCGTTCGGCCGCTGGTTGATCGCCAGCAATCAGCCCATGCTGGAAGTGCGGATGATGCATCCGGCGGTGGGCGAACCGGCGCTGTATGAACACTTCTTTGGCTGTCCGGTGCAGTTCGAGGCCGGCTGCAATGCGCTGGTGTTTGCCGAGTCGACACTCTCGACGCGGATCCAGGGCGCCGACCCGCGCATGCATCGCAGCATGCTGCTGGAGGCCGACTGGCAGTTGTGTCTGACGTACCCGGCATTTTCCGTGACTGACCGCTTGCGCGCGCTGCTCACCGAACAATTGCCGACCGGCGATTTCAGCCTGAAAAGCCTGGCCCGGCAGTTGGCGATTTCGCCGCGCACCTTGCAGCGCAAACTGGCGGCTGAAGGGGAAAACTTCAATCAGGTGCTGGAAACCATGCGCATGGAACTGGCCGACCATTACCTGCGCCGGACCGAGACCAGCATCATGAACATCGCCCTGATGCTGGGTTACTCGCAGGCCAATTCTTTCAGCCATTCCTTTCGTCAGGCCCGCGGGATTTCCCCGGTGGATTACCGCAAGTTGCTGCGCGCCAGATAAGCCCGGTCACGGCTTCAGTTCCAGCAGCGGCTGACCCTTTTTCACCACATAGGTCGCCAGTTCCACGCCTTGCTCCTGGCCAACGTTCTTCGCCACATGGGCCACGCCGGCCGGGATGAACAGTGAGTCACCGGCCTTCAGCGTGACCGCCGGCTGCCCCTCCAGTTGATACTCCAGCGTGCCGCTGAGCACGTGCGCCACCTCGACACCCGGATGCGCATGTCGCGGCGCAGCCACGCCCGGGTCGAAATCGATCCGCGCCTGCAGCACCTCGTGATCGGCGTCGCCCAGGTCCTGATGAATCAGGTCGGTACGGCTCAGACCCTGCTGCCAGCTCATGGCCTGAGCGTCCGCCGCCTGTGCCAGGCCGGTGAATGAAACCAGTGCGGCCACGGTGGCCAGAATCAGTGTGCGTTGCATGCAAATGCCCTCTCGACAGTCATGGTGTGAAGGCCTGCAGGGTGACTGCCGGGTGTAGCGGCGATGTGTCGAAAGACCCGCGTCTGGTCTCGCCGTGTATCACGCGCAACGCTGGATACACGGCCATACAAAGCACACCGGCGGTGTATCACAGTGTGTACAGGCACCCCGGCGATACATGAACTTGAATCATGGCGCTTTTTCGACATGGGCCAGATACGTCCCGGCGTTCAAATGCCTGCAAGGTTTGCCGGGCTCAGCCCGCACCTGCCCCCGACAGGATTGCCAAGGAGACTTCAGCATGAAAAACGCAGCATTCAACCGTATGAACATCCTCGCCGTGGCGCTGTTCGGCGCGCTGGCGGCGACGCAAATGCCAACGGCCGCCGCCGCACAACCGGCACCCGGCGCCCCCAACGTCAGCTATTCCGCGCCCTCGCCGTTCGGTCCGCTCAAGCATGTAAAGGCCGGACTGCTGGATGTGGCCTACGCCGAAACCGGTCCGGCGCAGGGGCCGGTAGTGATTCTGCTGCACGGCTGGCCGTACGACATTCATAGCTATGACGAGGTCGCGCCATTGCTCGCCGCCAAGGGGTATCGGGTGCTGATGCCGTATGCGCGGGGTTATGGCGACACGCATTTCCTCTCGGACCAGACACTGCGCAACGGTCAGCCTGCGGCGCTGGCCAGCGACGTGATCGACTTCATGGATGCCCTGAACATCAAGCAAGCGGTGCTCGGTGGTTACGACTGGGGCGCGCGCTCGGCAGACATCGTCTCGGCGCTGTGGCCGGAGCGAGTCAAGGCATTGGTGTCAGTCAGCGGCTACCTGATCGGCAATCAGGCTGCCGGGCAGAACCCGTTGCCGCCCAAGGCCGAATTGCAGTGGTGGTATCAGTTCTACTTCGCCACCGAACGTGGCCGTGACGGCTACCGGAAAAACACCCACGACTTCGCCAGGCTGATCTGGCAACTTGCATCGCCGAAGTGGGCGTTCGATGACGCCACGTTCAACCGCAGCGCCAAGGCTCTGGAGAACCCCGATCACGTCGAGATCACCGTGTTCAACTACCGCTGGCGTCTGGGTCTGGTGCAGGGCGAACCGCGATACGCAGCGCTGGAACAGAAACTCGCCAGCGCCCCGTCGATCAGCGTGCCGACTATCACCCTTGAGGGTGACGCCAACGGCGCGCCGCACCCGGCGCCCGAGGATTACGCCAAGCGCTTCACCGGCAAGTACCAGTTCCGCCTGATCAACGGCGGCATCGGCCACAACCTGCCGCAGGAAGATCCGCAGGCGTTTGCTCAGGCGGTGATCGACGCCGATCACCTCTGAGGTCGAAGGCAGAAAACGCCTCGGTCTATTTGACCAGGCGTTTTTCCCTGGACGGTCGATAACCGAAAAACGCGCTGTAGCATTTGCTGAAATGGCTCGGCGACACGAAACCACAGGCCACCAGCACTTCCATCTGCGACAGCTCGGTGTGCTGCAGCAGGCGCCGGGCTTCGGTGATGCGCAATTCCAGGTAATAGCGCTGCGGCGTGGTGCCCAGTTGTTCCTTGAACAAACGCTCCAGCTGTCGCCGCGAGCGACCGGCATACACCGCCAGTTGTTCCAGTTCCAGCGGCTCTTCGAGGTTGGCGTCCATCAGCTTGACCACCTCGCGCAACGGTGCGCTGACGCAGAGGTTTTCATCCGGTTTGATCCGCCGATAGCGCGACTCCTCGAACGCCAGAATGTCCTCGATGCCTTCGACCAGCGCCTTGCCGTGCAGGCTCTTGATCCAGTCCAGCGCCATATGGAAAGCCCCGGACGGACTGGAAGCCGTGAGCCGGTCGCGATCGATCACATAAGGTTCGCTGCTGACCTGGGTGGCTTTGGCAATTTCCGTCAGCGCGGGGCGATGCTCCGGGTGGATCGCGCAACGATAACCATCGAGCAGTCCGGCGCGGCCGAGAAACCACGCACCGTTCCACAAACCGGCCAGACTGACCCCGCGCTCCGCCGCCGAGCGCAGCAGGTTGCTCAACTCTTCACTGGCCTTCAGCTCAGTGCGGTAGCCGCCGCACACCACCAGCAAGTCCAGATCCGCAAGACTGGCCATATCAATCCGCGCATCCGGACGAATCACCAGCCCCAGATCGCTGATCACCTCACCCTCGCCCAGCCCGAACGTGCGCGAGCTGAACAGTCCGGCGCGCAACAGGTTGGCAGTGATGATCGTATCCAGCGCCTGGGTGAAGGCCGGCAGCGAAAAGTGTTCCAGCAACAGAAAACCCGTGCGGGTGAGGCGTGAATCTGCAGATTGCTCATTCAGATAGCGAAGGTTTTTGCCCTTCATGCCTCCGCTGAATTGACGTCGTTCGATCAAGGTCTGGCCCATCGGTCATGTTGTTATGCGCCGATAGTTGGCTCGATGGGCCAAAGAGTCAATCACGCTTGCGGCTGATGACTGGTCACGCAGTGAATCCCGCCACCACCGGCAGCGATCGCATCGATGTTGAGCAGCTCGACTTTGCGCTCCGGGTACAGCTTCGATAACAGGTCATAAGCCTTTTTGTCGGCCTCCTTGTCACCGAACTCTGGGGCGATGATCGCGCCGTTGATCACGAAGTAGTTGATGTAACCGGCGGCGAAATCCGGGTTGTTCTGGTTGAACTTGCTCTTGCGCGGCTTGAGCGGCGGCGAGATCGTGTGGATCTGCAGCGGGCGACCGTCAGCGTCGGTGGCTTTCTTGAGAATTTCCAGGTGCGCCAGCGTGACCTGGTGATCGTAGGATTCAGGATCGTTGTCGAGATTGGCAATCACCACGCCGGGCTTGATGAACCGCGCATAGAAATCAACGTGGGCGTCGGTGATGTCCTTGCCCTTGATCCCCGGCAGCCAGATGATTTTGCGCAGGCCCAGACGTTCCTTGAGTTCAACCTCGACATCGGCCTTGCTCCAGCCGGGATTGCGGTTGCTGTTGATCCAGCTGCTCTCGGTCATGATCCCGGTGCCGTGGCCGTCGATTTCAATGCCGCCGCCCTCGCCCACCAGCTCACTGCGCAGGTACGTCGCCTGTGCGTCGCTGGCCACCCGCGCGGCGATCTTCGCGTCCTTGCTGTGCCGCTGCTTGTCGCCCCACCCATTGAAATTGAAGTCCACCGCGCCAAGCCCGCCTTTGTCATCGATGACGAAATTGGCACCGATATCGCGCATCCAGATGTCGTCGAGCGCGGCGGTCACGTAGGTGACGTTGCGGGTGCCGCAATACTCTTCGGCGAGGCTGCGTTCGCCACTGCGACACAACACCGTAACCGGCTCATAACGGGCAATGGTGCGGGCGATGCGGCCCAGTGCGGCCTGCACATCCGCAGTGAAATCTTCCCAGATTGCGTCCTGTGCGCCGAAAGCGATGAAGGCGCGTTCGTGCCTGTCACCCTCGTCGGGCATGAACCAATCTCCCGCGCTGGCTGCCAGCAGTCTGCCCGGCGCCAGGCCAAGGCCCATGACCGCGGCGCTGACACCGGCGGCAACCGATAGCTGTTTGATGAACTCACGACGTGTCGACATCTCTGGTTTTCCTGAAAAGGGCCGGCGACCGGGCGCCGGCGGTTGAATCATGGGTGGGTGGCGGTTTTGAATTTGGTCCAGGTGCGCATCCGTGCACGCATGTCGGCCTGGGGAATGTCCTTGCCCGGGATCAATCGAGCATAGGTCGCCTCGTCGAGATAGATGTCCGGGTTGTTGCGCATCGCGGCGTCGACGCTGTCCCGCGCCTTGGCGTTGGAAGTCGGGTAACCGGTGAAGTTACTGATTGCGGCCATATTCTGCGGGCGCATCACGAAGTTGATGAATGCGTAGGCGTATTCCGGGTGTTTCGCATCGACGGGAATTGCCATGGTGTCCATCCACACCGTGGTGCCTTCGCGGGGGATGCGGTACTCGAATTTCGTGGTCTTGCCAGCGCTGTCCGAGGTGCGCTGTGCCTGGGTCATGTCGCCGCTGTAACCCAGCGACAGACACAGGTTGCCGTTGACCAGATCGGTCACCGGTTGCGACTGAAATTTGCGCACGTACGGCCGCAGCTTCATCAGCACCTCACCGGCCGCTGCCAGATCCGCCGGTTTCGCGCTGCGCGGATCGCGCCCCAGATAATTGAGCACCACTGCCAGCACTTCGTCCGGCGAGTCGATCAGCGAAATGCCGCAATCGGCAAACTTCGCCGCCAGCTCCGGTTTGAACAGCATGTCCAGGCTGTTGACCGGCGCGTCAGCCATACGCTGCTTGATCTGCGCCGCGTTGTAGGTCAGGCCGATGGTGCCCCAGGTGTAGGGCACGGTGGCTTTGCTTGAGTGTTCATAATGGCTGCGCAATTTCTGCAAACCGGGTTCGATATCGGCCATCTCCGTGAGCTTCGATGGGTCCAGCGGCATCAGGCTGCCGGCGCGCATCAGGCGCTCGGCCACAGTGTCGCCGGGGAAGATCAGGTCATAGCCGCTGCCGCCAGAGAGCATCTTCGCTTCGAGGGTTTCACTGCCGTCCATGACGTCGTAAATCACCTTGATCCCGGTTTCGGCGGTGAAGCGGCTCAGCGTGTCTTCGGCAAAATAATCGGCCCAGTTGTAGAGCCGCAGGGTTTTGTCCTCGGCATGCAGCGCCGGGATCACGCAAGTCAGGGCCAGGCCCAGAACGCCGAGCAGTCGTTTGTGATGCGTAGCCATATCAAACCCCTTGAGCGTTCCAGCGTGCGTGAAGGTTGCGACCATCCTGACTGAGCAGTGCGCCGTACATGTCCGGGCGCCGGTCACGGTAGATGCCCCAGCTCAGCCGTTCTTCGCGCATCGCATCGAGGTCGAGGCCGTGCACCAGCACGCCCGTGCTGTCGCGGTCGGCTTCGGCCAGCAACTTGCCCTTGTGATCGCTGATGAACGACGAACCGTAGAAGCTCATCTGCAGCGACGGATCGGTGCTCGCCACTTCGCGCCCGACCCGGTTGGCGGCCACCACCGGCAGCAGATTGGCGGCGGCATGGCCGCGCATGGTCATCTGCCAGTGGTCGCGGGAATCCAGTGCTGCACAGCCCGGCTCGGAACCAATGGCCGTGGGAAACAGCAGCACTTCAGCGCCCATCAACGCCAGACAACGCGCGGTCTCGGGAAACCACTGATCCCAGCAGATACCCACGCCGAGGCGACCGAACGCGGTGTCCCACACACGGAAACCGCTGTCGCCGGGGCTGAAATATTCCTTCTCCTGATAGCCGATAGCGTTGGGGATGTGGGTCTTGCGATACACCCCCGACAGACGTCCGTCGGCATCGGCCACGGTGAGCGAATTGAAATACGCATTGCCGGCCTGCTCGAACCAGCTCAGCGGCAGCACCACGCCCAGCTCTTTGGCCAGCGCGGCGAAACGCTGCAGCACGCGGCTGTCGCGATACTCCTCGGCCAGCGCCAGATGCTTGTGGCTCTGTTCGATGCAGAAATACGGCGTGGCGAACAGCTCCTGCAACAGGATCACCTGCGCGCCCTTCGCGGCCGCCTCACGCACCAGTTGCTCGGCTTGATCGAGGTTGCGCGGCAGATCCCAGGTGCACGGCATCTGGGTGGTGGCGATGGTCAAATGGCTCATCGCTCAACCCTCCACCGGCCAGGCCGGTTGTTGCTGGGTGATGCAATGCACCCCGCCGCCGCCATGAGCCAGATGATTGATGCGCACCGGCACCACTTCGCGTCCGGGGAACGCCTGCGCCAGCACTTTCGCCGCCGCCGCGTCGGCCTCGATGCCGTAGGCCGGCATGATGATCGCGCCGTTGGCGATGTAAAAATTGGTGTACGAGGCGCAGAACACTTCGGCTTCGCTGTCCACCGCTTCACTGGCTTCGAATAGTTCGATCAGCTCGAACTTGCGCCCCTGCGCGTCGGTTGCCAGCTCCAATGCGCGGCGATTCTCCCGGGCCACTTCGGCGTACACCGAGTTCTGGTCATGGGTGGCATCCACCAGCAACACGCCGGGACGGGCGAAGGCGCAGACGCCATCGACGTGGCCGTCGGTCATGTCACCGGTGACGTAATCCGGATCACCCGGCAGCCAGATGGTTTTCTTCACGCCGAGCAGACGACTGAAAATCTCTTCCATTTCAGCCTTGCCAATCCCCGGATTGCGGTTGGGGTTGAGCAGCACCGACTCGGTGGTGATCAGCGTGCCTTCGCCATCGACATGAATCGCCCCGCCCTCGTTGCTCAGCGGCGTGCCGAAACATTCCAGCCCCAGATGATTGAGCGCGCGCCGCGCCAGGCTTTCGTCCAGCTCATGCGCCGACTTGCCGCCCCAGGCGTTGAAGCGCCAGCTGACACCGGCCAGCCCTTGTTGCGGGTGGCAGATGAAGCTCGGGCCGGAGTCGCGGCACCAGCTGTCGTTGACCGCCAGCGGGATCAGCTCGATGTTCGGCCCACACAGGGCTTTGGCGCTCGCTACCGCCGAGGGATCAACGACCATTTTCACCGGCTCGAATCGTGCGATGGCGTTGGCGACCCGGGCGAAATCCTCCTGCACCAGCGGCAAGGTCACGCGCCAGCCCGACTCCCACAGCGCTTGGTTATGCGGCCAGACCATCCACGTCGCGGCGTGCGTCACCCATTCGGCAGGCATCATCCAAGCGTTGTTGTTATTCTCGTTGCGCGGCATGACAAGCACCTCTCGATTAAGCCATTGTGTTCAATGGAAATTGCCGGGATTCGGCGTGAGATGAATGCTACGGCGCTGAAATCGCAGCAACAAACGATGGATTTAGCGCACAACTGATTAGAGGAACTTATCGATATGCTCAAACACTGGCCGCCGCTCAGCTCCCTGCGCGGCTTCGAAGCGGCTGCTCGTCTGGGCAGTTTTCACAAGGCCGCCGATGAGCTGAGCCTCACCCAATCGGCGATCAGCCAGCAGATCCGCAGCCTTGAGGCGTATCTCGAACAACCGCTGTTCTTTCGCAGTGGTCGCAGCGTGTCGCTGACCGATGCCGGCCACGATCTGCTCAGCACCACGCAGGCGATGCTCCAGCAACTGGCGGTCGGCATCCGCCGTCTGGGCCAATATCAGAAACCCAATCAACTGGTGCTCAACACCACGCCAGCGTTCGCCCGGCACTGGCTGCTGCCGCGTCTGGCAGATTTTCGGCGCCAGCATCCGCAAGTCGACCTGTGGATTTTCAGCACCGACGAGGTGCCGGACATGGCCACGCAAACCATCGATCTGGCGGTGCGCGACGACATCAGCTCCCAAGCCGAATGCAGCTTCAAGGTGCTGCATGCCGACCGCCTGTTTCCAGCGTGTCATCCAAGCGTATTGGCGCAGCCGGCCGCGCAACGCACGACCCTGCACGGTGAGCGGGAAATGGACTGGAGCCATTGGGCGGTGGAGGCCGGCGTCGATGTCGGGCAGCAGGATCAGGGGCTGAATTTTTCCGATCCGGGTTTGTTGCTCGATGCCGCTGCGGCAGGGCTTGGCATTGCGCTGGTCAGCCAGTTGCTCAGCCGTCAGGCGCGGGACACGGGGTTGCTGCAACCGTTGGTGGAGCAAACCATTCGTGGCCCGAACTGGGCGCTGTTGACCCATCGTGACAGCGAGAATGACCCGATGGCGCGCAGCTTCACCGAGTGGCTGAGCACTCGGCTGGCAACGCCCGATCAATAATCTCAGACGACCGTGAGATAACCCGCACCGAGCCTGCCTTCCAGACGTCCGTACAGCAGGTAATGTTGATAACCACTGGTAAAGGCACCCGTGGAGATCGCGTGCTTGACGTCCTGATTCATCTGAAGATATTGCGCTTCGTCGAAATTCTCGGCACTGACTTCACCGTCGCGCCCAAGCTTGTCACTCGCGACTGGAAGGCCAATGGCGCTACGCTTGCGAAAATCGATGATGCGGTTGACTGCGTGAGCTTCCATTGCCCCCTGACTCGGGGTCATTGCGTAGTGGTGCAAGCCATTTGCTGCGCAACGATTGCACATATCGACGCAGTTTTCTTGAGTCGACTTGAGTCGAGTCAGTTGCGGCAAAGGCAGGTCCAGATACTTGCCGACCTGATATTCAGTCTGATTGAAAATACTGCAACACAGCACTGTATTTCCGTTGCAGTCCAGCACCAGCCAATCGTCCTTGAGCGAGCACGCCTTTTTAGGATAATGCCGAATCAGATTGACCAGATCGTCGTAAGGCGGCAACGCCAGTCTTTCCAGCGTTTGATGATCAACATCCGTGACAGAGACATCACGCTCGACAATCGCCAGGGTCTTCTCCAGCGGCATCATCACTGAATAACCGGTCGCGAACTTGAAACCCAGGCCTTCACTGAATTCGCGCATCAGCGCTTCTTCGTCGATGTTGTCCAGATAGCGGTGGTAGTAGACCTCGACCAGAGTATCCAGCCCCTCTCGTTGCTTGATCTCGTGCAACTTGAGCATGTTCTGTTTGACGACTTCGATGTCGCCACCCGCATGCCCTTTCTCGTAGGTTTCCTGGTAAAACCCAGAGAGAGAAATACGGAAAAACCATGGGTTGGCGAGCAACGCGACTTCCATGTTCTTGGCCAGATTCAGATTGGAACTGATACCGCAACGCAAGCCAGCGGCATTGACGATCTCGACAAACTCACCGATTCGCGGATGAATCAACGGCTCTGTCCAGTTATAAAGAAAAATCGATTTGACCCCCTCGACCCGGGCCTTCTCGACGATCTTCCTGAACATGTCGACTTGCATGGCTTTCTTGAAATTGACGTTTTCCGAGTTACCCATCGGGCACGAGGGGCAGCTCAAATTGCACGCACCCACAATATCGATGTACATATTCATGACGAATGAAACTCCTTGAGTGAATAGCGGTGCATCCAGAGCCGCCAGTGGCGGTATTCGCCGTCAAAGCGCTATTTATTTGACTGTCCTGGTTTGCGCTTCAGCAAGTTCCGGGCCATTGCCATGCAACGCCATCAACTCCATCACCCAATCGATAAAGACCCTGAGCTTTTGGCTGACATGCCGGTTCGGCGCGTATGCCACATAGAGCGGCATCGGCTCAAGTTGCCAGTCCTCGAACAGCGCCACCAACTCGCCCCGAGAATGATGTGCGTGCGCCATGTACCTGGGCAACCACAGCACACCCATGCCGGCCAGCCCTGCCGCAAGGTAGGCGTTGCCGTCATCCACGGCGAGCACGTGGCGGCCCTTGATCTGCAGGTGTTCGCTGCCGTTGTGCAAGGCGTAAGGCACCGGCTTGCCGGTGCGCGCCCAGAGAAATCCGACCACCCGATGATGCGAGTCTTCCAGCTCACGCGGGTGCTGCGGCGTACCGGCACGGGCCAGATAACTCGGCGCGGCGAAGACCCCAAGCTGAAGATCGGCAACCCGCCGCGCCATGAGTGACTGGTCGAGCAGTTCGCCGCCGCGCACCACGCAATCGACGTTCTCATCAATGATGTCGACGATCCGGTCGCTGACGCCCATATCGATCTGGATTTCCGGGTAGCGCTGGTGAAACATCGGCAGTGCCGGAATCAGAATCAGCCGTGCCAGCGGGCTCGGCACATCCACCCGCAAACGCCCCCTGGGCAGGGCCGACGCGCCGGTCAGGCTAGTTTCGGCATCGTCCATATCGGCCAACAGCCTGATCACCCGCTCGTAATAGATCGCGCCATCGGCCGTGACGTTGACCTTGCGTGTGGTGCGGTTGAGCAACCTGACCCGCAGCCGGGCTTCCAGCTGCTGGACGAGCTGAGTGACAGTGGTCTTGCTGATGTGCAAGGTCTCGGCAGCCTTGGTGAAACTGCCCGCCTCAACCACCCGGGCGAACGCCTGCATTGCATCGAAACGGTCCACTTTGCGCCCTCGGATTGTTTGGAATCTGCAAACAGTGAACGCCAAGCTTGCGCGTTTATCGCCACGGCGCAAGCCCCTACAGTCACTCCATCAGCAACCACCAAACAATGATGGAGACACCCATGACCCAGCGCGACGTCGTTTTCCCGCCAGCCCGCCATGCGCTTTACGAGCGGCATCGCTATTCGCCGGCGATTCGTTCCAACGGTTTTCTGTTCGTCTCGGGGCAAGTCGGCAGCCGTGAGGACGGCTCGCCTGAGCCGGATCTGCAGGACCAGGTGCGCCTGGCGTTCAATAACCTCAATGCGATTCTCGATGCCGCCGGTTGCAGCTTTGCCGACGCGGTGGACGTCACGGTGTTCATGATCGATCCACAATCGACCTTCGAAACGATCTGGGAAGTGGTACCGGAGTTCTGGGGCAGCGCACCGTATCCGACGATTACCGCAGTCGGCGTGACCTGGCTGGCCGGGTTTCAGTTCGAGATCAAGGTGATCGCCAAAATCCCCGTGTAGGCGCTGCGGCACGCTGCGATCTTTTGATCTTCAATCGAAACGCAAAGATCGCAGCCTCGTTTCACTCGACAGCTCCTACAGGGTTTTGCGGGGTCACAGCGGCAGTGGGCTGCAGGAAATGTGGAGCAAAACATCACCGGACAAGCGCGCTGGCCTTTCACCGCACGCCTGCGTATAACCTCGCCGTTTCGTCTAACCTGATTGAGCGCCCGATCGCGACACCTCGCGTCGTGGCGCTTAGAATGCGACGCTCATGAAACGGAGATTTCCATGCTCAAACGAACCCTGGCACTGACTGCTGGTCTGGCCCTGTCTTTTTCTGCTCTGGTGGCGCATGCCGCCGATGTGTTGCGGGTCAGCGCGATTCCTGACGAAGCCCCGACCGAATTGCTGCGCAAGTTCGAGCCGCTCGGTGCATACCTGGAGCAGCAGTTGGGCATGAAAGTGCAGTTCGTTCCCGTGGCCGACTATCCGGCGGTGGTTGAAGCGCTGGCGACCGACCGCCTCGACATGGCCTGGCTGGGCGGTTTCACTTTTGTTCAGGCACGCCTGAAGACCGACGCCACCACCCCGGTGATCCCGCTGGTGCAGCGCGAGCAGGATGCGCAGTTCACCAGCAAGTTCATCAGCGCCGACCCGAACGTGAAGAGCCTGGCCGACCTCAAGGGCAAGACCTTTGCCTTCGGCTCGGTATCGTCGACGTCCGGCAGCCTGATGCCGCGTTACTTCATGCTGAAGAACGACAACATCAAGCCGGAAGCCTATTTCAGCCGCGTTGCCTACTCCGGCGCCCACGACGCCACCGTCGCCTGGGTCCAGGCCGGCAAGGTCGATGCCGGTGTCTTGAACGCCAGCGTCTGGCAGAAACTGGTGGACGCCGGCAAGGTCGATACCAGCAAGGTCCACGTGTACGCCACCACCCCGGCCTACTTCGATTACAACTGGACCGTGCGTGGCACCCTCGACCCGGCGCTGGCGGCGAAGATCAAGAAAGCCTTCCTCGACCTCGACCCGGCCAACCCCGAGCAGAAGAAGATTCTGGATCTGCAGGCGGCCAGCCGCTTCATCGACACCAAGCCCGAAAACTACAAGGGCATCGAGGAAGCTGCTCGCGCTGCCGACCTGCTGAAATGACCCTGAGCCTTACACAAGCCCGTCTGCACCACACCAACGGGGTCGATGCGCTGCGTGGCGTCGACCTGCAGATTGGCGCCGGTGAGCAGGTGGCGATCATCGGTCCGTCCGGGGCCGGCAAATCCAGTCTGTTGAACCTGCTGGCCACCGCATTGCGCCCCAGCAGCGGCGAAATCGAGGTGCTGGGCGAACGTCCCTGGCACCTCTCCGCTCGTCAACGCCAACGCCTGCGCGCACGTATCGGCCTGGTGCATCAAGCCCCACCGCTGCCGCCGCGCCAACGGGTGGTGACGGCGGTGCTGGCCGGCAAACTCGGCCAGTGGAGCTTGGGCAAGAGCCTACTGAATCTGCTGCATCCCACGGATATTCCCGGCGCCCGTGCGGCCCTCGCCCGCCTGGATCTGGGCGACAAACTTTTCGCTTACTGCCAGCAATTGTCCGGTGGCCAATTGCAGCGCGTGGGCATTGCCCGGGTGCTGTATCAGGCACCGGAGATTCTGCTGGCGGACGAACCGGTGTCGGCGATGGACCCGGTGTTGGCCGGGCACACCCTGTCGATCCTCTCGCAGCATGCCCGGGCACATAACGTCACGCTGGTGGCGAGTCTGCACGCGGTGGAGCTGGCGCTGGCGCATTTCCCGCGCATCATCGGTTTGCGCGACGGCCAGATCCTGTTCGACAGCCCTGCGGAACAGGTCAGCCGCGAAATGCTCGATACCCTGTACGCCAACGAGCAATTGCAAAGCCCGACGACGCCGAGTGCGCCGCTGATTGTGCAGATCCCGCGATGCTGAGGGCTGACTCACGCGACCCGGCCGCCGCGCCGCGATTATTGCTGACCCTGCTGGCGCTGGCCTTGCTGTGGCCGGGTATCCAGCTCAGCGAACTGGATCTGGGGGTGCTGCTGCACAGCGACAGCCAGACCGAAATGGGCCGTTTCATCTCCGGGTTCTGGCCACCGGCACATGATCATGACTTTCTCCAGTTGCTGCTCAAGGCGACCCTGCAAACCCTGGCCATCGCCACCGCCGGCATGGCCCTGGCGCTGTTGCTGGCGGTGCCGGCCAGCCTGATTGCCAGCCGCGCACTGTCGTTGTCGGCGGCGTCCCGCAGCGGCATTCCCAGTCGGCTCGGACGCTTGCTGCGCTGGCCGGTGCGCGGGCTGCTGATCTTCTTGCGCAGCGTGCCCGAGATCGTCTGGGCACTGCTGTTCGTGCGTGCCGTGGGCCTCGGCCCGGCGGCCGGTGTGCTGGCGATCGCCATCACCTACAGCGGCATGCTCGGCAAGGTCTACGCGGAGATTTTCGAGTCCACCGACCAGCGTCCGGCACACGCCTTGATGCAGGCCGGTAGCGGACGGCTCGCGGCGTTCGCCTACGGGATTCTGCCGAATGTCGCGGCGGAGCTGCTGTCGTACACGGTGTATCGCTGGGAGTGCGCGATTCGGGCGTCGGTGGTGATGGGGTTTGTCGGCGCCGGCGGCCTCGGTCAGCAGATCGATCTGTCGCTGCGCATGTTCGCCAGCGGTGAAGTGGCAAGCATGTTGCTGACCTTCCTGATCCTGGTGCTCGGCGCCGACCAACTCAGCCGCCTGCTGCGCTGGAGGCTGACATGAATCGCCTGATCAATCTGTTGCTGGTGGTCGGCATTGGCGTCGCGGTCATCGCCTCGTTCGGTTACCTCGAACTCGACCTCGGTGAACTCGGCAGCGCCACCAGCCTCAAGCAGATGGGCGCCTACGCGCAGCGCTTTCTCAGCCCGGACCTGAGCGCCACGCACCTGCAGGCGATCCTCAAGGGCGCGCTGGAAACCCTCGCCATGTCGGCCCTCGGCACCCTGCTCGCGGCGGTGTTCGGCATCCTGCTCGCGCTGCCTGCCGCCGGTCGTTTCGGCTGGCCGCTGCAAAGCGCTTCGCGGCTGCTACTCAATGGTCTGCGGGCGATTCCGGAACTGGTGTGGGCGGCGTTGATGGTACTCGCCGCCGGCCTCGGCCCGAATGCCGGCACCCTGGCGCTGGCCCTGCACACCACCGGAGTGCTCGGCCGTTTGTTCGCCGAAGCGCTGGAAAACACCCCGCCGGAACCGGCCGAAGCGATCCGCTTGCAGGGCGGCAATCCGGTGCTCGCGTTCTGCTACGGCACCCTGCCCAACCTCGCCCCGCAATTGCTCGCGTATTGCCTGTATCGCTGGGAAAACAATATCCGCATGGCCAGTGTGCTGGGCTTCGTCGGTGCTGGTGGTTTGGGGCAGATGCTGTATGTCAGCCTCAGCCTGTTTCAGGAAGCGCAGGCGAGCACGGTGATTCTGGCGATGCTGATTCTGGTGCTGGGCGTGGATTCGCTGAGTGCGTGGAGCCGCCAGCGCTGGGTCAAGGCCTGACGGGCAAGCTTCATTGCGCCGTCGCCAATCGATACTGGCGCGGGGTGAATCCGGTCGAGGCCTTGAACTGCCGGGTAAACGCGCTGTGGTCGGTGTAGCCGCACTGCAGCGCCACTTCGGTGATCGGCAGGTCGCCGTGCAACAGCCGATGCGCATGCTCAAGACGCACTTTCTGGATCATCTGGCGCGGCGTCAGGTGGAACACCCGCTTGCAGTAACGCTCCAGTTGCGCCACGGAAATCCCGGCGATGCGCGTCAGTTCGCTCAGGCTGACGCGCTGATTGAAATTCGCCCGGATGTACTCGTCCACCGCCGCCAGACGCTGATACGCCGGATGGGTTTCGCTGGCGGTTTGCAGGTCGACGGAAATACCGACCAGGCCGATGATCCGGTTGTCGCGGTCGTACAGCGGGCGCTTGTGGGTCAGGCACCAACCCGGTTCGCGGCTGCCGTACAGATGCAACTCCAGCTGGTCCTCCAGCACCAATCCCTCTTCCAGCACGCGCCGATCCTGCTCGGTATAGCCCGGTCCCAATTGCGCCGGAAACACCTCGGCGCTGGTCTTGCCCAGTAACGGCCGCAGGTCTTTCAAACCGCAGCGCTGCACCAGCGTCTGGTTGGCCATGACGTAGCGCGCCTGCAGATCCTTGATGAAGATCGCCGCGTTGGGAATCACGTCGAGCATGGGCAACAGCAGCGCCATGCTGGCGAGCAGGTCGTCGAGGCATTGCGGTCGGCTCGCTTCGTTGTGCTGGCTCAGGATCGCAAACGCGTTCTGCGGCATGACTGTCACTCCCCACTCTGCGCATTGGCTTGCGCGCAGATTGCCCGATGGCCGACAGCCTGTCGAGCCGGGCCTTTGCCGCTGGCCATTGTGCTGATTTCGTCATCGTCACCGGCAAAAAACATCAATCGCCCATCGCCTGATGAGTTCACTGTAGCGCCACTGCACGCCCCTCCAACAACCAACAAGAAGGCGACGCTATGACAGGCCAAGGCAAGTTCAAGAAACAACTTTCACTGATAGACCTCACGTTCATCGGACTGGGGGCGATCTTCGGTTCGGGCTGGTTGTTCGCCGCCAGTCACGTGTCGGCCATCGCCGGCCCGGCGGGGATCTTTTCCTGGCTGCTCGGTGGTTTCGCCGTGTTGCTGCTGGGCATCGTCTACTGCGAATTGGGCGCCGCATTGCCGCGTGCCGGCGGCGTGGTGCGTTACCCGGTTTACTCCCACGGGCCGCTGCTCGGTTACCTGATGGGCTTCATCACGCTGATCGCGTTTTCCAGCCTGGTGGCGATCGAAGTGGTCGCCTCGCGGCAATATGCGGCGGCGTGGTTTCCCGAGTTGACCAAGGTCGGCTCCAGCGACCCGACCGTGCTTGGCTGGTTCGTGCAGTTCGGGCTGTTGTGCCTGTTTTTCCTGCTCAATTATCGCAGCGTGAAGACCTTCGCCATGGCCAACAATCTGGTCAGCGTGTTCAAGTTCATCGTGCCGCTGCTGGTGATCGGCGTGTTGTTCACCTTCTTCAAACCGGCGAATTTCGAAGTGCATGGCTTTGCGCCGTTCGGCCTGTCCGGCATCGAAATGGCCGTGTCGGCGGGCGGGGTGATCTTCGCCTATCTGGGCCTGACGCCGATCATTTCCGTGGCCAGTGAAGTGAAGAATCCGCAACGCACGATCCCGATTGCGCTGATCCTTTCGGTGCTGCTGTCCACCGCGATTTACGTGTTGCTGCAAACCGCTTTCCTCGGCGGCATCCCCACCGAAATGCTCGCCAATGGCTGGGCCGGCGTCGCCAAGGAACTGGCCCTGCCGTATCGCGACATCGCCCTGGCACTGGGCGTCGGCTGGCTGGCGTATCTGGTGGTGGCCGATGCGGTGATCTCGCCCAGCGGCTGCGGCAACATCTACATGAACGCCACGCCACGGGTGATCTACGGCTGGGCGCAGACCGGGACCTTCTTCAAGATTTTTACTCGCATCGACGAAAAATCCGGCATCCCGCGCCCGGCGCTGTGGCTGACCTTTGGCCTGTCGGTGTTCTGGACCCTGCCGTTCCCGTCGTGGGAAGCGCTGATCAACGTGGTCTCCGCCGCACTGGTGCTCAGCTATGCGGTGGCTCCGGTGACGGTCGCCGCACTGCGCCGCAACGCGCCGGACATGCCGCGGCCGTTCCGGGTCAAGGGCATGAGCGTGCTCGGGCCGCTGTCGTTCATCATCGCCGCGCTGATCGTCTACTGGTCGGGCTGGGGCACCGTGTCGTGGTTGCTTGGCCTGCAAATCCTGATGTTTGTCATCTACCTGTTGTGCGGGCGCATGGTGCCGACCGCGCACCTCAATCTGGGTCAGCAAGTGCGTTCTTCGGCGTGGCTGATCGGCTTCTACGCGGTGACCATCGTCCTCTCCAAACTCGGCAGTTTTGGCGGTATCGGCGTGCTCAGCCATCCGTTCGATACGGTGATCGTCGCAGTCTGTGCACTGGGCATCTACTACTGGGGCGCCGCCACCGGCGTACCGGCACACCTGATTCGTCTGGAAACCGAGGACGACGAAAGCGAAGCCGCTGAATCCCTCACCCATTCGGCAACGGGCCAACGCCCGGCTCACGCCTGACGTTCACTGAAAGGACGCGTACATGAAACGACTACACATCATTGATTCCCATACCGGCGGCGAACCGACGCGCCTGGTGATGAAGGGCTTCCCCGAGCTGCCCGGCAACAGCATCGCCGAAAAGCGCGATGCCTTGCGCGAAGGCCACGATCAATGGCGCCGCGCCTGTCTGCTCGAACCACGTGGCAACGACGTGCTGGTCGGCGCGCTGTACTGCGCGCCGGTGTCGCCGAACGCCACCTGCGGGGTGATTTTCTTCAACAACGCCGGCTACCTCGGCATGTGCGGCCACGGCACCATCGGCCTGGTCAACTCGCTGCATTACCTGGGACAGATCGAACCGGGCGTGCACCAGATCGACACCCCGGTCGGCTTGGTCAGCGCCACCCTGCACGAGGACGGCGCGGTGACCCTGGGCAACGTTCCGGCCTGGCGCTACCGCAAACAGGTGCCGGTGGACGTGCCCGGATACGGTCGCGTGTTCGGCGACGTCGCCTGGGGCGGCAACTGGTTTTTCCTGGTCTCCGAACACGGCCAGGATCTGCAGATGAGCAACGTCGAAGCCCTCACCGAGTACACCTGGGCGATGCTCAAGGCCCTGGAGGCCCAAGGCATCCACGGTGAGGACGGCGCGTTGATCGACCACGTCGAACTGTTTGCCGACGACGCCCACGCCGACAGCCGCAACTTCGTCATGTGCCCGGGCAAGGCCTACGACCGCTCGCCCTGCGGCACCGGCACCAGCGCCAAACTCGCCTGCCTGGCCGCCGACGGCAAACTCGCCGAAGGCCAGGTCTGGACGCAAGCGAGCATCACCGGCAGCCAGTTCGAAGGCCGCTTCGAATGGCACGGCGAGCGCGTACGCCCGTTCATTACCGGCCGCGCCTACATGACCGCCGACGCCACCCTGCTGATCGACGAGCAGGATCCTTTCGCCTGGGGCATCTGACCTGCCCCGTTTTTTTCGACTTGAATGAATGTCCCGAGGAGCTACAACAATGAGCGATAACATCTTCACTGGCTGCATTCCCGCGCTGATGACCCCGTGCACCGCTGCACGCAAACCTGACTTCGACGCCCTGGTGGCCAAGGGCCGCGAGCTGATCGATATCGGCATGAGCGCGGTGGTTTACTGCGGCTCGATGGGTGACTGGCCGCTGCTGACCGAGGCCGAGCGTCAGGAAGGCGTGGCGCGGCTGGTGGCTGCTGGCGTACCGACCATCGTCGGCACCGGCGCGGTCAACAGCCGTGAAGCGGTGTCCCACGCCGCCCACGCCGCGAAAGTCGGCGCCCATGGCCTGATGGTGATTCCACGCGTGCTGTCCCGCGGCGCTTCGGCGACCGCACAAAAAGCCCACTTCGCCGCGATCCTCAACGCCGCGCCAAACCTGCCGGCAGTGATCTACAACAGCCCTTACTACGGCTTCGCCACCCGCGCCGAGCTGTTCTTCGAACTGCGTCGCGAACACCCGAACCTGATCGGCTTCAAGGAATTCGGCGGCGGCGCCGATTTGCGCTACGCCGCCGAAAACATCACCTCGCAGGATGATGCCGTGACCCTGATGGTCGGTGTCGATACGCAAGTGGTGCACGGTTTCGTCAACTGCAACGCCACCGGCGCGATCACCGGCATCGGCAACGCCCTGCCCCGCGAAGTGCTGCAATTGGTGGCGCTGAGCAAGCAAGCGGCCAAGGGCGATGCCAAGGCCCGGCGCCTGGCGCGCGAACTGGAAGCGGCGCTGGCGGTGCTGTCGTCGTTCGATGAAGGCTGTGATCTGGTGCTGTATTACAAGCACCTGATGGTGCTCAACGGCGACCGCGAATACGCCCTGCATTTCAACGAAACCGACGCCTTGAGCGATGCTCAGCGTCGTTACGCCGAGACTCAGTACGCGCTGTTCCGCCAGTGGTACAAAAACTGGTCCGCCGAACAGAACCTCGCCTGACCGCAGTCCCTGCCCCGACGTGATGCCGGGGCTTCACCTCTTTTATCAAGGAAGCGTCATGACTCTGACAGGCCACATGTTGATCGGCGGCCAAGCCATCGCCGGCAGCCGTGAAGCGATCCGTGCGATCAATCCCGCCACCGACGCACTGCTGGAACCGGCCTATGCCGGTGGCAGCAGCGAGCATGTCGAACAGGCCTGCGCACTGGCGTGGCAAGCCTTTGACCGTTATCGCGAGACGTCCCTGGAGGCTCGCGCCGAATTTCTCGAAAGCATTGCCGATGAGATCGAAGCCCTCGGCGATGCACTGATCGACCGCGCCGTGGCTGAAAGCGGCCTGCCACGCGCACGCATTCAAGGCGAACGCGGGCGCACCTGCGGGCAATTGCGCACCTTTGCCCGCACCGTACGCGCCGGCGAATGGCTGGACGTGCGGGTCGACCAATCACAACCACAGCGCCAACCACTGCCACGATCGGATTTGCGCCAGCGGCAAATCGCGCTGGGGCCAGTGGCGGTGTTCGGCGCCAGCAACTTTCCGCTGGCGTTCTCCGTGGCGGGCGGCGACACCGCGTCTGCACTGGCCGCCGGTTGCCCGGTGATCGTCAAGGCACACAGCGCGCATCCCGGCACCAGTGAACTGGTCGGCCAGGCGCTGACTCGCGCGATGAAAAAGTGTGGATTGCCCGAGGGCGTGTTTTCGCTGCTGTTCGGTTCCGGCAACGAGGTCGGCATTGCGTTGGTCAGCGATCCGCGTATCAAGGCTGTGGGCTTCACCGGCTCGCGCAGTGGCGGCCTCGCCCTGAGCCGAGCGGCGCAGGCACGGCCCGAACCGATTCCGGTGTATGCGGAAATGAGTTCGATCAATCCGGTGCTGCTGTTTCCAGCCGCCCTTGCAGCGCGAGGCGAAGCGCTGGCGCAGGGCTTCGTCGCCTCGCTGACCCAGGGCGCCGGGCAGTTCTGCACCAATCCCGGGCTGGTCATTGCGCGCCAAGGGCCGGCGCTGGACAGTTTCATCGCCACCGCCGCCGAAGGGGTCCAGCGCAGCCCGGCGCAGACCATGCTCACGCCGGGGATTTTCCGCGCCTATGCAAGCGCCGTCGCCGCGTTGGCCGAACATCCGCAGGCGCAACACGTGGCGGGCGGTCTAGCGGCTGAAGGCCCGAACCAGTGTCAGGCGCAATTGTTCGTCACCCACGCGCAGGACTTCCTCGCCGACGCACGCCTGCAAGGTGAAATCTTTGGTGCAGCATCACTGATCGTACAGTGCACCAACGACGATGAAATCCGTCAGGTCTGCGAATACCTCGAAGGCCAGTTGACCGCCACCCTGCACCTGGATGACGCCGATCTGGATCGCGCCCGGGCCTTGTTGCCGACACTGGAACGCAAGGCCGGACGTCTGCTGGTCAACGGCTGGCCGACCGGGGTCGAGGTCTGTGATGCGATGGTGCATGGCGGGCCGTTTCCGGCCACGTCGGATTCGCGCAGCACCTCGGTCGGCACGGCGGCGATCCTGCGTTTCCTGCGGCCGGTGTGTTATCAGGATTTTCCTGACAGCCTGTTGCCGCCGCCGCTGAAACAGGCGAATCCGCTGCAGCTACGACGCTTGCTCGACGGCCAGAGGGAAGCCTGACCATGCCCGACAACCTCACAGCGGACAACGCCGATATCGCGGTGATCGGCGCCGGCATCATCGGCGTCGCCTGCGCCCTGCAACTGGCGCGTCAGGGTAAACGGGTGGTGGTCATCGACAAGCAGCCGCCCGGTCATGGCGCCTCGTTCGGCAACGCCGGGCACCTGGCCACCGAGCAGGTGTTTCCGATTGCCGACGCGTCGATCCTCAAGCGTCTGCCGGCGATGCTGATGGACCCGATGGGGCCGCTGCGCCTGGACTGGAAGTACCTGCCGTGTGCCGTGCCGTGGTTCAGCCGATTGCTGCTGAACCTGCGCCCGGCGCCGTATCAGCGTACCGTGGCCGGCCTGCGTGCGCTCAACGAAAGCAGCCTCGACGCGTGGCAGCGCCTGCTGCACAGCATCGCCCGCCCCGACCTGCTCAAGGAGGACGGCTCGCTGCTGGTGTTCGAGCGCGCCGAATCGCGACAAGCCGTCGAAGCCTTGCAGGCGCGCATGCGTCAGCAACAGGTGCCGGTGGACTTCTGGTCGGCCAGCGCCGTGCGAGAAAGCGCGCCGCAGCTCAGCGAAAAGATTCAGGGCGGATTGTTCTACCCGCGCACCGGGCATTTTCTCGATCCGTATCAGGTGGTGTGTGAACTGGTGAGTGCGGCCAAAACGGCCGGCGTGCAGTTCTTCCAGCAGGAAGTTCAGGTCGGCCAGTTGCAGGCGCATGGCGTGTCGCTGATCACCGATCAGGGGCATTTCACCGCGCGGCAGGTGCTGATCGCCTGTGGCGCGCATTCGGCCAAGCTCACCGCGGCGCTGACCGGTAAACGCGTGCCACTGGACACCGAGCGCGGCTATCACCTGATGTTGCCGCACGAACACGCGCGCCTGCCGTTCGCGGTCACGTCGCTGGAGCGCAAGTTCATCATGACGCCAATGACCGGCGGCCTGCGCCTGGCCGGTACGGTGGAGTTCGCCGGCCTGCAGCGCCCGCCGTTCATGGAGCGAGCCTGGCAACTGCATCGCTTGAGCAAGGGCTTGTTCCGCCATGATTTGAATGTGGAAGACGCAACGCCGTGGATGGGTTTTCGCCCATCGCTGCCAGACTCGCTGCCGGTCATCGACAAGGTCTGCGACGGCAAGGTGCTGCTCGCGTTCGGGCATCAGCATCTGGGGCTGACGCAGGCGGCGGTGACTGCTGAGATGATTGCTCAGTTGACATCTCCCTCGGCCAGTTCCGGCGTGCCGACGATGGATGCTTATCGACTGGATCGTTTCTGAGATATCGATGAAACGTTTTTGGTTTCATAATGAGCGCCGATCTTGGCCCCGCGCATATGGAACCGACTATGACTTCATCAATGGATATCCCCGAGCCGCAAGCGATCTGCAACCCGATCACCAGCAGCGCGATCTTCATCGTCGCCACGCTGCTGCCCGGCAGCGACGCCGCCAGTCAGGTGCGCGGCTGGTGCGGTGACATCGCCGCCCTCACCCGCTCGGTCGGCAAACGTGTGCCCAACGGCAACTTGTCATGTGTCTGCGGGTTCAGCGCCAGCGCCTGGGACGCCCTGTTCGGCAGTCCACGCCCGGCATCGCTGCATCCGTTCCGTGAGTTCGGCGTCGAGGGCCGTCGCGCCGTAGCCACCCCTGGCGACATCCTGCTGCACATCCGCGCCGACCAGATGGACCTGTGCTTCGAACTGGCCACGCAATTGTGCAGCGCGCTAAATGGCGCGATCACTGTGGTGGATGAGGTGCAGGGTTTCCGCTACTTCGACATGCGCAGCATCATCGGTTTCGTCGATGGCACCGAGAACCCGGTGGGACGCAAGGCGGACCACTTCACCCTCATCGGCAACGAAGACCCGGCATTCGAATCCGGCAGTTATGTGCTGGTGCAGAAGTACCTGCACAAGATGGAGGCGTGGAATGCGCTGAGCGTCGAAGCTCAGGAAAAGGTGATCGGCCGCACCAAGCTGGCCGACATCGAACTCGGTGAAGAGGTCAAGCCGAGCAATTCCCACAGCGCCCTGACCACCATTACCAAAGACGGCCAGGAGCAGAAGATCCTGCGCGACAACATGCCGTTCGGCCGCCCGGGGGCTGGTGAATTCGGCACCTTCTTCATTGGCTACGCGCGCTCGCCGGAACCGATCGAGCAGATGCTGGAGAACATGTTTGTCGGCAAACCCGTCGGCAACTACGACCGTTTGCTGGACTTCAGCACCGCAGTCACCGGGGGTCTGTTCTTTGTGCCGTCAGCCGACTTGCTCGAAGACCTCGCGGAGCGCGAGCCCGAGCAGGCGTGACACCGTAGCAGCACGCCCGCCCGTCACTCAGTGTGGCGCGCGCGGGATGGTTTTCAGCAGGTCTTCCGGGCTGATGTGACCAACCACGCTGCCCGGTTGCGGCATGTTGAGGATGTGGCCTTTCATCTTGCCGATGATGTGCATCTCGCACGGCTTGCAGTCGAACTTCAGGGTCAGCACTTCGTCGCCGTGAATCAGCTGCATCGGTGCGACCTTGGTGCGCACGCCGGTCACGCCTTTGGCCTGTTTCGGGCACAGGTTGAACGAGAAACGCAGGCAGTGCTTGGTGATCATCACCGGCACTTCACCGGCCTCTTCGTGCGCCTCGTAGGCCGCATCGATCAGCTTCACGCCATGACGGTGATAGAAGTCGCGGGCCTTCTGGTTGTAGACGTTGGCCAGGAACGACAGGTGCGACTCCGGGTACACCGGCGGCGGCGTGGTTTCGGCCTTGCGGCTGCCACGCGGGTGTGCGGCGACGCGAGCAGCGGTCAGCGCTTCGATGACTTCACGGCGCAACGCCTTGAGCTGCGAGTTAGGGATGAAGAACGCCTGCGGCGCATCGAGCTTGATGTCGGTGGCGTGGTACTGGGTGGTACCGAGCTGGCCGAGCAGATCCTGCAATTGCTCCAGCGCCTGCTCCGGTTTGTTGGCCACACCGAACGGACCGTTCAGGGTCACGCTGGCGCTGATCCCCTCTTCACTGGTGGCGGTCACTTCCAGCTGTTCTTCACGCAGACGTGCGACCCAGCTCAATGCGATACGACGCTCGGCAGAGGTCTTCTGCAGCGCCTGTTGCCAGTTGTGGTCGAGGTTGCGGTTCAGCGGATGGTTCGGCCGCAGCTTGTACAGGCCTTCGGGCATTTCGTTCGGCTCGACGCGGTAGCGATAGCGCTTCTCGCCGTCTTCTTCGAACTCGCCCTTTGGCTCGGCGATGTTGGCGCGGAAACCCACGACTTCACGCTTGACCAGCACGTTGAGGCCATCGCCGTTGGACAGCGGCTCCTGCGTCACCACCTGGATGTCACGCTTGCCGACTTTTTCGACGGTGCCCACCGGCAGACCGGTGAAGGTCGGCGAGTCGAACGCGCCGATGTCGATCTTGCGGTCGGTGACGAAGTAGTCGGTGCTGCCACGGTGGAAAGTCTTTTCCGGGTCCGGCAGGAAGAAGTGCGCGGTGCGGCCGCTGGAAGCGCGAGCCAGGTCCGGGCGGTCTTCGAGCACGTCATCGAGGCGCTGGCGGTAATAGGCGGTGATGTTCTTCACATAGCCCATGTCCTTGTAGCGACCTTCGATCTTGAACGAGCGCACACCGGCCTCGACCAGCGCGCGGATGTTGGCGCTCTGGTTGTTGTCCTTCATCGACAGCAGGTGTTTTTCGTAGGCGATCACCCCACCCTTTTCGTCTTTGAGGGTGTACGGCAAACGGCAGGCCTGCGAGCAGTCGCCACGGTTGGCGCTGCGCCCGGTCTGCGCGTGAGAGATGTTGCACTGCCCGGAGAACGCCACGCACAGTGCGCCGTGGATGAAAAACTCGATGGCGGCATCGGTTTCGTCGGCGATGGCGCGGATTTCTTTGAGGTTCAGCTCGCGGGCCAGTACCAGCTGCGAGAAACCGGCCTGATCGAGGAACTTCGCCCGCTCCAGCGTGCGGATGTCAGTCTGGGTACTGGCATGCAGCTCGATCGGCGGAATGTCCAGTTCCATCACGCCCAGGTCCTGGACGATCAGCGCGTCGACACCGGCGTCGTACAACTGATGGATCAGCTTGCGCGCCGGCTCCAGTTCGTTGTCGTGCAGGATGGTGTTGATGGTGGTGAAAATGCGCGCGTGATAACGGCGGGCAAATTCCACCAGCTCGGCGATTTCGCTTACCTCGTTGCAGGCGTTGTGGCGCGCGCCGAAGCTCGGGCCACCGATGTACACGGCGTCGGCGCCGTGCAGGATCGCCTCGCGGGCAATCGCCACGTCACGGGCGGGGCTGAGCAATTCCAGATGATGCTTGGGCAAGGACATAGTTTTTTTAGTCAGGCGGTCACGGTTAAGGCGCGCATTGTAGCCGCGAATCGACTGAGCGGCACGCCTGTGCTGCCAAGTGGCAACTGCGCCCGGTCCCGTTAACACCGCAAATCCTGTGGGAGCTGGCTTGCCAGCGATGACGATGGATCAGTCGACATTGATGTTGGCTGTGCTGACGCCATCGCTGGCAAGCCAGCTCCCACAGTTTTTTACCGCAGGATCAGGCCTTGGCGGCCATTGCGGTGACTTCCACGCGCATGCCTTCCACCGCCAGCGACGCCACGCCCACCGCGGCACGCACCGGCCATGGCTTGGCGAAGAAGCGTTTGTAGACTTCGTTGAACGCCGCGCGATCGGCCATGTCGGTGAGGTAGATGGTGAGGTGCATCACGCGATCCATTGAGCTGCCCGCCCGCTCCAGCGCCACTTTCAGCGCCTGCAGCGTGCATTCGCTTTGCAGGGTGATGTCGCCCAGCTCCAGGCTGCCGTCGGCGCGGGTCGGGATCTGGGTCGAAACCAGAATGCCGTTGAAACCGACGACGTCGGAGGAAATGGAATCGGCATCCGGATCAGGGGTGAAGCTGAGGTCTTGATTAGCCATGAAAGTCTCTTGTCTGGAGAGATTGAGGGTCGCCGGCCAACAACGCGCCGGGACTTTCGCGCGGGCAGTTTACATCAGTCCCCCGCTACGGCTCAGGCAACTGTCAGCCCCAGCCACAAATCGCGCGCATAAAAAAACGCCAGCCCTTTCGGACTGGCGTTTTTTCTGAATATGGCAGGGGCGGCTGGATTCGAACCAACGCATGGCAGGATCAAAACCTGCTGCCTTACCGCTTGGCGACGCCCCTGTATCTCAAGCTCTGTAACAAGCTCTGCGAGAATGGGCCGCAATTTACCAAGCTTTTTTTGATCTGGGAAGCCCTGAGTGCAAAAAAATTTGTTTTAAAACAGCCAGTTATTTCTGAGCCGAGGCAAACGCCACGATTCACTTCGACAAATTCAGCGCAATCGCCTCGCGAATCAGCGCTTGCAAGGCCTGTTCATCGACCTTGTCACCCTCATGAAAATCAATCGCCCGGCGGGTGTTGCCCTCAAGGCTGGCGTTGAACAATCCCGCCGGATCGGCCAACGCTGCGCCCTGGGCGAAGGTCATTTTCACCGCCGCCTTGTAAGTCTCCCCGGTGCAAATGATCCCGCCCCGTGACCACACCGGAACACCGCGCCACTTCCACTCCTCCACCACCTTGGGATCAGCCTGGTGCATGACTTTGCGAATCTCGCCGAGGATGGCGCCGCGCCAATCGTCCAGTTCGGCGATTCGAGCGTCGATGAGTGCCGAGGCGTCGGTGGGTGGTATTTCGGATTTCATGGCAAGTGTTCTCTTCGATGTGGTTTACAAGCCGATTTGCTTGAGCCCCTCACGCATCCCTTGATCCGCTTGCTCGCACCATTGCTTGAGGCTCAGATCCGGCGGCAGGTTGCCTTGCAGGCTCTTGTATTGACCGTCGGCCAACACTTCGCCCTTGCGACCGAGACCTTCGTTCTTGTCGCCATCAGCCTTGTCGAACGCGCCCGGCATATTCGCAACGAACGCCACCATCTTGTTGGCGTTTTCCGTGCTGTCCGCTTTCAGGTAGCCTTTGTCGACGCAATGCTTGATCAGGCCCGACATGTTGCGCCCCGTGTCGTACATGCCTTTCAGGGTAGCGGGATCTGGCGCGTCTGCGCGGGCCAGAGCGCAGAGGCCGAAAGTGGCGGTCAGTGCAAGGATCACAGCAATGTTTTTCATGCTCATTCCCCAGATTTCCAGTGAAACTTCTCAATTCCAAACCCGCCGCTCACCAGACTTCCAGAGCTGGCGCACAAAACCCGGTAACGATATCCATCACCTCCAGAATCCGATCCTCCAACTCTTCATCGGCATCACCGCGCATTGACCCCAACAGTTCATTAACCGATATAGCCGAAAAACCCTTATCTCGATACTTCAGCAGGATTTCCCGTATCGAAAGAAGATCATCCCCCCTCCTCAATGCGCCGGACAGTTCATCGTCCAACGGTTTATCAAGCGTTTTCATCATTGTTTCTCCCAATGCTCAGCCGTCGACCCTAGTGCCTTCTGGTAATCAGAAAGTGGCATGGCCTTACTAGGCTGAATGGTTCCGTGAGTTTTTTTGTCTTGCACATAACGAAGACTTTCCGGAAGTGAAGCGGTATTCAATTTGCAGGCGCTGTCTTTGCCGGTTCCGCCGGGTAACGTGGAGGGGCGCCGATGATCCGGCAGGTTTTGCGGAGTATCCGGCGCTACGGACATACCACCGGTATTGGGATGAACGTTCCCATCTTTATCAACTGGAATATCGACAGGACGTACCCCTAAGCCACGCGCGGTCGAGTCAGCAATGGGCTTTCCTTTTTCGTCGGTTTTCATGGCCCGATAGACATCGACCCCCGTCAGACCCATCGGATCCACCCACCCTGTAGGGTTCGGACCATAGGTGTAGAGATTCAGACCACCCGCATAACCGATCGGATCCTGGCTGACGAATCGCCCCACCGCCGGGTCATAGTAACGATGCCGGTTGTAATGCAGCCCGGTCTCATGATCATGGTACTGCCCTGGAAATCTTATAGGATTTCTCACATCACTTTGTCGGGCCGATTGCGATTGCTGCTCCGATATCGCCCCCCATGCCTTGTACTGAGCCGTCCAGACCAACTGCCCCTCAGAGTCGGTCAGTTCCTGAGGCGTACCCAGGTGATCGCACTGATACCAGAGCAAAACGTCAATTGGCTGAACCGTGACCTTGCGATTCCACAACGGATCGTCATCCAGGCTGTACTCTCCCTGATACTCAGGCTGATTCGTCAGTGTAATCGGGGCATGTCGTATGGCCTGTGCTACAGGAATGAAACTACCGGGCTCGAAAATGTAGTGCACCGTGCGTCCGGCACCGCCATCCAGTTGCGCGGCACTGCTTTCCCAGGCAAGTCGGTTACCGTCCCAGCCGTAGAGCGTGAAGCCACAGCCGTACTCTCGCTGTATGCGTGCATGCTCGTTCCGGTTCCAGTGCGACCCCGCCTCGGGACGCCCCTTGGAATGGGCGACAGAGTTTTTGTGAAGACGACGTCCAAGAGCGTCATAGGCGAATTCAACCGACAAGCGTTGATCTTCAAATCGCACCAAACGGTCAAACAGATCCCATTGCAGGAAGCTCCGCTGATTGTTTTGCAGACGCTCGACCAGGTTGCCGCGCTCATCGTATGTGAACTGATTACCTTCGTACTCGTGTAGCAGGTTGTCTACCTGCCTCTCCTGGCGCGGAGACCGGTCCAGTGGTCGTCGAATTTCACTCGCCTTTTCATCAAGCAGATTACTGGCCGGGTCAAAGGTGAATGTTTCAACCACCTGTCGTGTCGCCGCTTCCAACAGTCGACCGAGAGGATCGTAACGGTATGAAATCGGGCCTCTTCGGGTATCGTTGATCGCAGTCAGTTGACCAGCGGCATCGTATTGATATGTCCGTTTGACAAGCGTCGCACCGTCCTCACTCCGCCCCAGCACCTGCTCCTGCAAACGACCGGCAGAATCCCACTTTTGCGTCTGCTGCAGGTGGTTGCCCTGATGCCGGACAATCTCACGATGAAGGTCGTCGCGCTCCAGGCCAATCAGCTCGTGCTCGTCCAGGCGTAGCCCCAACAAATGACCGCTGCCATAGGTGAGCCAGCTGACACGGTGCCCGTCCGGACGAACTGTCGCGACCCGATTGTTGAGCACATCGTACTCGTGCTGCCACACGCCAACTACCGGGGGCTGGTCCAGCCCAAGGTAATGCTGATGCTCGCGCAGCACATTGCCGGCCAGGTCGTGAAACCACTGTAAACGACTGTCTGCGTTGGCGGCTTCAATCAGGTTACCGTTGCCGTCATAAATGAAGCGCTCGCTTTGCGATTTCTCACCTTGACTGGCGCGTCGCTCAATCAGGCGTCCCATGGCATCGAAGCTCACGCAAATCACATGCTCGCCGTTGACGATATGACTCAAATGGCCCGTATCAGAATCATACCGATAGCGGGTGATACGACCATCAAAGCTCTTTTCTTCCAGCAGGCGACCTATCGGGTCGTAGAGGAAATGCGCCCGGCTCTCGTTTTCGTTGTCCAGCGCCTGCAAGCGCCCGAGACGATCCCAGCGGTAGACCAATGTATGCTCATCAGCATCGAGGCGCTCGGCTACAAGTCCAGCAGCCGTATATTTCCAGGTAGTGCAGCGGCCAAGACGATCCGTGTGCGCGAGCAACCGGGCTTCAGCGTCTCGTTCAAAATACTCCTCGGTCTTGTCCGGGTGCCTGATCCAGGCCAACTGGCCCAGTCGATACCCGTACTCGGTACTCTGGCCGGCCGCGTCGGTAAAACAGATCATCTGTCCGAGTTCGTTGTACTCCCAGGCACTGGTCTTTCCTGAGCAGTCGACATACTCGATCAGTTGACCGGCATCGTTGTAGTCGAGCTTCTTCTCATTGCCTTCGGCGTCTTTGATCGCTGTCGGCAACCCTGCCACGCTGTAGGCGAACTCCGTTACGTTACCAAGGGGATCGACTGCTTCCACAAGGTTGCCATGATCGTCATAAGCACGCTGCCACTGCCCCCCTTCTGCATCGCTGGTCTTGATCAGTTGATCCAGATCGTCGTAGGCAAAATGCAGCACGCTGTCGTCGGCACGCAAATGTTCGACGACGTTGCCACGCGCGTCGTAGATGAAGCGATCAGTTGTGCCGTCAGCATGTACGTGTCGAATCAGGTTTTTCGCTTCGTCACGGAACAACCATTCGGAACGTTCATCCGGATGGCGAATGCGGTACGTATAACCAAGAATGTCGTAGTAGTGCCAGGTTTCGTTACCGTATGCATCGGTGACATAGGTCAGGCGAATATTCTCGTCCCATTCAAGGCGCGTGTCGAAACTGCCGTCGTCCGCCCACTCGCGAACGGCCCGGGCATCAGCGCCTGTGCCCTGCCATTCCAGATTCATGCCCCGTCCGGTCCGATCGGTGTAACGACGGATCAGATGATGCTGGTACTCATAGCTCCAGGCCGCCCCGTTCTCGTCCTGAGCCTGAATCAAATCACCGACACTGTCGTAGTGATAGGCACACAGTTGACGCTGAGGAACACCGTCGCTGATCAGCCAAAGCCCCTTCACGCGACCGTGCTCATCAAGCAGGGTGCCGAGGTGATATCTGACGTCGGCCATATCACCCTGATAGGTAATCAGGTCGGACAGCACCGGCATTCCTTCGTGGCGATGCTCGTAGTGCAGCATGATTCCCGCACCGTTGCGCAAAACCACGCCGACCAGCACGAAACGTTGTCCGCGACGCAGATAGGTTTCCTTGCGTTCAAACCCTCTGCACAACAGAAGCTGGTCATCGGTCACCCGTACCAGCGTCATGTTTTCAATGGCATCGTAGTGAGTCTGCCCTGTCTCGGGCAGCACATAGTCGTGGCTGCGACCATCAGCGTCATGGAACACCAGACTCCCGCCAACACAGTCAAAACGGGTAGTCAACGACGTAATCCAGCGGGCGCCCATCTCGCTGGCGTCATACGCATCCAGACGCGAACAGTAGGTGCGTGTCCACTCGAGAGGGAATGCACCAGGCAGGTTGAAGTCCGTATGGCTCAGCGATTCAGAGCCCAGGGCAAAACTGATGCTATGCGCCGTGCCCGGCATGACGCCGTTTTTACATGTTTTGCAGTTATGCGTCGCTGGCGCTTGTTGGCTGCTGGCCTCAAGCCGCCCCTCTCCAGCCCTGTGCTGAGTCTTTGAAGTAGTATCCGGCTTGACGCTGGCTCCTTGACCATGTGCTCGACGCTTGCGCCAGGTCATGACAGAACCTGCCAGCATCTGCAGCAGCCAACCGATTGAATGCTGAACAGCCGGATCACCCAGCTTGTTCATTTGAGTGCGCAACTCCACACCCATAGTACGAAGCATGGCGGTATTGCTCAGCACCAAAGCCTTGGCACTGTCCGGCAACAGGTTCTTTGCCGCGCTGTTGGCAACACCTTTACCGGCAGCCTTGTAGGCGCTGAAGGCTGCGCCGAAAATATTACTGATGGCTGCCTTGGGGTCATGCAACAACTGTCCTCCGGCCGCACTCATCTTGGCACTCGCCGACTTCATGTCGCCTTTTGCATCGAGCTTGCCGTTGACGACCGTTTCCAGTCCCTTGGCGATTTCGTTGACCGCGTTCTGGCCAAGCTTGCCGCCGTTGTCGAGTATTTCAGCCAGCTTCGGCTTGGCCTGCTCTACAAAGTCATCGATCGTACCGACAATGGTGGCATTCAAATGTCCGATCAGGACTTCGATCAGCGAATCGCCCAGCAGCATCTTGGCGCTGTTACGAAGTTCTTGACGCACCAGCGACAAGGTCGGACGCAAGGTCATACGCGCCGAGGCCATTGTGGGTGGGGCCGGCAAAACACCGATCAGATTGATACCCAGGCTGACCCAGTCCAGAATCTGGCGTTGCTTGCTTTTGGCAAGGACAACAATGTCTCCGAGCGCATCCACCAAGGCCATGATGTTGCCCACCACCGGCAACGCTCCGGCAACGTTCTTGACGCGCTCAAGCGTGACTACTCCACCACTGATCGATTGCAGCCAGGCATCGAATCTGGCTGCACCGCGTCCGACATCCTTCATGTCAATGGTGTTGAGCGGAACGATCGCCACTTGAGGTTCACGTACTTTCGCGACAGGCGTTTCAGTCGTCATGACTGCATCTCATCCGTAAGATAGTTCGAGACTTTAAAGAAATGATTGATGGCCTGGGCCTGCCAACACTCATGCAACAAACATCAGGGGATGCCCGGCATATGCCGATGCGGTACATGTTGATTCAACTGATCACAGCCCCTTTCGGGCCGCTTGCAATCAGCGCAGCACCGCAAGCGGTTTTCATACCGTCCAGAGCGATGGGCGTGCCATCAACGGTGTAGGTGCTGCTGCCCTCTGCAATCGGGAAAACCCCTTTGCACAGTGGACAGCTGACCTTGTGACCGACTCCGGCAACAGGCTTGCCGTTGAGATCGGTCTGGGAGAAGGCTTCGAGCACCTTGCCACCGTGAGTGGTGGAGTCGCCCAAGCGAATGGCGTCTTTCATGTTGTCACTCCTTTGACTTGATCCTGGTCTCGTGACTTTGCCGTCTGCTGGTCTATCAGTCAGCTCTGCAGCCACCAATTGAGCAGCGTTTCATCATCTTCATCATCAATGTTTTTATAGATGTTGGCGTAATACCATTCGAGTCCCGTTTGCTCGCGGAACCGATCAAAAAACGCATTGATGCTGTCCATGCCATTGCTTGAGGGCACAGCCAGTGACAGGTTGCCTTCGAAAACGCCATCCAGCGTTCCACCCAGTTCATTGCCAACATCAGTTTCCAGTTGTGCAATGACGTCCTCGGGGATGTAGTCGGCGTAGATATGAATACAAAAATTTCCTCCGCGCTTCAGGACTTCAGCGTGAGTGTTTTTGTTTTTTATCGAGATGATGTCACCTCGAGCCAAATTCAACGCAAGACCAGGTGAGGACAGCAGCTGATAAGTATCCTGCCCCATCGCGATTGCAGGGAGCTCCTCGAATACAGGGCCATCGTCATCTGATACAAACACCTCAATCAGAACAGGCAATTCTTTATCGTCCATACGGCGCTCCACAACTTCCACGTTCGACACACGACATCCCTTCTTTCACGTAACCGCTGTTTCCAGCACTCAGGTTACACGATGCGCCCTCAAGATCTACGTTGACATCGGCCAGGTTGCCGCCATTCGAGGTCGCCACATTTTTATGCCCCAAATGCATGTCATCAGGATTGCTAGAGGTATGCCCGCACCGCCAGCACTTGTACACACCCACCGGTTTGCTTTTGGCAATAAGTTTTTTGCGGCATGCCGCTTGTCCTTTCCGACTACCGCCGCCGACCTTGCTCGCAGCGATGTCTTTAGCGGAGGCTCCAGCACCGTCCTTCAGCGCGCGCTTGGATGGCGGTTTTCTGACCAGACCTAAAGGGTCCACCCACTGCGTCGGGTTAGGCGCGTATTGATGAAGGTTGATACCGCCCATCAGACCTATCGGGTCTTTCGAGATGAAGCGACCTACATGGGGGTCGTAGTACCTGTAGCGGTTGTAGTGCAAGCCTGTTTCGTGATCGTGGTACTGGCCCTGGAAACGAATAGGATTAGTCAGCCCGCGCTGCACTGCCGAGGCTGATGTCTGTTCTTTCACCTGCCCCCACGCTTTGTATTGAGCGCTCCAGGCGATCTCACCGTCTTGATCGGTAAGTTCCAATGGTGTGCCTAAATGGTCACACTGATACCAGGCCAGGGCATCGAAGGGTTGTGCTTCAGGCGCGTGACTCCACAGCGGATCATCTTCAAGATTGTCGCCGCCGACATATTCAGGCTGACTCAACAGATCAATCGAGGCGTGTGTGAGGGCTTGAGCCACCGGTACGAATGTGCCGGGTTCATAAACGTAATGGACGGTGCGACCTGTCCCCCCATCAATAGGGGCGGGACTGCTTTCCCAGGAAAGGTTGTCCCCGTCCCACCCGTACAAGGTCAAGCCACAGCCAAGCAAGCGCTGAATGCGCCCCTGCTCATTTTTATTCCAGTGCGAACCTGCTTCAGGACGGTTCACATAATGGGCTGTCGAGTGCTTATACAGCCGGCGACCCAAGGCATCGTAGGCGTATCTGACCGAAAGACGATCATCCTCAAAATGCACCAACCTATCGAACAGGTCCCATTGCAATCGACTGCGTTGACCATTGTGCCAACGCAATGTCTGGTTGCCACGATCGTCGTACTCGTAATGAGTACCGACGTATTCACGTAAAAGATTGTCTACCAACCGACTACGTGTCGGGGCCTGATCAAGAGGCCGGCGCACTTCTGTCACCTTCTCGTCCAGCAGGTTGCTGGCAGGATCGAACGCGAAGTTTTCAACGCCGAGGCGACTTGCTGCGCTGATCAGTCGCCCGACCGGATCATAGCGGTAGGCAAGCGGTCCGCGACGCGTATCGTTCAGCTCGGTCAACTGGCCGACCGCATCATATTGGTACTGGCGTTTGAGCAACGTCGAATTGTCGTCGCTTCGACCGAGCAGTTGCTCCTGTAGCCGCCCTGCCGGATCCCACTTTTGCGTCTGGTGTAGGCGATTCCCTTGATAACGAGCGACTTCGCGATGTAAATCATCTCGCTCATAGCCGACCAGTTCGTGATCATCGAGTTTTAACGCGAGCAAATGCCCACTGCCGTACGTCAACCAACTCACCCGATGGCCATCCGGACGAGTCGTGGCGACACACTGATTGAGGGCATCGTACTCATGCCTCCAGATGGCAACGAGCGGTGCATCCAGATCCTGATAATGCTGGTGCTCTCTGATCAGATTACCGGCCGAATCATAGAACCACAGCAACCGGCTCTGGTCGTTCGTGGCCAAAACCATGTTGCCATTACCGTCATACGCAAAGGATTCGCTTTGTGTCGCATTGCCCAGGCTCGCATGGCGTTCAACAAGCCGCCCCATTGGGTCAAACGCCATCGAAATGATGCGCTCACCGCTGATGGCGCTCGCCAACCGCCCGCTCTCGGCGTCGTATTGATAGCGTGTGGCAAGGCCGTCGAAGCCTTTTTCCTCAAGCAATCTTCCGACAGGATCATAGTGAAACCGGGTGCGCTGCTCGTTTTCGTTTTCGAGCGCTATCAAACGGCCTAACCGGTCCCAACGGTAACGAAGCGTTTGCTCGCAGGCGTCTACTCGCTCGGCAACCAGACCGGCCGCGTTATAGCTCCACGTCGTACAGCGATCCAGACCGTCAACATGAGCGAGCAGACGCCCTTCGGCATCACGCTCGAATCGCTCCTCGGTTTTATCCGGATGCGTTATCAAGGCGACATGCCCGGCCTTGTACTGATACTCGGTGCTTTGCCCCGCCGCATCGGTAAAGCAGATCATCTGACCGCGATCGTTGTATTCCCATTCGCTGGTCTTGCCGGAGCAATCGGTATATTTGAGAAGCTGACCGGCAACGTTGTACTCAAGCGTTTTCTCGTTGCCTGTTGCATCCTTGATAGCGATCAACTGACCTGCTTTGTCATAGGCGTACTCCGTCTTGTTGCCAAGCGGATCGACCGACTCCAGCAGATTGCCGGCGTCATCGTAAGCTCGTTGCCACTGACCGCCTTCTGCATCACTTACCTTGATCAGTTGGTTGAGATCATCGTAGGCGTAGTGAGCGACACTGCCGTCGGGACTGATGTGCTCGAGCAAATTACCGCGCTCGTCATAGCTGTAGCGATCGGTGGTGCCATCTGTATGAACGTGACGAATCACGTTCTTCGCATCATCGCGAAAGAACCACTCTGAACGTTCATCGGCATAGCGAATCCGGTAGGTATAGCCCTTGATGTCGTAGTAATGCCAAGTCTCGTTGCCATGGGCATCAGTGACGTAAGTCAGACGGATGTTTTCGTCCCATTCAAGGCGAGTATCGAAACTGCCGTCATCCGCCCACTCGCGCACAGCCCTGGCGTGCGATGTGTGACCATCCCACTGCAGATTCAAACCGCGGCCGGTGCGATCGGTATACCGAGTCAGGAGGTGATGCTGATACTGATAACTCCAGGCCGCACCGTTTTCATCCTGCGCCTGGATCAAGTCGCCATGGAGGTCATAATGGTAATGACACAATTGCCGCACAGGCGCGCCGTCACGAATCTCCCAGAGACCGGTCAAGCGTCCTTGATCATCTATCAGCGTTCCGACGTGCAAGTGGACTTGCGTGACGTCACCTTGATAGGTGATCAGATCGGATAATACGCGGGCATCCCCATGGCGATGCTCGTAATGCAGCATCAGCCCGGAACCACTGCGCATCTTCACATCCGTCAGCCAGAAGCAACGACCACGACGGACATAGGTTTCCTTGCGCTCGAAACCGAAGCAAACGAGCAGCTGATCCTCAGCGGAACGAACCAGCGTGAGATTTTCAACGGGGTCATAGTGAAAGAGGCCTGGCTTGGGCAGGGGGAAATCGATGCTACGACCATCGGCTCCGAAAAAAACCAGTCCATCGTCCTTGCAGTCGAATCGGGTCGTAAACTCTGTTACCCACCGTGCCCCTAATTCGCCATTGTCAAAAGCATCAAACCGGGAACTGTAGGTGCGCACCCACTCGACAGGAAATGGACCTGGCAGGCTGAAATCGGTATGGCTCAGTGACTCCGATCCCAACGCAAAGCTGATGCTGTTGCAAGTACCCGCACAAGCACCATTTTTTTGGCCATTGGCGTTGGCGTTCGCAGGAGCCTGATGGCTGCTGGCCTCGAGTCGCCCTTCACCTGCCTTGTTCTGAGCCTTACTGGTGGCGTTGGGTTTAACGCTGGCACTCTGTCCATGCCCACGACGCTTGCGCCACGTCACCACAGCACCGCTGAGCATTTGCAACAACCAACCAATCGTGTGACGCGTTCCCGGATCACCCAATTTGCTCAATTGGGTTTTGATCTCAGGCCCCATCGCTCTCAATGAACCGGTGTGCGTCATCACCAGTTTTTTGGCCTGATCCGGCAGAAGATTCTTCGCTGCGCTGTTGGCAACCCCCTTACCTACGGCTTTGTAGGCACTGAATGCCGCCCCGAAGATATTACTGATAGCCGCTTTGGGATCGCTGAGCAGTTGATTGCCCGCCGCCGTGATTTTTTGTCCAGCCGCGCGCGCATCGCCTTTTGAATCAAGCTTGCCATTTACAACGGCCTCAAGACCCTTGGCAATTTCGGTGACTGCGCTTTCGCCGAGTTTTCCTGCATCGGCGAGAATGCCCGAGAGTTTGCCTTGAGCCTGTTTCACGAAGTCATCGATCGTGCCGACGATGGTTGCGTTCAAATGCCCGACCAGCACTTCGATCATTGAATCGCCCAACAGCATCTTGACGCTGTTACGCAATTCCTGACGTACCAGAAACAAGGTCGGGCGCAAACTCATACGAGCAGCCGCCATGGTCGGAGGCGCAGGTAAAACACCGATCAGGTTGATCCCCAGGCTGACCCAATCAAGCAACTCCCGCTGCTTGCTTCTGGCAAGCGTGACGATATCGCCCAGCGCATCGACCAGCGCCATGATGTTGCCGACAACCGGCAGCGACCCGGCAACTCCTTTGATTCGATCGAGCGTGACGACACCACCGCTAATGGATCGCAGCCAGCCATCAAACCGGGCGGCACCACGACCTACGTCCTGCACGTCCAGCGTGTTGAGCGGAACGATAGCGACCTGCGGCTCGCGCTTCTTGGCAACGGCTGCCTCAGTCATGAGAGCACCTCCCCATTCAGCAGGCCAGGCGTCTTGAGCGATGGTTTGGGCAAGGACGGGGCCGGGAGGCTTGGCAGTTTCCCTGCCTTGCTCGCTGCCCCGAGGATGCTCGATGCACTCGGCAGCGCCGCACTCGCCAGTTTCGGCAACCCGGCCGCCCCGCCCTGCACCGCCCCTTTCACCTGCTGCGCCGTCTGCATTGCGCCCTGTGCGGTCTGCATGGCGCCCATGCCGCTCTGCGCCAGTTCCTTGCCCTTCTCCAGCATCTCCCAGTTCTTGCTCGGCAGAACCTGCGCAACCATCGCCTGCACCTGGCTTGGCACGTCTTCAGTGGCTGGCGGTTTCAGCGGCCATTCCGCTTTGCCGATGTAGCTGCCCTCACTCCAGGTGTCCGCCGGATCCTTGCCGAACACCACACGCGCGGGGCCTGGGGCGGCACCGGCGACACTGGCGAAACCCTTGGCGTCGAGCTTGCCCTTGATGCTTTTGCCGAGGGCGTCGATGACTTCGTAGTCGCCTTCCTTGATGCCTTGGCGCCCGGCGTACTGGTTGAACAGTTCCAGATTGCCCTTGCCCGGTTTCGGCGGTTCCGGGAACACCCCGGCCAAACTCTTGGCGCCGGTGTAGGCGAAGTTCGCCGCGTGCGCGGTGTACGGGCCGGTGGTGGCGTGGGTGATGCCGCCGGCGTTGTAGGTGGTCGCGCTACCGCCGCCCTGGATCACCAGCTCGGTCTTGGCGGTGATGGTGATGCGGTCGGCGTTGGCAGTGATATTGAGTTTGGCCAGCAGGTTGATGCTGTCCTTCAAGGCCTTGACGTCGATGTCGCCGGACGCCGCGACCAGGCGCCAGCCCATACTTTGCACGAACAGGCGCATGCCACGGCTGGCACTGGCCAGCAGGCGTTTGCCGATGGAAAAACTGGTGTGCCCGGTGCTGCTCAGCGCCAGGTGTTCGCCGGTGGCGATATGGCTGGAGCGCGGTGTAGTCAGGGCGATACCCGCCGGGCTGGCGAGCACCAGATGCGGTTCAGTGAATTCCGGAAATTCATTGGCGGTCATGTTCGCCGGGCCACTGCCGAGCACGCCTTGATGCTGCGCGTGCAACGCCTTGGCCACATCGTCCTGATCACCCGCTTCTTGCGCTTGAAGCTCTTTGGCCTGAGTGGCGAAACCGTCCTGCTGATCGCTCGCGGTGGCGAGGCGCTCGGCAGTTTCCGGCAGGTCCTTGTGGTGCTTCGATTCGTTAGGGCGCGGCTCGGTGGTGATCAGCAGGCCGGCGCCGGCACGCACCGCGCCATGGCGGTCGGTGCGCAACTCGAAACCTTCGCCACGCGGCTGCCCGCCGCTCGGGCGCGGGTGGGTCAGGTAGCCGAGGTTGATCGCACTGGCGCCGTGATCACTGCGCAGCGCAATACTGATCTCGCTGGTGGTGTCGTCGATGCGCAGTTCGTTGGCGCGGCTGCCCTTGTATTCCTTGCTCTTGACCGTGGCCAGGGTCTTGAAGTCCGGCAGTTTGTACGGCGGCAGGTTCGCGCCGTGGTACAGGCAACCGGTGATCAGCGGCTGATCGGGATCGCCTTCCAGGAAGGTGATCAACACCTCCATGCCGACCCGCGGAATGTTGATCGCGCCAAAGGTTTCCGCGGCCCAGTTCGAGGCCACACGCATCCAGCAACTGGTCTTGTCGTCGTGCTCGCCTTCGCGATCCCAGAAGAACTGCACCTTCACCCGACCGTACTGGTCGCAGTAGATCTCTTCGCCCTCAGGGCCGCAGACCACGGCGCTCTGGGTGCCGAGGACTTTCGGTTTCGGGTGATCGAGCGGCGGCCGGTACGGCACATCCCACGGGATCGCATTGAAGCGGTTGCGGTAGCCCTGGTGGAAATCGTCCTTGTTGTCGGTGGTGTCGCTGGTCACCGACTCTTCGAGCACTTGCGGCTGTTTGCCTTCGTGGAAGATCTCGGTGAGCAGCCACAGATCGTTCCACGTCGGGTTGGCGTGTTCGGTGAGGGCGAGAAAATGCCCGCTGACCAGAATCGGCTGATCGCTGTTGCCTTCGGCCAGTCGATAGTCGCTGCGATGGCGCTCCAGCGCGCGATTGGCCAGGTGCTTGCCGCGCTCGCGGCCAACGAAACGCCCCGGGTAATCGTAATCTTCCAGATCCGGCTGAGCGCTGCTCTTGGCATCGCTCTCCAGCTCGATCTTCGGTTTGACGAAGTCGTAATCACGCCGAGTGGTGCGGCTGGTACGGGTCGCCAGACGCAGGCCGAAACGCTTGACCACCGGCTGATCGGCGACCAGTCCGGAGTCCTGCTGATAGGCCACCGGCGCCAGTTTCGGGAACACTGTCTGATCATCGCCGAACATCAGTTTGTGGCCGCTGGCGGTGTGCTGGAAGTGATAGTGAATCCCCTCCTCCTCGCACAGGCGCTGGACGAAATGCAGATCGCTTTCGTCGTACTGCACGCAGTAGATGCGCTCCGGGTAAATCGCGCTCAGTTGGAAGTGATAGTCGCTGGCGAGGATGCCGTGTTCTTCCAGGACCTTGCTGATGATCTGTTGCACGGTCATCTGCTGGAAGATGCGCTGGTTGACCCGATGCGCGAGGTACGACAGCTGCGGGCGCAGGGAGATTTTATAGCGGGTCAGGCGTTTGCCGGCCTCGCCCTGGGCGATGCTGTAGATCAGCCCGTGAATCCCCGTGCCGCTGGGCGACAGCTGCAGGAACGCGAGTTTGTGCAGCAGGCTTTCGAGGTTGATCGAGGCCTTCTCACTGACCAGTTCCAGTTCGAACTCGAAGGGGGTGTTGAGCGCCTCTTTCCCGGTGAACGACAGCACCTGGAAATCGCTGTCCGCGCCATCGATGGTCAGATTGAAATGAGGCTGATTGGCCGGTGAGAACATCCCTTGTTCCTCGCGCAATGCTGCGACGGGCGCCATTCCATGAAGCGTGACGCACGCAAAAAATTCTGTAGGTCAAAGCCGCCCCGGCCAGCCGCACTGGCCGGGGCAGTACAACCATCAGTCGCGATTAAACGACTGGAGCACGCCAGTCATCGGAGCCCGAAGTACCGGAGACTTCGTGGGTCCAGGTGATTTTGCGGTAGGTGAACTGCACTTCTTCCAGGTGGGTGAAGTGGGCGTTCGACGGGTCCTGGCAGTTGTGCATCTTGTTGTTGATGGCGACGATGATCGCGTCTTCCAGTTTGGTGGTGTAGTAGTGCTCTTGAGTACCTTGAGCCGAAGTGCGGTACCACTGGATAACGATTTCGCTCATGCGCTCGCCGGAAGTCAGCGCCGCTTGCAGCAGAGGCGAAGCCTTGTCGTAGACCTTGGTGATGACCACTGGCTTGTGCACGCGCTGACCGGTTGGCTGACCGGATTGCGGATCACGCGGGATGATCACGTCGTGGGTGAAGGCCTGAACCATGACCTGGTCTTCGTGACCTTCCTGGAAGGTGTTGCCCACGGAATCGGCGGTGAAAGCGCCGGCAGTGATCAGACCTTGTTTTTCGCCAGTGACGGACATGTACGCTGGTGTTGCCATGGGGATGCTCTCCTTGCTCGAAAATACACAACCGACAGGCACCATTGCCTGTCCGGGTGCCTGCTCAGAGATCAAATTCCGTGCCAGCCATCAGCTAGCTATTACGGATCAACGGGTTGGCGGCCATGCCTTTGCGTTTAGGCGTTTAAAATTTCGATAAACAGAAAAAAGTGCGCAAGAAGTTGCGCAGTACTGTGCAACTTCTTGCGCACTTGTCTGGAGGGCTTGATTTAGAGAGGCTTAAAGGGAATTCTCGGGTGAAATTGGCGAAGCAACTGCGCAACTTTTTGCGCAGTTGCAAAATCAACTCAATGTTTAGGTTTTCAAGGGCCTGCCAAGTTTCTGTGCTTTCAGTTCCATCAGCCGAAGCCGATCCTGCGCCAGAACTCTCTGTACATTTTCCACACTCCTGAAATCGGCGCGGTGATTGAAAGCCTCTTCCTGAAGATTTTCAGCAAAGGCGGCCATGCGCCTGTGGCCGATCAACCCTGCCAGCCAGCCGGTCAACTCACTATTGAAGAACGGATAGGCTCTATGGGAACCGAGGTGAACGGCGACGGCGCGCAACTCCGTCAGGCGCATAATATCCGCGAGGTCCTCATCGAAGGTGATCAACCGATCCAGGCAGAAATCAGCTCCCTTCAATCGTTGGGGATTAGCCAACGATTCCATGATTCTGAGTATGTACAGATCCCAGGCGCAATTATTGATAAAGAGCAACGGGTCTTTTTTGTCCAGAACCGAATTGAGCTTCCTGGACAGTGAGGTTTTTTGGGTATGAAAGAGAATATCCGCGCAAACAATCAGCTCACGTAGCATGAAAATGCGCAGTTCATCGTGCATGAATTTGAGCAGCGCCTCCATCTTCGCTTCTGGCGATGCGGTTGAGCTGTTTTCCAGAATTTTCGCTCGCAGAATCATGCACTCGGCCGCAGCAACTTGCTGAGTCAGGGCAACATCCAGCCCTCCCTCCCGAGTCTGTTCAAAACCTGCGATCCAGTTCTCCGCCCAGGTTTCGGCCTGATCTTGGTATCGATTTCGATAACGCGTCCCCCAGCCTTCACTTAGCGGGGCCTCATCAAGCGAGAGAGCGTATACGGCGGCGATCGTTTCCTTGCAGCGCTGGCGGGTTTTCGGTATCCATTTTTTCTGTGCTTCGCACAGGTAAATGTAAGAGTTCAACCGCGCGAGATCGTCTGCGCAGAATGTGCGTTGCAAGTCTGCCCGAATGGCCTCGAGCTCCTCGGAAACAGACTCGACATATGACAGCTTCCGGATATAACTGGCCGTGTTTGAATCCATGAACAGCGAACTAACCAGCATGTAGTTAACCCGCGTCTCGGACAATGCAGAAGTCTTGTCGATGATCCAGACGGATTTGCCACGCAGCAGGGTAGAAACGAATCCCTGGCCACTGAATTGCTCTCGCTCCAATGCAAACGGCCCGCCTGATTCAGCCGATGCATACATGATGCGCCAGTCACCGAGCAACTCGACTTCCTCTTTGAAGCGCTCCAGTGCTTGCGTGTGACTTTCGGCCGAGCATACGTAATGCAGCGCCCGTTGAACTTCGTACTCCGCGTACTCTTTCGTCATCGATTCCTTCCCTTGAAATTGCAATAGACCATTACCCAATAGGCATATTGACATCAAACAGCCATCATGGAGAATCTCCTCACTCTTTTTCCACCATGGATGGCTTACCTGTGTATCGACGCAATTTCCTGCAATCCGGCCAAGGCTACGGCGCCAGCGTTCTGAGTCAGGATCGCGCACAGATGCCACGCGATGCGCTAGGCACTACCTGGATTTTCTCGAGCATCGGTGACGCCTTGTCCAAGGCGTACAACTCGACAAAAGAAACTGTCAGCGAAGTCGCTGACAAGGTCGTCGATACCGTATCCGAGGCTTACGAGTCCACCAGCCGCACCGCGTCAAATGCCGCTGATGTGCTCAGTGATGCCTACGACACAACGCGCGAGTCAGTCGGCAACGTTGCGGAGCTTGTCGCCGACGTCGTTTCCGAAACCGCTTCCAACGCCTATGAGGCCACCGTTGAAACGCTGTCCCAGGCAGCAGAAACCGTCGGGGACGCGGTCTTCGATGCCTATGACACAACACGTGAAACCGTGACAAAAGGCTTTGATGCCACCTGCGATTACGTCGATGACGTCGCGTCTGGCGAAAAGGAACTCAATTATTGGAAGGTGCTCGGTGGTGCGGCCATCGGCGTCGGTGCCGTCGCTGCTGCCCCGTTTACAGGGGGAGGCTCGCTCTTGGGTGCCGCGTCATTGGCTGGTTCCCTTGCAGGAGCAGGCACCCTTGCTGCCGCAGTGGGTGTCGGTGTCGCCGGTGCGATGGTTGGGGCAAACCTCGATGGTGACGCCCAGTTGCGCAAGGCGAGCTACGAGGAGGGTCGCAAAGACGCCAAAGCCGAGCACGTGGCAGAAGTGAGCGTACTTCAGGAAAATCTGGCCAGCGCCCTTGAGAGTCTCAAGGCGGCCGGCAAGCATTTCAACGCCATTATCGCCTTGCATGCCGTTGCCGTCGCAACCGCCCACTGCGACGGAGGCATCGGTGATGATGAGCGCGAAGGCATTGAACTGTTCATTGCCGGGCTTGCTTCGGGCACCACGCCGCCGGTCGTGCTTGAACGCATCGAATCGCTCTACCGCGAGCCTCCCACCGTCAGTGAAGCCTATGCCCTGGCGCAAGACTCAGGGGTAGATATGGCGATATTCGACGAAATCATCAACCTCGTCGTGCACGCCGACTCCACTGTACATCCTCAGGAAGCTGCGTTCATGCAGGCCTGGAACGAACTGAAAAGCGCCTGAGGAACACGCCAGTGAGTAAACTCGAACAGTTTAAAAAGCAGCAAGCCTTGCGCACGCGACTTGCAAACCGCCCATTGATCCACGTCGCCGCAGCGCCCGAAGACGTGGCCGCTCTCCTCGCTGCCGAAGGCAACGCTTCGCGCTTCGCCGGCCTCGACTACCACGCGTCGCTGTCCGTCTCGATAAAATCAGCCCCTGATGAGGCACGCTTACTGCTCGAACAACTCGAGCAGCAGTTCGAAAGTGCCCGGGTTGATGCCCTTCTGACCAAGGCGCAGAGGGATATCGTGGGTGCCATCGCCGGGCCGCTCGGTCTGGGTAAAGTACTGTCGGTGTACGACAAACAAGGTGGCAACGTGACGACCATTCACAATGCCCGGCAAGGCATTTATGCCAGTACCGATGACGAGTACAACCGCAAGGACTACACCCACACCAAGAATTCCCAAGAAAAGCAATTCGCCGGAAAATCGAAGCAATCCGTGGGCGCAACGTTCACCAAGGATCAGTTGGGTAAAGACGAAAATCAGTCAGACACTTACAACAAACTGGTTGATGGATATACCGGTGAAACGGTCCTTGGCAGCGAGACCAGCCCCGACCACATCGTGCCGTTGCACACCTATCACAAGGACGGCGGCTTCATGCAATCGAAGACCCGGCGCGCCGACTTTGCGACCGATACCGAAAACCTGATCTCGACCCGGCGCAGCATCAACCAATCCATGAGCGATGTCGAAAAGCAGGAATGGGCCAAAAGGAAAGCCAATGGCCGCGATGAAACCAACGAAAAGCACTACGGCATCCAGGAAGACAACCTCAAGAAAGCCGTAGAGCGCGGTGAAGCGACCGCCGAGAAACACCAACCCACCACCGGCGAAAAAGCCGCTTTCTACACTACGCATGCCGCACAGACCGGCGTCACCGAAGGGTTGAAAATGGGCGCCCAGCAGGCTTTTGGCATGCTCATGGTCGAGCTTTTCAGCAGTGCCCTGGACGAGATCAAGGATCTTTACCGTAACGGTCGTCAGAACGAAACCCTGTTCGCCGATTTAGGTGAGCGACTGAAACGCGTCGGCGCGACTGTCTCTGCAAAATGGGAGCAAATGCTCGATAGCTTCAGCGGCGGTTTTGTCTCGGGTTTCGTTTCCAATGCGGTAACGGTGCTGATCAACCTTTTCGTCACCACCGGCAAGCGTGCCGTGCGAATGATCCGTGAAGGCATTTTCTCTCTGCTCAAGGCGCTGAAGACGTTCCTGTTTCCTCCCAAGGAACTGAGTTTTTCGCAGGCTGCACATGAAGCGTTAAAGTTGCTCGCGGCAGGCGGTGTCGTCGTGGGAGGTGTAGCGCTTGAAGAAGCGGTCGAGAAGCTCATCCTGAGCGTGCCCTTGTTCACCCCCATCGCTGGGATGCTTACGGCCATACTCGTCGGCGCAGCCACCGCACTGAGTATGACGTTCGTCTGTTATCTGCTCGACAAGCTGGATCTGTTTGGTGCCATCCGTGCCGAGAGAGACAAGCAGATTATTGGAGAGTTGGATACACGGATCAGCGCACAACGGGCCGTATCGATGAGCGTTATCGACGAATTGGACAACTACCTGCTGGTATAGCTGCACCGGGCTGAGTCGCAAACCTTGCACTTGCACGGAACCGATTCATGCCCGGCCTCGCGAGCCGGGCTTGAATCCCGATCGCGCAGTTATTGGTGCTCTACCGCCCTACGCAACTGCCGATAATCCACCACCAATTGTTCAAGCGTAAACGCGCGGTTCCGGCCGCTGGGATTGGGCAACACCCACACGTGCGCGCAGCCGAAGGTCTTCGCCTGCGGCCCCCACGCCACCACCTTCTGCCCCGACAACGCCGCATGCGCAGCCTTGCCAAGAAACGCCGCAAAGCGCGGCGCATGGCGGCTGATCTTCTGCTCAAAGCCCAGGGCCGCAGCGGCGAACTCTTGCGCCGCCAACTGATCCGCCCGCGCCGTGGGCCGCTCGACCACCGCCGTCAAGCCGCAGCCAAAGTGCAGGATGCTTCGATCGTCCTCCGCTCGCACCTCATGCGGCGTGAACCCGGCCAGATGCAAGGTGCGCCAGAAGCGATTGCCGCGCCCGGCAAAATGATGCCCCTGCGCCGCCGCGAGCAATCCCGGATTGATCCCGCAAAACACCACCGCAAGCCCCGGCGCCAGAATGTCTTCAAGCCCTTCACCCGCCATGCGCGCGCCCCTCGTTCGCAAACATTTGCACCACTTCCCACAGCAAACCCTAGAATGGCCATCCCAGCCACAGAGCCAAGCACAACGATGGACGTTATTCAGACCCTGCGCTGCTTCGTTGCCGTCGCCCAGAGCGGCAGCTTCACCGCTGCGGCCGACGTGCTCGACACCACCACGACCAACGTCTCCAAAGCCGTCTCCAGCCTCGAAACCCGGCTGCACACGCGCCTGATCAACCGCACCACCCGCCGCCTCGCCCTGACCGAAGCCGGCGTGCGTTATTTGCAGCGCGCCGAGAAAATTCTCGATGACCTGCGCGAAGCCGATGAAGAAGCCGGCACCGCCCAGACCCTGCCGGTCGGGCGTCTGAAGATTCACGCCATGGCCGCCATCGGCAACCACTACGTGATCAATGCAATCGCCCGTTACCGCGAGATTCACCCGACGGTGATGTTCGACCTGACCCTGAGCAATCGCCTGCCCGATCTGCTCGAAGAAAGCTACGACATGTCGATCGTCCTCGCCCGCGACCTGCCGGATTCCGGCTTCGTCGCGCAACGCCTCGGCACCACCTACAGCATCCTCTGCGCCTCGCCGGCGTACCTGGCCAAACGCGGCCACCCCGCCACACCCGCCGACCTCGCCGCACACGACTGCCTGCGCATCGTCAACACGGTGATGCCGGCAGAAAACTGGGTGTTCGAAGGGCCACAAGGCATGGAAACGCAGAATATCCCCGACTCCCCTTTTCACATCAACACCGCCGACGGCATGGCCACGGCGATCAGAAATGGCATGGGCATCGGCATTCAGCCGCTGGCATCAGCCGTCGAAGGATTGGTCGGAGGAACGCTGGTGCGGGTACTGCCGCAGTACCGCCTGGAGGAATACAACCTGTTCGCGATCTACCCGTCGCGCAAATTCGTCGATGCCAAAATCAAGACCTGGGTGGAGTTCCTGAAAACCGCCATCCCGCAACTGCTGGCGTCCGATGAAGACATGGCCGCGGCCAAAGAACTCGCCAACGCTTAGTGCCGCAGACCTGGAGTGTCGACCCTCCAGCGCCTGCACCGACATCAACCGTTGGAACAACCGCTGCCCATCACCTGGTATTGCACGACATGCCGTGCACCGGTCGAGTCGTCATAAGTCATCTGCACCGGCACCGCGCCGCACTGATTGGCCGCTTCGGAGATCGACACGACGTGGGCGATGTCTGCCTGAGCGGCGGCGTTGTAAGCCTCGACCTGCGCGGTCTCGTCAGCTGCAAACGCCTGCGCGCCGATACCGCCAAGAGCCAGAAGAAGAGCGATTTTTACAAATTTCATGATGTTCACCGTCTCGTGGGGAACCGTGTTTGTTCACGGAGTGGAGACGATGTTAGGGGTTGCAGCGCTCGACAAAAATCGGCCGGCTGGACAAACACTGTGTCCAGAATGGTGATGAATAAGATCTAAGAACCGTGGACATGCCATTCGCGAGCAGGCTCGCTCCCACAGGTTTCGTATCGGCCACAACATTGGTGTCCACCGCAGACCCCATGTGGGAGCGAGCCTGCTCGCGATGGCGCCCGCTCAACCAACAAACTACCCGAGACCACCGCCAGCGACCAGACAACACAACACCCATGGCGAATGGTTTAGCGAAACATCGCACCATCCCGATGGGTCGCGAAGCGGCCCCAATTCCCAAACTCCCCTACTCCAGCCCAAGCCCCGCACGCCCCAGCGAGTTCAGCCCCTCCACAGCAAAACGCTCCTCCCACGAGCGCTCATAATCCTCACGCGGAAAATCATCCGGCGAAGCCCCCTGCGCAAACGCCCTGAACACATCCCGCGCATAACGCAGATTCTTCGCACACATCGGCGCTGCCGGGACGTACATCACGTTGCCCCAGCCCTGCTGGTTCTGCACCGGCGCGACGCTATGGATTACATCGCAATGCCACCACACCGAATCACCGGCCTGCACATCCGGAATCGGACTCAAGCCCTCAACCAACAACGGATGCCAATGCGCCGATACCGGCAGCACCTTGCCCGGCGCCACCCCACACAACTCGTCTTCGGGCACGTCATTGAGCAGCGGCCGCAACAGCAGGTACGCCATCGCCTTGGGGATCGGCACGGTGTGCAGCACGCCTTGATCGGCCTGCATGTCCGACAGCGCAGTCCAGCCTTGAAAGGTGCGAAACGCCGAACACTTGACCGTGTCCTTGTAGGCGTATTCATCGACCTCGGTACGAAACGCCGCATCCCACGGATCGTAGGCTGCGAAGTCGTTGCTGTAGATGCTGTCGAAGACCTTCAGATACGCCGGATGCAGCCAGCGCTCCAGCGCCCCGGAATCGGTGTGCGGCCCAAGGCCTTTTGAGTGAGTACCCGGCGGACGCCGGCGCACCCGATCCGGATACAGCGCATTGATATCCGGGTTGAACCAGTCCTGACCATGGGAATGAGTCTTCCACAACCGATTGAGAAACGCCTGCGCCGCGCCCATTCGCTCATGCTGGCGCAACTGCATCTGCGACGCCGACCAGTAGATCGGAAAGATCTCCGGCCGCGACGCCTCAAGACTCCCGAAAAACTGATCGACCGGCCCACGGTAAACCGCATCGAACCGGTTCCTGTCGAGGTAATCCAGCAAACCCTGGTCCCATTGCAGCACCTGCTCGCGGGGGAAGTGATTGCGGATCACCACGCAGCCGCGACGTTTGATCAATGCCAACTGCTCGGCAGTTACTTCACCGGCGGCGATCTCAGCGAACTCCAGCACCGGCCAACCGGAACCCGTCTGCGCTTCCTGCAGTTTGATCGACGCGATCTCGCCGGCAATAAACTCACTGACCTCGGCGAACAGCCCCTGCACATCGCCGATCTGCGCGCGCAAGGTGCGTTTCATTTTTACGATGCTGTCGCGGTAATTGTCCGGAAGCGTTGCGCTCTCGAATGCCTGGTATTTGCTCATCGGGGGACCTGCAGACCTTGTTGTGGGTGCAGGTATGGGATCACTTCCGAGGGTGGCGACGGCAGCCTGATTTGCCGCGTCGAGTAATACGATTGTGGCGTTGTAGCGGCGCGCCGCTTACTGAAAGTGATAACCGTGCTGACGCCGAAACTCCGAAGGTGTCAGCCCTTTCAACGCCTTGAACTGGCGATTGAACAGCGCCAGCGACGAATAACCCACTTCCTCGGCAATCAGCGAAACCGTCGAATGCCCCTGCATCAACAGCGCACAGGCATGTCCGACTCTTAGCCGCACGATGTAGTCCAGCGCCGTACAGCGCGTATGCCGACGGAACATGCGATGGAATGCCGACACACTGACGCACGCCATCTCGGCCAACGCTGGAACGCTGATAGCCTGGGCGTAGTGACCATGCAAATAATCCAGAACCCGATGGATGCGCGGGTCTTCAACAATCTGAGTGCCAGCCTGCGAGTCCGAGGCAGAGAGAATTCGCCTGGCATCGACGTCCCTCGTCAGTTTGTTCAACACCACCAGCAACGCGATCAATCGCTCGGACGGCTCCTGCTCGACCATCGCCTCGATCAGCGGCCGAACTTCCCGCGACGCCGCCGCGCTGAAACTCAACCCCTGCCGCGCCGCCGCGAGCAATTGCCGCAACGAACCCAGCTCCGGAAACAGCGCCACCAGCGACTCCGCCCACGCCGCGGAAAACCAGATCACCAGCGCCACATGCGGTTGCCCGGCATCGACCCGCTCCGCCGACGACCAGCTGTGCGGCACATTCGGCCCGACCAGAATCAGATCGCCGTCATCGTATGGCGCGACATCATTGCCGATGTAGCGATGGCCACGGCTGTTCAAGGTCAGCGTCAGCTCGTACTCGGGATGATGGTGCCATTCAAACGGAATCGCTTGCGGCAGGCGCCGGTTCAGCAGCGTCCACGAGGCAGTGGCTTCGGTGGGGATCTTTTCGAAACTGGGTTTCATGGTGATCGATTCTGCTCTTTGGCGTGGGTAGCGCGCCACGATCGTATCACCGCGATCGAAATGCTCAAGCCGCGAATCGGTCAGTTTCTCGCTCGTGTTTAAGGTTCTGCCAGAGCCGTTTAAAGACACCCGGTGTTACGTCATCCCGGGCTACAACGCCTTGCGCCATTGCCTACGACTACGCCAGAATCCGCCGGCTTGTGCGCCCAGGGTGCGGGTTCTATCGTGGGTCGGTCGCTGAAAAGCAGCGATCGGGTTTGGTAGCCCGGTTTCACACATGGCGCAAAACGTCACCTTACGCAGATGCCTTCTGGCGCCTGTCTTAATGGTGGCCATGCGCAGGGCGCTTTCGAGCGCGCCGGTTTTTCCATGTGTGCCGGTCTACCAACCTTCGTAATGGCCACCACCCTCGTTTGGTAGCGAATGTGATGGTTCCCTTAGCCACATATGGAGCGTCACCATGTTCAAGGTCACACCGAACCCACCCGAAACCGAAACGGTCTCCCCCTACGAATCCCCCGATTCCCGAAAACTCAGCGAAGCCGCCGAACGCGCCCTCGACCGCTACCTCAACCCCGCCAGCCCAATCATGGCCACGCCCTACACACCCAACGCCATGTTCCTCGTCAACCCCAAAACCGCCACCGAGGAATTGCTGGCGAACGCCAGTGAATCACTGGGTTCGGCGACGGTGATGTTGGGGGATGTGGCTGCGCTGGTGGAGGGACCGATTCGCAAGACGCTGCTGGGCATTGCGCAGGTGGTGATGCTGGGGGAACTGGCGGTGAATCAGGCGCTGGATAATGTTGTGCCGACGGCATAACGAACGCTCCCTCCTTGGCGCTCTATTGTGAGGATCAAGGAGGGAGCTGTAAGAAATCGGCATGCAATGATTCGTCACAAACCAGCGATCCGGTGGGCTGAGAACAATCCTGTGGACATCAAACGGCCGTTTTCCGCCTTCGCGACGGGCCCCTGGCACCGTGTGTTCCTTTTTGATTTCCACATTTTTAATGCCGTGTTGCGCAATGGTTTAACGAAACTCTTCGTCAATTCGTTTTTTGTTGCCGCGTTGGTACGTCAATTGTGCACGGCACATCCGCAACGCGTTATCCGAACAGCTCCAGCAATGCGTCAGGCAATGACTCTCTGCAGTTTCAACTCAACCAGTTCAGCCCCGCCGCGCTCGATGAGCTGGGTCTTGACGGGGTCTTTGCGAAAGCCGGACTGGCGGTAAAAAATCACGGCCGATTCATTTCTTTCCAAGACCCAGAGCACAATCCTTGATCTTCCGGCGCTCTGCTGCTGCACCGTTGTATGGCCGAGTAACTGACGGCCGATGCCTTTACCTGTGTGTTGCGGTGCAATGTAGAACGCATGTATTTCGGCGATGTTCGGGTTGCTCGGATCTTCGCGATCGGGCCCGGTCGCGATCCAGCCCAAGACGTCCCCTGCGTCATCGGTCCAGACTTGTATGTCCAGTTCTGCGCTGGCGATCTGGCGTTCCCAGTGAGCCAGCCGCGACTCGACCGTGATCCGCTCAAGATAGGCCTCGGGAATGATGTCGCGGTAGGTACTCTTCCAGGACGCCCAGTGAATCCGGGCGATCTGAACGGCGTCCTCGGGGGTGGCACGGCGGATGCTCATTTCGTGTCTCCTAGACGATGTGCAACTGACGGGCCCTGAGGTACTGGGCGACGTTTGCGAGCGCGATGACAGCGGCAGTGGAAACAGCTGCCCCCAGCACGCCGAACTCAGGGACCAGCCACAGGTTACCGGCGATATTCAACACGACTGCGATCATCATGCTGCTGGCGAAGAACGCAATCTCGCCTTTCATGTAAAGCGAAGTGGCCACGGGGCCAGTCGCTGCATTCACCAGTTGAGCGACGGCGAGAATAATCAGGCATCCGGCCAGATCCGGGTCGCTCGTGTTTCCAGCCAGGGCGCCGATAATTTCGCCCGGGAACAGGGACACGATCAGGAAGAACGGCAGTGACCAGATCAATACACGTTTCTGCACGCTGCGGAAGGTAATGCGCGCGGCCCTGTAATCATTGTTCTGATAGTGCTTGACGATGACTGGCGCATAGATTGCGTTTCCAGCCGAGATTGCCATGGTCATCACTGCCACGACCACACTGATGATCCCGTAGACGGCGATCACCCCTTCTGCGACGTAGTGGCCCATGATGATGATGTCGGTGTTCAGCAGCACGACGTTCGACAGGCCTGCGGACATCAGCCACCAGTTGTGTGAGCGCTTTTCCGCTGGTGGTGCCTGATTAGCGTCGAGCCCCGGGCCGGCAGCCGTAGTGGCGATCCCCGCCAGCACGGCCAGGCCGATCAGCGCTGACAGGCTGTAAATGACGAACAGGCTGTCAACGCTGTCCAGTGTGCCGGCGAATATGAAACACAGGATGGTCAGTAGAGGCAGGACGATTCCCAGTGCATATTGCTCGACGACGACCTTGCCGAGCCCGTCAAGTACCGCCTTTGCCAAGGCTGCCAGCGATCGCAGAAAGATCAGCAAGGGCAAAAAGGCAAAGTGGTACGCCGGTTCTTTCAGAACGCCGAGCAGAATCAGCACATAAAGCACCGCCCCGGTCAGGACTGTGATGACACATGCATCGCCGACAGATTTTCGCAGTGCCCGCAACGCTGTTGCTCGATGCCCGTTGGCGAAAATTTTGGTCAGCAGGACCGGCCAGCCGAAAGTGGTAAAGATGATGCAGATGGAGATGACCGCATTGGCCGACGTGATGTGTCCAAAATAGTCGGCACCGACGCGCCTGATCATGTAGGCGCCGAAGAGCAGCGACATCGCCAGCGTAGCGAACTGCACAAGTGTCGAGTGGTTGATGTTTCTCAGCAGACGCCGCTGATCGCTGTAGGCCAAAGATCCATTTTCAGTCTTCACGTTTGACAGCTCCTGCCCCGTGCCCGATGGCTGCGAAGTAATTGATAGTATGCAGCGAGTCGAGCTGGCTGATCGTCGCGGCCTCGCCATCGTTTGATGCAGGGGTCACGAATATACCCAACCCCAGCAATGCACACTGGATGCAAAGTTTCTGCGCGGCGATACCCAGTACCATCAAGGCGTTGAAATAACCTTCCGCAGTCAGATCCCGTACCGAGATGGAAAGCCAAAGCACGTTCGATGCCTGAATGATCGGGCTTTGACCGATGACCGCACTTTCCAGCGCCGCGGCGGCAACCGACGCCTGGGCAACGAAACTCGCTGACGCCTTATTCCACTTTTCCCCCTCGAAATGACCGTAGGCATGCCTTTTCAGATGAAACAGCTCCAGCGAGGCGTGGCTCTGCAGCAGTTCCAGGCAAGGCGCCAGTACTTGGCTCAAGTGCTCTGCCGAAATAGTGTCAGCGGTAAAGGATCGGGTGGTTTTTCGATGGCGCGAAAGCGCCCGCCAGAGGGTGCCAGGGTGTTCAGGTCTGGGGGGTGCGAGAAGCGTGAGGTTTTGTTGGCTTGATGCGTGAATCTTGGTCGACCGGTATTCCAGGTAGAGCAAGAGGTTTTGGTACCAGCCGTGAGCGATCCAGTGAGCGGCCTCGGCATAGAGCGCCTTGACGCGTTCCTGCTCGAGCAGCAGTCCCGACTCGACAAGGACTCTGATCAGCTCGTCTGGAACGCCAAGACTGGCGCTGATAGCGCCCGGCGTCGAGGGACGGTCACCGCGTCGGGATACCTGGGCATAGCTCAATATGCGCAGCATATCGTCACTCAGCGTGAGGCGCGTGCTTTGCGGGTAGGCAATCGTGCCGGTCAGCTCCGCCCCCGTGAACGATCCCCACAGAAAAGGATTGGTCCGGTATTCGGTATCTCGCTCTACGCGCGGCACCTTTTGAGGGGCACAAGACGTCGGTTGCTCGATCCCGACAGCCGATCCGTCGCCGGCCCCTCGACAGATGTCCAGGGCACACAGCGCGATGTCCTGAAGGTCCAGGACCTGCAGAACGGCTTGTGGGATATCCCGCCCCTTCAGCGTCCAGCCAAACGCTACGCTCAGTTGGTTGAGCGTTTCCATGCAGTGCCCGGCATCCAGAAGTACGGCGCGAAAACTTCTGCTTTCACGGTAGCGCCACATTGGTCGCTCTACGTGAGCGGTAATGATGAGCGCTAACTGCTCGCTATCGTCGGCCGACCGATAAGGGCCTTTCCAAAACAATTGATTGGAAGGTGCGTCGAAATAATAGAGCCCGTCCGCGATGTCACGCTTGCCATACACCATCACCCACGCTTCGGTCGGATGGCGTGCGCCGCCCGAGGGGCTGGCCTTGCGCAGCCAAGGCCCGAAATCTCCACCCTCGATTTGACCTACAGCGAGGAACGTACCCGACAGAATATTGCTGAGTAATTGCAGCTCGTCTTCTACCTCATCGAGGTCCATTCGGGGCGGTGCAAGCAAGAAGGTTTCAGAACGCTGGTCGCGTTGCGTATAGACCGATGGCGGCGTCTGGATCTTGCCATATTCGGCCATTTGTTCTCGATCTTTCCTGAAGCGCTCTACCGAGGCGTAGTTATGGAAGCGGTAGTCGTGGACAAACTCATGGTAATGATCGAGAAACCATCGGCCCTCAGTGCGTATCCGGCGGTGCTGGTCTTCGGTAAGCAGCCCCTTCTCCACCAGGTTTGCAACATCCGCCGGATCCACGCCGGACGGCGTACCTGCACGCTTCAGAATCTGCAGCAGTCTGGGGTAAACATCTTTGCCGACGGCCCCGTAAAGTGCAGTGGTATCCGGGTTTATGACCGTCCAGCGGCTATTGCCCTGGCTGTTCGGGGAAACCAGTTTGGTCTGCAGTATGTAAAGCGAGGGATTAGTAAAAAACGCAGTCATGCGAACATCCTGTTGACGCTGCTGAAAATGGTTTCGCGGGTCAGTGCAAAGCTTTCATAACCACCATGATGTATCTGACTCAGTTGCACGTTGGCCGCCAATGCTTTCGCGCACGACAAGGCAGCACTGGGCGAACTGCCGAATTGCAACTGATGCCTGAGCAATATCTGGGTCGCAATCTTCGGGTCGCTGATCGGCTGAACGTGGGGTATCGACAGCCCCTGAATGTGCACGAGTTCGAAAGCCAGTCGCGGGGTCGCGACACTGGCCGTGACCAGCCACGGGTTGTCGGCATAGCGCAGTACGCTTTTGCGCGCGACGCGCTGTTCATCGATTTCATAACCATGCGGTTGGCGCAACAAGGCCTGAATACTCAGGTCATGAGCGTCAATCACACAGGTTTCATCGGTGAGCAATGACCAGCCCTGCTCCTTGCACAAGGCCAGCGAGTTGGTGCTTTTACCTGCCCCCTTGTTGCCAAGCAGGATGATTGCGCCGTACCGGGGAACTTCGACAGCCGCCGCATGGAAAGCGAAGTAACGACCGTCAATCACGTCCAGGTTGAATGGAACGAGCGGCGGCGCAGTACTGGACCATGCCGAGAACGATGTCGCCCCTTCGCGGATGGAAACCTCCGTCAAGGCATGATCCGACGAGGGAGCCGTGCGCGTCAGATAGCGCCTTCTCTCCGGGCTCAGCCATGGAATACGAATGTCGTACTTAGGCTTGACCCGAGCGTCGACGACGACGTGCTTTTCCAGCACATCGAGAAGAAAGGCGTACATTTCGGCGCTGTCGGTGAGCAGTCGATAATGTTCGTTGAACAGCTTATAAATAATGCCTTGCATGAGGATCGCCCGAATCAGCCTTCGATGAGTTTGAACTGTCGTTCAACATGTGCGGCGCTTGCATAGGCCAACGTCAAATTCATTCTCATACCCTCAGGGCGAGAGTTATCGAAGTTCGGCGAATGGGTTTTATGATAGTGACTGGAATCAAACAGCACAGCCCGATTGCATCGATAGGGAATAACCACTTTTCTTCGCGTACGTGTATTAACATAGTCTTCGGACTCCTTTCCCGCCGCCAAATATATATTGGCACCCTGTCCAGGGTCGCGCCGCACGTCATATAACAAAAGCCCGCCCGTTACCGGATCAAGATTGTAATGTTCCGGCGTCAACCAATACGTCAGTGTGAGCTGGCCAAAGTCGGCGTGTACATTGCCGTCGGTATTGAGCGAATATAACAGCGCCCAATAATCTATAAGTTCGACATCTTCAAGCGCATCCTGTCTTATTTGCGCAGTTATTCCGTTAACCAAAGAGATAATCAGGTCGCTTTTAGGACGAGCGTTGTGCAGATGCTTTGATAACGGATTTTTCTGACGCCACATCTGATTTGCCAAAAGCTCTGCGTGCAGTGCCTTGCAGACTTCATCTTCGAGAAAATCATCAATGACTAAATAGCGAATATCATCTGACGGATTCAGGGCAAGTTTTTTTTTGAAAGGGAAAACCGTTCCATTGCTGCGGGCATCCATTCTGCTGAATGGCCCGGGCACAACGCGCCGGGCCCGATTGACTAGTGAGCGTACTGCTCGCTCTGTGCCGGCAGCGAGCAGATCTTGCGACTGGACGTACCCGCGTCGCAGACCTCTCCGCTCTGCAACATCGCCTGTTGAACAGGTGAAAGGTCTTCGAGGAATTCGTTGCCGGAAGGAATGACGAAGGAAATACCGTAACCACCGTAATCGTTTGGCTGCTGCACCCGGAATAACTGAAGTTGCTCATAGCTGAGCAGAAAGGACTTGTTTACAGAAAGTACCTGAACAATAACACTAGGAGTTTTACTACCGCTGGCGTTGAATGCTGGCGTCGTTTCGATGAACTCGTCATCAGGAACGACAAACGTCACAACTCCGTCATTTATGCTTTTCAGGCTGGCCGGTGTAAGTTCAAACTCTTTGAGTTCATCGCTGCTGATGACATAAGCATGCCCCGCCAGCGGATCCTGAATAAGTACGCTAGGGACTTCCTGATAATTGAATGACATTTTTCCGTTGTCTCCATTTCCTGGGTTTGAAAGCAATTGAAATATCACTTAGTTCATTCATGACTGTCAACGGCGCGACTTAAATCATTTTCAGCTGCCAGCCTGTATTTTCGTTATAACCAATAGCCTCGGGCGTCATTCGCACAAAGATCGGGAATTTCTGCGCACCCGACAAGTAACTAGTCAGTACAAGCTCAGCAGTGCAGCAGGATGAACAGTGCGATAGCGGGTGGTACAACTCAGGCGTGTTCCTGACTCGTTGAACTGTAAGGTGTGGTATTAGAACGGCAATGCCTCATTTACGCACGAAGCCGTTGCACCAACAGGAATCTCATCACAGCTAACAACGACGTTCGTTATCGGAACTTACGTCTGGTGGCATTTCACGCTCTGAAGCAATAATGTCCACTGATGCCGGAAAGCGGACTGGACTCCAGCGACTCAATTTCCCGTCACAAACCAGTCACCCCCAACCTGCTAACCTCCCCTGCGCCTCCTCCCCACTTACCCAAGAGCCCCAACAAAAGGTGCCCCAAGGTGTACTCCGTCGCCCCACCCCGCCCAAAAATCATCCTCCGCTCCGAAAACCTCCACTCCGATGACTTCGGCGCCCTCTTCTCCCGGCTCTTCGGCAATCGCTACGCTGACACCCCACCGATCCCTTCCAGCATCATCATCGGCGGCGTCTACGGCAGACACGACGGCGTCAGTTTCCGGCGCATGCATTATCACGGCGATTTCACCGTCACCTTCCCCGACCCGCAGGACGAGATAACGTTCGTGATTCCCACGGCGGGCAAGATTGTGTTCAACCACCGTACCGAGTCCGTCGGCGTGGCGCAGGTGGGGTTGGCGATTGATAAGGCGGATATCCGTTCGATGCGGTTTCTCGACAATCATGCGCAGCACGGGATTTCGGTGAATCGGGGGCAGTTGACCGAGCGGTTGGCGGCGTTGTTGGGGCGGCCGGTTGTGCAGAAGATTGTGTTTGAGCCGGTGGTGGATCTGCACACGGCGGCGTTTGGCGGGATCAAGGCGTTGATTGATCTGGCGACAGGGACGGAGTTTGATCTGTTGCTCAACAGCGGCACGCTGATGCCGTCGCGGTTGCGCGAGATGTTGATTGATGCGGTGCTGGAGGCGTGGCCGCACAATTTCACCGAGGCGTTGCGCCAGCCGGCGCCGAGGGTGGCGCCGCGGCATGTGAAGTTGGCGATGGAGTTTATTCAGGCGCATCCGGAGCAATTGGTGAGTGGCGTGGAGTTAGCGCGGTTGAGCAATGTCAGTCAGCGTGCATTGCAGGAGGGGTTTCGGCGGTTTGTCGGGATGTCGATTGTCGCGTATCAGCGTCAGGTGCGGCTGGAGCGGGCTTTCGAGGCGCTGGGACAGCGGCATTCGGCGTCGGTGACGGAGGTGGCGCTGCGCTTTGGCTTCAGTAATGTCGGGCGGTTTTGTCAGTATTTTCAGCAGGCGTATGGGGTGAGTCCGGCGGATTTGCGCTCGGGCGCGCGCCCGCGACGCTGACAGGCGTGGGCGGCAGGAGTATTGATCTGCGGCAAGATCGGCTGATGGCGCCGGCGCTAATCTGTAGTTGCTGATTAACAGCCGTGCAGCCGCACGTCACGGGCCGTGGGCCAAGGTGGCGTCAAATGAACAAAAAACGCATTGTCTGGGGGAGCATTCTCCTGGGCCTTCCGTGTGTCTTGCTTCCAGTACTTTTGATGGGTTACGTCGCCTGGGTGTTGAACCTGGCAGCGGCGCAGCAACGTCTCGAATCGCTGGCGTCCGTGGCGTCCAGCCGCGCCAACAATACGTTCCATGAAGCCGCCGGGGTGCTGAAGAGCGTCGCCGCGTCGAGCCTTGCGCCGTGTACGCCGGAGAGCATCGACGAGATGCGTCTGCTGACGATCAACACCTTTGCGGTGAAGTCGATCGGCTATGTCGAGGAAGAGGTTTATGCCTGCGGCTCTTGGGGGCCGGTGGGCCATCGGGTGACGCCGTGGAAAGAAGACTTCATTACGTCTGATGGCGTGCGTGTGTCGCTCGGGGTGCAGGCGCGGATTGTGCCGGCCAAGCCGATGATGGCGCTGCAGTACGCGGCGTTCAATGTGCTGGTCGACCCCGAGCAGTTTTTGCAGGTGCTGGTTGAGGACGACGTGCACTTGATGGTCGGCACCGCTGCCGGGCATCTGGTGGGCGTGTCGCGGCCAGGGGCGGAGCGCTTCATGAGTCGCGTGCACCTGGGCCCCGCTTCCGCGCTGGAGGACGGTTATCTGTATACGCTGGTGCACAGCGGTGACTGGGTGGCGATTGCGGCGGTGTCGCGTCATGAGTTGCTGCAAGGTCTGGTGCGCCGGGAGATGCTGTTGCTGCCGATCGGCGGGTTGCTTGCCGGGATGCTTGCGCTGGTGATTGTGCGGCGTACGCGCAAGCGTCTGTCGCCACTGGCGGAGCTGGAGCTGGCGGTGCGCAATCGTGAGTTCATCGTGCACTATCAGCCGATCATTGATTTGCGCAATGGCGCGTGTGTCGGGGCCGAAGCGCTGGTGCGCTGGCGGCATCCGGACGGCAGCCTGGTGCGGCCCGATCTGTTTATTCCACTGGCGGAAGAAAGTGGGCTGATTCTGCCGATCACCGATCAGGTGATCGATCACGTCATGCAGGATCTCGGGCCGCTGCTGGTGAAGGAGCGCAGCCTGCACGTGGCGATCAATTTGGCGGCGGCGGATGTCAGCAGCGGTCGTTTCCTGCCCCGGCTCAAGTCCGCGATGAGCAAGGCTGATGTGTGGCCGGGCCAGATCTGGCTGGAGGCCACGGAGCGCGGTTTTGTGCAGATCGAATCGGCTCGACACACGATGAATCAGGCCCGGGAGTCGGGGCATCTGGCAGCCATCGATGATTTCGGCACGGGGTTTTCCAGCCTGCAGCATTTGCAGCAGCTGCCGCTGGATGTGCTGAAGATCGACAAGTCGTTTGTCGACACCATCGGGCGCGATCCGCAGGCGAGTTCGGTGACGGCGCATATCATCGACATGGCCAAGAGTTTGCGCTTGAAGGTGGTGGCTGAAGGGATTGAGACGGAAGCGCAACTGGAGTATTTGCGCGGTCGTGGGGTGGATTTCGGGCAGGGTTGGTTGTTTGCCAAGCCGATGTCTGCGGGGGAGCTTTTGCGGTTTGTTGGGGGGCGTTGTGGGGGGATTGCTGAGCTGGATGGTCAGGTTGGCGAGCCGGTTGGGTGTGTTTGAATCGAGCTGTTTTGGGGCCGCTTCGCGGCCCGGCGGGAGCAAGCTCCCTCGCCACAGGTTTGGGAGCGTCCTTCAGTTTTGGGGTCATCCTTGACCTGATTGTCATCCGATCACTTAGAACGCGTAACTGGCCTTGAGACTGCCGCTGAAACCGTGGCTGTCACCGCCGCCGCTGGCGCCGACTTCCGCGCCGACGCTGACGGCGCCGAGGCTGGCCATCAGGTTGACGCCGCCGCTGAACTGGTCGCGGTTGTCGAAGGCGGCGCGCTGTTCGATGTCGAGGCCCAGCAGGTGGCCGTTGCTGTTGACGTCGTTGTTGCCCAACGTGCGTTCGTAGCCGACTTGCACACCCGGCACCAGTTGCCAGGCGCCCATTGCTACCGGGGCGAAGGCCACGTTGAGGTTGGCGACGGCGCTGCGGCGGGTGGCGGTGTTGTCGTCGACGTCGAGTGCCAGTTCGCTGCCCTTCTCTTGGAAGCCTTTGAGGTCGAGGTGGCTGACGCGCACGCCGAGACTCGGTTCGAAGATCATGCCGTTGACCGGTGCGCGGTAACCCAGCGCCATGGTGGCGCCGGTGAGGTTGCCGTGGGTATCGCCTTTGGCCGTGCCGAGGCCGCCGCCGAGGTCGCGTTTGCTGTCGTAATCGACGTAGCCGGCGCTGGCATTGGCGTCGATGAACAGGCCGCGTTCCAGGCTGGTGAAGCCGTAGCGTGCGCCGAGGTTGAAGAAGGTGAAATCTGTATCGGCCTCGCCGCCCGCGCCGCCGACGGTGCCTTTGCTGTAGCCGAAACCGCCGCGTGCGCTGAGTTGTTCGGAGAAGCGCTGGGTGATGCCGACCATCAGGCCTTGGCTGTGTTCGTTGCTGCTCTCGGCGTGAGACGAGCCGTCGGTGCCGAGGTAACCGGCGAGCGCGGTGGTCCACAAACGGTATTGCCCGACTTTCAGATCGGAGCCGCTGGCGTACGATGCGGCGGCTTGTTCGATCATTGCATTCTGGCGCAGCAGGTAACTGGCGGCATCGGCGTGAACCTGGCCGCCGACCTGGGACTCGACACCGCCGAGGGTGCCGGCATCGATCGCCGATTGCAGGTAGTAGTTGTAGGCGCTGTAGGTGCCGGACAGGCTGGTGTTCTGCAACTCGCGGAGCAATTCGGCACCGGCAGCAGCGTTGCCGATCAATCCGGCCTGACCCGGAAGGCTGTTGTACTCGACCAGTTTGCCGCGCAGCACGTAGATGGTTTCCTGCGACAGGCCGAGGCCTTGTTTGAGGTAGTTGTCCATGCTGCCGTATTCGGCGGTGACTTCATCGAGCCCGGCCTGCAAGTAGCTGGCCTGCACGCCGAGCAACGGCGCGTAGACCGAGGCCATGCCTGGCGGCATTGCTTTAAGAGTCGCGGCGACGCGGGCGGCGGTGTAGTCGTTGGTCGCCAGGTAGTTGGCCATGATGGTCGCGTTATCGACCCCGGCGATGCTCTGCAGCACGGCGGCGGTCCAGCCGGTACGGTCCTTGCCGGCGGTGCAGTGGAACAGTTGCGCACCGTCGGTGCTGGCCAGTTCGTTGAACAGCTTGCCGAACTGACCGCGCATCCCCGCATCGCTGACGAAGGCGCGGTTGGTCTGTTCCATCATGGCGATGGCGTCGGCGGCGCTTTTGAACGACACGGTGGTGATGTTCGCGCCCGAGGTGGTGCTGCCGATGATGTCGATGTTCTGGTAGGTCGCACCGCTCAGCATCGTGTCCGGCGTGCCAGCGATTTCGCTCGGGGTGCGCAGGTCGTAGACGGCTTTGATCCCGAGGCTGTTGAGGATCGCCAGATCCGCTGCCGACGGCGTGATCGCGTTGGAGCGGTAAAACACCCCGCCACGCATGGTGCCGTCGTGGGCGGTGGAATACGCGGTGGTGAGGCCGGCGACATCACGGAAATTGTCGATGCTTTGCAGGCGCGGCGTGTCGAGCGCGACAGGCTCGGCGGCGTGGGCAGCGGCGATGGACAGGCTCAGAACGGACAGCGAACACACAAGACGTTGAAACACAGTGCAGCCTCATTGGAATTAGCTTTGGGCTGGCTACTATCTGCAAGCAACTGATACCAAATATGACAGAACGACTGCGCAAGGAAATGGCTGCGCGATCGGGCCGTGGACTGCGTTTTTTGTCCGTCAGGGATCAGTTTGTTTCGCAAATTCCGGGAGCAACAGATAACCCTGTGGGAGCTGGCTTGCCAGCGATGGCGGTGGATCAGTGGGAAGGATGGAGACTGACACGGCCCCATCGCTGGCAAGCCAGCTCCCACAGTTGTTTGTGTTGGCCACAGGAATGATGTCTGCCGGTGATGAATGTGGAGTTTTCGGTTGAAGGCGATTCCGTCCATAATCCCTCCCCCAAATGGACTGAAACAGGAAATCGGAAATGGACACCGCTCAATGGCTCGGTTTGTTCGAGCGCGCCTTTCAAGGCATGGAGAAGAATCTTGAGCAAGTGCTGCAACTCAACAGTTGCCGCGAGCATTGGATTCAAGCCCAGATCAGTCTGCAAGCCTGGTTCGAAGATGAGACCGAGATCTGGACGGATCTGCCGATAGGCGACCGACGCAAGGCAGACCTGTACTCATTGGACGACAACGGTGCTCCGAGGATGGTCGCCGAAATCAAATGCCTGGGCGATGTCTCGCAGGCCAAGTGCCTGGAGGGCGATTGGTCGGTGCGGGCCGATGTTGATCGGTTGCGCTCTTTCGAGTGCCCTACCCGCCTGTTCGTCCTGGTCATCGCCAAAGGCGAGCGCGAAACCAATACCGGGCGCCGTCTTCGCGAAGATGAGTGGGTGGATGGCCGGACATGCGTCCCTGTGGATCTGCAATTTGCCCTGGTTCGGATGTGGGCGTTGTAAGTCAGCTCTTCATCCACTTCTGAACGCGACATGGGCCACTGCGAACAAGGACTGCCAATGCTAATTGTCTTCAGCGGCCTGCCGGGAACCGGCAAGACCACGATCGCCAGATCACTCGCGATCCGGCTGGATGCGACCTGTCTGCGGATCGACACGATCGAACAAGCCATCCGCAACACCGGGGTTCTGGCTGATGATGTGGGTACCAGTGGTTACCGGGTCGCCAACGAGCTGGCCGTGAACAACCTGCGTCCTGGCCACAGTGTCGTGGTTGATTGCGTGAACCCCGTCGAGGAAAGCCGGCAAGCGTGGGCCGACATCGCGGCTCGCTCGGGTGTGCCGTTGCTCAACATCGAAGTGATTTGCTCGGATCGACGTGAGCATCGTCGTCGGGTCGAGCAGCGAAAATCAGACATCATGGGGCTGACGCCACCGAGTTGGTTTTCTGTTGTGAATCACGAATATGAGGCCTGGACGCAGCCGATTCTGTGTCTCGACACCGCGAATGTCAGCGTGGATCAGGCGGTGGAGATCGTCGTGCGCCAACTGACTGATCAACACCCGAGCGTTTTGCCCTAATGCGGGCAAAGTGCCGATTTTGCTGATGGCGTGCTGAGGTCGGGTCGACCATTTGACCCGACTTCAGTATTTGCCCGATGAAGAGCAAGCAGGTCTCTAAGGTGCAATCGTGAGCGGCGAACTACTTCGTGGGATCGAGGACCAGCCGGCCGTGACCACGGCGGCTCAGGCTTATCTCGAGCGCACGTTGCGCCTCGCTCAGCGGGAACACTTCGACGTCGACCGTGAGGTGGCCGCGATCGAACAGTTCGGCGATCAACGACAACTGCGCACCGTCGGAGCGGGTGGCGAAGTTGATCGGGGTTACGCCATAGTCATTGGCCAGCGTGATGCTCGGCGCGCTGACCGGCGAGATCAGTAAGCCTCCGCGTTTCAACACGCGGAACGAACGGTTCTGGGTGTCGCCGCCGACCAGATCGAGCACTACGTCGACTTCAGATACCAGCTCATCGAACGCCTGCGTGGTGTAGTCGATAACGTAGTCAGCACCAAGCTGCTTGAGGTACGCGTGGTTGCTGGCCGAGGCGGTGGCAATGACCTCGGCGCCCAGGTACTTGGCAATCTGCACCGCCATGCTGCCCACGCCACCGGCGGCGGCGTGGATCAGCACTTTCTGCCGCCGCTGCACGCCAGCGTGCTCGGTCAACGCTTGCCACGCGGTGAGCGCGGTGGCCGGAACGGCACCAGCCTGCAAGGCGCTGAGGGATTGCGGTTTCAGCGCCAGTTTGCTCACCGGGGCCACGGCTTTGCTCGCATAGCCACCGACGATGTTGATGAAGCCGAACACTTCATCACCGAGCTTGAGTTGGGTCACACCGGGGCCAGTGGCGATTACTTTGCCGGACACTTCAACGCCCGGGGTGAATGGCAGTGGCAGCGGAATGAACGCTTTCATCGCGCCGGACAGCACCTTCCAGTCGATCGGGTTGACCCCTGCCCCGGCGACCTCGATCAACACTTCACCTTCGCCGGCCACAGGGTCGGCGATGTCTTCCAGTTGCAACACTTCGGGGTTGCCGTATTCGTACACACGGATGGCTTTCATGAGAGACCTCGATCGATTGGAGTGGGTAGCGCGTGATCAGTGACGACGAGCGTCAAGGCTGAAACGACCGGCGCCGAACGCGACCACTTGCAACAGGCCACCGGCCATGGCGATGTTCTTGAAAAAGTGGATGAACTGATTCTGATCGCCCAAGGCGTTGTGGAACGCCAGCGCAGTGACCACGCTGAACACGGCCAGCACGGCGGCGACGGTTCGGGTGCGGTAGCCGGCGATCAGTGCCAGGCCGCCACCGATTTCTACGATGATTGCCAGCGCCAGCGCCACTTGCGGCAGCGGCAGACCGACCGAGCCGATGTAGCCGATCATCATCGCCGGCGCCGCCAGTTTGGAAAAACCGGAGAGGATGAAGATCGCGCTGAGCAGAATGCGGCCGATCAACGAGGCCGAGGCCTGGGTGACGTCATTGCGGGTTTGTTCAGTAGCGGTTGGAGCAATGTTTGCGGTAGTGGTCATGACCGTATTTCCTTCAAAGGTGCGGCGATCCGAGATGAATCGTCCAAGTGAGGAAATGGTGCGCCTGGCCATCTAATCTGAATAGCCGACTAATTTCGATCATTACGTTCTAGAAAATAGACAAGCTGACGCAGCTCAGCGACGATGCCAGTTCGCTGATGATGACGAGGTAACAGCCATGATTTCTGACCCGGGCACGCCGACGCTGGATCAACTGCGGGTGTTTCTGACGGTGGTGGAATTGGGCAGTTTCGCCGCCGCCGCGAGGAAGCTGCACCGCGCAACGTCGGTGATCAGCTATTCGATGGCCAATCTGGAATTGCAGCTGGGGGTAACGCTGTTCGATCGCCAGACCACGCGCAAACCACAACTCACCGAGGCCGGCCGCACGGTGCTGGCCGAGGCGCGCACCATCGCCAACGGCGTGCATGGCTTGCGCGCCAAGGTCAAAGGCCTGTTGCAGGGGCTGGAAGCCGAGGTGCATGTGGTGCTGGACGTGATGCTGCCGCCGCAGCGGGTGGTGGATGCGTTGAAGTCGTTTCGCGAGGCGTTTCCCACCGTCGCTCTGCATTTGCACATGGAGGCGCTGGGGGCGGTGACTGAGCGGGTGATCAATCGTGGCGCGATCATTGGCGTCAGTGGGCCAATGAACGAAGGCATCGATGCGATCGAGCGTATCGGTGCCGGCAACGTCGAGTTGATTCCGGTGGCGGCACCGCATCATCCGTTGGCTTCGGGTGAAGCGAACACACCGGGGGCCGGGCGTGAACTGACGCAACTGGTGTTGTCCGATCGCTCGCAACTGACCAAGGATCGCGACTTCGCCGTTCTCAGCAACCGCACCTGGCGCCTGGCGGATCTGGGTGCCAAACACATGCTGCTGCGCGAAGGGATTGGCTGGGGGAACATGCCGTTGCCGATGGTCGAGGAAGATTTGCAGTCTGGCCGACTGGTACAGCTGAACCTGCCGGAGTACCAAAGCGGCATCTACCCGTTCGACGTCATCTACCGCACCGACCTGCCACCGGGACCGGCGGCGCGGTGGTTGATCGAGCGGTTTGTGCAGCAGAGTGTGCGGGGTGCCTGACATGGCCCCATCGCGAGCAGGCTCACTCCTACAGGGTCATGCAGCAGGTTGGCAGACTGAGATCATTGTGGGAACTAGCCCTGTTGCCGATTGCGGTGCATGACAATCTCCAGCCCCTCGCCCACGTCCGGCTCCTGAAAGTGGCGCGTGATCAAATCAAACTCCGCATCCGACGCCGCGAACTCATGCTCCGCCAGCGCGTTGCGTGCATGCAGCCGGACGCGGCAGGTGTCGTCATCCACTTCGAGATAGTGCAGGCAGTGCGGCACTCGCGCGCTATCTGCCAGCCCTCGCAGCCACTGCCGATCCGCCACGGTATTGGCCGGAAAATCCAGCACCACACTCACCCCGGCCGCGAGCACATCGATCACCAACGGCCCCAACACCCCGCGAATCTGCCGCGCACATCGAAGGTAATCCGCCACGGATCTGATCTGCTCCGGATACAGCTGCGACAGCCACTGATCCTCACTGAGCACCAGCGCGCGGTGCTCCTCAGCCAGTGATTGGGCCAGTGTCGATTTGCCCGAGGCGATCTTGCCGCACATCAGGTGTAGTGTGGGTGCACGCATTGGGGACGCTTCCTTATGTCGATTGCTGGATAATGCCCAACGCCTGTCAGCGAGGCAATCGAGGCGCATGACCCAACGAGGAACCCAGATGACCACAATCACCGCACGCCAATGCTCGTCCTGGGTGCTACTGACCCTGCTCGCCACCGCCATGGCGCTGACGGCCGGCTGTTCAAGCAAGCGCTACGCCACCAACGGCTCGAACTGCTACGCCAAAGCCGTGCCCAGTTCCGGCGAAGGTGGCTTGGCTTGGGGGGACACCTTGAGCATGGCGCGCAAGAAGTCGATGAATAACTGCATGCGTTATGCGAGCCGCTCCGGAGGCACGCCGAACACCTGTCAGGTGGTGCAGGCGCAGTGCAAGCGCTGAGAGCGCCGAAAGTGATGTTGGCTGACACGGCCCAATCGCTGGCAAGCCAGCTCCCACAGGGTTGTTGGGTGGACCCAGGATTGGCGGCGGCCAGAGATCCAGTGTGGGAGCCAGCCTGCTGGCGAATGCGATCTGTCAGCCAGGACGATGGCGACTGACACGCGCTCTTCGCGAGCCGGCTTGCTTCCACATGAGGTTGTGTCACCAGAATACTTATTTGTGGCCAGGGGATTCATCCCCGATGGACTGCGTAGCAGGCCCGCTTCTCTATTGGTTGAAGAAGCCGGGCTCGCTTTGCACGCCATCGGGGATGAATCCCCTCACTACAGGCTTACCAATCAGCGATTCAAACCCGCCGCATTGGCGCGCGCCGCGTGCAGCTTCTTGTAGCTGTCGATCAGACGCAGGTGACGATCCAGCCCTTCGAGTTTCATGCTGGTCGGTGTCAGACCGTAGAAACGCACACTGCCGTTGACCGAGCCGATCGCCGCGTCCATGCGCTCGTCACCGAACATGCGGCGGAAGTTGGCCTCGTAATCGGCCAGCTCCAGATCCTCATCCAGCTCCATTTCCAGGCACACGTTTACCGCCTGATAGAACAAGCCGCGCTCGACGGTGTTGTCGTTGTATTGCAGGAAGGCTTCGACCAGATCCTTGGCCTGTTCGAATTTCTGCAGGGCGAGGTAGATCAGCAGGCGCAGTTCCAGAATGGTCAGTTTGCCCCACGGCGTGTTGTCGTCGAACTCGATGCCGATCAGCGTGGTGATGTCGGTGTAATCATCCAGCTCGCTGTTTTCCAGGCCTTGAGCGAGGTTGCGCAGGCCGACCTTGCTCAGGCTGTGCAGGTTGAGGATGTCGGCGCGGAATTGCAGGGCCTTGTTGGTGTTGTCCCAGATCAGGTCGTCCACCGGATAGATTTCCGAGTAGTCCGGCACCAGAATCCGGCAGGCGTTGGCGCCGAGGTCGTCGTAGACCGCCATGTAGGCTTCTTTGCCCATGTCTTCGAGGATGCCGAACAGCGTTGCGGCTTCTTCGGTGTTGGAGTTTTCGCCCTGCCCGGAGAAGTCCCATTCGACGAATTCAAAATCAGACTTGGCACTGAAGAAGCGCCACGACACCACACCGCTGGAGTCGATGAAGTGCTCGACGAAGTTGTTCGGTTCGGTCACTGCCTGGCCCGAGAAAGTCGGCTGCGGCAGATCGTTCAAGCCTTCGAAACTGCGGCCTTGCAGCAGTTCGGTGAGGCTGCGTTCCAGCGCCACTTCCAGGCTCGGGTGCGCGCCGAACGAGGCGAACACGCCGCCAGTGCGGGGGTTCATCAGGGTCACGCACATCACCGGGAATTCGCCGCCCAGCGACGCGTCCTTGACCAGCACCGGGAAGCCCTGCTCTTCCAGGCCTTTGATCCCGGCAAGAATGCTCGGGTACTTCTCCAGCACCTCCTGCGGCACGTCGGGCAAGGCCATTTCGCCTTCGAGGATTTCGCGTTTGACCGCGCGCTCGAAGATTTCCGACAGGCACTGCACCTGGGCTTCGGCCAAGGTGTTGCCGGCGCTCATGCCGTTGCTCAGGAACAGGTTTTCGATCAGGTTCGACGGGAAGTACACCACCTCGCCATCCGACTGGCGCACAAACGGCAGCGAGCAGATGCCACGCTGGGTGTTGCCGGAGTTGGTGTCGAACAGGTGCGAACCTTTGAGCTCGCCGTCGCGGTTGTAAATGTCGAGGCAGTATTGGTCGAGAATCTCTGCGGGCAGCTCGTCCTTCGGACCCGGTTTGAACCAGCGCTCGTTCGGGTAATGCACGAACTCGGCGGTGGCGATGTCCTCGCCCCAGAACTGGTCGTTGTAGAAGAAGTTGCAGTTCAAGCGCTCGATGAACTCGCCGAGTGCCGAGGCCAGCGCGCCCTCTTTGGTCGCGCCTTTGCCGTTGGTGAAGCACATGGGCGAGTGCGCATCGCGGATGTGCAACGACCAGACGTTAGGCACGATGTTGCGCCACGAAGCGATTTCGATCTTCATCCCCAAATCAGCGAGGATCCCCGACATGTTGGCGATGGTCTGCTCCAGCGGCAGATCCTTACCCGCGATGTAGGTTCCCGCTTCAGAGGTCGAATGCGGCATCAGCAGCGCTTGCGCATCGGCGTCGAGGTTCTCGACCTCCTCGATCACGAACTCGGGGCCGGTCTGCACGACCTTCTTCACCGTGCAGCGATCGATCGAGCGCAGGATGCCCAGACGATCCTTCTCGGAAATGTCCGCCGGCAGTTCGACCTGGATCTTGAAGATCTGGTTGTAGCGGTTTTCCGGGTCGACGATGTTGTTCTGCGACAGGCGAATATTCTCGGTCGGGATGTTGCGGGTTTCGCAGTACAGCTTCACGAAGTAAGCCGCGCACAAGGCCGACGACGCCAGGAAGTAGTCGAACGGCCCCGGTGCCGAGCCATCGCCCTTGTAGCGAATGGGCTGATCGGCGATCACCGTGAAGTCGTCGAACTTGGCTTCAAGTCGAAGGTTGTCGAGAAAGTTGACCTTGATTTCCATGCGGGTTTACCAGAGAGCAAAAACGAATTGGCGGCCATTATCCGGGTTTTCAGCCTGACGTCTTGTGCTTTTGCGTAATCGCCGCCGGGTGGGAGCCGCTGCTTGCGCGGTGCATCAGCACGGGTAAACGACAAAAATGCCCTGAGCAGTGAATTTTTTCGTGTCTTCTTGTATCTGACGGAAAGAAGCCATGCCAGCAAAACAATGGCATCGAATCCGTTCAGCTATGAGTGACCCGCATGAAATCAAGGAAAAACAAGGTCAATCCCATCGGATTGAAAGACATCACGATTGTCGACGACGCCAAGATGCGCAAGGCGATCACCGCCGCCGCACTGGGCAACGCCATGGAATGGTTCGACTTCGGGGTGTACGGCTTCGTCGCCTATGCACTGGGCAAGATCTTCTTCCCCGGCGCCGACCCTGGCGTGCAGATGATTGCAGCGCTGGCGACCTTCTCGGTGCCGTTCCTGATCCGTCCGTTGGGCGGGCTGTTCTTCGGTGCGCTGGGCGACAAGTACGGGCGGCAGAAAGTGCTGGCCGCGACCATCGTGATCATGTCGCTGAGTACCTTCGCCATCGGCCTGATACCGTCCTACGAGTCGATCGGCATCTGGGCGCCGATCCTGTTGTTGCTGGCGAAAATGGCCCAGGGTTTCTCGGTCGGCGGTGAGTACACCGGCGCCTCGATCTTCGTCGCCGAATACGCGCCCGATCGCAAGCGAGGATTCCTCGGCAGTTGGCTGGATTTCGGCTCGATTGCCGGCTTCGTCCTCGGCGCCGGTGTGGTGGTGCTGATCTCGGCGATCATCGGCGAAGAGAAATTCCTCGAATGGGGCTGGCGCCTGCCGTTCTTCCTCGCCCTGCCGCTGGGCATGATCGGCCTTTATCTGCGGCATGCGCTGGAAGAAACCCCGGCGTTTCAACAGCATGTCGAGAAGCTCGAAGAAGGCGATCGTGAAGGTCTGGCCGGCGGCCCGAAAGTCTCGTTCAAGGAAGTCGCGACCAAACACTGGCGCAGCCTGATGACCTGTATCGGTGTGGTGGCGGTGACCAACGTCACCTATTACATGCTGTTGACCTACATGCCGAGCTATCTGTCGCACAACCTGCACTACAGCGAAAACCGTGGCGTGCTGATCATCATCGCGATCATGGTCGGCATGCTGTTCGTGCAGCCGGCTATTGGATTTATCAGCGACAAGATCGGCCGCAAGCCTTTCATTGTGATCGGCAGCATCGGCTTGTTCCTGCTGGCGATTCCGGCGTTCATGCTGATCAACAGCGGCAAGATCGGTCTGATCTTTTCAGGTTTGCTGATCCTCGCGGTATTGCTCAACTTCTTCATCGGCGTCATGGCTTCGACCCTGCCGGCGATGTTTCCCACGCATATCCGCTACAGCGCACTGGCCGCCGCGTTCAACGTCTCGGTGCTGATTGCCGGCCTGACCCCGACTGCCGTGGCCTGGCTGGTAGAAAGCACCGATAACCTGTACATGCCGGCCTACTACTTGATGGTGATTGCCGTGGTCGGCCTGATCACCGGCGTGACCATGAAAGAGACCGCCAACAAACCGCTGCGCGGTGCCGCGCCGGCGGCGTCGGACCTTGAGGAAGCGAAGGAACTGCTCAAGGAGCACCACGACAACATCGAGCAGAAAATCGAAGACATCGACGCCGAAATTGCCGAGCTGGAAGCCAAGCGCAAGGAGTTAGTGCAGCAGCATCCGCGGATCAACTGATGCGATGACTGACGGCGGCCCTGCCCAGGGCTGCCGTCGATCAACACCTCACAACACGAAGCCGTCACCGATCAAACGCACCAAAACCTCCCCCGCCTCACTCAATTCACCCGGTGCCCGCATCAGGCGCAACTCGTGCAGCGGCAACTCGGGTAATCCCTCTTCACTGCTCAGCACCCGCATGCCGGGTCGCACTTGCGCGCGATCAACAATGCCCACCGCCAGTCCGGCCTCGATGGCTGTTTCCAGCGCGCTGGCACCGGCGCTGACAATCACTGCGCGCCACCGCCGACTCTGCTCGCTCAATGCATCCACGGCAACGCTACGATAAGGACAACCCTTGCCGTGCAACGCCAGCGGTACCGGCCGGGTGAGATCCTGCGTGTAGTTGTGCGCGGCGACCCACACTGGCTGGGTCAGGCCCAGCATCCTTACGCAACGCGTCGATGACGGCGCATCGGCGACGACCACCAGCAACGCCAGATCCAGTTGCCCGCGCTCCAGACGCGCACTCAGACGGCCGCTGGCACCGGTTTCGACTTCCAGCTCGATGTGCGGAAAATCTGCCGACAGGTGCGGCAACGTACAGCCCAGTACCGCGCCGGCATACTCCTCGGAAATCCCTAGGCGAACCCGCCCACTGGCCAGCGGCGTGCTGAAACTCGCCAGCAATTGATCGTGATGGCGCAACAGTTCGGCGCTCTGCAGGGCGAAGCGTCGACCCAGCGGCGTGAGATTGACAGTCTGGTTATCGCGCTCCAGTAATCGCCCGCCCGCCAGCGCTTCCAGACGCCGCACATGCAGGCTGACTGCCGACGGGCTCTTGTTGAGGAAACTCGCGGCGGCGAGAAATTGCCCGAAGCGCACGATCGCCTGAAAGGTGCGCAACAGTTCGATATCAAGGGCTTCGGCCATGCTTGAGAATTCCTGCATCAGTGGTGCGAATCGTATCGTTTGAATGCATCATCGGTTGATTCATATCATCGAACTCAGCCCTCTGTCAGGTGCCATTCGATGAACGTCATGCCGATTCGATTTTCACTGCTGAATTTTTGCTTGCTGATGGCGATGGTGGTCAGCTGGAGTTCCGGATTCATCGGTTATCGCTACATCGCCGATCAGGGCAGCGTGTACCTGGCCTCGTTGTGGCGATTTATGCTGGCGGCGTTGTTGTTGTTGCCCTTCGCCTGGGCTGGCTTGCGTGGTTTGCGCGGCAAGGATGTGCGGCATCAGGCACTGCTGGGACTGTTTGCTATTGGTGGCTACATCGGACCGATTGCTGCCTCGATTCAACTTGGCGTCACGCCGGGCACCGCGTCACTGTTTGCCAATCTGTTGCCGCTGACCATTGTATTGTTGGCGGGCAGCGTCCCGGGCCAGCGCACGCGCGGCTGGCAATGGCTGGGTTTGGCGTTGTGTGTGATCGGCATGCTGCTGGCCAGCGCCGCGAGTGTCGAATGGGCCAATGCGACGCTGTGGGTCTACAGCTTGCCATTGCTGGCGGTGCTGTCGCTGGCGGCTGCCACCTTGTTTGAAAAAGCCCGCGCCGGCGTGGCAATGCCGGTCACTACAGCGCTGTTCATTCAGGTGTGTGCCGTGGTGCCGCTGTTTGCGTTGCTGGCCGGTGTCGAGGGTGAATTGTGCCCGCCCATCAGTACGGATTTCGCCAGTGGCGTGCTGTGGCTGGTGATTTTCTCGACCTTCGGCGGCTATGGGTTTTACTGGCTTTGCCTGCAGCGTTTCAGCATGCAACGCATCAGTTGCGCACTGTTTCTGACGCCACCCGTGACGCTGCTGTGGGCGTGGCTGCAGTTCGACGATCCGCTGAGTGTCAGCGCCCTGTTCGGTATTGGCTTGACCTTTTTCGGGTTGCCATTGCTCGGGAGAACGTCGAGCGATTCGAGCCTCGCGCCTGCACCCTGCACGAAACTAAATCCGCGGGCGACTAGTCACTGACTTAGCGGAGGTTGAGGCATTTCGCCAAACCTCGTTTATTGAAGATGCCAGCGTGGTCACTCATAACGATCGTCGCAACAACCTCTCGCTGGACAGCCTGAATTTCTTCCTCGCCGATGTGCGCGACGGACTCGGGCCGTATCTGGCGATTTATCTGTTGGCGGTTCACCACTGGGAGCCGGCCAGCATCGGGTTGGTGATGACCCTGGCCGGCATCGCCGCCCTTGTCACCCAGACACCCGCCGGCGCCCTGGTCGACAACACCCGCAGTAAACGCGCGGTGATCGCGATTGCCGCGTTACTGGTGACCGGCAGTTGCGTGGTATTGCCCTTCGTCACGTCCTTCAGTCTGGTGGCGATCACCCAAGCCCTGAGCGCCGCAGCAGCGTCGGTGTTCGCTCCGGCCATTTCGGCGATTACCCTGGGCATCACCGGGCCGCGCGCGTTCACCCGACGCACTGGACGCAACGAAACCTTCAACCATGCCGGCAACGCCTGCGCGGCGCTGCTGGCCGGTGGTTTCGCCTACCTGTTCGGGCCGGTGGCGGTGTTCTATCTGATGGCGGTCATGGCGCTGTGCAGTGTAATCGCCGTGAGCTTCGTCGATGGCAACGCGATCAACCATGATCTGGCCCGGGGACTGGACCCCAGCGACGCCACACACAGTAAGGCACCTTCGGGATTGGCGGTGCTGCTGACCAACAAGGCGCTGCTGATGTTCGCCATCTGCTGTGCCCTCTTCCACTTGGCCAACGCGGCGATGCTGCCATTGGTGAGCCAGAAACTGGCGCAGGTCAACTTGCAGATGGCGACGCCGTTGACCTCGGCCTGCATTGTCGCCGCGCAACTGGTCATGGTGCCGGTCGCCTTGCTGGTCGGGGCCAAAGCCGATGTGTGGGGACGCAAGCCGCTGCTGCTCGCAGGCTTCCTGATTCTGCCGTTGCGTGGCGTGCTCTACACCTTGTCTGCTGATCCTTACTGGCTGGTTGCGGTGCAAATGCTCGACGGCCTCGGTGCGGGGATTTTCGGTGCACTGTTCCCGGTGGTAGTGAAAGACCTGACGCTGGGCACCGGCCACTTCAACATCAGCCTCGGCGCTCTTTCGACGGTGTTCGGCCTGGGCGCGGCATTGAGCAGTAGTGTCGCGGGCATTGTGTTGCAGGAGGCCGGTTACAACGCGGCTTTTCTGACCCTGGCGGTGATTGCCGGGGTGGCGTTTGTGCTGTTGTGGTTGGCGGTGCCGGAAACATTGCAGCGTGTGGGGAATGATGCACATGTTCCTGACCGCGCGGCGCCTTTCACCTCTCCGCCGTAACGGCATGTATCTTTAAGGGGGGATTGCTGATGAGGGAGAAAGGATTTGGCTGATAACACGCTTGAATTCAGCGAAAGTGATCTGGCGCAGATGCAGCGCTTCAACCGCAAACTCGCCTGGCTGCCGCGGTTTCGCATCCGCAATCGGCTGACTCCGCGTTTGATCCAGGCATTGCTGCGCTTCTGTCAGATTGTCGGCACGGACAAACCGCTCAAATATGACCTGCTTGCGCAAAACACTGTGGTCTATTCGCAAGGTGCTTCAGTGCCCGTCCGAATCATCCGACCGCAAGGGAAGGCTCAAGGTGTGGTGCTGGATTACCACGGTGGCGGCTGGGTGATCGGCAATGCGCAGATGAACGACGACCTCAATATCGCCATGGTCAAGGCATGCAACGTGGCAGTGGTATCGGTTGACTATCGATTGGCAGTCAATACGCCTATTGAGGATGTCATGCAGGATTGTCTGTGCGCCGCGCGCTGGCTGCTAAGCGACGATTGCACGGAGTTCGTCGGTCTGCCGGTGATCGTTGTCGGCGAATCGGCGGGCGCGCACCTGGCCGTCGCCACGCTGTTGGCGCTCAAGCAATCAGCCGATTTACTGCAGCGGGTCAGCGGCGCCCTGCTTTATTACGGCGTCTACGATCTCGCGGGCACCCCAAGCGTGCACGCAGCACCCGCTGAAACGCTGGTGCTCGACGGGCCGGGCATGGTCGAGGCGCTACGTTTGTTGACTCCAGGATTGAGCGATGATGAACGCCGGCAGGCGCCATTGTCTCCGCTGTACGGCGACTTGAGCGGATTGCCACCGGCGTTGATGTTCACCGGTGAACTGGATCCGCTGCGAGATGACACGCTGGAATTGGCTGAGCGCTGGCAACGATCAGCACCTGTTGAAGTACATCTACTGCCCTCGTCCGCCCATGGCTTTATCCATTTTCCAACCACCATGGCCAGCCGTGTTCTGGCCTACAGCCGGGCGTGGCTTTCGCGTCAGATCGGGGCAAAAACAAGCAGTTAGGGCCTGTATTGGCAGGCAAAACACTTTCCTGCGGGCAAAACAAAACCCCAACTGCTTTCGCAATTGGGGTTTCGGAATTTAATCTTGACGATGACCTACTCTCACATGGGGAAACCCCACACTACCATCGGCGATGCATCGTTTCACTT
>NZ_JBRFIX010000020.1:0-16280 GCF_053456425.1 Pseudomonas sp. LF020
TTTCCAGGGCATCTTGAACGCGAACGATACCGCGCTCGATACGACCAGTCACAACAGTACCGCGACCCGAGATCGAGAATACGTCTTCGATTGGCATCAGGAATGGCTTGTCGATCATACGAACTGGCTCTGGGATGTAGCTGTCCAGAGTTTCAACCAGTTTACGAACGGCAGTGGTGCCCATTTCGTTGTCGTCTTTGCCTTCCAGCGCCATACGAGCCGAACCGATGATGATTGGAGTGTCATCGCCCGGGAAGTCGTAGGTGGACAGCAGGTCGCGAACTTCCATCTCAACCAGTTCCAGCAGCTCAGCGTCGTCTACCAGGTCAGCCTTGTTCAGGAAAACCACGATGTACGGAACGCCTACCTGACGGGACAGCAGGATGTGCTCACGGGTTTGTGGCATCGGACCATCAGCGGCCGAGCAAACCAGAATAGCGCCGTCCATTTGAGCAGCACCGGTGATCATGTTCTTCACGTAGTCAGCGTGACCTGGGCAGTCAACGTGAGCGTAGTGACGAATAGTCGAGTTGTACTCAACGTGCGCGGTGTTGATGGTGATACCACGAGCTTTTTCTTCTGGCGCGCTGTCGATCTTGTCGAAGTCAACGATTGCCGAACCGAAAACTTCGGAGCAAACGCGAGTCAGAGCAGCAGTCAGAGTGGTTTTACCGTGGTCAACGTGACCAATGGTGCCAACGTTGACGTGCGGTAGGGAACGATCAAATTTTTCTTTAGCCACGACAATTAACTCCTAGCCTAAAGGGGCTGAATCAGCCTTGTTTTTTGGTTACGGATTCGACGATGTGCGACGGAGCCGTATCGTATTTTTTGAATTCCATAGAGTAGCTTGCGCGACCCTGGGACATGGAACGGACGTCGGTCGCATAACCGAACATCTCACCCAGTGGAACCTCGGCACGGATAACCTTGCCGGACACTGTGTCTTCCATACCCTGGATCATGCCGCGACGACGGTTAAGGTCGCCCATGACATCACCCATATAGTCTTCAGGCGTAACAACCTCTACCGCCATGATCGGCTCGAGCAACTCACCACCGCCCTTCTGGGCCAGTTGCTTAGTCGCCATGGAAGCAGCCACTTTAAACGCCATCTCGTTGGAGTCGACGTCGTGGTAAGAACCATCGAACACGGTAGCCTTCAGGCCGATCAGCGGATAGCCGGCAACAACGCCGTTCTTCATCTGCTCTTCGATACCCTTCTGGATAGCCGGGATGTATTCCTTAGGAACCACACCACCTACAACTTCGTTCACGAATTGCAGACCTTCCTGACCTTCATCAGCAGGAGCAAAACGGATCCAGCAGTGACCGAATTGGCCGCGACCGCCGGATTGACGAACGAACTTGCCTTCGATTTCACAGTTCTTCGTGATGCGCTCACGATACGAAACCTGAGGCTTGCCGATGTTGGCTTCGACGTTGAACTCACGGCGCATCCGGTCAACCAGGATGTCCAGGTGCAGCTCGCCCATGCCGGAGATGATCGTTTGACCAGTCTCTTCATCAGTTTTTACGCGGAAAGACGGGTCTTCCTGAGCAAGCTTGCCCAGAGCGATACCCATTTTTTCCTGGTCATCCTTGGTCTTAGGCTCTACGGCAACCGAAATAACCGGCTCCGGGAAGTCCATGCGAACCAGGATGATTGGCTTGTCAGCGTTGCAGAGGGTTTCACCAGTGGTGACGTCCTTCATGCCGATCAGGGCCGCGATGTCGCCAGCGCGTACTTCCTTGATCTCTTCACGGGCGTTTGCGTGCATTTGCACCATACGACCCACGCGCTCTTTCTTGCCCTTAACCGAGTTGATCACGCCGTCGCCGGAGTTCAACACGCCCGAGTAAACGCGGACGAAGGTCAGGGTACCCACGAATGGGTCGGTAGCGATTTTGAACGCCAGTGCCGCGAACGGCTCGTCGTCACTTGCGTGACGCTCCATTTCTTCTTCCTCGTTATCAGGGTTCGAGCCCTTGATAGCTGGAATGTCGGTTGGAGCAGGCAGGAAGTCGATAACGGCGTCGAGAACCAGGGGAACGCCCTTGTTCTTGAACGACGAACCGCACACAGCCAGAACGATTTCGCCAGCGATAGTGCGCTGACGCAGAGCGGCCTTGATCTCTTCGATCGACAGCTCTTCGCCTTCCAGGTACTTGTTCATCAGCTCTTCACTGGCTTCGGCCGCAGCTTCAACCATGTTGCTGCGCCACTCAGTAGCCAGCTCGAGCATGTCCGCAGGGATTTCCTTGCGAACAGGAACCATACCCTTGTCAGAGTCGTTCCAGTAAACAGCCTGCATGTTGATCAGGTCGATCTGGCCCTGGAAGTTGTCTTCCGAACCGATAGCCAGCTGAATCGGCACCGGAGTGTGACCCAGACGCTGTTTGATCTGACCGATCACGCGCAGGAAGTTGGCACCAGCACGGTCCATCTTGTTTACGTAAACAAGACGTGGAACGCCGTATTTGTTGGCCTGACGCCATACGGTTTCCGACTGAGGCTCAACACCCGAAGTACCGCAGAATACAACCACAGCGCCGTCGAGTACGCGCAGGGAACGCTCAACTTCAATGGTGAAGTCTACGTGGCCCGGAGTATCGATGACGTTGAAACGGTGCTCGTGCGGGTACTGCTTCTCGGAACCTTTCCAGAAGGCGGTAATGGCAGCAGAAGTAATGGTAATACCACGCTCCTGCTCCTGAACCATCCAGTCTGTGGTCGCGGCGCCGTCATGCACCTCGCCCATTTTGTGACTTTTGCCAGTGTAAAAAAGGACGCGCTCGGTGGTGGTGGTTTTACCAGCATCCACGTGAGCGACGATACCGATGTTACGGTAGCGACTAATCGGAGTAGTACGAGCCATAAAGCCCTCGCAAAATTAGTGAAGCTAAAATTAGAAGCGGTAGTGCGAGAAAGCTTTGTTGGCTTCGGCCATACGGTGCACGTCTTCACGCTTCTTAACAGCAGCACCTTTACCTTCAGCAGCATCCAGCAGTTCGCCAGCCAAGCGCAGAGCCATAGACTTCTCGCCACGCTTACGGGCGAAGTCTACCAACCAGCGCATTGCCAGAGCGTTACGGCGGGAAGGACGAACCTCGACCGGAACCTGGTAAGTAGCACCACCAACGCGGCGCGACTTCACTTCGACCAGCGGAGCGATGGCGTCGAGTGCTTTTTCGAAGAGTTCCAGGGGATCGGTGCCGGCCTTACGAGCCTTCACGGTTTCCAGGGCACCATAAACGATACGTTCGGCAACGGCTTTCTTGCCGCTTTCCATAACGTGGTTCATGAATTTGGCGAGGATCTGGCTTCCGTATTTCGGATCGTCCAGAATCTCACGCTTTGCTGCTACGCGACGTCTTGGCATGATAAGCCCTCAAGCGGTCTTCAGGTTAGTTCGGGACAGATCCAGTGGATGCAAGCCCGACCTTACTCTTATCGACTCAATAAAATGAAAATCTGCAAAACGGCCGATTACTTCGGACGCTTGGTACCGTACTTCGAACGACCCTGGTTACGGCCTTTAACGCCGGAAGTATCCAAGGAGCCGCGAACGGTGTGGTAACGAACACCTGGCAAGTCTTTTACACGACCGCCGCGGATCAGTACCACGCTGTGCTCTTGCAGGTTGTGGCCTTCACCACCGATGTACGAGGAAACCTCGAAACCGTTGGTCAGACGCACACGGCATACTTTACGCAGTGCCGAGTTAGGTTTTTTCGGCGTAGTGGTGTACACACGGGTGCACACGCCACGACGTTGCGGGCAGTTCTGCAGCGCAGGTACGTCGGATTTCTCGACGATACGCTTACGCGGCTGACGTACCAGCTGGTTGATAGTTGCCATCTACTAGCTCCACTGTTGTCTTGCGACGCTATTGTCTTGCAAGAAAAGCAAAATGGCAGGAACGGATTCCCGCCAAATTTAGGGGATCAAGAGTCTAAAGAGGATCTTGCCCCCAGTCAAGGCAAGGCCCCGACCTCCCCGCCCGTCGAACCTTGACAATTTGTCTCGATTCGACGAACGGAGCGATCAGGGCCTCAGCTCATTTATCGCAGAACTCAGTTACCGCTCGAGTTCAGCGCTTCGGTCAGTGCAGCTTCCACTTCACTGGCGCTTACGCGCAACGGTTTGTCAGCATCACGGCGACGCTTGCGCTCGCTGTGATAAGCCAGACCGGTACCGGCCGGGATCAGACGACCCACAACCACGTTTTCTTTCAGGCCGCGCAGGTAGTCGCGCTTGCCGGTGACTGCCGCTTCGGTCAGTACGCGAGTGGTTTCCTGGAAGGAAGCCGCCGAGATGAACGATTCGGTCGACAACGACGCCTTGGTGATACCCAGCAGAACGCGGGTGAACTTGGAGACAAACTTGTCTTCCGCGTTCAGACGCTCGTTCTCTACCAGTACGTGAGTCAGTTCCATCTGGTCGCCCTTGATGAAGCTGGAATCGCCGGACTCGGAAATCTCAACTTTACGCAGCATCTGACGCAGAATGGTCTCGATGTGCTTGTCGTTGATCTTCACGCCTTGCAGACGGTAAACGTCCTGGATCTCGTTCACGATGTACTTGGCCAGCGCGCTCACACCCAGCAGACGCAGGATGTCGTGCGGATCGCTTGGACCATCGGAGATAACTTCGCCGCGGTTTACCTGTTCGCCTTCGAACACGTTCAGGTGACGCCACTTTGGAATCAGCTCTTCGTACGGATCGCTACCGTCGTTCGGGGTAATGACCAGACGGCGCTTGCCTTTGGTCTCTTTACCGAACGCGATGGTGCCGCTGACTTCAGCCAGAATCGACGCTTCTTTCGGACGACGAGCTTCGAACAGGTCGGCAACACGCGGCAGACCACCGGTGATGTCACGGGTCTTCGAAGTTTCTTGCGGGATACGAGCGATAACATCACCGATCGCGATCTTCGCACCGTCCGCAACACCGACCAGGGCGTTGGCTGGCAGGAAGTACTGAGCGATAACGTCAGTGCCTGGCAGCAACAGATCCTTGCCGTTGTCGTCGACCATCTTCACTGCCGGACGGATTTCTTTGCCCGCAGCTGGACGATCTTTCGCGTCGAGTACTTCAATGTTGGTCATACCGGTCAATTCGTCAGTCTGACGCTTGATCGTGATGCCTTCTTCCATGCCCACGTAGGTCACGGTACCTTTCATTTCGGTAACGATCGGGTGAGTGTGCGGATCCCACTTGGCCACGATTGCGCCAGCGTCGACCTTGTCACCTTCTTTAACCGAGATCACAGCACCGTACGGCAGCTTGTAACGCTCACGCTCACGACCGAAGTCATCAGCGATTGCCAGCTCACCGGAACGGGACACAGCAACCAGGTGGCCATCCACTCGCTCAACGTGTTTCAGGTTGTGCAGACGGACAGTACCGCCATTCTTCACCTGAACGCTGTCGGCTGCGGAAGTACGGCTTGCCGCACCACCGATGTGGAACGTACGCATCGTCAGCTGGGTACCCGGCTCACCGATGGACTGGGCAGCGATAACGCCGACCGCTTCACCGATGTTCACCTGGTGACCACGCGCCAGATCACGGCCGTAGCACTTGGCGCAAATGCCATAGCGGGTTTCGCAGCTGATCGGCGAACGCACGATCACTTCGTCGATGCTGTTCAGCTCGATGAACTCGACCCACTTCTCGTCTACCAGGGTACCGGCAGGAACGATAACGTCCTCGGTGCCTGGCTTGAATACGTCACGGGCAATAACACGACCCAATACGCGCTCACCCAACGGCTCTACAACGTCACCGCCTTCAATGTGCGGAGTCATCAGCAGACCGTGTTCGGTGCCGCAATCGATCTCGGTTACAACCAGATCCTGCGCCACGTCTACCAGACGACGAGTCAGGTAACCGGAGTTCGCAGTTTTCAACGCGGTATCCGCCAGACCTTTACGAGCACCGTGAGTCGAGATGAAGTACTGGAGTACGCTCAGACCTTCACGGAAGTTCGCAGTAATCGGCGTTTCAATGATGGAACCGTCCGGCTTGGCCATCAGACCACGCATACCGGCCAGCTGACGAATCTGTGCTGCGGAACCCCGCGCACCCGAGTCGGCCATCATGTACATCGAGTTGAAGGACTCTTGGTCGACTTCGTCGCCGTGACGGTCGATGACCTTCTCTTTCGAGAGGTTGGCCATCATCGCCTTGGAAACTTCGTCGTTCGCCTTCGACCAAAGGTCGATCACTTTGTTGTACTTCTCGCCCTGGGTTACCAGGCCGGAGGCGTACTGGCTCTCGATCTCTTTCACTTCGTCGGTGGCTGCACCGATGATGCGGGCTTTTTCGTCCGGGATAACGAAGTCGTTAACACCGATGGAAACGCCGGAGATGGTCGAGTAAGCGAAACCGGTGTACATCAACTGGTCAGCGAAGATCACGGTCTCTTTCAGACCAACCACGCGGTAGCACTGGTTGATCAGCTTGGAGATCGCCTTTTTCTTCATCGGCAGGTTGACGACGTCGTACGACAGACCTTTTGGCACAACCTGGAACAGCAGCGCACGGCCGACGGTGGTGTCGACGATACGGGTACCGCTCACGCTGTTGCCGTCACGGTCGTTGACGGTTTCGTTGATACGAACCTTGACCTTGGCGTGCAGTGCGGCTTCGCCGGCACGGAACACACGGTCAACTTCCTGCAGATCCGCGAACACACGACCTTCGCCCTTGGCGTTGATCGCTTCACGAGTCATGTAGTACAGACCCAATACAACGTCCTGCGAAGGAACGATGATTGGCTCACCGTTGGCTGGCGACAGAATGTTGTTGGTCGACATCATCAACGCACGCGCTTCGAGCTGGGCTTCCAGCGTCAGCGGTACGTGCACGGCCATTTGGTCGCCGTCGAAGTCGGCGTTGTACGCGGCGCAGACCAGCGGGTGCAGCTGAATAGCCTTACCTTCGATCAGTACCGGTTCAAACGCCTGGATACCCAGACGGTGAAGGGTCGGTGCACGGTTGAGAAGAACCGGGTGTTCGCGAATCACTTCAGCGAGAACGTCCCAAACCTCTGGCAGTTCGCGCTCGACCATTTTCTTGGCCGCTTTGATGGTGGTCGCCAGACCGCGCATTTCCAGCTTGCCGAAAATGAACGGCTTGAACAGCTCGAGAGCCATCTTCTTCGGCAGACCGCACTGGTGCAGACGCAGGGTCGGACCTACGGTAATTACCGAACGACCGGAGTAGTCAACACGCTTACCGAGCAAGTTCTGACGGAAACGACCTTGCTTACCCTTGATCATGTCAGCCAGGGATTTCAGAGGACGCTTGTTCGAACCGGTGATAGCGCGGCCACGACGACCGTTGTCGAGCAGTGCATCGACAGCTTCCTGCAACATACGCTTTTCGTTGCGCACGATGATGTCCGGAGCGGACAGATCCAGCAGGCGCTTCAAACGGTTGTTACGGTTGATCACTCGACGATACAGATCGTTGAGGTCGGAAGTCGCGAAACGACCGCCATCCAGCGGGACCAGTGGACGCAGATCTGGCGGCAGAACCGGCAGAACGGTCAGCACCATCCACTCTGGCAGGTTGCCGGAACCCTGGAAGGCTTCCATCAACTTCAGACGCTTGGACAGCTTCTTGATCTTGGTTTCCGAGTTGGTTTGCGGAATCTCTTCGCGCAGACGGCCAATCTCGTGCTCCAGGTCGATAGCGTGCAGCAGTTCACGGACAGCCTCAGCACCCATGCGGGCGTCGAAGTCGTCACCGAACTCTTCCAGCGCTTCGAAGTACTGCTCGTCGTTCAGCAGCTGACCTTTTTCAAGGGTGGTCATGCCCGGGTCGATAACGACATAGCTCTCGAAGTAGAGAACGCGCTCGATATCACGCAGGGTCATGTCCATCAGCAGGCCGATACGGGACGGCAGCGATTTCAGGAACCAGATGTGGGCAACCGGCGAAGCCAGTTCGATGTGCGCCATGCGCTCACGACGAACCTTGGCCAGTGCAACTTCAACGCCGCACTTCTCGCAGATCACACCACGGTGCTTCAAGCGCTTGTACTTACCGCACAGGCACTCGTAATCCTTTACCGGGCCAAAGATCTTGGCGCAGAACAGACCGTCACGCTCAGGTTTGAACGTACGGTAGTTGATGGTTTCCGGCTTTTTAACTTCACCGAACGACCACGAGCGGATCATCTCAGGCGAGGCCAATCCGATACGGATGGCGTCGAACTCTTCGACTTGACCCTGGTTTTTCAGCAAATTCAGTAGGTCTTTCAAGGCCTTTCCTCCTGGCGGAGCAGAGAGCGGGCAATCCTGCCCCGCTCTCGATCGCGTCACGTGTTATTCGGTTTCCAGATCGATATCGATGCCGAGGGAACGAATTTCCTTGATCAACACGTTGAAGGACTCGGGCATGCCCGGCTCCATACGGTGATCGCCATCCACGATGTTTTTGTACATCTTGGTACGGCCGTTCACATCGTCCGACTTCACTGTGAGCATTTCTTGCAGAGTGTAAGCAGCACCGTATGCTTCCAGTGCCCAGACCTCCATCTCCCCGAAACGCTGACCACCGAACTGCGCCTTACCACCCAGCGGCTGCTGGGTAACCAGGCTGTACGAACCGGTAGAACGCGCGTGCATCTTGTCGTCTACCAAGTGGTTCAGCTTCAGCATGTACATGTAGCCAACGGTAACTGGACGCTCGAACTTATTGCCGGTACGGCCGTCAGTCAGCTGCATCTGGCCGCTTTCCGGCAGGTCTGCCAGTTTCAGCATGGCCTTGATTTCGCTTTCCTTGGCGCCGTCGAACACTGGAGTGGCCATTGGAACACCGCCACGCAGGTTCTTCGCCAGATCCAGGATTTCCTGATCGGAGAAGCTGTCCAGATCTTCGTTACGACCGCCGATCTGGTTGTAGATCTCGTCCAGGAAGGTGCGCAGTTCAGCGACTTTACGCTGCTCTTCGACCATCCGGTTGATCTTCTCGCCCAGACCTTTGGCCGCGAGGCCCAGGTGGGTTTCAAGGATCTGACCAACGTTCATACGCGAAGGTACGCCCAACGGGTTGAGGACGACGTCGACCGGGGTGCCATTGGCATCGTGCGGCATGTCTTCAACCGGCATGATCACGGAGACCACACCCTTGTTACCGTGACGACCGGCCATCTTGTCGCCCGGCTGGATGCGACGACGGATTGCCAGGTAAACCTTGACGATTTTCAGCACGCCTGGAGCCAGGTCATCGCCCTGCTGCAGTTTGCGCTTCTTGTCTTCGAACTTGTCGTCCAGCAGACGGCGGCGATCAACGATGTAGGCCTGAGCCTTCTCGAGCTGCTCGTTCAGAGCATCTTCAGCCATGCGCAGTTTGAACCACTGACCATGCTCAAGACCGTCAAGAACTTCGTCGGTGATGTCCTGCCCTTTCTTCAGACCGGCGCCGCCTTCAGCCTTGTGGCCAACCAGAGCGGAGCGCAGACGTTCGAAGGTCGCGCCTTCAACGATACGGAACTCTTCGTTCAGATCCTTGCGGATCTCGTCCAGCTGGGACTTCTCGATCGACAGTGCACGAGCATCACGCTCAACGCCGTCGCGGGTGAAGACCTGTACGTCGATGACAGTACCTTTGGTACCGGTAGGTACACGCAGGGAAGTGTCTTTAACGTCGCTGGCTTTTTCACCGAAGATCGCACGCAGCAGTTTTTCTTCCGGAGTCAGTTGGGTCTCGCCTTTCGGAGTGACCTTACCGACCAGGATGTCGCCTGCGCCTACTTCAGCACCTACGTAAACGATACCGGCTTCGTCCAGCTTGTTCAGTGCAGCTTCACCCACGTTCGGGATGTCCGCAGTGATTTCCTCTGGGCCAAGCTTGGTGTCACGGGCCACACAGGTCAGTTCCTGAATGTGGATCGTGGTGAAACGGTCTTCCTGAACCACACGCTCGGACAGGCAGATGGAGTCTTCGAAGTTGAAGCCGTTCCATGCCATGAACGCGATGCGCATGTTCTGACCCAGCGCCAGTTCACCCATGTCGGTGGACGGGCCGTCGGCCATGATGTCGCTACGCTGAACGCGATCACCCTTGCTCACCAGCGGACGCTGGTTGATGCAGGTGTTCTGGTTCGAGCGGGTGTATTTGGTCAGGTTGTAGATGTCGACACCAGCTTCGCCGGTTTCAACTTCGTCATCAGCAACACGGACCACGATACGGCTGGCATCAACGGAGTCGATCACGCCGCCACGACGAGCCACGACGCAAACGCCGGAGTCGCGAGCCACGTTACGCTCCATGCCGGTACCTACCAGCGGCTTGTCAGCGCGCAGGGTTGGTACAGCTTGACGCTGCATGTTCGAACCCATCAACGCACGGTTGGCGTCGTCGTGCTCGAGGAACGGAATCAGCGACGCTGCGACCGAAACTACCTGCTTCGGCGAAACGTCCATCAGGGTGACGTCTTCCGGCGCCTTGACGGTGAATTCGTTCAGGTGACGTACGGCTACCAGTTCGTCGATCAGGACTTTCTGGTCGTTCATGGTCGCCGAAGCCTGCGCGATCACATGATCGGCTTCTTCAATGGCGGACAGGAACACGATCTCGTCGGTGACCACGCCTTCTTTCACCACACGGTACGGGCTTTCCAGGAAGCCGTACTGGTTGGTGCGGGCATAAGCAGCCAGGGAGTTGATCAGACCGATGTTCGGACCTTCCGGCGTTTCAATCGGGCATACACGACCGTAGTGAGTCGGGTGTACGTCACGGACTTCAAAGCCTGCGCGCTCACGAGTCAGACCGCCAGGGCCGAGTGCAGAGACACGACGCTTGTGGGTGATCTCGGACAGCGGGTTGTTCTGGTCCATGAACTGCGAGAGCTGGCTGGAACCGAAGAACTCCTTCACCGCCGCAGCCACTGGCTTGGCGTTGATCAGGTCTTGCGGCATCAGGCCTTCGCTTTCAGCCATCGACAGACGCTCTTTGACCGCACGCTCAACACGTACCAGGCCAACGCGGAACTGGTTCTCGGCCATTTCACCTACGCAGCGAACACGACGGTTACCCAGGTGGTCGATGTCATCGACGATGCCTTTACCGTTACGGATGTCGACCAGAGTCTTCAGTACCGCGACGATATCTTCCTTGCACAGCACGCCCGAACCCTCGATCTCGGTACGACCGATACGACGGTTGAACTTCATCCGGCCGACCGCAGACAGGTCATAGCGCTCAGGGCTGAAGAACAGGTTGTTGAACAGGGTCTCGGCAGCGTCTTTGGTTGGCGGCTCGCCTGGACGCATCATGCGATAGATCTCGACCAGCGCTTCCAATTGGTTGCTGGTGGAGTCGATCTTCAGCGTGTCGGAGATGAACGGACCGCAGTCGATGTCGTTGGTGTACAGAGTTTCGATGCGAACGACGCCGGCCTTGGCGATTTTCGCCAGGACTTCAGTCGACAGCTCGGTATTGCACTCTGCCAGGATTTCGCCGGTAGCCGGATGCACGATGACCTTGGCGGTAGTGCGACCCAGGACATAGTCCAGAGGCACGTCCAGCTCTTTGATCCCGGCCTTTTCCAGCTGGTTGATGTGGCGGGCAGTAATACGACGGCCCTGCTCGACAATCACCTTGCCTTTATCATCCTGGATATCGAGGACAGCCACTTCACCGCGCAGACGCTGAGGCACCAGCTCCAGGCTCAGGCCTTCGCCTTTAACGTGGAATACGTTGGTGGTGTAGAACGCGTCCAGCACTTCTTCGGTGGTGTAGCCGAGCGCGCGCAGCAGTACCGAGGCCGGCAGCTTGCGACGACGGTCGATACGCACGAATACGCAGTCCTTCGGGTCGAACTCGAAGTCCAGCCACGAACCGCGGTAAGGAATGATCCGCGCGGAGTACAGCAGTTTACCGGAGCTGTGCGTCTTGCCGCGGTCGTGGTCGAAGAACACGCCCGGGGAACGGTGCAGCTGGGAAACGATAACACGCTCGGTACCGTTGATTACGAAGGTACCGTTCTCAGTCATCAATGGGATTTCGCCCATGTAGACTTCTTGCTCTTTGATGTCCTTGATCGCTTTGTTCGACGATTCTTTGTCGAAAATGATCAGGCGCACTTTTACCCGCAAAGGTACGGCGAAAGTTACACCGCGCAATACGCATTCTTTGACATCAAATGCCGGTTCGCCCAGGCGATAACCGACGTACTCCAGCGCAGCATTGCCGGAGTAGCTGATGATCGGGAAAACGGATTTGAAGGCCGCATGCAGGCCCACGTCGCGGAACTGATCTTTAGTCGCTCCCGCTTGCAAGAATTCACGATACGAATCCAGCTGGATGGCCAGGAGGTACGGCACATCCATGACGTCCGGCAACTTGCTAAAGTCCTTGCGGATACGTTTTTTCTCAGTATATGAGTAAGCCATCAGCGTTCCCCAGCTTGGTCACCTGCTTGTTTGGCCCCTCCCGACGGGAGCAGCCAGAAAATCGTGCAAACCCCATGGTTTGCGCCACCGCATCGGGTGGTTACAGCGCCTTTATCAGCACCGACCCAGTCGGCTGCCAATAACGGAAAAAGGCCGGTGGCAAGAGCCACCAGCCATCAGCCTGTCGCTTGACGCTCGGGCTGGAGGAGCAAAGTCGATACTTATTTCAGCTCGACTTTAGCGCCTGCTTCTTCCAGCTTCTTCTTGGCGTCTTCAGCAGCTTCTTTCGAAACGCCTTCAGCTACAACCTGAGGAGCGCCGTCTACTTTCTCTTTGGCTTCTTTCAGGCCCAGACCGGTCAGCTCACGAACTGCCTTGATCACGTTAACCTTCTTCTCGCCAGCTTCCAGCAGAACAACGTTGAACTCGGTTTGCTCTTCAACAGCAGCAGCAGCTACAGCTGGGCCAGCCGAAGCGGCAGCAGCGGTAACACCGAAGGTTTCTTCCATCGCTTTGATCAGCTCAACGATTTCCACTACGGATTTCTGGCCGATTGCTTCGATGATTTGTTCGTTAGTCAGAGACATGACTCAATTCCTGAATTGGGGGACGGCCTACGCGACCATCGAAATAAACAAAAAACGCGAGAAGTTGACGAGCCTTAGGCTGCGGCAGCTTCTTTCTGGTCGCGAATTGCCGCCAGAGTACGAGCCAACTTGCTGGTAGCGCCTTGAATCACGCTCATCAGCTGAGAAATAGCTTCGTCACGGGTCGGCAGAGTTGCCAGTACGTCGATCTGATTAGCTGCGAGGAACTTGCCCTCGAACGCAGCTGCCTTGATCTCGAACTTGTCCTGACCCTTGGCAAACTCTTTGAAGATACGAGCAGCAGCGCCCGGATGTTCGTTCGAGAATGCAATCAGGGTCGGGCCGGTGAACACGTCGTTGAGGACACTGTATTCAGTGTCAGCAACTGCGCGCTTGAGCAGGGTGTTACGTACAACACGTACGTAAACGCCAGCTTCACGAGCCTCTTTACGGAGTCCGGTCATTGCGCCTACTGTTACGCCACGGGCATCAACCACGACAGCGGACAGAGCGACTTTGGCAGCCTCGTTGACTTCAGCGACGATGGCCTTCTTGTCTTCGAGATTAATTGCCACGGGTTTAACTCCTGCTTGTTACCGTTTCACTCGGTCGAAACCGAATGTCGTTTTGGTGTCTGATTCGGTAAGGAACCGGGAGCACCATCTGCGTAGGCTTGTGGTTTAAGGCTTGCGCCGCCTACGGTCTTGGATAGCCCCCGCCAGGCAGGGACCCCAATCTTTCAATTGGCGCGAATAATCGCACCAACCTTTGTCTTACGCGTCCAGCGAGCTCTGGTCGATAACCAGACCTGGGCCCATAGTGGTGCTCAGGGTAACGCGCTTGACGTAGATACCTTTCGAGGAAGCTGGTTTGATACGCTTCAGGTCAGCGATCAGGGCTTCAACGTTTTCCTTCAGCTTGACGGCATCGAAACCGATCTTGCCAACGGAGGTGTGAATGATGCCGTTTTTGTCGGTGCGATAACGAACCTGACCAGCCTTGGCGTTTTTAACCGCGGTAGCTACGTCTGGAGTTACGGTGCCGACTTTCGGGTTAGGCATCAGGCCACGTGGACCGAGGATCTGACCCAGTTGACCTACAACGCGCATGGCATCCGGGGATGCGATCACTACGTCATAGTTCAGGTCGCCGCCTTTCATTTCGGCAGCCAGGTCGTCCATACCTACACGGTCAGCGCCGGCAGCCAGAGCGGCCTCAGCAGCTGGACCCTGGGTGAACACAGCAACGCGAACGGTCTTGCCAGTGCCGTGTGGCAGCACAGTAGCGCTACGAACAACCTGGTCGGATTTACGCGGGTCTACACCCAGGTTTACAGCAACGTCGAACGACTCGCTGAACTTGACAGTCGACAGCTCAGCCAGCAGAGCAGCAGCGTCTACAATGTTGTAGGCCTTGCCTGCTTCGATTTTGCCGGCGATAGCCTTTTGACGCTTGGTCAGCTTAGCCATTACACACCCTCCACGTTAAGGCCCATGCTACGAGCAGAACCGGCGATAGTACGCACGGCTGCATCCATATCAGCTGCAGTCAGATCCGCGTTTTTAGTTTTCGCGATTTCTTCCAGCTGAGCACGGGTAACAGTGCCAACCTTAACGGTGTTCGGACGAGCGGAACCGCTGGTCAGACCGGCCGCCTTCTTCAGCAGAACCGAAGCAGGGGTGGATTTGGTTTCGAAAGTGAAGCTACGGTCGCTGTAGACAGTGATGATCACTGGAGTCGGCAGACCTGCTTCAAGACCCTGAGTACGGGCGTTGAAAGCCTTGCAGAATTCCATGATGTTCACGCCGTGCTGACCCAGAGCAGGACCAACAGGTGGGCTTGGGTTAGCCTGAGCGGCCTTCACTTGCAGCTTGATGTAAGCGGTAATCTTCTTGGCCATGAGGCACTCCAATTACGGGTTCGAACGCCTCGAAAGGCTCCCCGGTTACTTGCGCGTTTATCCCAGTGACGACAAAACCCCACAGCCTAGGGCTGCGGGGTTGGGATGCTTGTTCAGTTAGACCTTTTCGACCTGACTGAACTCCAACTCTACCGGGGTAGAGCGACCGAAAATAAGCACTGCCACCTGGACACGGCTCTTTTCGTAGTTAACTTCTTCGACGGTGCCGTTAAAGTCAGCGAACGGACCGTCAGTAACACGAACCACTTCACCCGGCTCAAACAGAGTCTTCGGCTTCGGCTTATCACTACCATCGGCCACACGACGCAGAATGGCTTCCGCCTCTTTGTCGGTGATTGGCGCAGGCTTGTCGGCAGTACCGCCGATGAAGCCCATCACCCGAGGAGTGTCCTTGACCAAGTGCCAAGTACCCTCGTTCATATCCATCTGTACCAGCACATAGCCTGGGAAGAACTTGCGTTCGCTTTTGCGCTTCTGGCCATTACGCATCTCAACCACTTCTTCAGTGGGAACCAGAATTTCGCCGAAGCCATCTTCCATGCCAGCCAGCTTAACGCGCTCAATCAGCGAGCGCATGACATGCTTCTCGTAACCCGAGTAAGCATGCACAACGTACCAACGCTTAGCCACGGGACACCCTTAGCCGACAATCAAGGAAACAAGCCAGCCGAGCAGGGAATCAACACCCCACAACAGCAACGCCATAACGATAACCACAGCAACAACGATCAACGTTGTCTGCGTGGTTTCCTGGCGAGTTGGCCATACGACTTTACGAATCTCGGTGCGCGCTTCCTTAACCAGTACAAAGAACGACTTGCCCTTTGCAGTCTGCAGGCCTACAAAGGCAGCTACAGCAGCAATGACGAGCAAAGCGAGTACACGGTACAGGATCGGCGAAGCAGCGTAATACTGATTACCAACAACGCCAACAACCACCAAAGCAACTACTACAAGCCACTTGAGCAGATCGAAGCGAGAGCCTTGAGCTTCAGCCTTAGGAGTCATCTATGAAGATCCTGTGAAAAGAAAGCCAGACACACCGAGTGAATCTGGCAGGTCAGGAGGGAATCGAACCCCCAACCTACGGTTTTGGAGACCGTCGCTCTGCCAATTGAGCTACTGACCTAAAACAAAATCAGGCCGACCATTATGCCGGCCCGAAAAATACATTACAACCGCTTATTCGATGATTTTGGCTACGACGCCCGCGCCGACGGTACGACCGCCCTCACGGATAGCGAAACGCAGACCGTCTTCCATCGCGATGGTTTTGATCAGGGTAACAGTCATCTGAATGTTGTCACCTGGCATTACCATTTCAACGCCTTCTGGCAGCTCGCAGTTACCAGTCACGT
>NZ_JBRFIX010000021.1:0-11426 GCF_053456425.1 Pseudomonas sp. LF020
AACACAGGCATTGGTAGCTCTTGCTCGCAAGCTCTGCCGAGTGGCATTCGCCCTGATGAAGAATCAGGGCGAATACCGATCAGTTTGAGATTCTAGGGTTGCTGAGCAACATAGAATCTCCCACAGGAATCACCTTGTCCCTGTGGGAGCGAGCCTGCTCGCGAAGCTTTTAAGCTCTCGGCTTCACAGTGCCGCAATCCTGACCCAACCACACCGCGCGAGTTTCCAGACTGCCCTTCTGGTTGATCCCGATGGCGTTGAACGTGCCGTTGGCCACGGTGGTGAACTCACGATCACTGAGGAATGTCGCGACACCGGTGCCTTGTGCTTTCGGGCAGCTGAAGCGGAATTTCCACTGGTTGCCGGTGCGCTCGGTGATCTGCTGTTTGCAGCCCGACTGCGGATCGGCCAGCGGAATATCGTTGGTCGCCACTTGCTGCGGCGTCAGGCAGGCACGGATGCCCTTGCCGCCGATGTTGATCCCGTTCTTTTCCAGCGCCGCACGCTGTTGTGGGGTCATCTGGCCCTGCAGCTGGCCGAGGATCGATTGCACATCCATGGGCTGGTCATCGACCTTGACGTTGCTCGAGGTCATTTCCCATAGCCCCGGCTGCAGCATTTGCGCCTGCGCAACCAGCGGCATTGCCAAACCCAGGCCCAGCGCCAAACCCAGCAGACGAACGTTCATCGAAAAACTCCTGATCAGTAGTGGCCGTTAGACGTCGGCCGATTGCTTCGGTTCATGCACCAATTAAATAGCGACATTCGCCTCGGAACATGGTCTGTTACGCATTGAGTCTTCAGGAGCAAGGCTGCCCCATGGATTATTTTGGACCGCACATTTTCGGTTATCTGATCGCCCTGATACATAGCCTCGGCTTGATCGCCGCCATCCACGCGGTGCTGACCGTACGCACCGCCCAAGGCTCGATCGCCTGGGCATTGTCGCTTATTTTCATTCCCTACCTGACGCTCATCCCTTATCTGGTATTCGGCCGCAGCACCTTCGACGGCTACATCAAGGCACGCCGTCAGGCCAACGAACAGATGCGCCAGGCGATCTCCGAGCTGAACTGGCGCCCGTGGGTCGAAGAGGCCCTCACCGCCCGCGCCTCGAAGGCCTACGCCTCGCTGCGCGCCATGCCCAAACTGGGGCGCATGCCGTGCCTGGCAAACAACGAAGTACAGCTGCTGGTGAATGGCCACGCGACCTTCGAGGCGATTTTCCGTGCCATCGATCAAGCGCGCGAAGCCGTACTGGTGCAGTTTTTCATCATTCATGACGACCGCCTCGGGCAGCGCCTGCGCGACCTGTTGCTGAAAAAAGCCGCCGAAGGCGTGGCGATCCATCTGCTCTACGACCGGATCGGCAGCCACGCCCTGCCCCATAGCTTCGTGCAGGCGTTGCGCGACGGCGGTGTCGAGGTCAAAGCCTTCGCCACGCGCAGCGGCTGGCTCAATCGCTTCCAGGTGAATTTCCGCAACCACCGCAAAATCGTCGTGGTCGATGGCGTGCTCGGCTTTGTCGGTGGGCACAACGTCGGCGATGAGTACATGGGCGAGAAGCCGCCGCTGGCGCCCTGGCGCGATACCCACGTGCAAGTGCGCGGGCCGGTGGTGGCCTGCATGCAGGAGTCGTTTGCCGAGGACTGGTTCTGGGCCGCACGGACTTTGCCGCCGCTGATCCTGCCAGACGTTTACCCGGAGGACGGCGTGCTCTGCCAGTTGCTGGCAAGCGGCCCCGCCGACGCTTACGAAACCTGCTCGCTGTTCTTCGTCGAAGCGATCCACGCAGCGACCGAGCGCGTGTGGATCACCAGCCCGTACTTCATTCCCGATGAAGCCGTATTCGCCGCGTTGCGTCTGGCGGTTCTGCGTGGCGTCGACGTGCGTCTGCTGCTGCCATCGCGCCCCGATCACCGCATCGTCTACGCCGCGTCCAGCCTGTATGCCTTCGAAGCGGTGCGCGCCGGCGTGCGGGTGTTCCGCTACGAATCGGGTTTCCTGCATCAGAAAGTGGTGTTGATCGACAGCGAAATCAGCGCCATTGGTAGCGCCAATCTGGACAACCGGTCGTTCCGGCTGAATTTCGAAGTGATGCTGCTGACCGTCGACAGCGACTTTGCCGCCAGCGTGGAACAGATGCTCAACGCCGACTTCGAGCAAGCTTACGAAGTCGCCAAAGAGGAAAGCCGGGAGATCCACCGCCTGCAACAGCTCGGCATGCGGATCGCCCGGCTGATTTCCCCGATTCTCTGAACGGCGCCTCTCCCCACAGCGGGAGAGAGGCGTTCAGGCATTACGGGAGATAGATGTCGTCCCGCGTCCAAGGCAACTCATGGCTGCCATCGGCGTGCGCTTTCACTGCCAGAATCTGGTGCAGATTGATCCAGCCCCGCGCGAAGGCGTAAGCACATCCGGCCAGATACAGGCGCCAGATGCGCAGCGCCTGCTCAGGCACCATTTTCGCCGCAGCTTCGAGGTTGTCTTCCAGCCGCTCGCTCCAGTGGTCCAGCGTGCGCGCGTAATGCAGACGCAGGCTTTCGACGTCGACAATTTCCAGGCCTGCTTCACTGATCTCGGCCGAGATCATTGCCAGATGCGGCAGCTCGCCATTGGGGAATACATATTTCTCGATGAAATCCCCAGCGCCACGCCCGACCGGGCGACCATCGGTGTGTTTGGCGGTGATGCCATGGTTCATCACCAGACCGCCCTCTTTCACCGCACCAAACAGGACTTTGCAATATTCGGCGAGGTTGGCGTGGCCGACGTGTTCGAACATGCCAACGCTGACTACCTTGTCGAAGCGCCCGTCCTGCGGCAGATCGCGGTAGTCGAGCAGTTGCAGTTCGACCTGGTCTTCCAGGCCCTCGGCTTTGACGCGCTCGCGGGCCAGTGCCAGTTGTTCCTTGCTCAGGGTGATGCCGAACACCTTGGCGCCAAACTCCCGCGCCGCAAAACGCGCCAGCCCACCCCAACCGCAGCCGACATCCAGCAGGTAGTCGCCGGGCTGCAGACGCAGCTTGCGACACAGGTGCCGAAACTTGGCCTGTTGCGCTTGTTCCAGGGTTTCACTGCCGGTTTCAAAATAGGCGCAGGAATACGCCATGTCGCTGTCCAGCCACAGCTGGTAGAACTCGTTGGACAGGTCGTAGTGATAAGAAATGGCTTTGGCGTCGGTTTCCTTGTCGTGCACCGCTCGCACAGGCTGGGCGCCTTCATCTTCGTCGAGCAAGGCACTGCTCAATTCATCGCAAACCCGGATGACTTCGCTGATCGAGCCCTCCAGTTCGAGCTTGCCTTCGACGAACGCCGCCCCCAGCGCGTCAAGGCTTGGATGGGTGAACTGGGTGACCATCGTCGGGTCCTTGACCACGATGGTTACGCTGGGCGCCGGGCCCAGATTGAACTCATGGCCATCCCAGAGTCGCAGGCGAAGTGGAAGCTGCAAATTCTGCAAGGCCGGTGGAAGTTGCGCGAGCATGGAAAATCCCCCTTGTTTCAGACGTCAGATCTGAGGGTAGACCATCCTTGAAAAATAGCAGGCTATCGATTTGATAGTCCGCCCCTATAAGCCGCGATGGCCCAAGGGCGGCAGTGCGCCCCCGGGCAAGAGCACCTTCAGAGATGACTGCTTTGCGCCTCGACAGTTCGCAAAATTGCGAGAGCTAGTCCTGAAGCTTCAGCAACGGTTCCTGAAACCGCAGCAAGCGCCCGGCGTTGCCCAACACCAGTAATGTACTGAGATTGTGCAGCAACGCTGCGATCATCGCTCCGGCAGCGCCGAGCCAGCCGAAGGCGGCGAAGACGACAATCGCCAGCGTCCAGCCCAGACCGATGATCACGTTGACCTGCAAGGTCTTGCGGCACTGGCGGCTCAGGCGCACACAGGTGCCGAGGCGGCGCAGGTCACTGCCGATCAGGACGATATCCGCCGAAGCCAGGGCAATGTCGGCACCGCCTGCGCCCATCGCCACACCCACCACACCGGCCTTGAGCGCCAGCGAATCATTGATGCCGTCACCCACCACCATTGGCCGGAATCCACTGGCGATTTCCTTGAGCACGCGGTTGAGTTTGTCCTCGGGCAACGCCTGGGCTTCGACCTCTTGCAGCCCCACTTCGCGGGCCAGCGTCTGCGCGACACTCTGGCGGTCGCCGGTCAGCAGCAACTGACGGCCCAGGCCCAGTTCACGCAATTCAGCGAGGGCAAAGCGCGCTTCCGGTTTGACGCTGTCGGCCAGCAACAGCCAGGCGACAAATTCGCCGTTCAGTGCCAATCCGGCAATCGGCCCGTCGTGCTCGGGAATAGCCGTGGCAACGATGCCCAGTTGCGCGAACAGTTCGGGACGGCCCAGTGCCGCCTCGCCCTGCGCGGTCATGGCGACCACCCCGAGACCCTGACGCTCGTGAATGTCCGTCAGCGGCAGGCTCTGCTCTTGACTGACTAACCCCGCCAGCGCGCGGCTGACCGGATGGCTGCTGGCCGCGCCGAGACTGGCAGCCAGTGCCATCACCGCAGATGCTTCCAGACGCGGACTGTTGATCGATTGCAAACGCAAGGTGCCGTAAGTCAGCGTGCCGGTTTTGTCGACCACCAGTGAAGTGAGATCTGCCAACTCCTCAAGAAACGCCGAACTGCGGATCAGAATGCCGTGGCGCGCCGCGACCGCCACTCCGGCAATTGCCGTGGCCGGTGCCGACAGCACCAAGGCGCAGGGACATGCCGCCACCAGCACCGCGAGCATCGCCTGCGCATCATGGGTGACAAACCAGGTCACTGCCGCCAACAGCAACACCAGCACCATGTAGCTGCCGGCATAACGTTCAAGCAAACGGGTGATGGGTGGCTTCGAGCGCTCAGCGTTCTGCATCAGTGCGATGACTTTACCCAGCGTCGACTGATCGCCGGTGCGGGTCACCTCAATGCGAAGCAAGCCGTCGAGGTTGATCGCGCCGCCGAACACCGTCATGCCCACTGCCGTTTCCACCGGCACCGACTCGCCGGTGATCGATGCCGTATCGAGGCTGGCCTGGCCGAACAGCACTCGGCCATCCGCTGGCACCCGATCGCCGGCGCGCACCTCTACCGTGTCGCCGGGTTTGAGCGTGCCGTTATCGACTTCGATGATCGAACCGTCCGCCTGAATCTTGCGCGCGTGGCTGCGGGTCAACTGGCCGAGGGCGTGGATCGCTTCCTGCGAACCGATCACGCTGCGCTCTTCCAGCACGTGGCCGAAAATCATGATGATCGGCAGCAGCGCGGCCGTCAGCAGATCCCCGGTCGCCCAGGCACCGAGCATCGCCAGCGCAATCAGTTGATCGGTGATGCCGTGCAGGCTCGGATAACGCAGGCTGTACCACGCCGAACGCATCACCGGCACCGCCACCAATAAAGAGGCGAAACCCAACAGCAACTGACTGACACCGGTTTGCTCCGGTACCAGCCAGCGCCAGATCAGGCCAAGGCCGAGCAAGCCGAGGGCAAGCATCGCCAGGGTCAATTGCCGTGCAGCGCGGCGTTGTTCGGCCGAGGACAGCAGGCTCGGTGCGGCAGTGGTCGCAGTCATTTACTGGCTCCCTGAATGATCAGGCGGGAATCGTCCTTCGGATCGACCGTGGTTACGGAACCGGCCTGGCCGAGGATCTTCGGCATGCGTTCGCGGTACAGACGCAGGAGCATCTGCGGGTCGGTGCCCTGTTGCTGCGCCTTGGCCAGGCTCATTACCGTGGCGGTGTCGGCAGAGGCTTTGGCCAAGCGTTCGCCTGCCTGTGCGTGGGCCACTTGCAGCGTGCGGTCGGCTTGTTCGTTGGCGGTCTGGGTGAGTTTTTCCGCCTCGGTGCGTGCATTGGCGACGGCTTTGTCGGCCTGCTGACTGGCGGTCAATACCGCATTGAAGGCGCTGACCGCAGGGTCCGGCAGACTCGACTGCACGTCGACCCGCGCCACCTCTATGCCGATGCCCTGCCCACTCGCCTTCAGTTCAGCCAGACGCTTGTTGATGCCTTGCACCAGATCACCGCGCAGGCGTTCGCGACGCTCGGCTGCCTGATTGTCGGCGCCGATCAACTCGGGCCGCGCGACCAGAATCGTGTCCAGATCCCGGGCAGCAGTCAAAGCCACGGCGCTGCGGGTGACCAGCCGATCCAGTGCCGGCAGCACATGATCACCCTGCAGGACGAAGTCATAGGGATCGGTGACTTTGTAAAACACCCGCACATCCAGTTGCACCACGCCGGCGTCGCCGGTCAGCAAATAGCCGGAACCGGCCAACGCATCGCTCAGCGGAGTGGCGAAGGTTGCCACACGATCAGCCTTGATCGCCTCACTGCTGCGCAGCAGGTTTTCCACTCGACGCTCAATCACCCGATCCGCTGCCGGCAGCAAAACCACCTGCTCGAACGGCTGCGGCCAAGCCAGCAACAGCCCGGCATTCTGGATGCGTTGCAGTGCGCCAAAGTGCAGAACCACGGCGCGATTTTGTGGATCGATCTGCCGCACATTGGAAAACGCCCACGCCAACGCGGCCAACACCGTGACCGCGTACAAGGCAAAAAACGCCAGGCGTCCGGCTTGAATCCACGGACTGCTCAGCGAATGTGTTCCACGTGGAACTTCATCACTCATGGCTGCGATCCAGATTTGTTTTCGACATTCGGCGGGCCGTCCACCAGTACCCGAAACGGCGCAGCGTCGGTGCGCAGAATCAGCTTGGTATCCGGCGTAACGATAGTGCCCAAGGTGTCCAGCGAGCGCAGCAGGTTGTACAACTGCGGCGACCCAGCGTAGGCACGCCCATAAATTTGCGCCGCTTCGACTCGGGATTGCGCTTCGATTTCTGCTGCTTTAACTGTCGCGTCCGCCTGAACAATTCGCGCATCGCGCTCGGCAGCAGAACGAATCTGCGCGGCTTCCCGCTTGCCGATGGCGGTGCTTTCGGTGGCGATTGTTTCACGCTCGGCGCGCATCCGGTCGACCGTGGCCGTGAGTGTGACCGAAGGCAAGGTCAGGCGTTCAACACCCACCTGCACCACGCGCACACCGTAAGTGGCAAGCAGTTGCTGATCGATCTGCTGACGCAGTTGCGCTTCGAAATCGGCGATACGCACTTTGCTGGCATCGGTATTCACCAGATCCGCCAAATCAAAACTGCTGGCGGTGGTTTCCAGCGCCGAGCCGACAAAGGTGCGAATCTGCCGCGCCGCTTCGTCCGGCTGATTCTGCACCGCACGCATGAAACGTTGCACGTTGTCCGGGTCGCCCTGCACCTGCCACGCCACGTAGGCCTGAACGATGATGCGCAAACCGTCGCGAGTGCCGACATCCTGCAAACCACTGGAGGTGGTGCGCAGGCGCAGATCCACCGGGATCGCCGCTTCGAACGGCGCCGGCCAGCGCCAGCTCAAACCCGGCTCAAGCAGCACCCGCGACGGATTGCCGAAACGGGTGATAACCGTGGCCTCGCCCGAACGCACTTGCACCAGGCTCGCCGCCGCGATGGCGAACGCCACCAGCAACAGCGCCCAGCTCATCCGCCGCCACGGGAGCGGCCCCGCCTCTTCCGGCGCACCGTGGTGATGGTGATGATGCCCATGATGATGGTGGTGCCCGGCATGGCCGTGATCGTGGCCATTGTGGTCATGCGAATCGTGAGTGTGCGACTGGCTCAAGGGGCAACTCCTGGTTGAGCGGTGGTGCGCGCAGGCGTCGGATCAGCCGGCAGCGTGAACGTACGCAGATCGATGGTCGGCGCATTGCTGCTGCCGCCTAAACGGTGGTCGAGTACCAACATTCTGGCCTTGCTCAGACCGAGGCTGAGCTGGCTAAGGTATTGCTCCAGCACGAATGCCTGACCCGCGCTGGCGTAAGCTTTTTGTTCAGCACTGAACTTCAGGTCTGCCGCCTGCGCCGCCGCATTGATTTCACGAGCGCTGGCACTGGCCTGATCGCGGGCCAGGCTCGCCTGCAATTGCGCCTGATTACTGGCTTCGGCCGCAGCGCCGCGCTCACGGGAGATCAACGCCTGCGCGCCGATCTGTGCTGCTTGCACGCTGTGATAAGCATTGGCGGCACCGGCTGGCGGGTGAATCGCTTCGACCACGGTGGCGAGAATCTCCACGCCGCTGTTGAGCTTCTGCAGATCGCCTTGCACCGCACGACCGATTTCTTCGCCCAGCCCTACCCGGTCAGCACCGAGCAAACCGTCGAGGGTGCGCGAGGCAAAATCGTGCACCAGAATCCGGCTGGCGGTGCTGCGGATTAACGTCGGTACATCGGCGTTGTTGTAGGTCGCCGCCAAGGCGTCCTGATCCCGCAGGCCGATGCGATAGACGAAGCGCACGTCCATGTTGACGATCTGAAAGCTCTGCTGATCGCCACGGCTGCTGGCGATCACCTGGGATTTGTCGTTGACGTGGCTGGCATCCCACAAACGGTTGGCGGTCATTGGTGCCGGGCCTTCGGCGGGGTCGGCCTGTGTCGGCGCAGGCGCATCGCCGACGCTGGTCGCCAACTCGTGCACCACGCCATTCTCGACGCTGAGCACCCGACCCAGCGGCCAAGGCAAACCGGCGTGCAATCCGGGGCCGAATATTTGCATAGGTTTGCCGAAACGTTCGTAAATGCCGCGCCCTTGCAGCGGGATTTCGTGGATACCGGTCAGCAACCAGCCGACGGCAACCACCAGCGCCAGCACCGGCAGAAAGGCGCGACGCATATAGCTGAACGCCCAAATCTGGCGCAGATCGATGCCGAAGCGGTTGTGCAATTCGTGCTGCAAGGCGAGCAGCGGTTGCGGCGGCCAACGCAGCATGTCGGCGACAAAACTGCGTGCCAGCAGAGTCGGTTCCAACTGTTCACGACGCGGGCCAAATACAGAAAGAACAGCACGCAATAGCAACTCAATCGCGACCAATCCCGGCAAGATTCCGATCAACACCGCAAGGCGCACTGGCCACACGGAAGCCTCGCTGGCAAATAACAGACATAGCGCGCCCACTACCAGACTGATGATTGCAACGCGTGTCAGTTGCGCGAGCGAGCCGGCCTCCGGCCACTGCGCCGGATTCTCCTGAGCCAATTGCCGCTCCAGCACCAGCAAGCCAAAACCCAACAGCAACATCAGCGCGGCGCCCACCGTGGCCGACAGCCCCACCGCAGCGGGCGGTAACGCCAGATTCCAGACCTGTTCGATGCCGATCATCACCAGCACCGACCACCCGCCCAGCCACAGCGTGGCCGCGCCGATCTGCCCCAGCAGATGCAAACTGCGCTGACTCAGACGCTCCAGCAGCCGCTCGTACCAGCCGTCAGCTGGCGTTGGCTCGACTTCGCTCAACGGCTCATGGGCGAGCGGATGCATGACCCGCGCACGCCATTGCGTCACCCACCATGCCGATTGCAGGCCGGCAACCAGCACCAGCAACGCCGCACCGAGATTCACCAGCAATGCCGGCCATATCGATTGCGCGGCAAACAACCCGACAAACATCGCCAGCACCCACCCTGCCCCGGCCAATGCGCCGAGACCAATGGCCAGGCGGCGCAATCGTCGCCCCTGCGCGGCCGCTTGTTGAAAGCGCGGCAACCCGGTCACTTGCGTGCCATCGACATCCAGATCGACTTGCATATCACCCCAACACCTTTGATTCATCGGCTTATTCGTTACGATATAACGAAAGCCGTGAAATATTCGTACACAAATACGCTTATCTAAAGATGCGCAACCTGTCGCTTGCCTGAAGCCTTGACCGAAATGTCCGGAAACGCACATATTACGTTCGTAATTTTATCGACCAACTACTTTTAGCGATCCGCATCCCCAACGAGGAGCAACAGCATGAGCAACTACGACGTGGTCATTCTGGGCGGCGGCCCCGGTGGTTATAACGCGGCGATCCGCGCCGGCCAGCTGGGCCTGAAGGCAGCCTGCGTGGAAGGCCGCGCCACCCTCGGCGGCACCTGCCTGAACGTCGGTTGCATGCCGTCCAAGGCCCTGCTGCATGCCTCCGAGCTGTACGACGCGGCCATGGGTGCGGAATTCGCCAACCTCGGCATCGAGGTCAAACCCACGCTCAACCTCGCGCAAATGATGAAACAGAAAGACGAAAGCGTGAGCGGCCTGACCAAAGGCATCGAGTTTCTGTTTCGCAAGAACAAGGTTGACTGGATCAAGGGCTGGGGCCACATCGACGGCCCGGGCAAAGTCTCGGTGACCGACGATCAAGGCAACAAAACCGAGCTGAGCGCCAAGGACATCATCATCGCTACTGGCTCCGAACCCACGCCCCTGCCCGGCGTCGAGATCGACAACCAGCGCATCCTCGACTCCACCGGCGCGTTGTCGCTGAGTGAAGTGCCCAAGCATCTGGTGGTGATCGGGGCCGGGGTGATCGGCCTGGAGCTGGGCTCAGTCTGGCGCCGCCTCGGTGCCCAGGTGACCGTGGTCGAATACCTCGACCGCATCTGCCCGGGTGTTGATGGCGAGGCCGGCAAAACCTTGCAACGCTCGCTGAGCAAGCAAGGCATCAGCTTCAAGCTAAGTTCCAAAGTTACCAGCGCCACGAGTTCGGCCAATGGCGTGCAGCTCAGCGTCGAACCCGCCGCCGGTGGCAACGCTGAATTGCTCGAAGCCGACTACGTGCTGGTCGCCATCGGCCGGCGTCCGTACACCAAAGGCCTGGGCCTGGAGAATGTCGGCCTGAGCACCGACCAGCGCGGCATGCTTGCCAACCGCCAGCACCGCACCGAGGCGCCGGGCGTGTGGGTGATCGGTGACGTAACCTCCGGCCCGATGCTCGCACACAAGGCCGAAGACGAAGCGATGGCCTGCGTGGAACAGATCATCGGCAAGGCCGGCGAGGTCAACTACGAGCTGATTCCCAACGTCATCTACACCCGGCCCGAGCTGGCCAGCGTCGGCAAGACCGAAGAGCAGCTCAAGGCCGAAGGCCGCGCCTACAAGGTCGGCAAATTCCCCTTCACCGCCAACAGCCGGGCGAAGATCAACCATGAAACCGAAGGCTTTGCCAAAGTCCTTGCCGATGAACGCACGGATGAAGTGCTCGGCGTGCACCTGGTCGGTCCGAGCGTCAGCGAAATGATCGGTGAATACTGCGTGGCCATGGAGTTCAGCGCCTCAGCCGAAGACATTGCGCTGACCTGCCATCCGCACCCGACCCGCTCCGAGGCGCTGCGTCAGGCGGCCATGAATGTCGAGGGGATGGCGACGCAGATGTGACAGTCGACCGGCAACCTCTTCGCGAGCAAGCTCGCTCCCACATTCGATCGCATTCCAATGTGGGAGATTCTATGTTGCTCAGCAACCCTAGAATCTCAAACTGATCGGTATTCGCCCTGATTCTTCATCAGGGTGAATGCCACTCGGCAGAGCTTGCGAGCAAGAGCTACCAATGCCTGTGTT
>NZ_JBRFIX010000022.1:0-9208 GCF_053456425.1 Pseudomonas sp. LF020
CTCGAAAACACAGGCATTGGTAGCTCTTGCTCGCAAGCTCTGCCGAGTGGCATTCGCCCTGATGAAGAATCAGGGCGAATACCGATCAGTTTGAGATTCTAGGGTTGCTGAGCAACATAGAATCTCCTACAGGTACAGCGGTGACGGCGGAATTTGTGCTTGACGCTAATCCCTGTGGGAGCTGGCTTTCCAGCGATGGCGTTGGCTCAGCCACATCCTTGCTAGCTGACACACCGCTATCGCTGGCAAGCCAGCTCCCACAATGGAATGGCGGTGTACCCGGTCTCTGCAGGCAGCACAAAACCTGTGGGAGCTTGCCTGCAAGCGATGGCGGCGGGTCAGTCACATCCTTGCTAGCTGACACATCGCTATCGCTGGCAAGCCAGCTCCCTCAGGTACAGCGGTGACGGCGTAATTTGTGCCTGGCGCAAATCCCTGTTGGAGCTGGCTTGCCAGCGATGGCGTTGGTATGTCCGGCATCACTGTCGGCTGACAGTCCGCTTTCGCGAGCAGGCTCGCTCCTACAGGTCTGGGGGGATTTCCGATTTCGGTTCGGCCCCGCCCTTTGTCAAAAGATTGCAGCCTGCGGCAGCTCCTACAGGGAGGTAGCGGTGGATCTACACTCAGGTGATGAGTCGTTGCCGTGAGGTGCCCATTAAAATGTCTGCGCAAATGACCGTGGTCGCGGTGCTGGCCACCCTTGCCTATCTGGGGCTGGCGGTGTGGGGCATTGGCGGGCCGGCGGTGTTCTTTTCGCATGGGGCGCTGGTGCTGGTAGCGCTGGCCACGGTGCTGATGGTGGTGGCGTCGCTGTTCACCGATGTGAACATGAGTTCCGGGGAGCGCGAGGACCGGGCCAATCGCTGGGTGATTCCGGCGTTCGGCGTCATTGGTCTGGTCAGCGGTTTTCTCCCGGCGTACTGCGATCGCATCGACTTCTGGACCTTCGGCGCTGAAGGCGTGCGTTGGCTCGGCGCGTTGCTGTTTATCGTCGGTGGCGCGCTGCGGCTGTGGCCGGTGTTTGTGCTGGGCCGGCGGTTCAGCGGTTTGGTGGCGATTCAGCCGGGGCATCGGTTGGTCACCGACGGCATCTACACGCGCCTGCGCAATCCGAGCTATCTGGGGCTGGTGGTCAATGCCGTGGGCTGGGCGCTGGCGTTTCGTTCCAGCGTCGGGTTGATGCTGGCGGCGCTGACGTTGATTCCGCTGATTGCGCGTATTCACTCGGAAGAGGCGCTGCTGCGCGGGCAGTTTGGTGCGGATTACGAGGCTTATTGCGCGCGTAGCTGGCGGCTTCTGCCGGGAATCTATTGATGCCCGTGTAGGAGCTGCCGCAGGCTGCGATCTTTTGATTTTTTTTAAGATCAAGATCAAAAGATCGCAGCCTGCGGCAGCTCCTACAGGGACGGTGTGGTGTCAGTTTTTTTGCAGGTGCAGTTGGTTTTGGCTATCGACGGTGACGCTTAGCGACTCATAGCTGTCGGTAGTCGCGTGGCGGGTTTCGAGCGGATGCTGGTGGGTGGTGGTGATGATCATCAGCGCTGCACCTGCTGCTTCCGCGGCCTGAATGCCCACAGTGGCGTCTTCGAAAATCAGGCAATCAGCGGCATCAAGCCCCAGTCGCTTTGCCGCCAGACGATAACCCGCCGGATCAGGCTTGCCGGCCGTCACATCCTCAGCCGTAATCATCACTGCAGGCTCGGCAATTCCCGCCGCCGCCATCCGCCGCAACGCCAGATCCCGTGGTGCCGAAGTCACCATCGCCCAGCGCTCCTTTGGCAAGGCATCGAGAAACGCCGCCGCCCCGGGAATCTGCACGATCCCTTCCACGTCGTCGATTTCCGCCTGCGCGATAAACGCCGCTTGCGCCTCGGCGTCTACCCCCGGCAGGTTCAGGCGGCGGATGGTGTCGATGGCGCGAGCACCGTGAATGGTCGGCAGGAAGCTCTCGACATCAACCCCGTGCCGCTCGGCCCACGCGGCCCAGACCCGCTCGGCAGCGGCGATGGAATTGAGGACGGTGCCGTCCATGTCGAACAGGAACGCGCCGAACGCGCGGTCGAAGACGTTATCGTGAGCAGACAAAAGGTTGCATCCTTTGACAGAGCTGGGCGGATTGGCCGGGCAATGTAGCATTTTTGCCCGGCCATTCGTCCCGAATGGCTCAGTGCAGACGCGCGGCCTTGGACTTGAACGCGCTGTCGACACAGTCGAGCAACTGGCCGATGGCCCAGGGCTTCTTGATGAACGCCACCGGGTGCTTGACCCCGGAAGTCTCCGGGGTTTCATAACCGGACATGACCATCACCGGTTTGTCCGGCCAGCGCTCGCCGACCAGGTTGGCCAGCCCTGCCCCGTTGATTTCGCCGGGCATGGTGATATCGGTCAGCAGCAGTGCGACTTCCGGCGCGTGCTCTTCCAGATACAGTTTGGCTGCATCCGCGCTGGTTTGCGGCTCGACCTTGAAACCTTCCTCCTGAAGAATTTCGCAGAGAAACTCCAGAATCAACGGGTCGTCCTCAACCACCAGAATCAACCCGCCAGGAAGGTGCGCGCTCGGCGTCGGTGTTGGACTCATGAACTGGCACTCCCTGAATTGCATTAACGACTTAGCGGCTTGAATCCGCTGCTTATCTGGTATGAGCAGCGCGCCCTGCATAAATTCATTTTTGATACAGGTCTTTTCTTAACAGTCCTGATCAGCCTGCGCCGACGGGCGTTCGTCAGACGGTTTTTGTGGTTAAAATGCCGGCCCTTTTGCTTGCCGACCGTGACTGATGAACCCTGAAGCCCTCGCCACCCTCCGCGCCCATCTGCTGCCTGCAATCGCTGCGGCACCGAGCGAAACCCGTCGCCTGTTCCATGGCCGCGGACGTTGCTGGCCAGGGCTGGAACAGTTGACGGTGGACTGGCTGCAAGGCGTGGTGCTGGTCTCGCTGTTCAAGGAGCCGCTGCCGGAGCAACTCGAAGCGCTCAAGCAATTGCTGCTCGACCTCAGCACCTCAGCCGAATGGCAACAGTGCGGCGCACACACCTTGCTGCTGCAACATCGGTATTTGCCACAAAGCACCGCCGAATGGTTGCTGGGCAACGAAATCGACGAGATGAGCATCGTCGAGGGCGGCTTGCAGTACCGCGTTGATCTGGGCCGCAAACAGAACGCCGGGCTGTTTCTCGACATGCGTTACGGGCGCAACTGGGTGCGTGAACAAGCGGCGGGCAAACGCGTGCTGAACCTGTTCGCCTACACCTGCGGGTTTTCCGTGGCGGCTATCGAAGGTGGCGCCAGCCATGTGGTCAACCTCGACATGTCCCGCGCCGCCCTGAGCCGTGGCCGCGACAATCACCGCCTGAACGGGCATGACCTGAGCAAGGTGAGCTTCCTTGGCCACGACCTGTTCAAGTCCTGGGGCAAGGTGATCAACAGCGGCCCGTACGATCTGGTGATCATCGATCCGCCGTCGTTCCAGAAAGGCAGTTTTCTGCTGACCAAGGACTACCAGCGCGTGCTGCGCCGTTTGCCGGAATTGCTCACGGCGGATGGCACGGTGCTGGCGTGCATGAATGATCCGTCGTTTGGTTCGGACTTTCTGATTGATGGCGTGACGCAGGAAGCGCCGAGTCTGCGCTTTGAGCAGCGGCTGGAGAACCCGCCGGAGTTTGCGGATATTGATCCCGAGAGCGGTCTTAAAGCGCTCGTCTTCAAACGCCTCGATTGACGTTACCTCCCGGGAACACCGCGGCCCCGCGTGGGAGCCAAGTGGTCTGGGAGGGAAATCGGTGATCACGTCGTGACCGCTACCACTCGTCGCAAACACGCCCCTACCTGTCAGATCTGACAGTAGCCAAATCCCCCGTTTGATCGCTCAATCACTCCACCGCCCACACTGTTCGGCAGGAGTTCCCGTCATGCTCGTCCAACCCAGAAAGGCCATCGGCACACGGGCCCTGCTTGACCCCGAAATCCCCGGCGCCAAGTTGCTACCGGACGGAAAGTGGGCCATTAACCGCGCCGCCGCACTGCTCAATTTTCCGGCTCTGGGCCTGAAGGTGCAGGTCCCGGTCTGGTCGAACAAAGATCTGGGCGACAAGGTCGAGCTGCTGCTCAACAACGTTCCGGTCGACCAGCAAACCGTTACCCAGCCGGCCGAGCAGACCCAGCGCACCACCCTGTTCGTCGCACCGGGCCGCTTTCAGACCGGCGCCTGGGAGCTGGCCTATCGGGTGACACGAGTCGCTCAACAGCCGGAGCCTTTTGCTCCGCCACTCCAACTCGCGGTCAAACTGGAAATCCCCGCCGGCCAGGACACCAATCCAGAACAGGGCCACTCCAACCTGCACATGGCTTTCAGGCCACCGGAAATTGTTCAGGACGGTGTCGACAAGGACACCGCCGAAAAGGGTGTGGAGATTATGGTGGTTGCCGTACCCGGCAGTGGCTCCAACCTGCCTTATCCCGACATCGCCGTGGGCGACGTGATCATCGCGAGCTGGGGCGGCAAGCTGGTGGCGTCGGCGCCGGTCACTCAAGCGCAGATCGACGACCCGCTGAATAACCCGATCGTCATCCATATCAGTAAAGACATCATCCTGGCGGCGGGTGATTCCGGGAACGAAGGGCTGGCGGTGTCATTCCTGGTCAGAGACTTTGTCGACAACGACTCCGAGGACTGGTGCAAGGAAGCGCGCATTGTCGTCGACACCGGCAACTCGCGGCTGGATGCGCCGATTCTCAAACAGGCTGACGGCAACGAACTCGACCTCGACCAGTTAGGCAATGAACAATTGCTGCTCCAGGTCTTTGCTGCATCGTCCGACGACTTCAAACTCGACGACATCATCATCATGCACTTGCAGGGCACCACCCTCGACGGCGACCCCGTGGCGGTCGACGCTTGCCAGCGCATCGACAAAAACCCACCGCTTGTGGTCGAGGTGCCGATGGACAACGACGGTGCCCGGGCACTGGCAAAAACCCAGGGGGTGTTTTTCTTCGATCTGGAACGTGACGGCCGCATCATTCAACGCTCCAGAGGCCGCTTCATCAACATGAAGGGTGAACCCAAACGCCTGGCAGCCCCCATCGTCGAAAGCGCCGTGAGCGGTGCGCTGGATCCGGACCTGGCGAACGTGATCGTGCGCTTCCCCTTCGATCCGCTGATCACCGCGGACAACGCCATCGAACTGCTCTGGAGCATCACCCAGGCGGATGGCACCGCTTTCGAACCCGAGCTGGACTGGATCTTTCCGACCCTGCAGGAGACCAATGACCCCGACGGCTTCATCGTCATCATTTCAGGCCCCGACTACCTGAAACCCGGCGAAGGCGGCACGCTGAAGGTGTCGTATAACCTGCTCAGCGAAGGCGAGAACGACGAGGTCATTCGCCGGCCTTCCCTGCCCGCCGCGCCGCTGAACATCGGCGAGCCCAGGCTTGAGCTGGTTCCGCCCATCCTGCTCGGTGAACAGGACGGTGCGCTGGAACCCAAGGACCTGCCCAACGGCATCAGCGAAGTCACCTGCCCCAACCCGGTGAACAATCCGACCCTGCCCAAGGATGTGGTGCACTGGCAATTGCATGATGCGTCGAACAAGTTGCTGTTCGAAGACCACAAGACACTCAATGCCCTGAGCGCCGGCAAAGACGTTAAATTTCCGCTCAACGCCGCGTTTGTGCAGCAGTACTTTGAAGCCCGTCGCGGTGAACAGTTGAGTGTGCGCTACCACATCGTTCGGGATGCGACGGACAAGATCAGTTATTCGAATCCGTTGGTTTTTGTCGTCGGGGAAGTGGTGGAATTGGTACCACCAACTATTGACTCGGTGAAGGGTTTACCTGGCGAGGTGGAAATCCCGGATGGCACCACGACCGTCGACACCACCGTCAAGCTGTCAGGGGCCGGGGCCAAAGGTCAGAAAGTCCAGATCAAGGATGATGAAACCGACAAGGGAGAGGTGACGGTTGATCCTGCGACAGGCCGCTGGGAATTGATTGTGACGGGTTTGAGCGAGGGTGATCACCGCTTTACCGCCATCGCCAGGTATGGCAGTGAGCAGGCCTCGAATCCGTGGGTCGTGGTCGTGACCGAAAACGTCCCGCTGACCATCAGATCAATGAAAGACCAGAGCAACTGGGACATCCCCGATAACGGCTATACCGTGCACACCATCATCACGCTCGAGGGCTTCGCGCCTGTCCGCCAGAAGGTGGAAGTTTTCCTCGGTACGATATCCAAAGGCCTCGCGGAGGCTGGCCCCGACAGGATCTGGACCCACACCGTCAGCGGGTTAACGCTCAACGTGCTGCACACCCTCAAGGCCGTTGGCCAATACGCGAATAATCCGACGTCGAACCTCTGGCGTTTAACCGTGTTGAATGGCGTGAGGCCCGCCATCACCGCCGCGCATGATTCCAACGGGCAGCCAATCAGCAATGGTGGCAACACTGTTGACCGCACTGTTCATCTGACGGGGACGGCGAATACGTTTCTTGAGGTGGAGATTTACGACGGTGCCATCTCCACTGGCAAAAAGGTCAGGGCCAATGACAAAGGTGAATGGACGGTTGAACTGACGGGGCTGACGATTGCACGCCATGATTACAAGGCCAAGGCGTTGTATGGCAGCGGGACGGAGTCGGGAGTGTGGGCGGTGAACGTGGTGGCAGCTGCTGCACCTACAATCACCTCAGTGCAAGACGAAAGCAAATGGGACATCCCCGACTACGGTTATACCGTCCACACCAATATCATGCTCGAGGGCTTCGCGCCTGACGGCCAGAAGGTGGAAGTTTTCCTCGGTTCAATCTCCAAGGGGCTCGCGGAGGCTGGCCCCGACAGCATCTGGAACCACACCGTCAGCGGGTTAACGCTCAACGTGCTGCACACCCTTAAGGCCGTTGGTCAATACACGAACAATCCGACGTCTAACCTTTGGCGTGTGACAGCGTTGAATGGCGTGAGGCCCGCCATCACCGCCGCGCATGATTCCAAAGGGCAGCCAATCAGCAATGGTGGCAACACTGTTGACCACACTGTTCATCTGACAGGGACGGCGAATACGTTTCTTGAGGTGGAGATTTTCGACGGTGCCTCCTCCACTGGCAAAAAGGCCAGGGCCGATGACAAAGGTATATGGACGGTTGAGCTGACGGGGCTGGCGATTGCACGCCATGATTACAAGGCCAAGGCGTTGTATGGCGACGGAACGGAGTCGGAGGTGTGGACGTTGACCGTGACGGACAGCGCTGCACCGATTTTCGTCGACCCTTCGACCATGCTTCTTCGCGGGGTGCGACTGATCAATGACTACGGATGGGCTCGAAAGCCTGAAACGGAGTCAGTACGTCGGCGTGAGGCAACCGGCGGCGTCCCGCCCTATAAGTACACATCGACGGTTCCAGCCATCGCAAGCGTAACCGATGACGGGATAGTGACCGGCCTCCGGGAGGGGTGGACTGTCATATGGGTGAGAGACCAGAATGGCGCCCAAGCACAATTCAACGTCCAATGCAGCGAAATAACAGTATACAAGGTAGTGAAGTCGTCGACCCCCGTGCCCGGAACCTACGCAGCGATTTCTGGATGGATAGCCTCAGTGCGAGGAGTGACGACTGAGTTTCTCATCCGCTCATTGATGAATCACTTCAGTATCGAATACCCAGACGCTAGTGTTGTATTGAATCCATCCGAGCCACACGCCCCATGGCCGTACTGGGCTTATTACTTCCACTCCCCGGACTCCGACATCATTCGCGTCATATCTGCGGTATCTCCTGAAAATAAACGCTTCGACTCCTCTTCAATACTTTCGCCCCCCGAACGAGTCTCCGGATACGTCCTCGCGTTAGTCCCTGTCTGACAGGCCTCAAGGCCACTGATTATGAACAGGAAGAGGACGGATTTATTTGATGGCAATTGCGAGCAGGCTCACCACTACAAGGGATCTTTGCCGGGCACATAACCTGTGACCCACGCAGATCCCCTGTAGGCCTTCACCTGCTCACGATGAGGCCAGACCTATCAGCGCCTATTCCTTGGGCACAACATTATCCAGCGCCTGATTCACCGCCAACTCACCGAGCATCACCACCTGCGCAATGCCCAACGCCGTATTGCGGCTCGGCCCCTCCAGCGTCCCGGCGAAATCACCCAGCATCACCGTGGCCGAGGCCAGGGATTCGCAGGCGTTGGCCAGCAGGGATTCGGTATCGGTTTGCGGGTTGACCATGTACATGCTGCTGGGGGTGTAGGGCGTCGCCATGATTTGCGATGGTGCCAGGTAGTGGTCGAGGGCGCGTTCGGCGGCTTCGTGGAGTTTTCTGGAGTTGCGGGATTCGTAGGGTGATACCGGGTCTGTGAACGGCGGATTGGGTGGGGTTTCGGGCATCGGCTGGAACTCCGATCAAGGCACTTTGAATGGATTACTCACTGTAGGAGCTGCCGCAGGCTGCGACCTTTTGATCTTGAAAAACAAAATCAAAAGGTCGCAGCCTGCGGCAGCTCCTACACGGGGACCGAGCAGTTAGTTCGGGATGCGGCGGCCGTCCAGTACCCGGTTGACCATCAGTTCACTGAGCATGATCACCTGATGCAGCATCAACATCGCCCGGCGCTGTGAGTGGTCGACGGTGTCGCCGATATCGCGGGCCATGTCACTGGCGGCGGCCAGCGATTCACAGGCTTCGACGAGCAAGGTTTCTTCGTCCACGGTAGGGTCGATGAGGAAGATTCTGCTCGACTGGCGTGAGGAGGCTGAAGGGATCGAGATCTTCAGTGCGCCGGGGTTAAGGTAGAAGTTGATGGCGCGGTCGGTCGCGGCTTTTATCTTCTGCGGGTCGAGGGCCGGGTCGAATGGGATCGAGGTGTCCGGGGGGTTGGGTGTGGCTTTGAACATAGGTCACTCACTGTTTTAAATAAATGAGGAGCCATCACTCTCGCTACCAAACGAAGGGTGGCGGCCATTTGTGGGTTGGTAGACCGGTCAAAACAGTAAACCCGGCGCTCCCGAAAGAGCCCCACGCATGGCCACCATAAAGCAGAGTCCCAAAAAAGGATCTGTAATGTGGCGCACGACTGTAATGAAACGGGCTACCAAACCCGATCACTGATTTTCAGTGACAGGGAAACGATATAGCCCGGCCCATAGCCGTGTAAGCCGGCGGATTCTGGCGTACGCGTAGGTAACGGCGCAAGGCGTTGTAGCCGTT
>NZ_JBRFIX010000023.1:0-8355 GCF_053456425.1 Pseudomonas sp. LF020
CGACTTGGTCGACAACCGACAATTTAAAAGTCAGCGTGTAATCGCGCTGACTGCGTTTTGCACCTGTATCCATTGCACCCTCCTGATGAGAAGTCAGAAGGTGTAAACCTTATTCAGGACGAGACATGCGATTTCTTTGCGCCGCGGATCCCCTGTAGGAGTGAGCCTGCTCGCGATGGCGTCAGTGCAGCCAACATCTTCGGTGACTGATCCAGCGCTATCGCGAGCAGGCTCACTCCTACATAGGGTTTGTGTGTGCTTTTCAGACGGTGGTGTGCAGACGCACTTCTACATTGCCACGAGTGGCATTGGAGTACGGGCAGACCTGGTGCGCCGCTTCGACCAGGCTCTGTGCATCCGCTTGTTCCAGGCCTGGCAGGCTGATGTGCAGATCGATGTCCAGACCGAAACCACCAGGGATCTGACCGATACCGACATGAGCAGTGATCGAGGCATCGTCGGGGATTTTGCGTTTGGTCTGGCTGGCGACGAATTTCAGCGCGCCGATGAAGCAGGCGGAGTAACCGGCAGCGAACAGTTGCTCAGGGTTGGTCGCAGCACCACCGGCCCCACCCAGTTCTTTCGGAGTGGCGAGTTTGACGTCGAGGATGTTGTCGCTGGAGATCGCACGACCGTCACGGCCGCCAGTGGAGGTTGCGATTGCGGTGTAGAGAGTTTGCATGGTGTGGGCCTCGTTGGAATTCTGATTTTGCGCTAATTGTTTGCGCGCTAAGTAAGTGCGAGAGAAATGTAGCTCGCAAATGATTAGTGCGCAAGATAATTTTTTGAGAAAGCTGAATCTCGGTCCTTTAAAGGCACTGTCGATCAGCTTGAAAGTGAAGATTTAGAGCGGATGGTGGGGGCGCGGGCTGAAAAATATTTTTCCTGGTGAACCGATCCTTTGTAGGAGTGAGCCTGCTCGCGATAGCGGTGGAGCAGGCAATACGGGGGCCGACTGAACAACCGCTATCGCGAGCAGGCTCACTCCTACAAGGGGCAGCGTTGTTATCCGGTCAGGCTGTCTTGCAGATGGCTGCGCAGGGCTTGCAGCTCGGATTGAAGATTCTGCAGGCGTTCCAGGGTGAACCCGCTGGCCCCGAGAATGCATTGCGGAACGCTTTTGGCCTGCTCACGAAGAGCCCGGCCCTGCGCGGTCAACTCGACAATCACCACTCGCTCATCCTCGCGGCTGCGGGTTCTGCTCAGCAGCCCTTCACCTTCCAGACGCTTGAGCAGTGGCGTCAGCGAACCCGGATCAGTCAGCAACCGCGTGCTGATCTCGCCCACGGTCAAACCGTCTTTTTCCCACAGCACCATCATTGCCAGATACTGCGGGTAGGTCAGGCCCAGCGCTTGCAACAGCGGTTTGTAGACCTTGGTCATCATCAGCGAAGTGGAATGCAGAGCGAAACAAGCCTGGTTGTCCAGCAGCAGGTGCTCGCAGTTATCGGGTGTGTCGCGTTCGGTGGTCATGGCAAAGCCTTGTTCGGTGATGGGCTTGAATCTAGCGCCCGAATGTTTAATGCGCCAGATAATTATCCAGAATCTAGTGCCGGCCCAGCTCGCGCTGTAGCGCCAGATCCCACGGCGGCACCGGGCTGAAGCGGGTCTTGAGGTATTCCAAAAGCAGACGGCTGCGCGAATGGGTCTGCTGTTCCATGCGCAGTGCATAGATGCCGGTGCTCTCTGGTTGCGGCAGACCGTTCTCGCAGAACAGCGGCAGCAGTTCGCCGCGCAGCAGGTACTCACTGGCCAGCCAGGTCGGCAAATGCGCGACGCCCAGCCCGGCCAGTGCCCCGCACACCAGCGCTTCGGCATTATTGGCGCTCATGCGGATGCGCGTGGGGCGATGCAGTTGCATTTGCCCGTCCAGTTCGAAGCGCCAGGCGAAGGGTGGGGCGAGACCTTCCCAATCCAGCCCGTCATGTTCACTCAACTGCGCGGGATGGCGCGGTGCGCCCCGGCGTTTCAAGTAGTCGGGGCTGGCGCAGGCAATGCGCACCATGCTCGCCAGCGGCGTGGCGACCAGCCGCGTATCGGCCATTTGCCCGGCACGCAGCACCAGATCGACTTTGCCCAGGTTCGAGCCGTGCATGTCGATAAAGCTGTCGATCAGGTGCAACTGCACGTCGAGGCCCGGGTACAGCACCAGGAAGTCAGCGATGACCGGCGCGAGATGGCGGCGACCAAAAGCGGCCGGGGCATCGATGCGGATCAAGCCTTCCGGTGCACTGCTCAGCGACACTGCCTCGGCGCGGGCCAGTTGCAGTTCGCTGACGATGCGTCGTGCTCGCTCGGCAAACGCCAGACCCGCCGGGGTCGCCCGCACGGCGTGGGTGCTGCGAATGAACAACTGGCTGCCGACCGCGTTTTCCAGGCTGTCGATGCGCCGCGCCACGGCGGAAGGCGTCAGCGGATGCCGACGAGAAGCTGCAGAAAAACTGCCGCTCTCCAGTACATCGAGAAACAGTCCGAGCTGTTCGGTCAACTGATTGGGATTCATGAGTGCTTCGGTGCTTGTGCGAAATTGGCATAGCCATTGTGCGTTGCTGTGCGTTTCCCCGCCAGCCTCGACTGCGTAGGATGAATCGCCTGACGGATGAGGAAATCGCTGTGATCGAGTTTTTGTTGTACCTGCTGTTCGGCGCCGCTCTTGGAACCCTGGGTGGAATCTTCGGCATCGGCGGTGGTTTGATCGCTATTCCGCTGCTGGGCGTGTGGTTCGGGCTCGATCAGCAGATCGCCCAAGGCACGGCGCTGGTGATGGTGGTGCCCAACGTGATGTTGGCGCTGTGGCGCTATCACCAGCGCAATCGCATCGAGCTGCGTCATGCGCTGCCGTTGGCGGTCATGGGTTTTTGCTTTGCGTGGATCGGTTCGATCTGGGCGGTGGGCATCGATGCGCAGACCATGCGCATCGGTTTTGTCGCGTTCCTCGTGGTGCTCTCGGCGTACAACCTGCTGAAGATGTTTGGCAAGCGACCCGCCGCGACTTCCGAAATGCGCTATTCCTGGCCATGGCTGGGAGTGTTGGGCGCAGCGTCCGGGACCATGGGCGGTCTGTTCGGTGTCGGCGGGGCCGTGGTGGCGACGCCAGTGCTGACCAGCCTGTTCGGCACCAGCCAAGTGGTTGCTCAAGGCCTGTCGCTGGCACTGGCGTTGCCAAGTACCGGCGTAACCCTGGTGACCTACGCGGTGCATCACGAAGTGGACTGGATGATCGGCCTGCCGCTGGCCATCGGCGGTCTGGCCAGCATCAGTTGGGGAGTGAAAGTCGCCCACGCCATGCCGGAACGGCTCTTGCGCGGGCTGTTTTGCGGCTTTCTGGTGCTGTGCGCGGTGATGCTCGCGTTTAAAGTTTGAAGCCTTCGACGATGTGCTCGGCCAGGCATTCGGTGATCGGCGACGGATTGTTCAGGTTGCGGATCAGCATGATGCTGGCCTCGGGCAACAGCGGCAGATCCTCGGCAGCGCCGAGAATGCGCATGTCCGGGGTGATCAGGCTTTCCAGTTGCGCGGTGATCGCCAGACCCGCGCTCACCACTGCCATCAGCGCCGACAGGCTGGTGCTGTTGTAGGCGATGCGGTAGTCGCGGCCCATCGCGTCCAGCGCATTGCACGCCCACAAACGGCAGAAACAATCACTGTTGAACATCGCCAGCGGCAACGGCGTCTGCTCGTGGGCGCTGAAATTCTGCGCCTCGGCCCAGACGAAACGCTCCTTGCGCAGCAACTGACCGATCTCGTTGCCCGGCTCGCGGGTGACGATCGACAGATCAAGGTCGGTGCGCTGCAACAGCTGTTTGCTGGACTCGCAATGCACTTCGATCTGGATCAGCGGGTAGAACTGGGCAAACCGCGAGAGGATCCCCGGCAGAAACCGCATCACGTAATCGTCCGGCGTACCGATGCGCACCGTGCCAACCATGTGCGGCTCGCGCAAGGTGTTGAACACTTCGCTGTGCAATTTCAGGATGCGCCGCGCATAACCCAGCAGCACTTGGCCTTCGGCTGTCAGGCGCACCTGGCGACCGTCACGCTCGAACAACTGACGCTGCAACACGTCTTCTTCAAGGCGCTTCATCTGCATGCTCACCGCCGATTGCGTGCGGTTGACCATCTCGCCGGCGCGGGTAAAACCGCCCTGATCGGCAATCGCAACGAAAGTGCGCAGGACATCGGTATCGATACTGGGGTAGGCCGACAATTGATGAATCTCCGTGATGAATGCCATCAGAAACATTCGTTGGATTGATCTTAGCGCCAGCGCGAGACTTGAGCCATCCACAAGGAGGGCAACACGATGAAAGGTCAAAGAGAGTATGTAGACGACACAAAATTTTCCGGCCACGGCCATATCGTTTCCGACCTGCTGCACAAGTTTAGCCGCTGGTACGAATTGCACCGTGAGCGTGAGTTGCTTGCCAGCCTGAGCGACGAAGCGCTGAAGGACATCGGGGTCAGCCGTGCCGACGTCGAACACGAGGCCATCCGGCCGTTCTGGGACGATCCGATGCATAAATGATCAGGGCCTTACTACACAAACCACTTTCAGGTGAGGTAGGTTGCGAGCAGACAAGGAGATGCTCATGCCCGCGACTCTGGCCTTTTCCCTTAAACAGGCGCGACGTCTGGCGCTGGCGGCCCAAGGATTCCACGGACGCCAGCCGCCGACCGTCAAGGCGCCGCAGCTCAACCGGCTGATCGAACGGCTGGGGCTGTTGCAGATCGACTCCGTCAACGCCGTGGTGCGCTCGCACTACCTGCCGCTGTTTTCCCGTCTCGGTTCCTATTCTTCCGATCTGCTCGACCAGGCTGCCTGGAGTTCGGGCCGTCGGCGCACGCTGTTCGAATACTGGGGGCATGAAGCGTCGTTGCTGCCGCTGGCGATGTACCCGCTGATGGGTTGGCGCATGCAACGGGCCAGAACTGGCAGAGACATTTATCAGCAACTGGCCAAGTTTGGTCTTGAACAGCAGGACGTCGTGCGCCGGGTTTTAAGCGCGGTCGAGGAGCGCGGTGCATTGGGCGCCGGCAGCCTGTCGACCCGTGAGGACAAGGCCGGACAGTGGTGGGACTGGAGTGCGGAAAAGCATGCACTGGAATGGTTGTTCGCCGCCGGTGAAGTAACCGTGGCCGGCCGTCGCGGTTTTGAGCGTTTGTATGATTTGCCGGAGCGGGTCATTCCATCTTCAATTTTGCAGCAAACGTTACCTGACGAGGCTGAAGCGCAGCGGGGCTTGCTGCTGCACGCGGCGCAGGCCTTGGGTGTTGGCACTGAAAAAGACCTGCGCGATTACTTTCGCCTGAATCCGGGAGATGCGCGACCGCGTCTGGCGGAACTGGTCGAGGACGGGCAGTTGCAGACTTGCGAAGTCGCCGGCTGGCGACAAATTGCCTACTGCCTGCCGCAGCCGAAAGTCCCGCGTAAAGTTGTCGCCAGTGCTTTGTTGTCACCGTTCGATTCGTTGATCTGGGAGCGCAGTCGTACCGAGCGGCTGTTCGATTTTCGCTATCGGCTGGAGATCTATACGCCGCAGGACAAGCGGGTTTATGGCTATTACGTGCTGCCGTTTCTGCACAACGAGCGGATTGCCGCGCGGGTCGATCTGCGTGCCGAGCGGGCGGCGGGGCGATTGGCGGTGCATGCAGTGCACGAGGAGGCGCCGGGGCTGGATGATGAGGGGATGTTGGCGCTGGCGTTGAATTTGCGGCAGATGGCCGATTGGCTGGGGCTTGCGCGGGTGCAATTGAATTGTCAGCGCGAAAGTGCGGGGCGGTTGCGGGTGGCATTGGCACAGATCGGTTGTGACTGAGGCGGCCTCACAGAGATCTTTGGGGGATCTTGACCCCTGTAGGAGCTGCCGAAGGCTGCGATCTTTTGATTTTGTTTTTTAGGATCAAGATCAAAAGATCGCAGCCTTCGGCAGCTCCTACAGGCGATGGGGGCGGGCGGTCTAGCGACGAACCTGCTTCAGCGTCTCGGCAATCAAAAACGCCAGCTCCAGCGACTGATCGGCATTCATCCGCGGATCGCAGTGGGTGTGGTAGCGGTCCGATAGCCCGTCTTCAGTGATCGGCCGCGCACCGCCGATGCACTCGGTGACGTTCTGCCCGGTCATCTCGATGTGAATCCCGCCGGCATAAGTGCCCTCGGCTTCGTGTACCTGGAAGAACTGCTTCACTTCGCCAAGGATCTGCGCGAAGTCGCGGGTCTTGTAGCCGCTGCTGGCCTTGATGGTGTTGCCGTGCATCGGATCGGAGCTCCACAGCACCTGCTTGCCCTCACGCTGCACCGCGCGGATCAGCGCCGGCAGGTGATCGCCGACCTTGTTTGCGCCCATCCGCGCAATCAGGTTCAGACGGCCCGGATCGTTGTCCGGGTTGAGCACGTCGATCAGGCGGATCAGATCATCCGGGTTCATGCTCGGGCCGACTTTCACCCCGATCGGGTTGTTCACTCCGCGCAGAAATTCGACGTGGGCGCCGTCGAGCTGACGGGTGCGGTCGCCGATCCACAGCATGTGCGCCGAGCAATCGTAGTAATCGTTGGTCAGGCTGTCGCGACGCACGAAGGCTTCTTCGTAGTTCAGCAGCAGCGCTTCGTGGGCGGTGAAGAAACTGGTTTCGCGCAGTTGCGGCGAACTGTCCATGCCGCAGGCGCGCATGAACGCCAGGGTTTCATCGATGCGATCGGCAAGATGGCTGTATTTTTCGGCCAGTGCCGAGTTGGCGATGAAATCCAGGTTCCACTTGTGCACCTGATGCAGGTCGGCAAAACCGCCCTGGGCGAAGGCGCGCAGCAGGTTCAGGGTGGCGGTGGACTGGTGATACGACTGCAGCAGGCGCTCCGGATCCGGCACGCGGCTCTTTTCGTCGAAACCGATGCCGTTGACGATGTCGCCCCGGTAGGCGGGCAGGGTCACGCCGTCTATGGTCTCGTCGTTGGCCGAGCGCGGCTTGGCGAACTGGCCGGCCATGCGCCCGACCTTGACCACCGGGCAGCCGGCGGCGAAGGTCATCACGATCGCCATTTGCAGCAATACTTTGAACGTGTCGCGAATCTTCGCTGCAGAGAACTCGGCGAAGCTTTCCGCGCAATCGCCGCCCTGCAGCAGGAACGCCCGGCCCTGAGTTACTTCGGCAAACTGGCGACGCAGCTCGCGCGCTTCGCCGGCAAACACCAGCGGCGGATAGCTGGCCAGCGTCTGCTCGACCTGGCGAAGATGCGCCGCGTCAGGGTATTGGGGTTGTTGCTGGATCGGCAGGGCGCGCCAGCTGTCAGGGCTCCACGGTTGGCTCATCACGGTCTCTAATTGGTTCTACGCACGGGAAGCCCATGGTAGCAGCAATTAGTGCGTGACCTGCTCCCGCCCCATCACCGACAATCGCCGCTTTGCCACGGCGCCGGAGCGGTGTCATCGCGTCACCGCGCCCGGTGACCATCAGGAGACGAAATGACTGAGGAGCGCGTCGAGCTGTTGCTCGCCGAGGTACAGGATGAGTTCGGCGTGATTCGCGTGCTGGAAGTGGCCGATTACCGCTTTCTGGAATTCGGCGATGCCATCGAACAGAGCTGCGTGTTCACCGCCGATCCGAGCTGGCTCGAATACGACTACACCCGGGCGATGCTGATTGGCGCGTTGTGCCATGAGCAACCGGAGAGCGCGCTGTTTCTCGGCCTCGGTGCCGGCACCCTGACCCAGGCTTGTCTCAAGTTTCTGCCGCTGGAAGACGTCGAAGCCATCGAACTGCGCCCGGACGTGCCGCGCCTGGCCATCGAATATCTGGGGCTGGATGACGATCCGCGTTTGTACATTCGTGTCGGCGATGCCCTGGAGTTGCTACCGACGGCCGAGCCTGCGGATCTGATATTTGTCGACCTCTACACCGATGTCGGCCCGGGTGTCGGGCATCTGGCGTGGAGCTTTCTTGGTGACTGTCAGAAGCGTCTGAATCCGGGGGGCTGGCTGGTGATCAACCAGTGGGCCACCGATGACGGCAAGCCGCTGGGTGCAGCATTGCTGCGCGGGCTGTATCACCGGCATTACTGGGAGCTGCCGGTGAAGGAGGGCAATGTGATTCTGATTGTGCCGGCGGATCTCGATCAGGACCTGGACATGCAAGCCCTGACCGCCCGGGCCGAAGCGCTGGCGCCGCGGTTGGGGTATTCGTTGCAGTCGTTGATCAACGCAATTCGCCCGGCGACATGAGTGGTCAGTAATGGCCCTTCGCGAGCAAGCTCGCTTGTATGTTTAGACTTGAAGGGGTGGGCGGGACTACAGACTCGATTCTGACTCTGACCAGTACAGACCGTGGGAGACTTCTCGTCCCGCCCCTTCTACCCAAAGCGCC
>NZ_JBRFIX010000024.1:2024-5061 GCF_053456425.1 Pseudomonas sp. LF020
CTGATTTCTAGTCTTTTGATTAGATCGTTCTTTAAAAATTTGGGTATGTGATAGAAAGATAGACTGAACGTTACTTTCACTGGTAACGGATCAGGCTAAGGTAAAATTTGTGAGTGACTCTTAAGAGTTTTGCGAATTTTCGGCGAATGTCGTCTTCACAGTATAACCAGATTGCTTGGGGTTATATGGTCAAGTGAAGAAGCGCATACGGTGGATGCCTTGGCAGTCAGAGGCGATGAAAGACGTGGTAGCCTGCGAAAAGCTTCGGGGAGTCGGCAAACAGACTTTGATCCGGAGATGTCTGAATGGGGGAACCCAGCCATCACAAGATGGTTATCTTGTACTGAATACATAGGTGCAAGAGGCGAACCAGGGGAACTGAAACATCTAAGTACCCTGAGGAAAAGAAATCAACCGAGATTCCCTTAGTAGTGGCGAGCGAACGGGGACTAGCCCTTAAGTGGCTTTGAGATTAGCGGAACGCTCTGGAAAGTGCGGCCATAGTGGGTGATAGCCCTGTACGCGAAAGTCTCTTAGTCATGAAATCGAGTAGGACGGAGCACGAGAAACTTTGTCTGAATATGGGGGGACCATCCTCCAAGGCTAAATACTACTGACTGACCGATAGTGAACTAGTACCGTGAGGGAAAGGCGAAAAGAACCCCGGAGAGGGGAGTGAAATAGATCCTGAAACCGTATGCGTACAAGCAGTGGGAGCCCACTTTGTTGGGTGACTGCGTACCTTTTGTATAATGGGTCAGCGACTTATTTTCAGTGGCGAGCTTAACCGAATAGGGGAGGCGTAGCGAAAGCGAGTCTTAATAGGGCGTCTAGTCGCTGGGAATAGACCCGAAACCGGGCGATCTATCCATGGGCAGGTTGAAGGTTAGGTAACACTGACTGGAGGACCGAACCGACTACCGTTGAAAAGTTAGCGGATGACCTGTGGATCGGAGTGAAAGGCTAATCAAGCTCGGAGATAGCTGGTTCTCCTCGAAAGCTATTTAGGTAGCGCCTCATGTATCACTGTAGGGGGTAGAGCACTGTTTCGGCTAGGGGGTCATCCCGACTTACCAAACCGATGCAAACTCCGAATACCTACAAGTGCCGAGCATGGGAGACACACGGCGGGTGCTAACGTCCGTCGTGAAAAGGGAAACAACCCAGACCGTCAGCTAAGGTCCCAAAGTTATGGTTAAGTGGGAAACGATGTGGGAAGGCTTAGACAGCTAGGAGGTTGGCTTAGAAGCAGCCACCCTTTAAAGAAAGCGTAATAGCTCACTAGTCGAGTCGGCCTGCGCGGAAGATGTAACGGGGCTCAAACCATACACCGAAGCTACGGGTATCACGCAAGTGATGCGGTAGAGGAGCGTTCTGTAAGCCTGTGAAGGTGAGTTGAGAAGCTTGCTGGAGGTATCAGAAGTGCGAATGCTGACATGAGTAACGACAATGGGTGTGAAAAACACCCACGCCGAAAGACCAAGGTTTCCTGCGCAACGTTAATCGACGCAGGGTTAGTCGGTCCCTAAGGCGAGGCTGAAAAGCGTAGTCGATGGAAAACAGGTTAATATTCCTGTACTTCTGGTTATTGCGATGGAGGGACGGAGAAGGCTAGGCCAGCTTGGCGTTGGTTGTCCAAGTTTAAGGTGGTAGGCTGAGATCTTAGGTAAATCCGGGATCTTAAGGCCGAGAGCTGATGACGAGTTACCCTTTGGGTGACGAAGTGGTTGATGCCATGCTTCCAAGAAAAGCTTCTAAGCTTCAGATAACCAGGAACCGTACCCCAAACCGACACAGGTGGTTGGGTAGAGAATACCAAGGCGCTTGAGAGAACTCGGGTGAAGGAACTAGGCAAAATGGCACCGTAACTTCGGGAGAAGGTGCGCCGGTGAGGGTGAAGGACTTGCTCCGTAAGCTCATGCCGGTCGAAGATACCAGGCCGCTGCGACTGTTTATTAAAAACACAGCACTCTGCAAACACGAAAGTGGACGTATAGGGTGTGACGCCTGCCCGGTGCCGGAAGGTTAATTGATGGGGTTAGCTAACGCGAAGCTCTTGATCGAAGCCCCGGTAAACGGCGGCCGTAACTATAACGGTCCTAAGGTAGCGAAATTCCTTGTCGGGTAAGTTCCGACCTGCACGAATGGCGTAACGATGGCGGCGCTGTCTCCACCCGAGACTCAGTGAAATTGAAATCGCTGTGAAGATGCAGTGTATCCGCGGCTAGACGGAAAGACCCCGTGAACCTTTACTATAGCTTTGCACTGGACTTTGAATTTGCTTGTGTAGGATAGGTGGGAGGCTTTGAAGCGTGGACGCCAGTTCGCGTGGAGCCATCCTTGAAATACCACCCTGGCAACTTTGAGGTTCTAACTCAGGTCCGTTATCCGGATCGAGGACAGTGTATGGTGGGTAGTTTGACTGGGGCGGTCTCCTCCTAAAGAGTAACGGAGGAGTACGAAGGTGCGCTCAGACCGGTCGGAAATCGGTCGTAGAGTATAAAGGCAAAAGCGCGCTTGACTGCGAGACAGACACGTCGAGCAGGTACGAAAGTAGGTCTTAGTGATCCGGTGGTTCTGTATGGAAGGGCCATCGCTCAACGGATAAAAGGTACTCCGGGGATAACAGGCTGATACCGCCCAAGAGTTCATATCGACGGCGGTGTTTGGCACCTCGATGTCGGCTCATCACATCCTGGGGCTGAAGCCGGTCCCAAGGGTATGGCTGTTCGCCATTTAAAGTGGTACGCGAGCTGGGTTTAGAACGTCGTGAGACAGTTCGGTCCCTATCTGCCGTGGACGTTTGAGATTTGAGAGGGGCTGCTCCTAGTACGAGAGGACCGGAGTGGACGAACCTCTGGTGTTCCGGTTGTCACGCCAGTGGCATTGCCGGGTAGCTATGTTCGGGAAAGATAACCGCTGAAAGCATCTAAGCGGGAAACTTGCCTCAAGATGAGATCTCACTGGAACCTTGAGTTCCCTGAAGGGCCGTCGAAGACTACGACGTTGATAGGTTGGGTGTGTAAGCGCTGTGAGG
>NZ_JBRFIX010000025.1:0-3382 GCF_053456425.1 Pseudomonas sp. LF020
AGTGAAACGATGCATCGCCGATGGTAGTGTGGGGTTTCCCCATGTGAGAGTAGGTCATCGTCAAGATTAAATTCCGAAACCCCAATTGCGAAAGCAGTTGGGGTTTTGTTTTGCCCGCAGGAAAGTGGTTTGCTTGATTTCTATGCAATCGCCCGGCTCATGGCTATTATTCGGGCCTCATTGTGAGGCGAGACCTGCATGCTGACGTTGTTGAATCTTTTAAAGGATGGTCGATTCCATTCTGGTCAGGCTCTAGGGGCTGCCCTGGGCATCAGTCGAAGTGCTGTATGGAAGCAGCTTCAGAATCTTGAGGCTGAGCTCGGGTTATCCATTAACAAGGTCCGGGGCCGAGGCTATCAACTAGCGGCTCCCCTGACATTGCTCGATCCGCTCAGCATAGGTGCTTTGACCCCGGTGTGGCCCATGACTGTCTTTGACTCCATTGACTCCACCAATGCAGAGGCGTTGCGCGCGATCAATCAAGGTCGCACGGCGCCGTTCCTGGTGTTGGCAGAGAGACAGATTTCCGGTCGGGGACGAAGGGGGCGTAAGTGGGTAAGTCCCTTTGCTGAAAATCTCTATTACAGCCTGGTCTTGCGTATTGAGGGCGGCATGCGCCAGCTCGAGGGATTGAGTCTGGTTGTTGGTTTGGCGGTTATGCATTCCCTGCGAAAGCTGGGTGTGTCAGGCGCAGGATTGAAGTGGCCTAACGATGTGTTGGTCGGAAACAAGAAAGTCGCGGGCATCCTCCTGGAGCTTGTCGGGGATCCTGCAGATGTTTGCCATGTAGTGCTAGGTATAGGCATTAATGTGAACATGCAGATTGCTGATGAGGTGGACCAGCAATGGACGTCGATTCGACTGGAAACGGGCAAAAGCAGTGATCGCAATATCTTGGCGGCTGAGTTGAGCGAGCAGTTGAGTCACTATATTCAGCGCCATCAGCTTGATGGTTTTTCGGAGCTCCAGGAGGAGTGGGAAAAATACCATGTGTGGCAGGGGCGTCCGGTTTCGTTGATTGCGGGCGTTAGTCATATAGAGGGCGTGGTGCTCGGCATCGATAGTCAGGGTGCGCTGCGTTTGAAGGTGGATGGCGTGGAAAAAGTATTTAACGGTGGTGAGCTCAGCCTGAGGTTGCGTGATGATTCTTGAGCTCGACTGTGGGAATAGCTTTATCAAGTGGCGTGTATTGAATACAGCTGCTGGCGGTCTGTTCGCGGAAGGTGTTGTCGACTCGGATCAAGCTCTGGTGGATAGCTTGTGCGCATTTGACAGCCTGTCGTTGCGTAAATGTCGGTTGGTCAGCGTAAGGACCGGTGAAGAAACTGCCGCGCTCACCCGAATTCTCGAGCAGACGTTCGGGGTTTCAGTCGTGTGCGCCAAGTCGGCCAGTGAAATGTCTGGTGTCAGGAATGGCTATGACGACTATGAACGCTTGGGGCTGGATCGCTGGTTGGCGATGCTTGGTGGCTTTCATTTGGCTGCTGGCGCCTGTCTGATTCTGGATTTCGGCACCGCGGTGACGGCCGACTTTATTAATGCCGAAGGTGAGCACCTGGGGGGATTCATTTGTCCAGGGATGCCCTTGATGCGTAACCAATTACGTACACATACCCGGAAAATCCGTTATGGGGACTTGGCTGCCGAAAAAGCGCTGACGAGCCATGCTCCGGGGCGCAGTACCGTAGAGGCGGTGGAGCGTGGGTGCTCTTTAATGTTGAGAGGCTTCGTCCTGACCCAGATGGAAATGGCTCGGTCCTATTGGGGGGAGCGCTTTACTGTCTTTATTACCGGTGGCGATGCTGGGTTGGTGGCGGACGTCGTGCCTGATGCTCGGATCGTCCCCGACCTGGTATTTGTAGGGTTGGCGATGGCGTGTCCTTTAACTTGAGGTTTGTATGCGTTGGTTGTTCCTGCTGCTCGTTGTTCTCAATGTGTTCTATTACGTCTGGCATCAGCAGGAAGCGCCCTTGCGTGCAAAGGATGTCACGCCACTCAGCATGTACCGTGGGTCCCAGCAAGATATTCGCTTATTGAGTGAGGCAGCTGGTAACTCTGGGGCGGGGCAGGGCATGCGCCGTGCCGGACAGGAGTGTCTGTTCTTGGGTGGTTTGACTCAAGAAAGCAGCATTTCCGCGCTGCAGGTGCGTCTAGCTACCATGAATGTGAAGGTTCAGGTTTCGCAAAAGGATTTTCCCGAGTCTGGTTACTGGTTGCGTATTGCGCCCGAAAACCAGCGTTTATTGGGGGATGTGCAGTTGCAAAACCTTTCCAAGGAATTCAATGAGTTAAAACATAAAATAATGCTGTGTGAGGGGGTTGCACCGCTGGAATAGTTTGCATAGAATGGCGCCCGCTCCACAGCGAACACCTAAACAGGTTGTCAAAGCGGGGCGGTGTCAACGCAGCTAACCTCAGGTTTTTAATGAGAAAATGCTTGACAGAAGGTCGGCATAGTATAGAATGCCGGCTCGCTTAGGAGGGGTTCCCGAGCGGCCAAAGGGATCAGACTGTAAATCTGACGTCTACGACTTCGAAGGTTCGAATCCTTCCCCCTCCACCATTTTTAGCGTGAGCTGCAAGCTCCGCGGGTATAGTTTAGTGGTAGAACCTCAGCCTTCCAAGCTGATGATGCGGGTTCGATTCCCGCTACCCGCTCCAAGTTTGCAGGTTGTGCAAAGTGTTACGCTCTTGTAGCTCAGTTGGTAGAGCACACCCTTGGTAAGGGTGAGGTCAGCGGTTCAAATCCGCTCAAGAGCTCCATATGACAAGGCAGATATGAAAATATCTGCCTTTGTTTTAATGGTAGATATCGTTCGTCTAATTCTTCTGTTGAGGGTGTTATCGATGGCTAAGGAAAAATTTGATCGTTCCCTGCCCCACGTCAACGTAGGGACCATTGGTCACGTTGACCACGGTAAAACCACTCTGACCGCTGCTCTGACTCGCGTCTGCTCCGAAGTTTTCGGTTCGGCCGTAGTTGAATTCGACAAGATCGACAGCGCTCCAGAAGAAAAAGCTCGCGGTATCACCATCAACACCGCACACGTTGAGTACAACTCGCTGATCCGTCACTACGCTCACGTTGACTGCCCAGGTCACGCTGACTATGTGAAGAACATGATCACCGGTGCTGCTCAAATGGACGGCGCTATTCTGGTTTGCTCGGCCGCTGATGGTCCGATGCCACAAACCCGTGAGCACATCCTGTTGTCCCGTCAGGTAGGCGTTCCGTACATCGTGGTTTTCCTGAATAAGGCTGACCTGGTAGACGACGCTGAGCTGCTGGAACTGGTTGAGATGGAAGTTCGCGACCTGCTGTCCACCTACGACTTCCCGGGCGATGACACTCCAATCATCATCGGTTCGGCTCGTATGGCGC
>NZ_JBRFIX010000003.1:0-195767 GCF_053456425.1 Pseudomonas sp. LF020
CAAAGCCAAAGCCAAAGCCAAAGCCAAAGCCAAAGCCAAAGCCAAAGCCAAAGCCAAAGCCAAAGCCAAAGCCAAAGCAGATCAAAAGATCACAGCCTTCGGCAGTTCCTACAGGGGATTGGGTGTTTTCAGTTAGAGACTGGTCGGCTGGAAGGCCGCCTTCGCGAGCAAGCTCGCTCCCACATTTGGATGGGGTGTAGTCAGTTAGAGACTGGTCGGCTCGTAGGCCGCCATCGCCAGCAGGCTGGCTCCTACAATTTAGAGAGCGTGCACCCCATGCGGCGAAGCCGCCCCACTCAACACAATGAGCGTTAGCTCGAGTACCGCTTTTGATCTCAAGGCCCGTCGGCAGGCTGAGTGGAGGGATTTATCCGTGGGTGGGAGCGCAGCGACCGTTTGGCGCAGCCAAACACAGCGAGAGGAGGTGCAGCGAAGCAAACCGTAGGCGCTGCCCCCCGGATGAATCCCGCAGCGAAGGAACCCGAGCCTAAGCGAGGGCCGAACGTCAGGGTAAAGCCTTTTTGGTTACTTTTGAGGCGTTTGTCAAAAGTGACCCGCCGTAAGGGCGGAACCCTAAGCCGCCGTTACCGCAGCAACGGATATTCACAAAGCACACCCAAAGTCTGGTCGGCCCAAAGGCCGCCAAGACACAAAAAAAAGGGCAACCGAAGTCGCCCCAAAATGCCTTGCGTGCTCATCAAACCTGGAAAGACCTACTTCTTGCGCTTATTCGCATCCTTCCAGATAAAAAATCCAAACCCTGCAAAAAACAGAACCATGAGACCTACGGTCAGAACCCCGGCAAACACCACGTTATCGAAAAACATGACTGTGGCCTCCTGGCCCCTGCTTTGCTGCGATGGAGCTAAGTTAACCAATCACGCAGGCGCAGAAATTGACCAGGATCAAGTCCGGTCAACACAGAAGGCAAAGGCGGGAAAATAACTGACCTGCATCAAAGGATGCAGGGGGGAGATCAACGCTTTTTCGGCTTGTTTTTCGACTTTTTCTTTACTTTTCCCAACGGCATCGCCTGCTCGAAGGCCTTGCGCACTTCGTTCAGGCGCTTCTCATTGAGGTCATGCACACGCTTGGCGCGTTCGGTGCTGAGGTCGATCAGTTTGTCGTCTTGGCTCATGGCGGGAGCATCACTTAGAAGAATCACAACTGCCGCATCAAAGGCAGGACTGCGCCAATAATGCCGCCTGGCGCCGAGCCTGACCAGCCGTCGACGCTGGCGACCTGGAACAATTGATGTACCGCATGACGGTTTTCACCGCACAATCTGCGCTTTGCCGCGAACCCCAAGGATGTTTGCCGTGCCCCTGCATCAGGACCTGCCACCGCTGATGGCCCTGCGCGCCTTTGAAGCCGTGGCCCGCCATTTGAGTTTCATCAAGGCTGCCGACGAGTTGTCAGTGACCCAGAGTGCGGTCAGTCATCAGGTGCAAAAACTCGAAGAATTTCTCCGCCTGCGCCTGTTTGTCCGACGCACCCGGGCCATCGATCTGACGCCGGCCGGGCAAGCGTACTACCAGCAAATCGAACCTGCCCTCGCCGCCATCGCTGCCGCCACCCGGCCACTGCGCGGTGAGCAGCCAAGCACCTTGCGCATTGGCCTGCTCGCCTCGTTCGCCACTTTATGGCTGGCACCGCGACTGGCGGATTTCAGCACGAAAAACCCACACATCCACGTCGAACTGCTGCCCTCCGTGCAACTGGCCGATGTCGCTGGCGGCGAGGTGGATCTGGCGATCCGCTATGGCAAGGGTGGCTGGCCGAAAGTCCTGGCCCGACGCTTCATGAGCGAAATCCTGACCCCGGTATGCAGCCCGGACTTCAAAGCCAATGGCATGAAAAACGGTCCGTTGCTGATGGCCAAGTCGCACCAGCCTTTCGAATGGACAGACTGGTATCAGCACAGCGGCATCGATCTGAGCCACGTCCCCAGCGTGATGCTCCATGACTACAACATCGTCGTCGAGGCGGCGGTCGCCGGTCAGGGCATCGCCATGGGCCGCCAATGCCTGATCGAACGCCGGCTCAAGGAGGGCTCGCTGGTCCCGGCCTTTGACACGCCGCCGTTGCACGGCGAAATCGGTTATTGGCTGGTCACTCCCCAGCGCCCGCCCGAGGCAGACGTGCAGAGTTTCAGCCAATGGCTGGATGCAAAGGCCCACCCATGAGCGATTTCGATACATCGGATTAGATCTATCCGTTTGTCGGTGATCCGTCGCTTCAACATGCTGATGCCCTCACTCAGGAGGACTCAACATGACAGATCTGCTCAGCAAGCGCGTTGAACAACTCGGGCTGCAACTTCCGCCTCCCAGCCAGCCCATCGCCAATTACGTCAATCAGGTCGGCACTCAAAACCGCCTGTACATCTCCGGACAAATTCCGTTGATTGACGGCAAACCGGCCTTCATCGGGCGCCTGGGTGAAGCCATCAGCGAAGAGGAAGGGATCAAGGCTGCCGAACTGGCGGCCTTGGGCCTGCTCGCGCAATTGGGTGATGCCTTGGGCGATGATTTGTCCAGGCTGGGACGTATCCTGCGACTCGGCGTTTTTATCGCCACCACGCCCGACTTTCAACGCCAGGGCGCTGTGGCCAACGGTGCTTCGAATCTGCTGGTCAACGCACTCGGTGAAAAGGGCAGGCATGTCCGTACCGCTGTGGGTGTGTGCAGTCTGCCGAGCGGTGTGGCGGTTGAAGTCGATGCGATTTTCGAGCTGCTCCCGTGAATGCCGAGGCCGTCGAATATCTGCGAGCGGCCACGCCCGGCTGCGCCCGGATCATTCACTTCAACCATGCGGGTGCCTCCTTGCCGAGCCAGGCAACCCTCGATGCAATCATCGAGCAGTTGCAACGCGAAGCGCTCGGCGGCCCGATGGAGGCCGCTGATACTCAACTGCAGCACAGAGCACGCAGCGCCGCCGCGACACTGCTCAATGCGCCCCCTGAAGACATCGCCTTCGCCAGCAGCGGCTCGGCGGCATGGAGTCAGGCGTTCAATGCGCTGGGGCCATGGCAACCCGGCGAGCGGATCCTTGTCGGACGTCACGAATGGGCCGGTAATCTGGCGTGCATGGCTGAAGCGGTAAAGTCCGGTGCGCGACTGCAGGTGATCCCGTGCGATGCCGATGGCGCTGTCGATCCACAAGCGCTCGCGCGGATGATCGACCGCAATGTGCGCCTGATCGCCCTGACCTGGCTGCCGGCCAATGGTGGCCTGATCAACCCCGCCGAGCGGATCGGCCAGGTCGCTCGACAACATGGAGTCCCCTACTTCATCGACGCCGGTCAGGCGCTGGGGCAGTTGCCCTGCGACGTCCAGGCCTTGCAGTGCGATGTGCTCAAGGGCGCCGGGCGCAAGTTTTTGCGCGGCCCGCGCGGTACGGCATTGATGTACATCCGGAAGGAGTTTCTGCAACGGCTGTTGCCGCAGCAACGCGATGTGTTGTCAGCGCCATGGGATGGCCGGCGCTTCACCCTGCGCGATGATGCGCGCCGTTTTGAAACCAGTGAAGTGTCGCTGGCCCTGCTGGCCGGGCTGGCCAATGCGCTGGAAGAACACAATCGGATCGGCGCAGGGGCGATTCGCCAACGCATCCAGCGCTTGAGCGATCATCTGCGCCAACGCCTGCCGAGCATTCCCGGCCTGACCCTGCGCAATCTCGGTCCGGCGGACCAACAGTCCGGGCTGATCGCCTTCACCCTGGAAGGCTGGGATTGTGTCGAACTGAAGCAGGCGCTGGCTGCACGGCGAATCAACATCGGCGCCAACGGCGTGGCCTACACGCCCCTCGACATGCAGGCCCGCGGGCTCGAAAGCCTGGCGCGGGTGGCGGTGAGTTATCTCAACACTGAAGAGGAAATCGAGGCGTTGCTGGACAATCTGGGCGAACTGGCGGCCTCGCCTCAGATCTCGATATCGACCCACAAGCCCTGGCGCGGCTGATCTTCCATCAACGGCACCACCGGTACGGTGTTGTCGGCATTCAGCTCGGTGCCCGGCACGGCCAGATGCTCTTCGGGGTCTTCGTCGGCTTCGCGCCGGCGACGATCACGCTCCTGCTGGCGACGCTGTTCTTCGCGCGCCAGCAGGCGATCCTCTTCCGGGTCGCGTTTTTGCAGGTCGATCGTGCTTTCGTTGGAGCTTTCCTGCACCGGCACCACCGGAGGAATGTCCGGCCGCTGGCGAATCGGATCCTGCTGGGAAGTGATCGGCACAGCGCTCAGGGGGAGCATCGGTGGCAGCATATATAGGGTCTCCTGTCAGCAGGCTATCGGCTGCGGCAAAGGCGCCTTGAGCCACTGGTCGCAAACTTGTGACCGGGTTGGCACTGTAGGAGCTGCCGCAGGCTGCGATCTTTAATGGAACACCGTAGAACGCAAGCGTTCCCGAAGATCAAAATATCGCAGCCTGCGGCAGCTCCTACCCAGTAATCTTTGGCCCTGAAGCCTGCATTCCGTTAAGATAGCCCGCTTTTTCAAGGTGGGAGTCAGGCAGCATGGCGCAGCAGTATCAACCGGGGCAACGCTGGATCAGTGACAGCGAAGCAGAGCTTGGTTTAGGCACCGTTCTGGCACAGGACGGCCGCTTGTTGACCGTGCTTTACCCGGCCACTGGCGAAACCCGCCAGTACGCGCTACGGAATGCGCCCCTCACCCGCGTGCGGTTCTCGCCGGGTGACACCATTACGCACTTCGAAGGCTGGAAGATGACCGTCCGTGAAGTCGACGACGTCGACGGACTGATGGTCTATCACGGTCTCAACGGGCAGAACGAAGCCGTCACCCTGCCGGAAACCCAGCTGTCGAACTTCATTCAGTTCCGTCTGGCCAGCGACCGTCTGTTCGCCGGGCAGATCGACCCGCTGTCGTGGTTCTCCCTGCGCTACAACACCCTGGAACACACCAGCCGCCAGTTGCAGTCCTCGCTCTGGGGCCTGGGCGGCGTGCGTGCGCAACCGATCGCGCACCAATTGCACATTGCCCGTGAAGTCGCCGACCGTATTGCACCACGGGTTCTGCTGGCGGACGAAGTGGGTCTGGGGAAAACCATCGAAGCCGGTCTGGTGATCCATCGCCAGTTGCTCTCGGGCCGCGCCAATCGCGTGCTGATCCTGGTTCCGGAAAACCTCCAGCACCAGTGGCTGGTGGAAATGCGCCGCCGTTTCAACCTGCAGGTGGCGCTGTTCGACGAAGAACGCTTCATCGAAAGCGATGCCACCAACCCGTTCGAAGACACCCAGCTGGCATTGGTTGCCCTGGAGTGGCTGGTCGAAGACGAGAAGGCGCAGGACGCCTTGTTCGCCGCCGGCTGGGACCTGATGGTGGTCGACGAAGCCCACCACCTGGTGTGGCACGAAGACAAGGCCAGCCCCGAGTATTCGCTGGTCGAACAACTGGCTGAAGTGATTCCCGGCGTGCTGCTGCTCACCGCGACCCCGGAACAGCTCGGTCAGGACAGCCACTTCGCCCGTCTGCGCCTGCTCGACCCGAACCGTTTCCATGACCTGGCCGCGTTCCGCGCCGAGAGCGAGAACTATCGCCCGGTGGCCGAAGCCGTTCAGGAACTGCTCGACAAGGGACGCTTGTCGCCGGAAGCGCACAAGACCATCCACGGTTTCCTCGGCAACGAAGGCGAAGCCCTGTTGACCGCGGTCAACGATGGCGATACCGAAGCCAGCGCCCGCCTGGTGCGCGAGCTGCTCGACCGCCACGGCACCGGCCGCGTGCTGTTCCGTAACACCCGCGCCGCGGTGCAGGGTTTCCCCGAGCGCAAACTGCACCCGTACCCGCTGCCATGCCCGGACGAATACCTCGAACTGCCGCTGGGCGATCACGCCGAGCTGTACCCGGAAGTCAGCTTCCAGGCCCAGCCGGACGCCAGCGAAGAAGAACGCTGGTGGAAATTCGACCCGCGCGTCGAGTGGCTGATCGATCAGCTGAAAATGCTCAAGCGCACCAAAGTGCTGGTGATCTGCGCCCACGCCGAAACCGCGATGGACCTGGAAGACGCTCTGCGCGTGCGTTCCGGCATTCCGGCCACGGTGTTCCACGAAGGCATGAACATCCTCGAGCGTGACCGCGCCGCCGCCTACTTCGCCGACGAAGAATTTGGCGCGCAAGTGCTGATCTGCTCGGAAATCGGCAGTGAAGGTCGCAACTTCCAGTTCGCTCACCACCTGGTGCTGTTCGATCTGCCATCGCACCCGGATCTGCTCGAGCAGCGTATCGGGCGTCTCGACCGAATCGGTCAGAAGCACATCATCGAACTGCACGTGCCGTACCTGGAAACCAGCCCGCAAGAGCGTCTGTTCCAGTGGTACCACGAAGCGCTGAACGCCTTCCTCAATACCTGCCCGACTGGCAACGCCTTGCAGCACCAGTTCGGCCCGCGCCTGCTGCCGCTGCTGGAAGAGGCCGACGACGGCGAGTGGCAAGCCCTGATCGACGAGGCGCGCACCGAGCGCGAGCGTCTGGAGCAAGAGCTGCACACCGGTCGCGACCGTCTGCTGGAACTCAACTCCGGCGGTGCTGGCGAAGGTGACGCGCTGGTCGAGGCGATCCTTGAGCAGGACGACCAGTTCGCCCTGCCGATCTACATGGAAACCCTGTTCGACGCGTTCGGTATCGACAGCGAAGACCACTCGGAAAACGCCCTGATCCTCAAGCCGAGCGAGAAGATGCTCGACGCCAGCTTCCCGCTGGGCGACGACGAAGGCGTGACCATCACCTACGACCGCAACCAGGCGCTGTCGCGCGAAGACATGCAGTTCATCACCTGGGAACACCCGATGGTGCAGGGCGGCATGGACCTGGTGCTGTCCGGTTCGATGGGTAATACCGCCGTCGCGCTGATCAAGAACAAGGCGCTGAAACCGGGCACCGTGCTGCTGGAACTGCTCTACGTCAGCGAAGTGGTGGCCCCGCGTTCGCTGCAACTGGGCCGCTACCTGCCACCGGCCGCCCTGCGCTGCCTGCTCGACGCCAACGGCAACGATCTGTCGGCCCGCGTCTCGTTCGAAACCTTGAACGATCAACTGGAAAGCGTGCCACGCGCCAGCGCCAACAAGTTCATCCAGGCCCAACGCGATCAGCTGACGCCACGGATCAACGCCGGTGAAGACAAGATCACCCCACGTCACGCCGAGCGCGTGGCCGAGGCCCGTCGTCGTCTGGCGGCGGACACCGAAGAAGAACTGGCGCGCCTGACCGCGTTGCAAGCGGTCAACCCGACCGTACGCGACAGCGAACTGGATGCGTTGCGCAAGCAGCGTGAACTGGGCCTGGCGATGCTGGATAAAGCGGCACTGCGTCTGGAAGCGATCCGGGTGTTGGTGGCGGGTTAAAGCGCCCTGCTCCAATGCTATAAATGAAAAGGCCCGCAGCGATGCGGGCCTTTTTGTTTGTCTGGTATTTATCGGCTGATGCTGATGGCCTTATCGCTGGCAAGCCAGCTCCCACAGGGTTTGGAGTGTTTACAAATTATGCGTATGACTCGGTCACTGTGGGAGCTGGCTTGCCAGCGATAGCAATCATGCCGTCGCCACAGAAACATCAGGCTCAACCACAGCCACCAACCCCTCCCTCATCCGCTGCGCATCCCGCACAAAACACCGCGCTGCCAGAAACAGAAACACCATGGTGAAGAACAGCGCCACCGGAATCAGGTACATCGCATCATGCAGCCCCACAGCCTTGAACGCCTCGGTCATCTGTTCGGCGCCTGCCGAGAGCATCGCCGATTTGGCAAAGTGATCGGACAAGGCTCCCACCACCACCGGCCCCAAGCCGCCGCCGAGCAGGTACAACCCGGCAAAGAACAGCGCCATCGCCGTGGCCCGCAGGCGCGGTTCGACCACGTCCTGAATCGCCGTGTACACGCAGGTATAGAAGTTATAGGCAAACAGCCAGCCGACGCTGAACACCGCAACGAACACGCCGATCTCGACCCGTCCGGCATGCAGCGCCCACGCCGTGCACAGGGTCGAGATGATCAGACTGAAGCCGGCAAACAGCAGCCGCCCGTTGGCGACCCGCTGATGAATCTTGTCGGCGATCCAGCCGCCGAGGGTCAGGCCGATCAGCCCGGTGATACCGACAATCACCCCGGTCGCCACCGCCGCATCCTGCAACGGCATCAGGAAGTAGCGCTGCAGCATCGGCACCAGGAACGAGTTGCAGGCATAGGTGGCGAAGTTGAAGCACAAACCGGCCATCACCAGCCACAAGAATGTCGGCACCGCGAGCACCCGGCGGATCGGCTTGTCGACTCTTTCCTGCGAGACCTGGACGGTTTCCGCCGCACCGCGTTTCGGCTCCTTGATGAAGAACATGAACACCGCGAGGATCAGCCCCGGCACCGCCGCGATAAAGAACGGCGCGCGCCAGCTGTCGAAGGCCTTGACCATCGCGCCGATGGTGAAGAACGCCAACAGCAGGCCCAACGGCAGGCCGAGCATGAAAATACCCATGGCCCGCGCCCGACGGTGCGCCGGGAACAGGTCACCGATCAGCGAGTTGGCCGCCGGTGCATAACTGGCCTCGCCAATACCGATGCCCATGCGCACCAGCAGAAAACTCCAGAAGCTGCCGACCAGACCGTTGACCGCCGTCAGCGCGCTCCAGGTCGCCAGACCCCAGCCCATCAGTTTGCTGCGCGAACCGGTATCGGCCATGCGTCCCAACGGCAGGCCGGCGATCGCATAAACCAGGGTGAACGCAGTGCCGACGATCCCCAGTTGAAAGTCGCTGAGGTGCCATTCCATGCGGATCGGCTCGATGATGATCGCCGGAATGGTGCGGTCGAAGAAATTGAACAGGTTGGCAAGGAACAACAGGAACAGAATGCGCCAGGCATTCGCCGCTTGGGTCGAGTTCTGCATGGGTCCGTCTCTTTATTGTTATGAGGGCTTCACTGCCGACGCATCCGAGCCCGGAACCTGCAATCTAGACAGGCGGACCAGGGCTGTCTGTGATCATTCGTCAGCCTGATAATGAGCCATGGCACTGTAAAGAAACGTAAGCCCTTGATAACGCAGCAATCCCCTATAAACCGGGGGTTTTGCAGCAAAATCCTGCCACAAAAAAATACTTTCGCGCCCCCCTTCCCAAGTTCTTGGCGAAGCCTAGAATAGCCGCCGGATCCGTCCGGATTCGCCGATCAACCCCTTTGATGCCCTCCCAATGTCCGAAGTCAGTCCGTGTCTGAATTGCGGTGCCTGCTGTTCCCATTTTCGCGTGTCTTTTTTCTGGGGTGAATGCGCCTCCTCCGGCGGAACGGTGCCCGATGAACTGGTCACCCAGATCAGCCCCAGTCGGGTGGCAATGAACGGCACCGACTGCAAATCGCCGCGGTGTACGGCGTTGGTCGGCGAGGTGGGCAGCCAGGTGCAGTGCTCGATTTACGAACAGCGTTCCAGCCCCTGCCGCGAATTCGAGTCGTCCTGGGAAAACGGCGAACAGAATGTCGATTGCGACAAGGCGCGCGCCCGCTTCGGCTTGCCGCCGCTTGAGCCTGACTGGAATCAGATCCCTTACGAGCAAAGCGCCTGAGATTTAGCGCCAATCGCTATAAAGCTCATGCCGAAATCGTTGGCGCCAATGTGCCACTACCGCTTGCATGGCAAAAACCGCCTCTATACTCCTCTCATTCGCCTGCGTTGCTGACGCAGCAGGGACGACTTCACAGACGGGGATGCTATGGAGTGGCTTGGTTTGCAGTTTGTTACCGAGCTGCCGGAGAGCGGGCAGGTCATTCTCGATTGCACCCATAATCCCTTGCTGGTGCTGGTGGCCTATCTGGTCGCCTGCGCCGCGAGTTTTGCCACCCTCGACATGGCCGAGCGGGTCGGGCATGCCGAAGACCCGGGCTCGCAACGAGTGTGGCGCTGGATCGGCGCCTCGTGCCTGGCCGGCGGCATCTGGGCCATGCATTTCATTGCCATGCTCGCATTCCAGGCGCCGATCGAAGTCCACTACGATCTGGCGATTACCCTGTTCTCCCTGCTGATCGCCCTGCTCGCCTCGTGGCTGGCGATGCACACCTTGAGTGAGCCGCAACCCAGCCTGGTGCACTACCTGAAAACCGCGATCGTCATTGGCCTGGGCATCGCCGGCATGCATTACGTTGGCATGGCGGCGATGCACTCGGCGGCCACTGCCTACTATCAGCCACTGCTGTTCTGCCTGTCGATCGTGATTGCCATCGGCGCCAGCTTCGCCGCACTGTGGGTCGCCGGTTATCTGCGTGAAGGCAGCGGGCGTTTTCATCAATTGCTCAAATACACCGCCGCAGTCATCCTCGGCGCCGGCATCATCAGCATGCATTTCACCGGCATGGCCGCGTTGCATCTGGTATTGCCCGAAGGCACCGCGCCGACCATGGCGAGCGAAACCAGCCATCTGCAACTGGGTCTGACGGTCGCGCTGATCATCCTGCTGATTCTCGGCAGCGCGATCAGTGCGGCACTCGCCGACAAGAAACTGCAGAACAAGGAGCACGACCTGCGCCGGGTCAACGCCCTGCTCGGCCAGCTCGATCAGGCGCGCATGTCACTGCAGCAAGTGGCCAATTACGACGCACTGACCAACCTGATCAACCGCCGCGGTTTCAACCAGATCTTCGCCGAAAAACTCAACCAGAAAACCAGCGAAGGCGGCATGCTCGCGGTGATGTTTCTCGACATCGACCACTTCAAAAGGATCAACGACAGCCTCGGCCATGACGCCGGTGACGCCCTGCTCAAAGTCATCGCCAATCACATCAAAGGTTCGGTGCGCAGCCATGAAGACGTGGTTGCGCGCTTCGGCGGCGACGAGTTCTGCATCCTGATCGGCCTGCATGACCGCGAAGAAGCGCGCAACATGGCGCAACGGATCATGCTGAAAATGAAGGAGCCGATCGAACTGGCCGGACGGCGTATGGTGATGACCACCAGCATCGGCATCAGCCTGTTTCCCGACGACGGCACCACCTGCGAAGAACTGCTCAAGCACGCGGATCTGGCGCTCTATCAATCCAAGGGCGCCGGGCGTAACGGCCTGCATTTTTTCAGTTCCAACATGAAGACTCGCGCCAGCCTCGAACTGCAACTGGAAGAAGAACTGCGCCACGCCCTGCGCGAAGAAAACGGGCTGATGCTCTACTACCAGCCGATTTTCGAACTGAAAACCGGTCGAGTGACCAAACTCGAAGCGCTGATTCGCTGGCAGCACCCGGTGCATGGCTTGCTGGCCCCGGATCGTTTCATCGCGATTGCCGAAACCAACGGCCTGATTGCCGAACTGGATAACTGGGTGCTGCGCCGGGCCTGCACCGACCTTGGCGAACTGACGCGCCACGGCTGCGACGAACTGAAAATCGCCTGGAACTGCTCGCCGCTCAACCTTGCCCGGGAAGAACTCGCCGATGAAATCGAAAATGCGCTGCGCACCGCTGGCGTCGCGCCGGAACGCCTGGAACTGGAAGTCACCGAAAATGCGCTGATGGGCAACATCGCCAACACCCTGGTGTTGCTGCGGCAGATCCGCGCCCTCGGGGTGTCGCTGTCAATCGACGACTTCGGCACCGGTTATTCATCGCTGGCCTACCTCAAGCGCCTGCCGCTCAACACACTGAAGATCGACCGTTCGTTCATCCTCGACATCCCCAAGGCAACCGCCGACATGGAGATCGTCCAGGCGATCATCGTCATGGCCCACACCCTGCATCTGCAGGTGGTGACCGAAGGCGTGGAAAGCCTGGAGCAGTACGAATTCCTTGAGCGCTCGGGCTGCGATTTCATTCAGGGCTACCTGCTCAGCCGTCCGGTGCCGCTGGACGAGTTACGCCCGGTGCTGGAAGAAATCAATCAGCGTAAACACTCGCATGCGGTCAATCCGTTGAGTCTGGCGCGCGGTACATTTGTACCAGTGTCGCTGGATCCTTCTGCAAAAAGCCCTGCGCCCCATGCAGGCGCATCAATTGTGCGGCCAATCCGCTGATCGGCGTGGCCGAGCCTTGTTCGCGGGAGAATTTCACTGCGGTATCGAGGTCTTTGAGCAGCGTGCGCACGTGCCATTTCACCGGTTGAAAACGGCTCTCGGCCATTTGCGGCGCGAGGATCTGCAACGGTTTCGAATCGGCAAACCCACCGGCCAGCGCCTCGGCGATCAGGCGCGCATCGACGCCGGACTGCTCGGCCAGCGCCACCACTTCGGCGATCACCAGCGCATTGCAGGCGACGATCATCTGGTTGCAGGCCTTGGTCACTTGCCCGGCGCCAATGCCGCCCATGTGCGTGACCCGTTGACCGAGGTTGAGCAGCACCGGGCGCACCCGATCCAGATCCAATGCTGCACCGCCGACCATGATTGCCAGACTGCCGGCCTCGGCACCCACCACGCCGCCGGACACCGGTGAATCGAGCCAGCTCATCCCGGTCTTGTCGGCCAACTCGGTGGCCATCTCGCGGGTAGCGGTCGGTTCGAGGCTGGAAAAGTCCACCAGCAACTGGCCGTTTTTCGCACCTTCAGCCACACCCCCGGCGCCAAACACCACCTCGCGCACCACTGCCGTGTCGGCCAGGCAAAGCATCACCATGTCCGCGTGGTCACACAATTCAGCGGGACTCGCCACCTGCCGGGCGCCGGCTTCGACCAGCGGCGCGCACTTGGCCGGATTGCGGTTCCACACGGTCAGCGGATAACCCGCCGCCAGCAGACGACGGCACATCGGCAGGCCCATCAGGCCGATTCCGGCAAAGCCCAACGAAGGTAGCGTTGACATCATTTTGCCTCTTTTCGATTAAAGATCACTGAATAATGGCCGATTCATGAACGATCAGGAAAGGATTCCCCCGCGCGACGATCAGGCCAAGCCCCTGACGCCCGGGCCAAATACGCGCAGTCAAAGACGCGAGATCCTCTTTCCGTGAGGCTCGATGACAACGGTCGCCGAGCCAACCCTGTCCAGGTATATGGCGCACAATGACTTCTAAAAACAATCCGGCCACTGCGGTATCCGATCTGACCCTGAGCCCTGCGGCGAACAGCCCGGCTCCGATGAAGCCATTGCCTCCTTCGCGCCCGCTGGGCACTCAGCAATATCTGTACTACACCGAAACCAACACCGACCGCATCCTCGACAATCTCGACGGGCTGCGCGATCTGGTGTTCCCGCGCCCGCCGCACCTGGAAGGCGACAACGAACAGCACAACGACCAGGAATTTCCCTCGGTGTGCCTGATCGGCCTCGGTCGCTGCGGCTCGAACATCGCCCTCGATGTTGCGGAGCTGGTGTACAACGCGCGCAAGTTCTACCTCAACGAATTCAACAACGAAGACCGTGCGGCGGATCGGCGTCTGGCCGACAAGGGCTACAGCCCGGCGCAGTGGATCAAGCAGAATCTGCGGATCGGCCCGAACAAATCGAGCAAACCGGTGTTCCTGGTCGAACCGCTGGTGATGCTCGGCGACCTCGACAAGGACATCGCCGGGCGCATTCGTTTCTCGCGCAAGGGCGAGAAAAGCGGCTTCCTGCGCGACTACAGCAAAATGAAGATCATGGACTTGTCCGAAGTCCACGCCGGTGGCGCCGGTAACGCGCCGATCCTCGGTCAGTATCTGGCGAAGATCATCCTCAACAAGGACACCCAGCGCTTCTCCAGCCCCGACTGGAAAATGATCCACTCGTACCTGATCGACAGCTGCGGCATCAAGGCCAACCAGTCGCGCCTGTACTTTTCGATCTTCAGTGCCGGCGGCGGTACCGGTTCGGGCATGGCTTCGGAGTTCGGCCTGGCCCAGCAGCACTCGTACATGAACAAGACGTTCGACACCAAGCCGATGGACGAGCATGACGGCAAGAGCGGGCATTCGTTCGTGTTCGAGCCGATCTTCACCAGCGGCATCTGCGTGCTGCCGAACATTTCCGACCACCGCAGTGAAATGTCCGAGGCGCTGCACATCAACGCCGGACGCCTGCTGTGCAAATACCTGTCGGAGGAATGGGATTTCTCCTACAACTTCGCCAACGAAGACAGCAGCGAAGCCAGCGTCATGGGCCGTATCCGTCCATGGAACGCGATGATGCTGATCTCCAACGACATCATGCGTTACGCCGAAGAAAGCGATGACGGCAACATCCAGAACATTGATGTCAATGCGATGGAGAAGCACGCCAACCAGTACATCTCGCAGCAGATCTTCAACATTCTGACGGCGCAGGCGGTGACCACCGACTACGACCAGAACTACTTCCGTCGCGCCGGCATCGACATCGGCGAAACCATTCGCCTCGATGCCAACGACTTGTTCATGAGCCTGGCCGGCCCGGTGGCGATTGCCTACGCCGAATCAGTGGTACCGGAAACCCCGCCGCCGAGCAGCGACAAGTTCAAGGTGTTCGACAAAGAGCCGCAGCGTCTGAACATCGACGACCTGTTCTTCCGCTCGATCGACCTGCCGCACTTCAACAAGGTCACCCAGGCCATCGAGGGCATCAGCCTGCTGCCGATCGAATCCAAGCGCTATCGCGCCTCGCTCGAGCAGTACAAGAATTCCGGCTACGACGCCGCGGCGCTGCACGACCTGCACTTCTTCAAGAACTGCTCGTCGGTGGTCTCGATCGTCTCCCTGCCGAAGGACTACAAGCTGTCGTACATGGATCTGAACCGGTTGAAGACTCACCTCAACAGCCTGTTCCCCAACACCACGCTCAAGCGCTATGCGCTGGTGATCGGCGCCTCGGCCAACCTGTCGCTGACCACCCTGATCGCCAAGAGCCCGTGTCTGTCGGACGACTTCCTGACCCTGATCGTGGCGTTCATCAAGCGCTGCTTCGCCAAGACCCCGTACCGTTTCGACGAAACCCTGGACAACTCGATCCTCGACTTCATCATTAATGAGGACTTCGACGAAGACCGCATCGACGACTTGCTCAACGAGTTCGAAAATCCGGCGAAGATCCTCGACACCAACTGGTACGCGATCAAACCGATGTACGAGAAGAAGTACCGCGAGCTGATCAACGACAAAGACAAGTTCGTCTCGATCAACGACATTCGCCTGTCGCGCGATTGCGTGAAGAAGTCGATCAAGTACCTGCGCGAGATCTACCGTCACCGGATCGGCAAGACCAAGGTTATTTCCCTGAATAACCATACCGGGAAGACTTACTCGGTCTGATCCGCAACCGAGTAGCGCCTATCGCTGGCAAGCCAGCTCCCACAGGATCTGCGTGAACACAACTATTTGTGAACACCACAAAACCTGTGGGAGCTGGCTTGCCAGCGATGAGGCCCGCAAATGTCCTGAAGATTTCAGTCAAACCAACATCCAGAAACAATTAAGCAGCCCTCAGGCTGCTCAATAAACTGTTCCCGTTACGTTTACGTCACCGTGAGGCCACCCACGCTTGTGGCCTTTCTCTACGGCAACGTGCCATCACGCTACTCGGCTACACACTTTTCGCGGTCAACCATTCGCACCATCAAGGTGCAACGTTGGAATTGCCCGCCCTTTCCTGGATCAGAATCCACGGACTCACCACCACCGCCCACAGCTGCGGATCACGCTCGAAAATATCCAGCGCCCGCGTTTCAGACAGCTTGGCGACCTTGTCTTCGGCCAGCCAGGCGGCGACTTTCTCGCCATCATCCGCGGCCACGGCCTCGGCGGCGGCGATCAAATCCAGGGCCGGGTCGACCCACAATAGGGCACCCTTGGCGAAGAACGGCTCCAGCTCTTTCCAGGTAATAGATGCGGTTTCACCAAGCAGCTTGGCATAGAGGGTGCTAGGTTCTTGATTCATGGGACTGTCCGGAAAAGAAATCGACGCGAATGATAACGTCGGTGGTCCGGCAGAAAAACCCGGTTGCAAATGGCTTCACCGAACGAAAAGAGCAGGAACGCCAAGGAATGCTGGTGATTGGGATATATGCCCACGAATGCCCCGCCGCAATTCTGTCTTTTTCATTCAAAAATGCGACACCCCCAAGTTTTGCCCCTCGGCGCCCGCTTCCCAGGCCAACAACCGGCGCTCTACACTGTACCGGTACAGTTGCCGGGGGCATTTCCGGAGGGTATCGCAAAGATATCTGACCCGGTTCTGCTGCTACGGCGCCAGAACTCAAAAAAATTACAACAGTAAGAGTGGAGCACTATGACTAAGGCTACTAAGCAGATTTCCAAACTGTTTGCCGCTATGGTTCTGGCCGGGGTTGCCAGCCATTCGTTCGCCGCTGACACCATCAAGATCGGTATCGCCGGCCCTAAAACCGGTCCTGTAGCCCAATACGGCGACATGCAGTTCAGTGGCGCGAAAATGGCCATCGAACAGATCAACGCCAAGGGCGGCGTCGACGGCAAGAAACTCGAAGCCGTTGAATACGATGACGCGTGCGATCCGAAACAAGCGGTAGCGGTTGCGAACAAGGTCGTCAACGACGGCGTCAAGTTCGTGGTCGGTCACCTGTGCTCCAGCTCCACCCAGCCTGCTTCGGACATCTACGAAGACGAAGGCGTCGTGATGATCACCCCGGCTGCCACCAGCCCGGACATCACCGCCCGTGGTTACAAAATGGTCTTCCGCACCATCGGTCTGGACAGCGCCCAGGGCCCTGCCGCCGGTAACTACATCGCCGACCACGTGAAGCCGAAAATCGTTGCCGTACTGCACGACAAGCAGCAATACGGTGAAGGCATCGCTACCGCAGTCAAGGCGACTCTGGAGAAGAAAGGCGTGAAAGTCGCCGTGTTCGAAGGCGTCAACGCCGGCGACAAGGACTTCTCCTCGATCATCTCCAAGCTCAAGCAAGCCAACGTCGACTTCGTCTACTACGGCGGCTACCACCCGGAGCTGGGTCTGATCCTGCGTCAATCCCAGGAAAAAGGCCTGAAAGCCAAGTTCATGGGTCCGGAAGGCGTGGGTAACGACTCCATTTCGCAGATCGCCAAGGACGCTTCCGAAGGCCTGCTGGTGACCCTGCCGAAATCCTTCGACCAGGATCCGGCCAACGTCGCCCTGGCTGATGCCTTCAAGGCGAAGAAAGAAGACCCGAGCGGCCCGTTCGTGTTCCCTTCCTACTCGGCGGTTGAAGTGATTGCCGGCGGTATCGCCGCTGCCAAATCCGAAGACCCGGCCAAAGTGGCCGAAGCCATTCACGCCGGCACCTTCAAGACCCCTACCGGCGACCTGAGCTTCGACGCCAAGGGCGACCTGAAGGACTTCAAATTCGTGGTTTACGAGTGGCACTTCGGCAAACCTAAAACTGAAGTTTCGCCTCAGTAAGGCGCGCCCTGACTGACTGCCAATAAAGCCCACGGCGTGCCGTGGGCTTTGTTTTACGAATGTATGGGCCGCGCTGGCGTGATCCGCCAGTCTCCCCACCTGAAAATCTCAAAACCGTCATCAGCGGTTCGCTGGCAAAACCCGGATTCGAAGTGGATAAAGATCCACGGGGCCGGGCGGGAAAATGACTCCACCAGTGAAATGCGTATCAGGTTTTTAGGAGCGTTGTAATGCCTGACATCTATCACTTCTTCCAACAGCTGGTTAATGGCCTGACCATTGGCAGCACGTATGCCCTGATTGCCATCGGCTATACGATGGTTTACGGCATCATTGGAATGATCAACTTCGCCCACGGCGAGGTGTACATGATCGGTTCCTACGTGGCGTTCATCGCCATCGCCGGGCTGGCCATGATGGGAATCGACAACGTCCCGCTGTTGATGACCGCCGCGTTCATCGCGAGCATCGTCGTCACCAGTTCCTACGGTTACAGCATCGAACGGATCGCCTACCGCCCCCTGCGCGGCAGCAACCGTCTGATCCCGCTGATTTCCGCGATCGGTATGTCGATCTTCCTGCAGAACACGGTTCTGCTCGCGCAAGACTCCAAGGACAAATCCATCCCCAACCTGATCCCCGGCAACTTCTCCATCGGGCCAGGTGGCGCACATGAAGTGCTGATTTCCTACATGCAAATCGTGGTGTTCGTGGTGACCCTGGTCGCCATGCTCGGCCTCACGCTGTTCATCTCCCGCTCCCGCCTGGGTCGTGCCTGCCGCGCCTGTGCCGAAGACATCAAGATGGCCAACCTGCTGGGCATCAACACCAACAACATCATCGCCCTGACCTTCGTCATCGGTGCTGCGCTGGCAGCCGTCGCCGCTGTGCTGTTGAGCATGCAGTACGGCGTGATCAACCCGAACGCCGGTTTCCTCGTCGGCCTCAAGGCCTTCACCGCTGCGGTACTGGGCGGGATCGGCAGCATCCCCGGCGCGATGCTCGGCGGGCTGGTGCTCGGGGTGGCGGAAGCCTTTGGCGCCGATATCTTCGGCGACCAGTACAAGGACGTCGTGGCTTTCGGCTTGTTGGTTCTGGTGCTGTTGTTCCGTCCGACCGGCATTCTGGGCCGTCCGGAGGTTGAGAAAGTATGACTAGGAATCTTAAACAGGCGCTGTTCAGCGCCTTGCTGGTGTGGGCCGTGGCCTACCCGGTACTCGGTCTGAAACTGACCATCGTCGGCATCAACCTTGAAGTGCACGGCACCAGCCCGGCCATTCTGGCGACCATCGCCGTGTGCTCGGTGCTGATGTTCCTGCGGGTGCTGTTCAACCAGCAGATCAGCAAGGCGTGGAAATCCTCGCCGGGGCTGCCGCTGATCCCGGCCAAGGCCAGCAACTTCCTGACCCTGCCGACCACGCAACGCTACATCATCATTGCGCTGATCCTCGGTGCACTGGTGTGGCCGTTCTTCGGCTCCCGTGGTGCAGTGGACATTGCCACGCTGATCCTGATCTACGTGATGCTCGGCCTTGGCCTGAACATCGTCGTCGGTCTGGCCGGTCTGCTCGACCTGGGTTACGTCGGCTTCTACGCCGTCGGCGCCTACAGCTACGCGCTGCTGTCGCACTACTACGGCCTGAGCTTCTGGATCTGCCTGCCGATTGCCGGCCTGATGGCGGCGACGTTCGGCTTCCTGCTGGGCTTCCCGGTGTTGCGTCTGCGCGGTGACTATCTGGCGATCGTGACCCTCGGTTTCGGCGAAATCATTCGTCTGTTCCTGCGTAACCTGACCGACATCACCGGTGGCCCGAACGGCATCAGCAACATCGAGAAACCGACGTTCTTCGGTCTGACCTTCGAACGCAAAGCGGCGGAAGGCATGCAAACCTTCCACGAATATTTCGGCCTCGAATACAACTCGATCAACAAGGTGATCTTCCTCTACCTGGTTGCCCTGTTGCTGGCGCTGGCGGCACTGTTCATCATCAACCGCCTGCTGCGCATGCCGATCGGCCGTGCGTGGGAAGCGCTGCGTGAAGACGAAATCGCCTGCCGTGCACTGGGCCTGAATCCGACGATCATCAAGCTGTCGGCGTTCACCCTGGGTGCGAGCTTCGCCGGTTTCGCCGGGAGCTTCTTCGCCGCCCGTCAGGGTCTGGTGACGCCGGAATCGTTCACCTTCATCGAGTCGGCGATCATCCTCGCCATCGTCGTGCTGGGTGGCATGGGCTCGCAGCTGGGCGTGATTCTCGCGGCCGTGGTGATGATCCTGTTGCCGGAAATGATGCGTGAGTTCAGCGAATACCGGATGTTGATGTTCGGTGCGCTGATGGTGTTGATGATGATCTGGCGTCCACAAGGTCTGCTGCCGATGCAACGCCCACACATGGAGTTGCGAAAATGAGCCGCGAGATTCTTAAGGTCGAAAACCTGAGCATGCGCTTCGGCGGCTTGCTCGCGGTCAATGGCGTGGCCCTGACCGTCAAGGAAAAACAAGTGGTGGCGCTGATCGGGCCGAACGGCGCGGGCAAGACCACCGTGTTCAACTGCCTGACCGGTTTCTACCAGCCATCGGGCGGCAGCATCCTGCTCGACGGCGAACCGATCCAGGGCCTGCCGGGGCACAAGATCGCCCTCAAGGGCGTGGTGCGCACCTTCCAGAACGTGCGGTTGTTCAAGGACATGACGGCGGTCGAGAACCTGTTGATCGCCCAGCACCGTCACCTGAACACCAACTTCCTGTCCGGCCTGTTCAAGACCCCGGCGTTCCGCAAGAGCGAACGCGAGGCCATGGAATATGCCGAATACTGGCTGGAAAAGGTCAACCTGAAAGAGTTCGCCAACCGTACTGCCGGCACCCTGGCCTACGGTCAGCAACGCCGTCTGGAAATCGCCCGCTGCATGATGACCCGCCCGCGGATCCTCATGCTCGACGAACCGGCCGCCGGTCTGAACCCGAAGGAAACCGAAGACCTCAAGGCGCTGATCAGCGTGCTGCGTGAAGAGCACAACGTCACTGTGCTGCTGATCGAACACGACATGAAACTGGTCATGAGCATTTCCGACCACATCGTCGTGATCAACCAGGGCACGCCGCTGGCCGATGGCACGCCGGAACAGATCCGCGACAATCCTGAAGTGATCAAAGCCTACCTGGGGGAAGCGTAAATGCTGCAGTTCGAAAACGTTTCCACCTTCTACGGCAAGATCCAGGCCCTGCACAGCGTCAACGTCGAAGTCCGTCAGGGCGAGATCGTGACCCTGATCGGTGCCAACGGTGCCGGCAAGTCCACGTTGCTGATGACGCTCTGCGGTTCACCGCAGGCGCACAGCGGCAGCATCCGCTACATGGGTGAGGAACTGGTCGGCCAGGACTCGTCGCAGATCATGCGCAAGAGCATCGCGGTGGTGCCGGAAGGTCGTCGGGTATTTGCCCGTCTGACCGTCGAAGAGAACCTGTCCATGGGCGGTTTCTTCACCGACAAGGGCGACTATCAGGAGCAGATGGACAAGGTCCTCGGCCTGTTCCCGCGCCTGAAAGAACGCTTCAACCAGCGCGGCGGCACCATGTCCGGCGGCGAACAGCAGATGCTCGCCATCGGCCGCGCGCTGATGAGCAAGCCGAAACTGCTGCTGCTCGACGAGCCGTCGCTGGGCCTGGCACCAATCATCATCCAGCAGATCTTCGACATCATCGAACAGCTGCGCAGGGACGGTGTAACGGTGTTCCTGGTCGAGCAGAACGCCAACCAGGCGCTGAAAATCGCTGACCGTGCGTACGTTCTGGAGAACGGCCGCGTGGTCATGCAAGGCACCGGTGAAGCACTGCTGACCGACCCGAAAGTGCGCGAGGCGTACCTCGGCGGTTGATGCTTTTCGCCCAATAAAAAACGGCCTTCGGGCCGTTTTTTTTACACCTCACACATCCCCTGTAGGAGCTGCCGCAGGCTGCGATCTTTTGATCTAGCTTTTAAAAGGCAAAGTCAAAAGATCGTCCGATCGCGGCCCGAGCCTGCGGCAGCTCCTACAGGGAAGTGCCGTCAGTACGGGTTGCAGTGTTGAGCTACGGCGGTGGCCTGATCGACATACGGACGCGCCGGTTCAAGGTTCCACTCAGGCTTGTTGCGTACTGGCTTGCCCTCGTAGGTTGCCGCCAGATGGCAAACCATCTGCCGCCGCAACGAACCGCCATTGACGCTGTACTCGCGCCATTGCGGATCGTCCTTGTGCTTGTTGTACAGCTCGGCAAACATGCGGTCGGTCTGGTCGTCCTTGATCGCCCGACCACACGCGGTCGGTACCACCGAAAGCGACCAGGTCTTCGGCCCCAGTTTTGGATCGGGGCGTTGTACCCAGGTGCTGGACTCGATGTACTTGTCGCAGAATTTTGGCGCGGTCGGCGTCGAAGTCTGAATGCAGGAGAATGTGGCCTTGGCCACCGGGGTTTTCGGGAAGTCGATCTTGATGATGTTGCGATCCTTGCCGGTCTTGGCCTTGTAGTCCTTCTGGTTGGCCAACGCGTCGTTCAAGCCGCGCTGATCGCTGTAGAAGAACGCCAGAATCGGCAGCTCATCGGTTTTCGGGTTGCCCAGGCGTAGCTCGGTCTGGGTCTGAAACTCACGGCTGTTGATGACTTTGCGCGCACCCATGAAATTGCGGAAGGCGTCGACCCGCTCCTTGCTGCTCATCGGATTGCGCATGTTGAAACCGCACTGCAACTGGTCCTGCTGACGATTGTTGTTGTACTGGGTGAAGTGCGCGACCCAGGCGTTCGGCGTGGTGATCGGTGGTTTCATGGCCTGACAGACCGCTTCGGTCGGGGCGGTATTCTTGTTGTCACCGCAGCCGCGATCATTGCGAAAGTCGGTCCAGGCATCGTTGGGAAACGCGCAATAGACATGCACCGGCGTCTCGGGGTCTTTCACCAGATCCCGGGGCGTAATCAGGTAGCCATTCTGCGTGCTCATGCCGGGGTCTTCATAACTGATGCCGTCGGCGCGCATGAACGAAGCAGCAAACGTGCCCAGCTCCACGGCTTTCGGGCTGGGGTTCCACACGTCCCACTTTTGCCCCTTGGCCGGATCGGCCCGATGCGTGCCGCGCACCAGCAGCCCCGAGCAGTCAGACGCGGGGTCCTGACCGCAACTGTCGACGGTGTTGTTGTAGAGCTTTTCAACCTTCCTCAGCGTCTCGTCGCATGACTCGGCGTTGGCCCATGTCGCATGCACCAACAGCGGCAACACGAGCAACGGGGCGATCCTGTTCAGACGTTTGTTCATGGCTTGCATCTCCTTGATTAGCCAACACACACACTTAACGCGGAACCGGGTTGCAACCGGCGGCCCGGGTCTCGGCATCCGATAGCGCCGGCCGGAACGGCTCGAGATTCCACGGCGTCTTGTTGCGATAGTTGGCCAGCACGCAGCCCAATTGCTGACGCATGCTGCCGGCCGCCGTTTCGTTGTCGCGCCAATTGCTGTCCGCGCCCTTGAGCGCGAACAACTGCTCGTACAAGGCGCCGAGCTGGTCATTGGGCAAGGCGCGCCCCGCCGCAGTGGGCACGATGCTCAGGCTCCATTCATCCTTGCGGGTGCCGGGGTCGTAACGCTTGATCCAGTCGGCCGAAGCGATGTATTGCGGCGCCGGGGCTGCCACCGGATTGCAGCCGGCCTTAGCCGCTTCCTGCGGGCTGACCACGGGGCGGAACGGTTCCAGATTCCACTCGGTCTTGGCTGGGTAGTTCTGTACCAGACAGCTCAATTGCTGACGCATGCTGCCCGCTGATTTCTCGTGATCACGCCACTGGCTGTCGGCCCCACGCAGGGCTGACAACTCCTGATAAACGGCGTCCTGATTGCTGGCCTGTATCGCCTTGCCCTCGGCCGTCGGTGTGACCTTGAGCGACCATTCTTTTTTCTTGCTGCCCGGGTCGTAACGCTCGATCCACACGGCATCAGCAATGTATCTGGGCGCCGGGGCGCCACCCACCACCATTTCGGCGATCGCCTGATCGGCGGCGACATAGCTGAAACGCTGTTCGGCAGGCTTGGTGAAATCCAGCCGCAGGATCGGCACGCTGTAGCCCTGAGCCTGGAGTTTCTTCTGGAAATTGCGCGCGCTGTTCAGGCCGTTCTCCGGCTTCGGCGGCGCCTGATCACCGCGGGTGGCGAAGTTCTGCGTGCTGTTGACGTTGTAGATGAAGGCGTCGATGTACTTCATGTTTTCGCTGCCGTCGTTGGTGGCGGTGGCGTTCTTCAACATGAACTCGTTGACCTGGGCACTGAAGGCAAAGGGATCCTTGTTGGTGGTATTCGGACGCGACTCGTGCACGCGGATCATCGCGTGCCAGTCGCTGGTTTTTTCCGCGTTCCACGAACACTGGCCGTACTGGATCGGCCCTTTCATCAGCCCGGTGTATTTCTGCGTCCATTGCTCGGCGGTGGTGACACCCGCCTCGGCACAGGTGCCGTAGGCCAGCGCGGCATTGCGGTTGTTCATCGTGCCCTGGGCCGCGCGCGGCGGTTCGCGGCTGTCGAAGAACCCGCAGCCGTACCACTTGCGCTCCGGTCCGGTGCCGCCATCGAAGGCGTAGATGCAGGTGAAGCCCTGTTCCTTGACCGGCAGCTTCAACGCCGCCGCATCGGTAGGCGTGCGCAGGATGAAACCCGCCGGGTGAATCAGAATCCGCGTACTCAAGTCCTTGCGAATCCACGAATAAGACGTCGCGCCAATCTTGATCGCGTAAGGGCTGTAATCCCACGGATTGAACGGCCCGTCATTGACCATGCGCAAGGTCACGCCGCTGCAGTAATACAGCCCGCGCGCAGCACCGGTATCGGGTTCCTGGCAAGCGTCCTTGAGGGTGTTGTAGTTGTGGTTGATGCGCTTGAGCGTGTCCAGCGGATCAACTTGCGTCTGCGCGCAAACCGTACTGAACAACAAGGGCAGCGTGCAGGCGAGCGTAAAAGAGGAAGTCGTGCGCAATAGCGCAGCGCGGGCTGAGCGTTCCTTCGTCATGAGATACCGTCCTGGTAAATCGGCCTGTGACAGGGGCCGTTGCAATGACTATAGACGCGCAACCGCAGAAATCCCTGTAGGAGCTGCCGCAGGCTGCGATCTTTTGATCTGGCCTTTGAATTTAGAATCAAAGTCAAAAGATTGTCCGATCGCGGCCCGAGCCTGCGGCAGCTCCTACAGGGTTGTGCATTTTTTTCTGAAAAATTTCGGCTGCGCTGTAACGCATCGCCATGGGCCTTCTCTAGTGGGGTAAGCAAGCGCACTTCGCTTGTAAAACCCAAGCTCAAATCTGGAGAAACATCATGACTGCTACCACTCGCACCCTGTCCGCCGTTGCACTGGTTCTGGCTCTTGGTTCCGCCCTGAGCATGACCGCCGTTTCCAGCGCCAATGCCGCCGATAACAGCAACATGGAAAAATGCTTCGGCGTGGCCATGAAGGGTCACAACGATTGCGCCGCGGGCGCGGGCACTACCTGTGCCGGCACAGCGAAGATGGACTACCAGGCCAACTCTTGGAAGTTCGTGCCAAAAGGCACCTGCACCACCACCGAGAGCAAGACCTCGCCGACCGGTTTCGGTCAGATGGAAGCCTTCAAAGCCAAGTCCTGATCCATTGCCTGCCCGAGTGACGCTCATGTTCTCAACCAGCGAACCTGTCCCACCGCGCACTCGGGCAGCCCTTTGCGGGCTCCCGCCCCGCGCCGGGCTGGGGCTCAAGACCGGGCACTTGCGTGAAGTGCTCGGCACCCGACCGGACCTCGGTTTCTTCGAAGTCCACGCCGAAAACTACATGGTCGACGGCGGTCCGTTTCATCATTTCCTCGGGTTGATCCGCGAGCAGTATCCGCTGTCGCTGCACGGTGTCGGGCTGTCCATCGGGGCCGAAGGGCCACTGGATGTTCAGCACCTGCAACGTTTGAAAACGCTGATCGAGCGCTATCAACCGCAAGCCTTTTCCGAACACCTGGCCTGGTCGAGCCACGGCCCGGTGTTCCTCAATGACCTGCTGCCACTGGCGTATGACACGCCGACGCTTGACCGCGTCTGCGCACATATCGACCAGGTGCAAAACACCCTCAAGCGTCCGATGCTGCTGGAAAATCCGGCGACCTATCTCGGCTTCGAACGCTCAACCATCGATGAACCGGCGTTCATCGCCGAGGTGGTTCGCCGCAGCGGCTGCAGTCTGCTGCTCGACGTCAACAACGTCTACGTCTCGTGCATCAATCATCAGCGCGATCCACTGGCCTACCTCGACGCGCTGCCCTTGCACGCGGTGGGTGAGATCCATCTGGCCGGGTTCGCCGAAGATGCCGACAGCCTCGGTGATCGCTTGCTGATCGATGATCACGGCGCGCCGATTGATGACGCGGTCTGGGCGCTATACCGACAGGCGCTCGAACGCGTTGGCCCGGTGGCAACCTTGATCGAGCGGGACAATCTGGTCCCGGCGTTCAATGTGCTGCTGGCCGAGGCGCAGCAGGCCGAAGCGTTGTTGCTGCGTGCAGGGGGTCAGCCATGAGCATTCAAGCCGATTTCGCTGCCGCCCTGCTCGACACTCGCCTGCCCTGCCCCGCCGGCCTGTGCAGCGCCAACGGTGCCGATCCTGCCAGCCGATTCTCGGTGTATCGCAATAACGTGCAAGGTTCGTTGATCAACGCGCTGGCCGACAGTTATCCGGTGGTGCAGCAGTTGGTCGGCGAGGAGTTCTTCCGCGCCATGGCCGGGATTTTCATCCAGCAGCAGCCACCGCGCAGTCCGCTGATGAGCCGATATGGCGGCGAACTGGCGGACTTCATTGACGCATTCGAACCGGCGGCCGAGGTACCGTATCTGGCCGATGTCGCACGGCTCGAACGCTTGCGCACCCGCGCTTATCACGCCGCCGATGCCGAGACGGTCAGTGCGCAACAGATCAGCGCTGCACTGGCCGATCCACAAACACTCGCCGAACTGAACATCACCCTGCATCCCTCGCTGCACCTGCTCGATTCAGCCTGTGCGGTGGTTTCGATCTGGGCAGCGCATCAAGGAGACGCGACGCTGGCCGGCATCGACATCCATCAAGGGCAACACGCACTGGTGCTGCGCAACGGTCTGGAGGTCGAGGTCTTTGCCCTCGATCACGGCGCCAGCGTGTTCATCCGCCATCTGCTCCATCACCGAGCGCTGCTGGACGCGGCGCAAGACAGTCCGCCCTTCGATCTGCCGCAGACCCTCGCCCTGCTGATCGGCCACAACGCCATCACCGACCTGAACAAGGTATTGCCATGAACAACCTCATCACTCGTGCCATCGGGCTAATGGAAAAAATCCCTCTCAGCCTGATTGCCTTCATCGCGCGATTTTCGATTGCCGCGGTGTTCTGGAAGTCCGGGCAGACCAAGGTCGAGGGGTTGGCCATCGACTTGATCGACGGCACCTTTCAGCTCGGCTGGCCGCGCTTGGCGGACTCGACGATCCCGTTGTTCCATAGCGAATACCACGTGCCGCTGCTGTCACCGGAAATCGCCGCGCACATGGCGGCGTTTGCCGAGCACTTCTTTCCCGTGCTGATCCTGATCGGTTTCGCCACACGCTTTTCGGCGCTGGCGCTGCTGGGCATGACGCTGGTCATCGAGGTATTTGTATACCCCGATGCCTATCCGACCCACGGCACCTGGGCGGCGGTATTGCTGTACCTGATGGCGACCGGGCCGGGCAGATTGTCGATTGATCACCTGATTGCCAGGTACTGCAACCGCTGATGTCCCTGATGTCCCTGTAGGAGCTGCCGAAGGCTGCGATCTTTTGATTTTCAAGATCAAAAGATCGCAGCCTTCGGCAGCTCCTACACGTGTATCACGGGTATCCCCGATTTCACGGGTATCACGGGTATCACAGACATCGTGGTCAATGCGCCAGCCGATCCAGCGCCTCACCACTGCGCTTGAACCAGCCGATCAGATAATCCGCCAACACCTGCGTGCGCTTGGGCAATCCACCCTGATACGGGTGCACCAGGTACATCGGCATCCGCCGTGTCTGAAAATCGCGCAGCAGCCAGCGCAACCGGCCGTCAGCCAGTTCCGTTTGCAGCAGATACGACGGTAACCGTGCGATACCGGCGCCGGCCAGCGCGGCCTTTTTCAGCAGGTTGTAATGGTTGCTGGCGAACGGTCCCGACACCGGCACCCGCAGCAATTCGTGCTGCTGGTGATACAGCCATTCCTCGCGGCCACTGTAGTGGCTGTTGAGCAGGCAGCGGTGTTCGGCCAGCTCCTGCGGGGTCAGCGGTTCGCCGAACTGTTCTAGATAGGCCGGGCTGGCGCAGGTCATTTCCTGCCACGCCAGCAAGGGTTTGGCCACCAGGCGCTCATCATTGGCCACGTCGCTGCGAATCGCCAGGTCGAACCCATCGCGCGACAGGTCGCGATAGTTGTTGTTCAGTTCCAGCTCGATCTGTACTTCGGGATACTTCTGCGAGAACTCCAGCAGCAAGCCATCGAAAAACGTTTCGCCCAGTGACACGGGCACTGTCATCCGCACCGGCCCGGCCATGTCGTCTTTCAAACGCGCCAGCGCCTGACGTGCTCGCTCCACCTGCACCACCAGCGCCTGGGCTTGCGGCAACAATGCGGCGCCCGCCGCTGTCAGGCTCAAACGGCGCGTCGTGCGCTGCAGCAGCACCACGGAAAACTGCGCTTCCAACTGGCTGATGCGCTTGGACAACTGGCCCTTGCTGCAACCCAGTTGCTGCGCCGCCAGGGTAAAACTGCCGGCCTCGATCAACACCGCGAACGCCGCCAGATCATCCATCTCGCTCATGGATTGTTTCCATTTGAAAACCAAAGGTTGCCTATTAGTGCGCTTATCCGCAGAAAAAACCACTCTAGACTGAAACCTCATTCAACTCATTGAGGAACAGCCCATGAAGATTCTGTTGATCGGTGCCGCTGGCACCATCGGTTCGGCCGTGGATAAAGAGCTGAGCCAGCGTCACGACGTGATTCGCATCGGTCGCAGCAGCGGCGACTTCCAGGTGGACATCAGCGACAGCGCATCAATTCGCAAGCTGTTCGAGCAGACCGGCAAGTTCGACGCGCTGATCTGCGCCGCCGGTAACGTGACCTTCGCCCCACTCGGCGAGATGAACGCTGACAGCTTTGCCCTGGGCCTGAAAGACAAGCTGATGGGCCAGGTCAACCTGCTGCTGATCGGCCGCGAATACGCCAACGACGGTGCCTCGTTCACCTTCACCACCGGCGTGCTCAGCCACGACCCGATCCGTACCGGCGCCTCGGCGGCACTGGTCAACGGTGCGCTGGACAGCTTCGTCAAAGCCGCTGCCATTGAACTGCCGCGCGGTCTGAGGGTGAACTCGATCAGCCCGACCGTACTGCTGGAAGCGATGGGCAGTTACGCCCCGTACTTCCGTGGCTACAAGCCGGTTCCTGCGGCGGACGTGGCATTGGCCTATGCGAAAAGTGTCGAAGGCCTGCAAACCGGTCAGACTTTTCACGTCGGTTAAGAGCAAAAGATCGCAGCCTTCGGCAGCTCCTGCACAGGAATGCATGTCTCCATGTTGGAGCTGCCGCAGGCTGCGATCTTTTGCATTTGATGGTCAGCCTGCGTAACGTGGCGGCACTTGTCTGGAGAGCCGAAGATGCGTGTTGCCCGTTCGTTGATCGTTGTTGCCCTGCTGCCATTGTTCGCCGCCTGCCAATTGCTCGATGGCCCGCGTGAAAGCGCGTCCCACGTCGGGCAATCCCGGATGCAAGGGCAGTTGACGGCGGCCGACGGCAAACTGGTGTTTCAGCCGTGTGGCGAACAGCGTCAGTACGTGGTCAACGACATCGGCGGCACCAGCGTCCTGCAAGAGGCTGCGACCCTCGCCGATCAGCAGGGCAAACTGTTTGCCGATGTGCGCGGCAAGCTTGTCGGCGACCGCCTCGACCTCGGCCAGCTGTATCGCGTCGAGCGTTCCGGCACCGCCTGCGATGACCCCAATTTCAAGCTGTTGATCCTGCGTGCCGCCGGTCACGGTCCCGAGTGGAACGTCAAAGTCAGCGGCAAGGGCATGGTCATCGACCGCGAAGGCCAGCCGGCGCTGGCGGTACCGTATGTCGAAGAGCAACTGGGCGACGGCCGCTTCAACCTCAGCAGCGAAGCCAATAATCAGCGCATCGAGTTGTGGGTCGCGCCGCAACGCTGCGTCGACAGCAGCACCGGCAGCGTGCAGCACATGAGCGCCGAGCTGCGCATCGACGGCAAGGTCGAGCGTGGTTGCGGGTATTTCGGCGGTTCGCGTAACGACTGAGCGTTTTAGCCTCACCGGATCCGGCCTTTGCGGCTTATAATCGCGGCCTTCAAACGCCCTGGCGCAGTTGTGCGCCCCGCGAATCCGGATCCTCGCCATGTTACGAATCACCGAACTCAAGCTGCCAATCGACCATCCCGAAGAAGACCTGCGTGCCGCCATCGTGCAGCGTCTGGGCATCGCCAGCGATGATTTGCTCGATTTCACCTTGTTCAAGCGCAGCTACGATGCGCGCAAAAAGTCCTCCGAACTGTGCTTCATCTACACCATCGACCTCACTGTGCGCGACGAGGCCAAGGTGCTGGGCAAGTTCGCCGACGACCGTAACGTCAACGTGGCGCCGGATGTCAGCTACAAATTCGTCGGTCAGGCGCCGAGCGACCTGAGCCAGCGCCCGATCGTGGTCGGTTTCGGCCCGTGCGGGATTTTCGCCGGCCTGCTGCTGGCGCAGATGGGCTTCAAGCCGATCATCCTCGAACGCGGCACCGAAGTCCGCCAGCGCACCAAGGACACCTGGGGCCTGTGGCGCAAAAGCGTGCTCAACCCCGAGTCCAACGTGCAGTTCGGCGAAGGCGGCGCGGGCACGTTCTCCGACGGCAAGCTGTACAGCCAGATCAAGGATCCGAAGTTCCTTGGCCGCAAAGTCCTGCACGAGTTCGTCAAGGCCGGCGCGCCGGAAGAAATCCTCTACGTCAGCAAACCGCACATCGGTACGTTCCGTCTGACCGGCATGGTCGAGACCATGCGTGAAGAGATCCGCGCCCTGGGTGGCGAAGTACGCTTCCAGGAGCGCGTGACCGACGTGCTGATCGAAGACGGCCAACTGGTCGGCGTCGAGCTGGCGAGCGGTGAAACCCTGCATTCGAAACACGTGGTTCTGGCCCTCGGCCACAGCGCCCGCGACACCTTCCGCATGCTCCACAGCCGCGGCGTGTTCATGGAAGCCAAGCCGTTCTCGGTGGGTTTCCGCATCGAACACCCGCAGTCGCTGATCGACCGTGCGCGGCTGGGTAAATATGCCGGCCACCCGAAGCTGGGCGCTGCCGACTACAAACTGGTGCATCACGCCAAGAACGGCCGGTCGGTCTACAGCTTCTGCATGTGCCCGGGCGGCACCGTGGTGGCGGCGACCTCCGAACCGAACCGCGTGGTCACCAACGGCATGAGCCAGTACTCGCGTAACGAGCGCAACGCCAACTCCGGGATCGTCGTCGGCATCACCCCGGAAGTCGATTACCCGGGCGGCCCGCTGGCCGGTATCGAGCTGCAGGAGCGTCTGGAGTCCCACGCGTTCATCCTCGGCGGCAGCGACTACAAGGCCCCGGCGCAACTGGTCGGTGACTTCATCAACGGCACCCCGTCTACCGAACTGGGCGAAGTCGAGCCGTCGTATAAACCGGGCGTAGCCTTGGGCGACCTGGCCCTGGCGCTACCGGACTTTGCCATCGAAGCGATTCGGGAAGCGTTGCCGGCATTCGAGAAGCAGATTCGCGGCTACTCGCTGCACGATGCGGTGTTGACCGGCATCGAAACCCGCACCTCGTCGCCGCTGCGTATCACGCGCAACGAATCGTTGCAGAGCATGAACGTCAAAGGTCTGTTCCCGGCCGGTGAAGGTGCGGGTTATGCCGGCGGGATTCTGTCGGCGGGTGTGGACGGGATTCGGATTGCGGAAGCTGTGGCGCGGGACATTCTTGGTCTGGAAGCCTGATCAGCCAAATCTGCAAAACGCCCAACCCTGTGGGAGCTGGCTTGCCAGCGATGACGGACTCAGATTCGACATTGATGTTGACTGACAATCCGCTATCGCTGGCAAGCCAGCTCCCACAGTGGTTTTCGGTGTATCAGATATTCGCGCGCAGCACTGTGGTTGGCAGCGGCTCACCCCGTTCGGCACTCGCCGCCACCGCCGCAATCAACCCCTCCAGCTCATAGCCCTGCGCCTTTAGCCAGTCTTGATCGTAATAGGTGTCGGCATAACGCTCGCCGCCATCGCACAGAATCGCCACGATCGACCCCGACTCCCCCGCCGCTTTCATCTGTTGCGCCGCCATCAGCGCGCCGATCAGATTGTTGCCGCTCGACCCGCCGACATGCCGGCCCAGACGCTGCGCCAGATAATGCATGGCCGCCAGCGACAAGGCGTCCGGCACCTTGACCATCGCATCGATCACCTTCGGCAGGAATGAGGCCTCGACCCGTGGCCGGCCGATGCCTTCGATCCGTGAACCGCAGTCCAGACGCAGACTGGCGTCGCCAGTCTGGTAATAATCGAAGAACACCGAGCGCTCGGCGTCGGCACACAACACCCGGGTGCAATGCTGGCGATAACGCACGTAGCGGCCAAGGGTCGCGGTGGTGCCGCCGGTGCCGGGGCTGGAAATCAGCCAGCTCGGTTCCGGGTGCTTCTCGAAACGCATCTGCTGGAAGATCGACTCGGCGATGTTGTTGTTCGCCCGCCAGTCGGTGGCCCGCTCGGCGTAAGTGAACTGGTCGATGAAGTGGCCGCCATGCTCGCGGGCCAGGCGCTCGGACTCGGCATAAATCTGCGTCGGATCTTTCACCAGATGGCTCTGGCCACCGTAGAAAGCGATCTGCGCAATCTTCTCTTTCGAGGTGGTCGCCGGCATCACCGCAATGAACGGCAAACCGAGCATGCGCGCGAAATACGCTTCGGAAATCGCCGTCGAACCGCTGGACGCCTCGATCACCGGCGCGCCGGGCTTGAGCCAGCCGTTACACAACGCATACAGAAACAACGACCGCGCCAGACGGTGCTTGAGGCTGCCGGTGGGATGACTCGACTCGTCCTTGAAATACAACTCGATGCCTGCAAAACCCGGCAGCGGCAAGGGGATCAGATGGGTGTCGGCGCTGCGCTGGAAGTCCGCTTCGATGATGCGGATGGCTTCGCGGGCCCACTGGCGGTTGTCGCTCATGGTCATGCTCTCGTTGAGTCGGGCAGGAGTAGCCTTGTCACAGGCTCAGTCCCCCAGCATAGGAAAAAACCGGCAAGGCTCACAGATACAGCTGAGGCTCAATTCATCCACCAACTGCCAGGTTCTGGGACAAATAAGTATCAGGCTTTTGCAGTAATTGCGCAGAACCCATCTCCCCGTTCTTTGAACTGAAGCGGCCTGCTCGCCCCCCTGACAGACAAATAGCGAACAATCCGCACTTAATCAAAGATCCGTCCTACAGCCAGCATTTGTCCGCTTCGTTAACGTCGCATAGCCCTCTCGAAGGGTTGTCGATGGATGAACGAAGGACGCTCAGTGGCTCGCAACAAGGACATTCCCCGGGTCCCCAACCCGCCAGCGGGCGACGGTCATCACGTCACCTGGCGCTACATGACGGCCACTGAACTGGCCGAGCGCGAAGCCCGGCAGAACGCTTACGACGCCATGCTGGCGCGGCAGGAGGCCTTCGAGCGCAGCCGCGAGATGGCGGCCAAAAAGCCTGATCCGGTGCGCGCCGGATGCGTGTTCGCCAAATCCTGCAAATTGCCGGACGCGATCATCGACTACGTGAATCGTTCGGGGATGGTCCCCACCGACAGCCTGAAAGATTACGGAGATCTGGTCCTTCTCGGCGGCCGTGAAGCCGATGACAGCGGCGGCGTTCCACTCAAGAAAATCAGCGGCACTGCCATCCCGGCAGGCCTGGGCACCTTCGCCCTTGCGGGTGAGGCGTTCAAGGCATTGCCCGCCATCGCTTCCGCCGCCGTTGTGACCCCTTTGGTTGGGCTGGTGGCGTTGCTCATGCCATCGAATCTGGGCGACAGCGCCCTCTACACCGAAGACCAGTTGCTCGCCCTCAAACAGGCTCGAACCCGCGTGCGCCTACATGTCGAACAACAGGCCGACGGCAGCCTCAAGGGTTATGGTTTCTACACCGGCAAGAATCGCGACTGGGAAATGGTCGATGTCGCGCAGTTCACCGCACGTGATAACCGCTTTGTCGCAGACCTCGGCGAAGGCATCGAACTGATCTGGACGCCCGCCGTGGACGGCTCCGACATCCTCGGCATCCCCGCACTGGAGGCCGCTCCGCAGGCACCACATATCTGGGTGTACCCACCGACGAAAGCGGCGGACGGGATTCTGGTGAACCCGGTTTATCCGCCGGAGTATCGGGATTTCATTCTGGTCTTTCCGGCGGATTCGGGGGTAGCGCCGGTATACATCGTTCTGAATATTGCTGGGGATATCAAATATCATCCGGCCCCAAACTCCCTTACAGCCTTTCCTGAGGCCAAATCCGCACCAATGAAAACATCTGTTCGTGGGGGAGGAAAAAAACGCAGGCGATGGAAGGATCTATCAGGGAAAATTTATGAATGGGATTCCCAGCACGGCAAGGTTGAGTTGTACACCAAACAAGGAAAACACCTTGGAGAATATGACCCGAGAACCGGGGAACAGACCAAGCCTGCTGACCCCAAAAGGAGAGTAGAAAAGTGAAACATATAGTTGAGGTATTTGATCAAAAAACCGAGGTTTTACTCCTAAGCGTTGATATTGCCGAACATCATGAGGACGCGCTGAAGGTACTCATGAACTGGAAGCGACCGGAAGATGAGTTTGATGGGTACGACCTGTCTGAGGAACAGATTAATATTTTGGAAGACTGGACCGGGAAACAGCTATCAGGTGTAAATCGTATAGTTCAACTGGTATGCATCGAATGACATGTCGCTACCCAAAACTTAATCATACTGTCGATGCCTATGATAAAAATACGTCACTCCTTGTTTTCGAAATACCTGTTCCAGACGGGAAAATCGACCAGCTCAGAGCAATCATGAAGTGGACCGTGCCAGAAGACGAAATCTACGGCTACGATCTCGACCCCAAGCAAATAACACAACTCGAAGTTTTAATCGGCCGGCCATTTTACGATCCGGAATATGACTTTCAATTGAGCTGTTATGGAAGTGAGTAATACTGATTAGTCTTGACAAAAAAACCCCGACCAGTCACCTGATCGGGGTTTTCTTTTACCGCTCGTTTCCGCTTAGTGCGAAACGCGGCTGGTGCCACCGACGGTGGAGATGCGCACGCGCTCACCAACACGGAACACTTCGTTTTCCTGAACCTGTTGCACGTAGGCGCGCATGCTGCCGTCGTCTTCGCGCACAGTGATTTCCACGCCCTGGGTACGGGTCAGGCCTTCTTCGGTGGCCGAACCGATCAGGCCACCGGCCACGGCGCCGATGACCGCCGCAACGATGCTGCCCTTGCCGCCACCGATGGCGCTGCCGCCGACACCACCGACCACTGCGCCAGCAGCGCCGCCGATCGGGGTCTTGGTGCCTTCGATTTTCACCGGACGCAGGGATTCGATGGTGCCCATGCGAATCGTCTGCACACGACGCGCTTCGTCACGGGAATAGGAGTCACCGGTCAGGCTCGACTGGCAGCCGGTCAGCAACATCGCCATCGTGGAAAAGGAAGCAACCAGCAGAACAGACTTACGCATAGCATCAACTCCAAAAGTACATTTGCTCATTAAACCCCGCTGCTTGACGCCTGTCACGACACAGCCCGGATAAACTTGGTTTTATTCAGGCCCGGTACAGGCACCTGCAGACCCACCCAACAGTAGCGCCAAATCGTCCAATCCGCCCTGCCGACCCAAGGATTTTCATGGATTACCTGATCATTTTCGTCACCACCGTCGCCGGTCTGTACTTCCACGGATGGCTGTACGTGCGGATCAGACGCTGGATGGATCGTGATCTGGCGCTGTCCCTGGCAGGCAAGGATGAAGGCAAACGCGCCTTCATGCTGGAACGGCTGGCCGAGGCCCGCGCGCGGAAGATCAAGCGCCGGGACCTGCCGCAGTGGCTTGAGGCCGCTGCGGCAGGCTATCACGCTCGGTAGACTGCTTAAGGCGCCAGACGTTCAAGAATCCAGTTGGCGCCCTGCTGACGATAGTTCAGGCGATCGTGCAGACGACTTGGACGGCCTTGCCAGAACTCGATGCGCTCGGGCAGCAGACGATAACCGCCCCAGTGTTCCGGGCAATCCGGCTGTGTATCGCTGAAGCGCTGCTCGGTAGCCTTGAGCAGATCTTCCAGCTCGCCACGCCCGCTGATCACCCGGCTTTGCGGTGAGGCCCAGGCGCCGAGCCGACTGCCCAGCGGACGCACCTGATAATACGCGTCGGACTCTTGCGGGGTGACTTTGACCACCCGCCCTTCGATGCGCACCTGGCGCTCCAGGGTTGGCCAGAAAAACGTCATGGCCGCGAAAGGATTCGCCGCCAGATGCTGGCCCTTGGCGCTGTCGTAGTTGGTGAAAAAGGTGAAGCCCTGCGCGTCCAGGCCCTTGAGCAGCAGAATGCGACAATGCGGGCGACCGTCCGCATCGACCGTAGCCAGGGTCATGGCGTTGGCTTCCACTGGCGCCTGTTCGGTTTTCACCGCGTCGGCAAACCACTGGTGGAACAGCGCAAAGGGTTCGGCCGGGGCTTGCGCCTCGGTCAGACCGTCCCGGGTGTAATCACGACGCATATCTGCCAGAGCCTGGGTCATGGCGCATTCCTTTTCGTTAGCGGATCACTGCTTGGAAGTATCGCTGGCGGCGACTTTCTTGTCTGTGGTCGCCGCTTTGGCCGGAGCGGTTTTCTTGGCAGGCGTTTTTGCCGGTGCCTTGGTCGCTGCTTTCTTCGCAGGTGCCTTGGCGGCGGCTTTCTTCGCTGGAGCCTTTTTGGTTGCAGGTACAGCAGCCTTCGAAGCGGCCGGCGCCGGGGTGACCGGTTTGGCTGCAGGCTTGACGTCCTGTGCGGCAAGCATCGTGGTCGGTGCCGGCGCCGGCATGTTGTACTTGCTCAACAGCGCAACCATGGTGTTCTGCGGGGTCACCAGCAGCTCGACACGACGGTTCAGGGCACGGCCTTCGGCGCTGTCGTTGGCGGCACGCGGGGCATCGCCACCCATGCCGCGCAGCATCAGGCGATCGCGCTGCAAGCCGCTCAGGCGGAAGATCGCCGCCACGGACTGGGCGCGCTCCTGGCTGAGTTTGACGTTGGCTGGCGCGGCGCCGGTGTTGTCGCTGTGACCGAGCACCAGCACTGCGGTTTTCGGATCAGCTTCGAGGATTTTCGCGACATTGGTGAACGGGCTGAGGGTCACCGGCAGCAGCATGGCCGGACGCTTCGGGTTGAACGAGCCTTCAACCGGCGCGATCACCACCAGCACATTGTCACGGCGCTCGAGTTGCAGGTTGCTGTCCTTGATTGCCGCACGCAGGCGTGGCTCGTAGTCATCCAGCCAGGCTTGGGTGACTTTCGGGTCAGGCATCGGCACCACTTTGGCAGTCGACTGATCCTTGCCGCCAAACGGCCACCACCACTTGGTGCCGGTGTCGGCATCGGCCTTGACCACTGCCGCCGGTTTGGCTTCTGGTTTGACTTCGGGTTTCACATCGGCCTTGGCGGTCGAGTCATCGGAACCGCCGAACGGCCAGTACCAGTGGCTGCTGCTTTCAGTCTTGGCCACCGGTGCGGTAGCGGCAGGTTTGAGCGGCGCCGGGGCTGTGGCAGGAGCCGGGGCCGGCTCTTTGGCCGCTACTTTGTCGGAGGATCCGAACGGCCACCAGCTGCCGCCATCCGCATCGTTTTTAGGAGTCTGTGCGCAACCGGTGATCGCAACACACAGGGCCAGGGCGAGAGTTTTTTTGGATGACATTGAAAATCCACAAAGTGAAGTAATGAAAAATCAGAGCTCTTTTGCCCGGATAAACAGACGCTTTGAATCGAAAAACCGGATCTGGTTCCAACCCTGGAACCTCATGTAACGCTTTACAGACAAGTGGCAAGTACCCGCGCCAGTTGCTGCGCGCGCGGATCCATCAAGACGTACGGCCCAAGGGTATTTGTCACAAAACCGAACGCGACATCGTGCTCAGGATCAGCAAACCCCACTGAACCACCCGCACCCGGATGACCGAATGCACGTGGGCCGAGGCCGTAAGTGGCATTCGCCATGTCCGGCTGATCGAGCATGCAGCCCAGGCCGAAACGGGTACGGGTCAGCAGGGTCTTGTCCTCGCCGTAGCTGTGTTCGCGGGTCAGCTCTTCAAGCATTTCGCTTTCGAGCAGGCTGCCGTCAAGCAAACCGGTGTAGAAACCGGCCAGACTGCGTGCGTTGCCGTGACCGTTGGCGGCGGGCTGCTGCATGCGGCGCCATTCCGGTTTGTTGGTGCTGGTAAGCACCGACGGCGGATTGGTGAAGGCGCGAGTGGTCATGGCGGTCGGTTCGCGCATGGTCACTTGCAACAGGCGCTGGGCCGCGGCGTCGCCGACGTTGCCCTTGCCCCGTGCGATATGCGCCACGCGGTGAAACTCTTCGTCAGCCAGGCCGACGTGGAAATCCAGCCCCAGCGGCTTGGCGACACGGGCGACGATCGACTCGCCCGGCCCGCGACCGTCAGCGCGACGCAGCAACTCCCCGACCAGCCAGCCATAGGTGATGGCGGCATAGCCGTGGCCGGTGCCCGGCGTCCACCACGGCGCTTCGGCCGCAAGGGCATCGACCATGGTCTGCCATTCGTAGAGGGCGGCGGGCGCCAGCAACTCGCGCAGGGCCGGCAGACCGGCCTGATGGCAGAGCAATTGGCGCAGGGTGATTGTTTCTTTACCGGCGGCTGCAAATTCCGGCCAGTAGCGGGCAACCGGTGCATCCAGTTGCAGTTTGCCTTCGGCCACCAATTGCAATGCGGTGACCGCGGTAAAGGTCTTGGTGCAGGAAAACAGGTTGGCGATGGTGTCGCTGTGCCAGGCCTCGGTGCCGTCCTTGTCGGCGGTACCGGACCAGAGGTCGAGGACGGTTTCTCCGCCGACCTTGATGCACAGGGCTGCGCCGCGTTCCTGGGAATCGTCGAACAGTGCCGCGAATGCCTCGCGCACCGCTTCGAATTGAAGCTCGTAATGTCCCTGAATCTGCACCCGCAACTCCCCCGCGAAAACGCTCTACAAAGTGGCCCGCATTGTTCCAGCCCTTGAGGGATTTGGGAACAGCTGCGGGCCGGGTGGTCATTTCAAAGCAAAATCAAAAGATCGCAGCCTGCGGCAGCTCCTACAAAATCACATTCCCTGTAGGAGCTGCCGAAGGCTGCGATCTTTAAGGCATCAAACCTTAATGGCCATTCCCCGAATGCCCGCCCGCATGCCCGGCCCCCGGGCCTTTGCCGGCTTCACCCTTGCGCCCGCCTTCGGCCTCATGACCAACAGCGGCGGCAGCTTTCTCAGCCTCCTTGCCCAACTGATCAACCGCTTGCAGATTGCTCTTGCGCACCGCCTCGACAAAGCCCTGATACGGCAGATCGGTAATCCCCACCAGACCAAAGTGCCCGTTCTCGCCATCGAGCAGACGCCCGGTCACCGGTTGATCCAGGTACTGGAACCAGTGCACGCCGACAATCGACGGCTCGCTCAGTGCCTGCTTGAGGAAGTTGGCGTAAGCCGGGCCACGGTCTTCTTCCTTCGCCAGTTGCGTCACGCCACCCCAGAACGGGCCACGATCACTGGAGCCGAAGTTGAATTCGGTGATCAGCACCGGTTTGTCGAGGGCACGCAGGGCGGCGAAGTCGTAGCCGTCCTGCGGTTTCAGCGTGTACATGTTGAAGCTCAGCACATCGCAATACTGCGCGCAGGAGGCCACCGCTTCCGGGGTGCTGGTGGCGAAACGGCCACCGAGCAGCAACTGATTCGGCGCGTGCCATTTCAGCGAATCGGAGATGGTCTTGAAGTAGGTGTCGGCGAACACCTTCTGGAAGTATTTGAAGTCGTTTTCGATCTCCGGGTGCTCCGGATTCGGCATTGGCGGCACAAACCCCGGATCCTCCATCAACTCCCACGCCGGCAAATCAATGCCCCACGCTTTCGACAGGCCTTCCTGGTTGCGGTACTTGTCGCGCAGTTGCTTGAGGAACGCGCGCTTGGCCGGCACGTCGGTGGTCATTTTCAGCGTGCCGTAGGCCAAGGCATAGCGCGATTGCGGATCATCGCCCGGACCGGCCCAGGCCAATTCGTTGTCGGCGTAGTAACCGATCAGCCATGGATCATCGCGGTGATCGCGGGCGGCGATGGCCACGGCACGCTCGGTGGCCATGGCGAAACGCGGGTCGAACGGGTCAGGCATGCCGCCCCACCAGTCGCTGCCGGTGCTGATGCTGGTGTAGTCGCCGACGATCGACAGCGGCAAGGTGTACGGCACCCGCTCGGCGTTGGCGAGCGAGTCGGCACTCCAGTTGCCGACCGTGTTGAAACCCCAGGCCTGCAAGCGATCGAGAGTGTGCGCAGCCCACTTCTGTTCATCGACCGTGGCTTTGCATGGAGCGGCGTTCGCCGGTTCGGTTTGCGCCGGTGCTGCGCAAGGTTCGCCATACAGGCGTTGCAGGTTGGCACCATAGAAATCGTACCAGCGCCCGTTGCCATAGCCGCGGCCCTGATCGGCGCCGTTGCCGCCACGGTTGTCGCCTTCGCCGAAATGACTGGCAAGTGGTTCGTCAGGCTTGGGCAGGGATTCGAACATCCACTCACGTCCGGCCACGTAGGTCTGGTTGACCTGCGGGCTGACGGTGTTGACCCCCAGCGAATAGAACGGATGCCCTTCCGGCGTTACCAGATACCAGCGACCGTCACGCTTTTCGGTGCGGAAAAAACCGCTGGCCTTGAACGCCGGGCCTTTGCTCCAGCCACCGAACTTGTCCAGCGAGGACTTTTCGCGCTCGGCCAGCCAGGTCTTCAGCTGTTGCTGTTCCTTGGCGGCGGCGGATTTCAGTTGTTCATCGTTGCTGATTTTTTCCGGCCATTTGCTGCGGGTCGATTGACCGTAGGCGTCCACCAGATTGCCGTAAACGGCCTGGGTCACGGCATCGCCATCCTGCACGCCGAATCGCTCGAGCAGCAGGCTCTGCGCGGCTTTCAGCTGATCCATCCACAGGCTCACCGACACCACTTGGCTGCGATCCAGTTCACCGCTGCTGCTGGCCAGCAGAATCCGCTGGCCATCGACGGTCATCGGCATCGGCGGCCCGGCCTTCATGCCCTGGCTCAGTGGCGAGGTCGCCACCAACGGCACCAGCAGGGTTTGCGCGGGGCCGGCCGGCAGGTCCACGCGGCTGGTCAGGGTCTGGCCGTTGTTGCTCTGGATTTGCACGTAGACCGTCACGGCCCAGTTCATCGCGCTCTGCAGACGCAGGCTCATCATGCCCGACTGCGACCAGTCCCAGGCGCCAGTCTGCGGAGTCAGGCGCAAGGTTGGGCGGGCTACCGGGTTGAACGTCACCCGGCGCAGCACTTCACCTTCCGGGGTCTGCTCGGCGTTGGCTTGTGGCAGGTCAGTGTTTTCGGTGACGACTTTCACCACGTCGGCAGGACGGACGAAGTTGAACAGGGTCTGCTGACCCGCAGGCGCCGCCAGTAACGGGGCAGCGAAAATCAAGGCGAATACGGCAGGCAACGAACGGCGAATCATAAGAACGGAGTTCTCCCTAACGACCAACTAAGGCCAATGGAAAAGCATGGCAGAGAGATAGACAGCGCGGCGGGCAAAACTGCCCACCGTTGTCTCAGGATATTTCACGACGGAATGGCGGCAACGCATTGAGGATCGCCTTGCCGTAGCGCTGGGTGACCAGGCGCCGATCAAGCAAGGTGATGGTGCCGCGGTCCTCTTCGGTACGCAGCAGACGCCCGCAGGCCTGGACCAGCTTCAACGAGGCGTCGGGCACCGAGATTTCCATGAACGGATTGCCGCCACGGGCCTCGATCCACTCCGACAGTGCGGCCTCGACCGGATCGTCCGGCACCGAGAACGGGATCTTGGCGATCACCACGTGCTCGCAGTAGGCGCCCGGCAAGTCCACGCCTTCAGCGAAACTGGCGAGGCCGAACAGCACGCTGGAATCGCCGCCATCGACCCGCGCCTTGTGCTTGTTCAGGGTTTCCTGTTTCGACAGGTTGCCTTGAATGAACACCTGCTTGCGCCAGTCACGGTCGAGGCCGTCGAACACGTCCTGCATCTGTTTGCGCGAAGAGAACAGCACCAGCGTGCCGCGCGAGCCTTCGACCAGATCCGGCAACTCACGGATGATCGCCGCGGTGTGAGCAGCGGCGTCGCGCGGGTCGGCCTTCAGGTCCGGCACCCGCAGCACACCGGCGTCGGCGTGATGGAACGGGCTTGGCACCACGGCAGTGACAGCTTTCTTCGGCAGACCGGCGCGCATGCGGAAACGGTCGAAAGTGCCCAGTGCAGTCAAGGTAGCCGACGTCACCAGACAGCCGTAAGCCACGTTCCACAGGCTACGACGCAGGGTTTCGGCAGCAAGAATCGGGCTGGCGTTGACCTCGATGTCGAACAGCGAACCGCTTTCCGCCAGGGTCAGCCAACGCGCCATCGGCGGGCTGTCTTCCGGGTCTTCGGCGGTGAACGCGGTCCACAACTCCCAGTTGCCCGACGCCCGGGACAACAGGCTGCCGAACAGCGGATACCACTCCTCGGCCTGATTGCTGGCGATGCCGATGTTGACCTCGCCGTCCATGCCTTCCTTGAGCAGGTCGGTCAGACGGGTGAACAGATCGTTGAGCCGCGAGTAGCCCTTCTTCAGCTCGATGCCCATTTCGCGCATGTGCTCGGGAATCACCCCGCCGACGAAACGATGGCGGGGCCGCTCGCGACCTTCGACGTCTTCGCCGGGTTTGAAATCGGCAATCTGCTCGCACGCGGTGAACATGAATTGCTGCTGGGTCTTGATCTCCCGCGCCAGCTCAGGCACTTGCTCGATCAGCTTGCCGAGATCCCCCGGCAACGGATGCTGGGCCAGCAGTTTGGTGAGGTTCTTGGCGGTGGTTTCCAGCCAGTCGGCAGTGGAACGCAGACGCGTGTAGTGGGCGAAGTGGCCGATGGCCTTGTCCGGGAGGTGATGGCCTTCGTCGAATACGTAAATGGTGTCACGCGGATCCGGTAGTACCGCGCCGCCGCCCAAAGCGAGGTCAGCCAGCACCATGTCGTGGTTGGTGACGATCACGTCGACCTTGCCCATGCCTTCGCGCGCCTTGTAGAAGGCGCACTGGCCGAAGTTGGGGCAGTGGCGATTGGTGCACTGGCTGTGATCGGTGGTCAGCCGTGCCCAGTCGGCGTCTTCCAGGGCGTTGGGCCAGCTGTCGCGGTCGCCGTCCCATTTATTGCCGGCGAGTTTCTCGATCATGCTGGTGAACAGCTTTTGACTGGCCTCATCAACCTCGATCTTGAAGCCTTCTTCTTCGAACAACTGGGCAGTGGCGGTCTGCGCGTGACCTTCCTGCAGCAGCATGTCGAGCTTGGACAGGCACATGTAGCGGCCACGGCCCTTGGCCAGCGCAAAGCTGAAATTCAGCCCGCTGTTGCGCATCAGGTCGGGCAAGTCCTTGTAGACGATCTGCTCTTGCAGGGCCACGGTGGCGGTGGCGATCACCAGACGTTTGCCGGCCTGCTTCGCCGTCGGAATCGCGGCCAGGCTGTAGGCCACGGTCTTGCCGGTACCGGTGCCGGCTTCCACCGCGACAATCGCGGGGTCGCCACTGCGCCGGCCTTCGTCGTCGGTGTCGATATCCCCGAGGACTTTGGCGACTTCGGCGATCATCAGGCGCTGGCCGTAACGCGGCTTGAGGCTCTTGGCTTCAAGAAAACGCGAATAGGCGCCCTGGATCGTGGTTTTGAGTTCAGTGCTGATCATTGATTGTCGGGCGCAAAAAACGCTGGATAAATTTTCAGTGGTTTCGGATGGCGGCTATCATACCCCGCTAATCAATCCCGCGCAGAACGGAGTGCCCCAATGACACCTTTTAGCCTCGTTTATCCGCTGCATGTCCTGTCCGCCCTGGTCTGGGTCGGCGGCATGTTTTTCGCCTGGATGGTCCTGCGCCCCGCGGCTGTAAAGGCGCTCGACGGCCCCGCCCGCCTGACCTTGTGGGTGGAAGTGTTTCAAGGTTTTTTCCGCTGGGTCTGGGTCGCGGTGATCCTGCTGCCGATCAGCGGCGTGGGCATGTTGCATTTGCAGCAGGTCGGTTTCGAGACCGCGCCGAAGTACGTGCAGGTGATGATCGGGCTGTATGTGGTGATGACCGCACTGTTCATCCGGATTCAGGGCTTGATGCTGCCGGAGTTGCGCAAAGCGGTGGAGGCGAAAGACTGGCCGGCAGGTGCGGCGGTGCTGGGGCGGATTCGCCGGGTGGTGGGAATCAACCTGATTGTCGGGTTGGTGCTGGTGGCAATTGCCGCGGCGCGACCGATGTTCTGACCCACAGACGACCAACACTTTTTGTGGCGAGGGAGCTTGCTCCCGCCGGGCTGCGCAGCAGCCCCAAATCAACGGACGCGTTCAATCTGATGGAGCGCGGTATCCGGGGTGGGGCCGCTACGCGACCCAGCGGGAGCAAGCTCCCTCGCCACAATTGTGAGTAGCGCTGTTATTTACAGGCGCTGTACGGTCACCGCACCCGCGGCCCCCACCGGCCCAGGCTGACGATTCGTGCTGGTGGCGATTGCCGCAGCTCGACCGATGTTCTGAGCCACAGACGACCAGCACTTTTTGTGGCGAGGGAGCTTGCTCCCGCTGGGCTGCGCAGCAGCCCCAAATCAGCTGGCGCGTTCAATCTGACGAAACGGTATCTGGGGTGGGGCCGCTTCGCGACCCAGCGGGAGCAAGCTCCCTCGCCACAGTTGTGAATTGTGCGGTGCTTTAGAGGCGCTGCACGGTCACAGCCCCCGCCGCACCCGCAGGCCCTGGCTGACCATCAGCCCCGGCCTTGCCGTTTTTGCCGCCATCGGCGCGGTACACCAGGCAGCCCTTGGACTTGCCGCCTTGGCCGGCCTTGCCGCCAACGCCTGCCGGGCCACCGGCGCCGCCAGCGACGTTGACCTTGATCAGTTCAGCCGGAAACTCGCGTGGCACTTGCAGGCGCACCAGCGCTCCCGGAGCACCTGGCTGGCCGTCGCTGCCATTGCTGCCATCAAAACCGTGTCCGGCTTCGCCCCAGGTGCAGCCCGGATCTTCACCATTGCCGCCATCGAGGCCGACAAAACCCGGTGCGCCGGTGCCGCCGCGGGCGTCGACAAACAGTTTTGGCGCGTCCAGCGCCTTGAACTGCAAATTCAGATTGCGCCCGGCGCGGGCGGCTTTTTCATAAGTGCCCGGCGCCCCGCGTGCAGTGATCAGGCTGCCTTCGGACAACTGCGCACGGCTGACTTTCATGTCCAGCGCTTGTTCACTCGGGACGATCGCAATGCGCGCTTCGTGGCCCAGGCGCAGTTCGCCGACGGTCAGCTCGGTCACGTTGGAAGGAATCAGCAAGGTGCCGTAATCCGCCACCTCCAGCCGTTCCAGCTGCAAAGTGCTGGCGGTGTTGGGCAAACGCATCAGGGAATTGGTTTCGACGCTGACCACCTGGGCGCAGGCCAGGGGACTGATGAGTGCAGCGAGCAGGCAAAGTTTACGCATGGGAAGAAGCCTCCGGAGCGGCCGGGGCCGGGATGGTTTGCAGGTGAAAAACGCCGAACAGCAGGATGCGCAGACGGTCGCGCCACGGATTGGGACGCCCCTTGAGGCGCGAGAACAGCAATTCGAGTACATGCAGCGCCAGCAACAAGCCGCCGGCCAGATTGACTAGCAAATGCAGCGGATGCACAAACGGCAGCAGCAGATTGACCACCACCACGCACCAGAACAGCAGGGTCAGCAAACGCCCCAGCCCCCAGAAAACCTTCATACGCTCCCCCGTGTCGGAATTATTCTTTGGGCGCACAGTAACGGCTTACGCGGGGGATAAGCCAGAGGGGCAAAAGAAAAAACTTTTGTCAGTCGTCGGATCGCTGCCGGTTCGACGACGATCGTCGACCGGCAGCTCTAGCCTGCGGACTACAGACAAGTCCTAGCGATTGATATGCAACTCCACCCGACGGTTTTTCGCCCGTCCCTCGTCGGTCGCGTTGTCAGCCACAGGCTCGCTCTCGCCGCGTCCTTCACTGGTCAGTTTGTCCGGCGCCAGGCCCTGACTCAGCAGGTACGCCGCCACGCTGCTGGCGCGTCGTTCCGACAATGCCTGGTTATAGGCATCCGAACCTTTGCTGTCGGTATGACCGATAACCTTGATGCTCACCACGTCGGCGTTGCGCAACTTGTCCATCAGCGTATCGAGCTGGGCTTTGGCGGCCGGGGTCAGATCCGACTTGTCGAAATCGAACAACACATTGCCGGCATCGCTGAGGGTGATGACTTCGGTTTGCGGCGCAGGCTCGGGGGCTTTTGCAGTGACCGGATATTGCGGCAGCGGACAGCCACGATGATCGACCGGAGTATTGGCCGGGGTGTCAGGGCAACGGTCGCGGCGGTCGAACACGCCATCGCCGTCTTCATCGCCATCCTGGGCATAACAGATCAGCCCGCCAGTCAGAATCCCCAGCGCCGCACCGCCACCGGCCCAGCCGCCACTTTCAATGGCGCCAAGACCGCCACCGACCAGCCCGCCGATCAGGCTGCAGATCGGCCACGTACGTTGATTGAGGGGTGCATCGCCATCGCTATGAGTGGCGCAACCAGTGAGCAGGCTGCCCAGCAGCAGCACCGGCAAGACGGACCTTGAGAAAACAGTCATTGTGAAAGCTCCTGTGTCACCGGCCCATACCGGTTACACAGGAGTAAAGACCCGCATCCGCGACTGCACAAGCCGCGGATGCGAGAGGGACTAGCGGACGATTTTGATTTCGGTGCGACGGTTCTGTGCGCGGCCATCGGCGGTTTTGTTATCCGCCACTGGCTGGCTTTCACCCATGCCCGATACCGAAACGAAGCTGGCACGCGGCACACCTTGCGAAATCAGGTATTCCACCACCGAGTGCGCACGGCGATCCGACAGTTTCTTGTTGTAGGCATCGCTGCCGACGCTGTCGGTGTGGCCGGTCACGGTCAGTTGCGCCGTGGACGACTCTTGTTTCAGGCGCGTGGCGACTTTGTCCAGAACCTGTTTATCGGCACCGGTCAGGGTGGCTTTGTCGAACTGGAAGTGCACATCGCGAATGACGATGGTTTCTTCCTTGACCACAACGGCCTCTTCTACCACTGGCGCCGGGGCTGGTGGAGGGCAGCCGTCAGCATCGACCTGCACGCCTTTAGGGGTGTGCGGGCACTTGTCGCGACTGTCCGGCACACCATCGCCGTCTTCGTCGCCATCACCGTGCACCCAGCAATAGGCTGCCGCCGTACCGCCGACCAACAGGGCGCCGTAGCCGGCCCACGCCGAACTTTCCGTCGCACCGAGACCGGCACCGACCACACCACCGACCGCCGCACAGGTCGGCCAGTCGGTTTTCTGCAAACCTGCGCAACCAGTCAACACACTGGTTAGCAGAATCAAAGGTAATGCTGTCCGAACTATGCTCATCTGGTTTTCTCCTGAGGGATCGGCTTAGAACCGATTCACGGAGTAAAGACCGGAGTTTTAATCTCCGCCAGCAATAGGCCAGCGTCATTTGGGACCGTGTTCACAGGGATTTGGCACTTTTGCCATGCGTGACAAAACGGGGTCTAGGCCGGATCCGTCTGGCGCGCTAGTCTTGGCGATCTGATTGAGGAGCTTCGATGAACGTCGCCATTTCTTCGCGCACGCCGCAACAGGCGCTGGCCGCTTTACTGGATCGCTATGCCCCGGCGCGTCTGCTGCTGATCGGCGCCAGCGAATTTCCGGCGCTGGCCGCGTTCAAGCAGGCGCACCCGGACTGCTGCGTCGCCCACGCCGAACCCGGTGCGTTGCCCGCTGAACTCGCGGCGCGGCGCTTTGACCTGGCGCTGGTGGTCGATTGCCTGGAGCACCTGCCCAAGCGCGACGGCCTGAACCTGCTGGGCGGGATCCGCAACCTCAACGCCAGCCGCATCGCCGTGCTGGCGGATCTGCCGGCCAGCGGCTGGCAGGAAACCGATTTCTATTCACTGGCGCTGCAAGCCAGCGAACGTTTTCAGCGAGACGAGCAGGTACTGACCCTGTTCACCTACGATCTGCTTGACTACAAACAAGTCCCCGACTGGCTCAACTCGCGGTTCTGGGCCAATCCGGAAAACTTCGGGAAATACTGGTGGTAATGCAATGAGTACAGCCATTTGCCCGTGCGGCAGCGGCAACCTGCTGGAGGCCTGCTGCGGTCACTATCACGAAGGCCACCCGGCGCCGTGCGCCGAAGCTCTGATGCGTTCACGCTACAGCGCCTACGTGCTGGGGCTGATCGATTATCTGGTGGCCACCACCCTGCCCGCCCAGCAGGCCGGTCTGGATCGCCAGGCGATCAGTGCCTGGAGCGCGCAGAGCACCTGGCTCGGCCTGGCGGTCGAAAGCTCGGAAGTGTTCGGCGGCCAGCCTGAGCATGCGTTCGTCACCTTCACCGCACGCTGGCATGACAGCCAGGGCGAACACAGCCACCGCGAGCGCTCATCGTTCGTGCAGAACAGCGGTCGCTGGTACTTCATCGACCCGACCGTGCAGTTGAAGCTGGGGCGCAACGATGCGTGTCCGTGCGCCAGCGGGCAGAAGTTCAAGAAGTGCTGTGCGGGGTATTTCGGCGCTTAGGATCAAAAGATCGCAGCCTGCGGCAGCGCCTACAGGAAACGCAACTCCTGTAGGAGTTGCCGCAGGCTGCGATCTTTTTAGCGTCTAGACTGGCTGCAAAGGGAGTTCAACCATGCTCGGTCGTTGGCGCACATTTCAGTTCTTCACATTGATGCTGATCCTGAACCTCGGCGGTTGCGCCTCATGGTTCAGCGACGACAGCATCGACCCCGCCGTGCACCTGGTGAAAGTCGAGGTGGTGCGGGCCAAATTGCTCGAACAGAAATTCATCCTGCACTTTCGTATCGACAACCCCAACGACAGCGATCTGACCGTGCGCGGCATGGAATATCGCATTCATCTGGCCGATATGCTGCTGGCCGAAGGCGAGCATGAACACTGGATCACTGTGGGGCCGAAAAGCAGCGGGTTCTACCGGATACCGATCCGCACCAACCTGTGGCCTCGGGTAAAAGACGTGGTGAAAATGCTGAAAAGTCCCAATCAGCAGATTCCTTATCGGTTGCAGGGCGAAATGGAAACCGGTTTATTCATCGCCCACTACGTGCACCTGGAGCGCAATGGCGTGATAATCCCCGCCGATTTAATTCCGGAGCACAAACGATGACTCAGCAACCTCATGTCCATGGCCCTGACTGCAACCACGATCATGACCATCATCACGATCACGACCATGGCCATGTCCACGGCCCGAACTGCGGCCACGCCCACCAGGAACCGGTGCGCAACGCCCTGAAAGACGTCGGCCGCAACGACCCTTGCCCATGCGGCAACGGCAAGAAATTCAAGAAGTGCCACGGCGCTTGATGTTTCCGGTGAAGACCTTCTTCGCCTGAACCATCGCCATCGCGAGCAGGCTCACTCCTACATTCGAGCGTATTCCTCCAACTGGAATGCAATCACTGTGGGAGCTGGCTTGCCAGCGATGAGGCCGGTACATCCAGCATTGATGTAGCCTGACGCTCCGCTATCGCTGGCAAGCCAGCTCCCACAGGTTCCTCAGGCGACTGCCAGAATCTGCGCAGCACTGACCACCGTCGCATACTCCCCGTGCAAATTCCCCAGCGACATCCCGTGCACCTCTTCGGCTGAACGCGGTGTGCCGAAGTAATCGGCCTTGTCGAAGGTAAAACACGCATCCTCCGACACCCACGCCTCAAACCCCAGATTGCCCGCCGTGCGCGCCGTGGACTCCACCGAGTTGTTGGTCGCCACGCCGACGATGATCAATTGCCCGATCCCGGCCTCACGCAACTGCAATTCCAGCCCCGTGGCACAAAATGCATCCGGCACCTGTTTCTGGATCAGCCATTCGCCCTCCTGCGGCAAAAACCGTTGCTGAAACTCCACCCCAGACTGCCCGGGCCAGAACACCGAACCCGGTTCGCGCGACAGATGCTGCACGTGAATCACCGGCCGCGCGCTACTGCGCCACGCCCTCAGTAAATCGAGCATGCGCTCTTCGGCCTGTAGATTATTCCGCCGCCCCAGGCGCGGCTCGAGAATGCCTTGTTGCTGGTCGATGATGATCAGTGCGGCGTCGGCCTTGAGCTCCATGGCGTTTTTTCTCATGCAGGGTCAGTGAATTTCCCACACTTCAGCATCACCGCCACGGGGTGAGCAAGCTCTGATTCAACCCGATCAAGGATCGCCCGGCGACGGTGAACGCGTATGTCTTGGTGCAGAAGATCACCCCGCCGAAATCCTGATATCTGGATGGATCGTTGTTGTGGCGAGGGAGCTTGCTCCCGCTGGAGTGCGAAGCGCTCCCAAAGTGGTCGCCGCGATCTATCAGAAAAATGCGCAGTCTGGATAACGACTGCTGCGCAGCCGAGCGGGAGCAAGCTCCCTCGCCACAAAAACACTGTTATCTCTGCAGATTTACTGTTGGTCAGACAAATACAGAAATAACCACTCGCCCCGCTTGCGCGGCCACCGCCTGCTCACTAACGTAGCGGCTTTATTGCGCCCCCAGCCTCTACACCCCCGCAGGAGCTTTGCCATGGCCTCGCCAGCCCTCACACATTTTCTTCCCCGGTTCGGCGTTGCCGCAGCAGTAACCGGTGTCTTGAGCCTGTCCGGTTGCCAGACCTGGAACGCGCAGGACACCCTCCCGCCCACCTCCGGCGTGCAACCGCTCAAGGGCCTGGCGCAGAATGTTTCGGTGCGACGCAATGCCATGGGCATGCCGTTGATCGAAAGCAACAGCTTCCACGACGCGCTGTTCACCCTCGGTTACGTGCATGCCAGCGACCGCATCAACCAGATGGTCACCCTGCGCCTGCTGGCCCAGGGCCGACTGGCGGAAATGTCCGGTGCTTCGATGCTCGACGCCGACCGCTACATGCGCGCGGTCAACCTGAAGAAGAGCGCCGACGAGCTGTACAAGGCCTCCTCGCCACGCCTCAAGCGCTTCTTCGAAGTCTATGCGCGGGGCGTCAACGCCTACCTGTTCCGCTACGCCGATAAACTGCCGGGCGATCTCGCCAGCAGCGGCTACAAGCCGGAATACTGGAAACCGGAAGATTCGGCGCTGATGTTCGCGCTGCTGAACTTCAGCCAGTCGGCCAACCTGCCGGAAGAGATTTCCTCACTGGTGCTGGCGCAGACCGTGACCAGCGACAAACTCGCCTGGCTGACCCCGTCCGCACCGGATGAAAACCTGCCACTGGCCGAAGCCGACAAGCTGCAAGGCCTCAAGCTCAACGGGCAGATCCCCGGCCTGACGGAACTGAGCAACGCCAGCCAGCAACTGGCGGCGGTGAATCTGCTGGGCGCCAGCACCTCGAACAACTGGGCCATCGCCCCGCAACGCAGCCGCAGCGGCAAAAGCATTCTCGCCAGCGATGCCCATGGCCCACTGGCAGCGCCATCGCTGTGGACCTTCGTGCAGATCCGCGCGCCGAAGTATCAGGCTGCCGGTGTCACCGTTGCCGGTTTGCCGATGGTCCTCGGTGGTTTCAACGGCAAAGTCGCGTGGAGCGCCACCAGCGTCCTCGGCGACAATCAGGACCTGTTCCTGGAAAAAATCCGCCGTCAGGGCAGCAGCCTGACCTACGAGGTCAACGGCAAATGGCAGCCGCTGGGCGTGCGCAACGAAACCTATTTCGTCAAAGGCCAGCGGCCGATTCGCGAAGCCGTGTATGAAACCCGCCACGGCGCGCTGCTCAACAGTGCCCAGGCTGCGGCGCAAGGCAACGGTTTCGGCTTGGCCCTGCAGACCCCGAGCTTCACCGATGACAAATCGCTGGACGCATTTTTTGACCTGACCCGTGCGCAGAACGTTGAACGCGCGTCAGACGCCAGCCGCGAGATCCGCGCCATCGCCCTGAACATGGTATTCGCCGACGCCAGCAACATCGGCTGGCAGGTCACCGGACGTTTCCCCAACCGTCGCGAAGGCGAAGGTTTGCTGCCATCGCCGGGCTGGGAAGGTCGTTACGACTGGGACGGTTATGCCGACCCGATGTTGCATCCGTACGATCAGGACCCGACCCAGGGTTGGCTCGGCACCGCCAACCAGCGGGTCATTCCTCACGGCTACGGCATGCAGTTGTCCAACTCGTGGGCGGCGCCGGAGCGCGGCGAACGTCTGGCAGAACTGGCCGGCAGCGGCAAACAGGACGGTCGCAGCGTAATCGCCATGCAGTATGACCAGACCACGACGTTTGCCGCCAAGCTGAAGAAGATGTTTGAAGCGCCGGGCATGAAGCAGCCGCTGAAACAGGCGATCGACGCCCTGCCGGAAGCCGATCGCAGCAAGGCTCGCGAGGCCTTCACGCGGTTGATGGCGTTTGACGGCAAGCTCAGCCCGACCTCGGCGGATGCGGCGATCTATGAACTGTTCCTGCAAGAAAGCATGAAGCAGATCTTCCTCGATGAGCTCGGCCCCGAGTCGAGCCCAGCGTGGAAAGCCTTTATCGCCAATGGCGACTTGTCCTACGCAGCGCAGGCCGATCACCTGCTCGGGCGCGAAGACAGCCCGTTCTGGGATGACATCCGCACGCCGCAGAAAGAAGACAAAGCGCAGATTCTGGCGCGCAGTCTGGCGGCGGCGATCAGTGCCGGCGACAGTCAGTTGGGTGGCGATCGCAAGGCCTGGCAGTGGGGCAAACTGCATGGCTACACGTGGAAAAACGCCAATGGCCAGACCGTTCGCGGCCCACTGGCGGCTGGTGGCGATCACACCACGCTGAATACCGCGGCGTTTGCCTGGGGTCAGGACTTCAACACCACCCGTGCACCGTCGATGCGTTTTATCGTCGACTTCAGCCAGAGCGAGCCACTGATGGGGCAGAACGGCACCGGTCAGTCCGGCAACCCGGCCAGCCCGAACTACCTCAACGGCATCGACGCCTGGCTCAAGGGCCAGTACATCGGCTTGCCGCTGCAGCCGCAGAACTTTGACCGGGTGTATGGCAAGACGCGTTTGACCCTGACCCCGGGCAAGTAAGGCAAACATCAAAAGCCCCTCACCCTAACCCTCTCCCAAGGGAGAGGGGACTGACGGAGTTGTTCTTTCGCAATACACCGACCTGAACGTGCCGCACCGAATCCATAATCGACGCGGACTTTCAGGTCGATGTAGCTGGCCAGACACCTCGGTCGGCTCCCTCTCCCTCCGGGAGAGGGCTGGGGTGAGGGGGCTTTCTAAAATCGATAGAACTTCCGGACTCGCGCCAACCTCATAGCTAACAAGCCCTCCATTCTGGTAACGACATGGACCTTGTTATCGCCCGCCCCGAAGGTTTGTATTGCCCTGCCGGGGATTTCTATATTGATCCGTGGCGCCCGGTCGAGCGCTCGGTGATCACTCATGCCCACGGCGATCATGCCCGTGGCGGCAACCAGCATTACCTTGCCAGCAGCGCCAGCGAAGGGATTTTGCGTGCGCGTCTGGGTCAGGACATCAACCTGCAAACCCTCGCCTACGGCCAGCGACTGACCCACCACGGCGTGACCTTGAGTTTCCACCCTGCCGGGCACGTGCTCGGTTCGGCCCAGGTGCGTCTGGAATACGGCGGTGAGGTCTGGGTCGCATCCGGCGATTACAAGATCGAACCTGATGGCACCTGCGCGCCGTTCGAACCGGTGCGCTGCCACACCTTCATCACCGAATCGACTTTCGGCCTGCCAATCTATCGCTGGCAGCCACAGGCGCAGGTGTTCAACGAGATCAACCAGTGGTGGCAGGCGAACATTGCGGCGGGCAAGGCCAGCGTGCTGTTCTGTTATTCATTCGGCAAGGCTCAGCGGATTCTGCACGGCATCGACGCCAGCCTCGGCCCGATCCTCAGCCACGGTGCAGTCGAGCCGCTGAATCGGGTTTACCGCGAGGCCGGTGTGTACCTGCCGCCGACGATCTACGCCGGTGATGTGAAGAAGTCCGACCCGATCATGCGCCAGGCGTTGGTGATCGCCCCGCCCTCGGCGGGCGGCAGTACCTGGATGCGCCGCTTCGGTGATTTCAGCGATGCGTTTGCCAGCGGCTGGATGCGTTTGCGCGGCACCCGCCGGCGGCGCGGTGTGGATCGCGGTTTCGTGTTGTCGGATCACGCCGACTGGCCCGGCCTGCTCTGGGCCATCGAACAGACCGGCGCCGAACGCGTGATGGTCACCCACGGTTCGATCGGCGTGCTGGTGCGGCATCTGCGGGAAAAGGGTCTGGATGCGCAGGGGTTCAACACCGAATACGGCGACGATGAAGAGGAAAACATCGCCGCCGAACCTGTGATCGCCGAGGTGCAAGCATGAAAGCCTTCGCCGAGTTGTATGCCGAACTCGACGCCACCACGTCCAGCAACGCCAAACTGGCCGCCATGCAAGCCTATTTCGCCCAGGCTGCACCGCAGGATGCGGCGTGGGCGGTGTACTTTCTGTCCGGCGGGCGCCCACGCCAACTGGTGCCAGTGCGGATCCTGCGCGAACTGGCCGTCGAGGTCTCGGGGCTGCAACCGTGGCTGTTCGAGGAAAGTTATCAATCCGTCGGCGATTTGGCGGAAACGATTTCCCTGGTGCTGCCGGAAAATTCACACAGCTCCGAAGCCGGCCTTGCCGAATGGATCGAAGACAAGCTGCTGCCGCTGCGCGGTGAAACCCCGGAGTACCTCGCCCGCCACCTGCCCGCGCTATGGGCGCAACTGGATCGGCCGAGCCTGATGCTGTGCATCAAGCTGATCACCGGCAGTTTCCGCGTCGGCGTGTCGAAACTGCTGGTCACCCGCGCTCTGGCGTCGATGGCCGGCCTCGACAGCAAACGCGTGGCGCAGCGCCTGGTGGGGTACACCGACCTGTCGAACCGGCCGAATGCCGCGAGCTATTTGAAACTGATCGCGCCGGAGTCCGCCGACGAACATGCGCAACGTGGCGGCCAGCCCTACCCGTTTTTCCTCGCGCATGCCTTGTCGCAACCGGTCGAGGAATTTGAAGGGCTGCTGGGGCCGGCGAGCAACTGGCAGGTGGAATGGAAGTGGGATGGCATCCGCGCGCAGGTGGTCAAGCGCGAGGGTCGGCTGTGGGTCTGGTCGCGGGGTGAAGAACTGGTGACCGAGCGTTTCCCCGAGTTCGACACACTGGTCCACGCGTTACCGGACGGCACGGTAATCGACGGCGAAATCGTGGTCTGGAAAAGCACCCATCCGAGCACCGCAGACGCCTTCGATCCGCAATCGACAGAACCACCGGCGGTGCAACCCTTCGCCCTGCTGCAGCAACGCATCGGGCGCAAGACCCTCGACAGGAAAATCCTCGAAGAAGTGCCGGTGGTGGTGCTCGCCTACGATTTGCTGGAGTGGCAGGGCGAAGACTGGCGCAACCGTCCGCAGGCCGAACGACGTGCGCAACTGGAACAAGTGATCGCCCGCGGTAACAATCCGGTGTTACTGGCCTCGCCAATTCTGACCGGCAGCGACTGGTTCGATTTCGCCCGGCAGCGTGAAGCCTCACGGCGCCTGGGGGTCGAGGGCATGATGCTCAAGGCCCGCGACGCCCTGTATGGCGTGGGCCGAACCAAGGACATGGGCGTGTGGTGGAAGTGGAAGGTCGATCCGTTCAGCGTCGACGCAGTGTTGATCTATGCCCAGCGCGGACATGGTCGGCGCGCCAGTCTGTACAGCGATTACACCTTCGCCGTGTGGGACGGCCCGCCGGAGTCCAGCCAACGCGCGCTGGTGCCGTTCGCCAAGGCCTATTCGGGGCTGACCGATGAGGAAATGCGCCAGGTCGACAGCATTGTGCGCAAGACCACTGTGGAAAAATTCGGCCCGGTCAGCAGCGTCAAACCGAGTCTGGTGTTCGAACTGGGTTTCGAAGGTATCGCCCTGTCGCGACGGCACAAGAGCGGGATTGCCGTGCGTTTTCCAAGGATGCTGCGCTGGCGGCAGGACAAGACGGTGGATGAGGCCGATAGTCTGGCGACGTTGCAGGATTTGTTGGCCTGACCGGGTTTTCCGGGACAGCGATAACATTTAACTGAATGAAGTCCCTGTGGCGAGGGAGCTTGCTCCCGCTCGGCTGCGCAGCAGTCGCAAAAAATGCGGTCTGTCTGAAAATCCTGGGGAGTGCTTCGCCCTCCAGCGGGAGCAAGCTCCCTCGCCACAATAGCTCGTCACATTACTTAAAAATGCATGCATCGACCCAAGTTGGTGCAGTCGCTAATGAACGCCCATTCCCGTGCACCAATCCCTCTCCCTCCCCCCTCCCCCAACCTTTTAAAACACTTGTTCGGGACTCTGGTTCGGAAATTGCTACTTTCTATAGGTCGTACGCGTTGCAGTAACAATAATTCTGCGCCACAAGCGCTCATATTGGTTCTTAGGGATTGAATAATGAAAAAAGCATTGCTGACCCTTTCTGCACTGGCGTTGTGCATGGCTGCCGGCTCCGCGCTGGCCAAGGAATACAAAGAGCTGCGTTTTGGCGTTGATCCTTCCTACGCACCGTTCGAGTCGAAAGCGGCTGACGGCAGCCTGGTGGGCTTCGACATCGACCTGGGCAACGCGATCTGCGCCGAGCTGAAGGTCAAGTGCAAATGGGTTGAAAGCGACTTCGACGGCATGATTCCGGGCCTCAACGCCAACAAATTCGACGGTGTGATCTCGTCGATGACCGTGACCCCGGCCCGTGAAAAGGCGATCGACTTCTCCAGCGAACTGTTCTCCGGCCCGACATCCTACGTGTTCAAGAAGGGTTCCGGCCTGAGCGATGACGTCGCCTCCCTCAAGGGCAAATCGGTCGGTTACGAGCAAGGCACCATTCAGGAAGCCTACGCCAAGGCTGTGCTGGAGAAGGCCGGGGTGAAAATCCAGGCGTACGCCAACCAGGATCAGGTCTACGCCGACCTGAAAAACGGCCGTCTCGACGCCTCGATCCAGGACATGCTGCAAGCCGAACTGGGCTTTTTGAAGTCGCCGGATGGCGCCAACTACGAAGTCAGCAAGCCGGTCGACAGCGAATTGCTGCCAGCCAAAACCGCTGTCGGTATTAAGAAAGGTAACAAAGAGCTGAAGGCGCTTTTAGATAAAGGTATCAAAGCGTTACACGATGACGGCAAATACGCCGAGATTCAAAAGAAACACTTTGGCGATCTGAATCTGTACAGCGGTAAATAATGCCCTGGCGCCCATCAGTCGATGGGCGCCTTTTCCATCCGCTCAGGTTGCTGATTTATGTTCGAAAACCTCTTACAAAATCTGGGGCTCTCCGCCTTCAGCCTCAAGGGCTTCGGTCCGTTGCTGTTGGAAGGCACCTGGATGACCATCAAATTGTCGGCGTTGTCGCTGCTGGTGGCCGTGTTGCTCGGCCTCTTGGGCGCCAGTGCCAAACTGTCGAAATCCAAACTGCTGCGCCTGCCTGCCCAGCTCTACACCACGCTGATTCGCGGGGTGCCGGATCTGGTGCTGATGCTGTTGATCTTCTACAGCCTGCAAACCTGGCTGACCGCCCTGACCGATGTCATGGAGTGGGACTACATCGAAATCGACTCCTTCACCGCCGGGGTGATCACCCTGGGCTTCATCTATGGCGCGTATTTCACCGAAACCTTCCGTGGGGCGATCCTCGCCGTACCGCGCGGTCAGGTCGAAGCGGCCACCGCCTACGGCCTCAAACGTGGCCAGCGCTTTCGCTTCGTGGTGTTCCCGCAAATGATGCGCTTCGCCCTGCCAGGCATCGGCAACAACTGGATGGTGATGCTCAAGGCCACCGCGCTGGTGTCGATCATCGGTCTGGCGGATCTGGTCAAAGCCGCGCAGGACGCCGGTAAAAGCACCTATCAACTGTTCTACTTCCTGGTACTCGCCGCCTTGATCTATCTGCTGATCACCAGTGCATCCAACGTCATCCTGCGCTGGCTCGAGCGTCGTTACGCCGCCGGTGCCCGGGAGGCCGTACGATGATCGAACTCCTGCAGGAATACTGGAAACCCTTCCTTTATACCGACGGCAACAACATCACCGGTCTGGCGATGACCATGTGGCTGCTCAGCGCCTCGATCTTCATCGGTTTTCTGGTGTCGATCCCGCTGTCGATTGCCCGGGTCTCACCGCATTTCTATGTGCGCTGGCCGGTGCAGTTCTACACCTACCTGTTCCGTGGCACGCCGCTCTACATCCAGTTGCTGATCTGCTACACCGGCATCTACAGCCTGGCCGCCGTGCGTGCGCAGCCGTTGCTCGACAGTTTCTTTCGCGATGCGATGAACTGCACGATCCTCGCGTTCGCCCTGAACACCTGCGCCTACACCACGGAGATTTTCGCCGGGGCGATCCGCAGCATGAATCACGGTGAAGTCGAAGCGGCCAAGGCCTACGGGCTGACCGGCTGGAAGCTGTACGCCTACGTGATCATGCCTTCGGCGCTGCGCCGGTCGTTGCCGTATTACAGCAACGAAGTGATCCTGATGCTGCACTCGACCACCGTGGCCTTCACCGCGACCATCCCCGACATCCTGAAAGTTGCGCGGGACGCCAACTCGGCGACCTACCTGACCTTTCAGTCGTTCGGCATCGCCGCGCTGATCTACCTGACCATTACCTTTGCGCTGGTCGGCCTGTTCCGCCTTGCCGAACGCCGATGGCTGGCCTTCCTCGGGCCGACCCACTAGGAAAACCTGTAATGCGACACCAGATCCATGACCTGTTGGCCCCGGTGCCGGGGACCGCTCGACAGATCCACAGTTTCCACTTCGGCCCGGAGCAGGCCCAAGGCAAGATCTACATCCAGTCCTCGCTGCATGCCGACGAAATGCCCGGCATGCTCGTCGCCTGGCACCTCAAGCAGCGACTGGCGGAGCTGGAAGCCGCCGGGCGCCTGCGCAGCCAGATTGTGCTGGTGCCGGTGGCCAACCCGGTCGGCCTCGAACAAGTGCTGATGGACGTGCCGCTGGGCCGCTACGAGATGGAGAGCGGGCAGAATTTCAATCGCTGGTTCGTCGACCTCAGCGAAGAAATCGGCAACGACATCGAGGGCAAGCTGAGCGACGACCCGCAGCGCAACCTTGAGCTGATCCGCGCCAGCCTGCGCAACGCGCTCGCCCTTCAAACGCCCGGCACGCAGCTGCAATCCCAGCGCCTGACCCTGCAACGGCTGGCGTGCGACGCCGACATGGTGCTGGACCTGCATTGCGATTTCGAATCCGTGGTTCACCTCTACACCACCCCCGAGGCGTGGCCGCAGGTCGAGCCGCTGGCGCGTTACATCGAAGCCCAGGCCAGTCTGCTGGCGACCGACTCAGGCGGCCAATCGTTCGACGAATGCTTCACCCTGCTGTGGTGGCAACTGCAGGAACGCTTCGGCGAACACTTCGAGATTCCGCTGGGCAGTTTTTCGGTGACCGTGGAGTTGCGCGGCCAGGGTGACGTCAATCACCCAATGGCCAGCCGTGACTGCCAGGCCTTGATCGATTACCTGATCCAGTTCGATGCGATCGTCGGCGAGACCAAGCCGCAGCCGCCCCTGCCCTTCCCGGCCACGCCGCTGGCCGGTGTCGAACCGGTGACCACGCCGGTAGGCGGCTTGCTGGTGTACACCGCCACGGCCGGGCAATACCTGCAAGCCGGACAACAGATTGCCGAAATCATCGATCCGATCCACGACCGGGTCACCCCCATTCATTGCACTGCCGCCGGCCTGCTGTACGCCCGCTCGCTGCGGCGCATGGCCACTGCCGGCATGGTAATCGCCCACGTGGCGGGCGCCGAAGCCTATCGCAGCGGCTACCTACTTTCGCCTTGAGGATGTCTGTCCCATGTACAAATTGACTGTTGAAGGTCTGCACAAAAGCTATGGCGACCATCAGGTACTCAAAGGCGTTTCGCTCAAGGCCAAGACCGGCGACGTGATCAGCCTGATCGGCGCCAGCGGCTCGGGTAAGAGCACCTTTTTGCGCTGCATCAACTTCCTCGAACAACCCAACGATGGCGCCATGAGCCTTGATGGCCAGGCGATCCGCATGGTCACCGACCGCCATGGCATGCACGTCGCCGACCCGAATGAACTGCAACGCCTGCGCACGCGACTGGCGATGGTCTTTCAGCACTTCAATCTGTGGAGCCACATGACCGTGCTGGAAAACATCACCATGGCCCCGCGCCGGGTGCTGGGTTGCAGCAAGCAGGAAGCCGAAGACCGCGCCCGCCGTTACCTGGACAAGGTTGGCCTGCCGGCGCGGGTGGCCGATCAGTACCCGGCATTTCTCTCCGGCGGCCAGCAACAGCGGGTAGCGATTGCCCGGGCGCTGGCGATGGAGCCGGAAGTGATGCTGTTCGACGAACCGACCTCGGCGCTCGACCCGGAGCTGGTGGGTGAGGTGCTGCGGGTGATTCAGGGTCTGGCTGAAGAAGGCCGGACGATGATCATGGTGACCCATGAAATGAGCTTTGCCCGCAAAGTCTCCAGCCAGGTGTTGTTCCTCCATCAAGGCCTGGTGGAAGAAGAAGGCGCGCCGGAAGACGTGCTGGGCAATCCGCGAAGCGAACGGCTGAAGCAGTTCCTCAGCGGGAACCTCAAGTAACCCGAATCCCCAATGTAGGAGCTGCCGCAGGCTGCGATCTTTTGATCTTGAAAGGCAACATCAAAAGATCGCAGCCTGCGGCAGCTCCTACATTGGGGGATTGCGGTGTGATTAAACCTTTCGCATGCCGGCGCGGTCACTGAAGGAACACCTTCAGAGCGCGCAGCCGGCATGGCGAAACTCCCCGACCTCGCAAAAACCTGGTTCAGCGCACGCAACTGGAAGCCGTTCGCCTTTCAAAAGCAGGTGTGGGCCGCCGTCAAACAAGGTCAGTCGGGGTTGCTCCACGCCAGCACCGGCGCCGGTAAAACCTATGCAGTGTGGTTCGCCGCGCTCAATCGCTTCGCCCGCGTTGTGCCGCCAAGTGCAACGACCAGCAAACGCAAACCCCAGAGCGAACCGCTGACCGTGCTGTGGATCACGCCGATGCGCGCCCTCGCCGCCGACACCGCGCGCGCCTTGCAAGCGCCGGTCACTGATTTACAGATTCCATGGAGCATCGGCCTGCGTACCGGCGACACCAGCAGCGCCGAACGTGCGCGTCAGGGCCGGCGCCTGCCGACCACGCTGATCACCACCCCGGAAAGCCTGACCCTGCTGCTGGCCCGTGCCGATGCGAAAACCGCGCTGTCGAGCCTGCGCATGATCGTCGTCGATGAATGGCACGAACTGCTCGGCAACAAACGCGGCGTACAGCTGCAACTGGCCCTCGCCCGCCTGCGCCATTGGCAACCCGAGCTGATCGTCTGGGGTGTGTCCGCCACCCTCGGCAATCAAGCCCACGCCGAACAGGTGCTGATCCCACAGGGTGGCGGCATCAGCGTGCAGGGCCAGAGCGAAAAATCACTCAAGGTCGACACCTTGATCCCACCGGCCATCGAGCGATTTCCGTGGGCCGGGCACATCGGTCTGAAGATGCTGCCGCAGGTCGTTGCCGAACTGGACGTCTGCGCCAGCAGCCTGGTGTTCACCAATACCCGCGCACAATCGGAAATCTGGTATCAGGCATTGCTCGAAGCGCGGCCGGACTGGGCCGGGCTGATCGCGTTGCACCACAGTTCGCTGTCCCGCGAGACCCGCGACTGGGTCGAGCAAGCGTTGAAGGACGGGCAGTTGAAAGCCGTGGTCTGCACCTCGAGCCTGGATCTGGGCGTGGACTTTTTACCGGTGGAGCGGGTGCTGCAAATCGGCTCGGCGAAAGGCGTGGCGCGGCTGATGCAACGCGCCGGACGCTCCGGTCACGCGCCTGGGCGCACCTCGCGAGTGACGCTGGTGCCGACCCACAGCCTGGAACTGATCGAAGCCGCCGCTGCAGGCGACGCCGTGGCGCAACGACTCATCGAACCGCGTCTGTCGCCGCACAAACCGCTGGATGTGCTGGTGCAGCATCTGGTCAGCATGGCGCTGGGCGGTGGCTTTATTCCCGAGGAGCTGTACGAAGAAGTGCGTGGTGCCTGGGCTTATCGTGACCTGACACTGGCAGATTGGGCCTGGGCGCTGGCTTTCGTACGTCATGGCGGGATGTCGCTGACGGCCTATCCGGATTACCGCCGGGTCGAACCGGATGCACACGGCGTCTGGCGTGTGCCCGATGCGCGGCTGGCACGCCGTCATCGCATGAGCATCGGCACCATTGTCAGCGACGCGAGCATCAATCTGAAATTCTGGAGCAAGGGTGGCGGTGGCAAGCAGTTGGGCAGCGTCGAGGAAGGTTTTATCGCGCGGCTGAAACCGGGCGATGGCTTTCTCTTTGCCGGGCGCCTGCTGGAGTTGGTGCGGGTGGAGAACATGACCGCGTACGTCAAACGCAGCACCGCGAAAAAAGCCGCCGTGCCGCGCTGGAATGGCGGGCGTATGCCGCTTTCCAACGAACTGGCCGCCGCCGTGGTCAGCCGCTTCACGGCGGCAGCGCGCGGGGAGTTCGTCGGCCCGGAAATGCAGGCGCTGCAACCATTGCTGCAAACCCAGGCACGCTGGTCGGGTCTGCCCACCTCTGACAGTCTGTTGGCAGAGGTACTGAAATCCCGCGAGGGCTGGCACCTTTTCCTCTACCCGTTTGCGGGGCGCCAGGTGCATCTGGGGCTCGCCAGCCTGCTGGCGTGGCGCGTCAGTCAGCGTCAACCGCTGACGTTCTCGATTGCGGTGAATGATTACGGCCTGGAGTTGCTTAGCGCCACGCCGGTGGATTGGTTCGAGCAACTCGATGCGGCGCTGCTCAGTCCCGAGCATCTGCTGCGCGACGTGCTGGCCAGCCTCAATGCCGGGGAGTTGGCGTTGCGGCGCTTTCGCGAAATCGCGCGGATCGCCGGGCTGGTGTTCGCCGGTTATCCCGGCGCGCCGAAAAGTACCCGCCAGGTGCAGGCCTCCAGCGGATTATTCTTCGAAGTGTTCAAGCAGTACGACGCCGACAACCTGCTGCTGGCCCAGGCCGGGGAAGAAGTCCTGCGCGAAGAACTGGATATTCGTCGTCTGGAACAGACTTTGGAGCGGATCAACCGGATGAAACTGGACATGCGCCTGATCAAACGTCCTACACCGCTGGGCTTTCCGCTGCTGGTAGAGCGCATGCGCGAAAGCATGAGTTCGGAAAAACTCGCCGACCGCATCCGACGCATGGTCGGCGATCTGGAGAAATCCGCCGACAAGGGTCAAGCCTCATGAGTGCAGCCTATCCGGTACGGCTGGCCGGCGAAGAACTTTGGCTGCTGCCGGAAAAGGCCCTGTACTGGCCGGCGCAGCAAGCGCTGTTGATCGCCGATGTGCATTTCGGCAAGGCTGCGGCCTATCGCAGCCTCGGCCAACCGGTGCCACAAGGCACCACTACGGCGAATATCGAAGTGCTCGACCGCTTGCTGGCGAAACTGCCCTGTCGGCAGCTGATTTTCCTCGGTGACTTTCTGCACGGCCCCGGTTCGCATGCGACGGGCACACTGAATGCCTTGGCCGAATGGCGCGCACGTCACGCCGATCTGCCGATGACCCTGATTCGCGGCAACCACGACAAACGCGCCGGGGACCCGCCCCTGTCGTTGCATATCAGGGTAGTGCCTGAGCCGATGCTGCTCGGGCCGTTTGCCCTGCAACACGAACCCGACCCGCACCCCGAACGGCATGTGCTGGCCGGGCACGTGCACCCGGTCTATCGGCTTAACGGCAAGGGGCGGCAGAGTCTGCGCCTGGCGTGTTTCCGGCTGGGCGAACGTTTGAGCCTGTTGCCGGCGTTTGGCGCGTTTACCGGCGGCTATCCGGTGGAGAAAGACCACGCCTGCAGGATTTTCGTCATCGGCGACGAGGAAATATGGCCAGTCAGCTGAGGTCTTTGGCAAACCTCAGCTGACTGGCCATTCATGGGGTAGCGGCTCAGGCCACTGGCGCGGGTGGTGGCTCGTCCGGCAGCGTTGGCTCGCCCGGTTCGGTCGGTTGTTCGTTGGGGGTGTCGGGATCAGGCTGACCGGGAATCCCGCCGGCCATGTTCAGCGGGTGGGCCAACAAGGACCAGGCCAAAACGCCAACCTGATTGGGCTCAAGCCTTGCCAGTTCGGCGGTGATATGCGGATCGATCTTCATGGAACCCTCCTCGGCGAAGGCCCGCTTTGGCAGAAGCAAAAACGGGCAGTACACCCCATAGAGTGTCTGCCCGCCAAAGAATTCCCGCGAACTGCCGGATGGATCAGGTACGCGGCAGGGTCACGCCACGCTGGCCCTGATATTTGCCGCCGCGATCCTTATACGAAACTTCGCATTGCTCGTCGGATTCGAGGAACAGCATCTGCGCCACGCCCTCGTTGGCGTAGATTTTCGCCGGCAGGTTGGTGGTGTTGGAGAACTCCAGCGTCACGTGGCCTTCCCACTCAGGCTCGAGCGGGGTGACGTTAACGATGATGCCGCAGCGCGCGTAGGTGCTTTTACCCAGGCAGATGGTCAATACGTTGCGCGGAATGCGGAAGTATTCGACGGTGCTGGCGAGGGCGAAGGAGTTCGGCGGAATGATGCAGACATCGCTGTGAATGTCGACGAAGCTGCCGGCATCGAAGTTCTTCGGATCGACGATCGCCGAATTGATGTTGGTGAACACCTTGAAATGGTTGGTGCAGCGCACATCGTAGCCGTAGCTCGACACACCGTAGGAAATCACACGGCTGTCGTCGCTGCCGCGCACCTGGCGCTCGACGAAGGGCTCGATCATGCCGTGTTCCTGCGCCATGCGGCGAATCCACTTGTCCGATTTGATGCTCATGGCGGGTGTCCTGAATAGCGAGGTGGAAAAAATCTGTCCGGCATCTTACCGGGCGCGCCGCCGGGTTCAAAGTCCGCGCTGCAATTCTCGCCGAACACCCTGGAAATACAGGCCCTGGCGACGAACCGTCACACCGTCGATCCCTAAAACAGAGAAACCTTCGCAAGAAACATTGGCACGTTCCGGAAAAAGGGTTAAGGTGGCGCCACTGTGTTGCTTGTGTCACTGAGAATCTCTACACGATATGTTGAATTTCGATCCAACCATCTACAAGAATTTTTCCTGCTCTTTGCACTCAGTCTCGGCCAGGGTTCTTCCTGAGTCGCAGTTATCTTTGTTCAAGGAGTTACACCATGTCTAATCGCCAAACCGGTACCGTTAAGTGGTTCAACGATGAAAAAGGCTTCGGCTTCATCACTCCACAATCCGGTGACGACCTGTTCGTTCACTTCAAAGCTATCCAGTCCGACGGCTTCAAAAGCCTGAAAGAAGGCCAACAGGTTTCTTTCATCGCTACCCGCGGTCAGAAAGGCATGCAAGCTGAAGAAGTACAAGTTATCTAACTTGTAGCTTCTTTAGAAAAGAGCCCCGCCCTCAAAAGCGGGGCTTTTTTGTGGGCGCGTGTTTTTCCATGCGCAAAAAAAGATCGCAGCCCGCGACAGTCCCCCTGTGGGAGCTGCCGCAGACTGCGATCTTTTGTTTGCGCCTTACCAGGCCACGCCAAACCCTGCGGTATAGCGGGTCTTGTTCAAATCTGCGTCCTTGGTACCACTGATGATGTCGCGTTCGGCCTTGAGGTTGAGCGAGGCCCAGTCGGTGACCTTGTAGCGCAAGCCCATCTCGGCATCCAGCGCGTAGTTGGCTACGTCAGACAGCGGCTTGCCCAGTTCGCCATTGGTGAAGAACTCGACTTTTTTGCCAATCAGGTAACGGTTGTAATCCCACTTCATGGCGACCGAGTAGAAGTTGTCCTTGCCGCCATCGCTGTACTCGTAATCGGTGCGGTTGAGCAGCGAGCCGAGCGAGAACGCGCCCAGTTCGTCATCCCAGAACTGGTAACCCGGACCGGTGCCGACCACACGCTGACGCGACAGCTCTTCAACGTAGTCACGCTTGTAGTTCAGGCGACCCTGCCAGAACCACTTGTCAGTCAGGAAACGGTCGAGTGCGTATTCGGCGCGCCAGTTATTGGTGGTGACCTGCTCGTCCTGCACTTCGCGGTTGTATTCGCCCTCGGCGGTGTGCCTCCAGCGGCCATGGCGCGCGGTGGTCTTGAAGTCGATGTCGTAGTCGTCGGTATCCTTTTCCGCACGCTGATAATCCAGCGCCAGGCCAACGTTACCCTTCCACACCAGATCCTCGACCACCGGTTTCGGCTTGAGAATCTGCTGGATGCTTGCCAGCTCGACGGTTTTCGGCGCTTCGCCATTGGCCAGGGTGACCTTGCCGTCATCGGCAGCGGTCAGCGACTTGGCTTTTTCACCGTTGTAGGCGTCCTGTTTGACCAGCAGCTCCTGATCGCTTTGCAGGGTCTTGACCTCTTTCCAGTCGATGCTGACCGCACCTGCATACTGGGTCTGGATCAGCAATTTGCCGCCATCGAAAACGGAAATCTTGCCGCTCAACTTGTCACCGTTTTTCAACCAGACGGTATCGGCAAGCAGCGGCGTGGAGGCACTGAAGACAGCAAGGCACAGCAAGGTTCTGGACAACATAAGCGGATCGAGGGCTCAAGTTTGCGAAAAAGGTCGGCATTATCCGTGGGAATAAGACCCTGACAAGGACTGACCGGGCGATTTCCATTGAGTTCATTTCTCATCTGGCCAACGAGCGATTACGCTAAAGCCCATCCACACGACTGATATTCAGGAATCGCGCAGGTGAAAGAGCCGAACCATCCCGATGAAAGCGAGGCGCAAATCCGACGCACGGCGCTTTATTCGACCCTTGCCCAGGTACCTGAAGGCAAGGTGGTCAGCTATGGTCAGTTGGCTGAACTCGCAGGGCTGGGGCGTGCCGCCCGCTGGGTCGGTCGGACCCTGAGCCAATTACCCGGAGATACCAAACTGCCGTGGCACCGGGTACTGGGTGCCGGCGGTCGGATCAGTCTGCCGCTGGGCAGCCCCTCGGGGGACGAACAACGGGCACGATTACGCTCTGAAGGCGTCACCGTCCTGAACAATCGTGTGGATATTCAGCGCCATGGCTGGCGTCCGGTAGAGCACAGCGGTTAGAGTGCGCGCTTTGTTTTCGCAATCTTGAGGCAGACTTCAGCCCATGCCCCGTAAAACCTGGCGCGCCGCGCTCGCCGCCTATGCCAGTCCCTCGACGCTCGTGCTGTTGTTGCTCGGTTTTGCTGCCGGCCTGCCGTACATGCTGGTGTTTTCGACGCTTTCCGTCTGGCTGCGTGAGGCCGGCGTTGCCCGTGAAACCATCGGCTACGCCAGCCTGATCGGCCTGGCCTACGCCTTCAAATGGGTCTGGTCACCGCTGCTCGACCAATGGCGCCTGCCTTTATTGGGCAAGCTGGGCCGCCGCCGTTCGTGGCTGGTGCTCTCGCAGACTCTGGTGATACTTGGCCTGATCGGCATGGGCTTCTGTGACCCACAGAAACACCTGTCCTGGCTGATCGCCATTGCCGTCATCGTCGCCTTTGCCTCCGCGACCCAAGACATTGCGGTCGACGCCTATCGTCTGGAAATCGCCGACGACAGCCGTCAGGCCGCGCTGGCCGCCAGCTACATGTCCGGCTATCGCGTCGCCGCCCTGTTGGCCACGGCGGGCGCACTGTTCTTCGCCGAAGGTTTCGGCTCCACCGGCTTCAACTATCAACATTCGGCCTGGACCGGCACCTACGCCCTGTTCGGCGTGTTGATGGTCCCTGCCCTGCTGACTTCGCTGCTAATGCGCGAGCCGCCGGTGCCACTGCGCACGCAACTGCAGGCCGGTCGCTACAGCTTCGTGCATCAACTGGCCTCGGTATTCGTACTGATCGTGCTGTTGGTGTCAGTTCCGGCGATGTTTACCCAGCTCTACAACACCGATTTCGCCAGCGTGTTGTTCGGCACCATGAGCCCGCTCGACCTGCTGCTCGAAGACCGCGCCTTCCTGCGCGCCATTCTCTACACCCTGCTCACCGGTCTGTGCCTGTCGACCATGGGCCGTCGCGGCCTGGCCCCGGTGCTGACGCCGGTCAACGATTTCATCCTGCGCTACCGCTGGCAGGCATTGTTGTTGCTCGGGTTGATCGCCACCTACCGGATGTCCGACACGGTGATGGGCGTGATGGCCAACGTGTTCTACATCGACCAGGGCTTCACCAAGGACCAGATCGCCAGCGTCAGCAAGATCTTTGGCCTGATCATGACCCTCGTCGGTGCCGGCATGGGTGGTCTGCTGATCGTGCGCTTCGGCATCCTGCCGATCCTGTTCATCGGTGGCGCGGCTTCGGCGGCAACCAATCTGCTGTTCGTGATGCTCGCCGATATGGGGCCGAACCTGAAGATGCTGGTGGTCACCATTTCCCTCGACAACTTCAGTTCAGGGCTTGCGACCTCGGCGTTCGTCGCCTACCTGTCGAGCCTGACCAACCTGAAGTTCTCGGCCACCCAGTACGCCCTGCTCAGTTCGATCATGCTGTTGCTGCCACGCCTGATGGGTGGCTATTCAGGGGTGATGGTCGAGAAGTTCGGCTACCACAGCTTCTTCATGATCACCGCACTGCTCGGCGTGCCGACACTGCTGCTGATCGCCCTGCACTGGTTCCAGGAAAATCGCCGTGCGGGACCGACGCCAACGCCAGAGCCTGCACCAACCTCCGTCGTCGAAGAGTCGTAGGACATTTCAGCTACGGCGGGAGGATTCCCGCCGTAGCGCCTCACCGCCGAGCGCAATCCTGTACGTCGGCAAATCTCGCCGGTACACTGCTCCGTCATTTCCAGTCAAAGCAACCGACAACGGCCAACCATGCGCACCAGTCAATTTTTGCTCGCCACACAGAAAGAAACGCCTTCCGATGCGGTCGTCGTCAGCCACCAGCTGATGCTGCGCGCCGGCATGATCCGCAAACTCGCTTCGGGCCTGTACACCTGGCTGCCGATGGGCTTGCGGGTGATGCGCAAGGTTGAAGCCATCGTTCGCGAAGAGATGAACGCTGCCGGCTCTCTTGAAGTGTTGATGCCGAGCACCCAACCGGCCGAGCTGTGGCAGGAATCGGGACGCTGGGAAGAATACGGCCCTGAGTTGCTGCGCATCAAAGACCGCCACGGTCGCGACTTCTGCGCGGGCCCGACCCACGAAGAAGTGATCACCGATCTGATGCGCAATGAGTTGAGCAGCTACAAACAGCTGCCGATCAACCTGTACCAGATCCAGACCAAATTCCGTGACGAAATCCGCCCACGCTTCGGTTTGATGCGCGGCCGCGAATTCATCATGAAGGACGCCTACTCGTTCCATGCCGATCAGGCTTCGCTGCAGGTCACCTACGACCGCATGCATCAGGCGTACTGCAACGTGTTCACCCGTCTGGGCCTGAAATTCCGTCCGGTTGAAGCCGACAACGGTTCGATCGGTGGCGCCGGCTCCCACGAATTCCACGTGCTGGCCGAATCCGGCGAAGACGACATCGTCTTCAGCAACGGCTCCGACTACGCGGCGAACATCGAGAAAGCCGAAGCCGTGCCACGCGAAACCTCGCGTCCAGCGCCGGCCGAAGAGCTGCGCCTGGTCGACACTCCAGACACCAAGACCATTGCCGCGCTGGTGGAAAAATTCAATCTGCCGATTGAAAAGACCATCAAGACCCTGATCGTCCACGCCGAAGAGCCAGGCAAGCTGATTGCCCTGATCATCCGTGGCGACCATGAGCTCAACGAAATCAAGGCTGCCAATCAGCCAGGCGTGGCCAGCCCGCTGGTCATGGCTTCCGATGCCGAACTGCGTGACGCCATTGGCGCCGGCGCCGGTTCGCTCGGCCCGCTGAACCTGCCGCTGCCGATCATCATCGACCGCTCGGTCGAACTGATGAGCGACTTCGGCATCGGTGCGAACATCGACGACAAGCACTACTTCGGCGTGAACTGGGAGCGCGATCTGCCGGTTCCAACCGTGGCTGACCTGCGTAACGTCGTGGCCGGTGACCCAAGCCCGGACGGCAAAGGCACCCTGGAAATCAAGCGCGGCATCGAAGTCGGGCACATCTTCCAGCTGGGCAACAAGTACAGCAAGGCGATGAAGTGCGAAGTACTGGGCGAGAACGGCAAGCCGGTCACCCTGGAAATGGGTTGCTACGGTATCGGCGTATCCCGCGTGGTCGCTGCCGCCATCGAGCAGAACAACGACGAAAAAGGCATCATCTGGAGCGACACCCTGGCACCGTTCCAGATCGCTCTGGTACCGCTGCGTTATGAAACCGAGCAGGTGCGCGAAGCCACTGACAAGCTGTACGCAGAACTGACGGCGGCCGGTTTCGAAGTGCTGCTGGACGATCGCGACAAGAAAACCAGCCCGGGCATCAAGTTCGCGGACATGGAGCTGATCGGCATTCCTCACCGGATCGTGGTCAGTGACCGCGGTCTCGCCGAAGGCAACCTGGAATACAAGAGCCGCACCGAGGCCGAAGCGCAAGCGCTGCCGGTCGCCGATGTGCTGTCCTTCCTTCAGGCCCGTATCCGCCGCTGAATCCAGATAGAGACCTCATGTTCAAGCGAAACACCTTGGGCCTCGGTGGTGCCGCCTTGTGCGGCGCCCTGCTGGTCAGCGGCTGTGCCAATCAGATGTCACAGCGCAGCGAGCACGAAGAGCGGGTCGAGCGCAAATTGCTCGATCACAGCCTGCAGATCGATGTCGGTGAGCCCAAGGAGCTCGAGCTGCCGCAGCGTCGCGTGAAGATCAACGAACAGAAGACCTTCGAGGTCACCGAGTTCGAAGTCACCCGTCGTTACGACCGCTACACGCCCTACCAGCCCTGGCGCGAAATCTACGAGATCCCGCTGGGCGCAGTGGCCGTGGTCGCCGGTATCGGCGCCAATGTGGTCAACGTGTTCGCCCTGGGCAATCTGCCGGACAGCGTGACCAAGGACTGGCTGAACTACGGCATTGCCGGGGTCAACCCGTTCATGAACGTGCAGTCTCACGGCCGTGCGCAACAGAACCTGGCCGGTATCGATGAAGTCCAGCGCGACAAACGCATGGAGTATTCGAGCCTGCCGTGGAGCGAGCGCCCGGTGCAGGTCAAGGCCGGCAAGCAGACCTTCGACATGACCACTGACCGCAACGGCGTGCTGCGCCTGAACCTGCTGGACAGTCCGTTCGCCGAAAATGACCTGAATCATATCGGCAAGCTGCAGATCAGCGTCGAAGACGGCAAGGATGACGTGCACAGCGACTCATCCCTGGCGATCAGCAGCCATTTGCGCAGCAAGTTGCTCGAAGCGCACGGGTTGATTTACGACGACCTGGAAGACGACGAAGTGAGCCAGTGGGTCCACCGGGTCAAGCGTCTGTCGGAACTGGGTCTGGAGGAAGAGGCCAGCGAGCTGGAACAAAGCCTCATTGAACTGACGCGTAACGATCCTGAGTTGCAGGCGGATTTTCTCAAGTCGCTGACCAAGGATGCGGGGCGCCTGGTCGCGGATCCAGGACCGAATTAAGCTTTATTAAAAGATCGCAGCCTGCGGCAGCTCCTACTTTGGAATGCATTCCCCTGTAGGAGCTGCCGCAGGCTCGGGCCGCGTTCGGACGATCTTTTGCTTTAACGATTCAACGCTCAAACAGCTCCATCTGCTCAAACCCACCGCGCAAATCCTCCAGCCTGACCCCCACCCCCAACAACCGCACCGGTTTCCCGCCGCGATTGAACGCCTGCGTCAGCATCAACTGATAACTGCCCAGATCGCGCCCTGCCCCAGCCTGCTCCAGTGTGGTCTGAGTAAAGTCATGGAACTTCACTTTGACGAACGGCTTGCCCGGGCGATAGCTGCTGTCGATCCGCTCCATGCGGGTTTTCAGGGTTTCCAGCAGCTCCGGCAGTTTGTCGAGGCAACTGCGCAGATCCGGCAGATCGACATCGTAGGTGTTTTCCACACTGATTGACTGACGGCGGCTGTCGTTGTGCACCAACCGATCATCGATCCCACGGGCCAGACTCCAGAGTCGCTCACCGAAACTGCCGAATTCACGCACCAGCGCCAACTTGTCCCACTCGCGCAGTTGCAGGCAATCGACGATGCCGAGCTTGCCCAGTTTGTCGGCAGTGACTTTGCCGACGCCGTGCAATTTGCTCACCGGCAAGCCACTGACGAAATCCTCGACCTGATCCGGGGTAATCACGAACAACCCGTTGGGCTTCTTCCAGTCGCTGGCGATCTTGGCCAGAAACTTGTTCGGCGCGACACCCGCCGAAACAGTGATGTGCAACTGATTGGACACCCTCCGCCGGATATCCTGGGCGATGCGCGTGGCGCTGCCGCCAAAATGCGCGCTGTCGGAGACGTCGAGATAAGCCTCATCCAGCGACAGTGGCTCGATCAGGTCGGTGTAATCGCGAAAGATCGTATGGATTTCCTTCGAGGCTTCGCGATAGGCATCCATGCGCGGCTTGACGATGGTCAGGTCGGGGCACAGTTTCAAGGCATGCCCGGACGACATTGCCGAACGTACGCCATACGCTCGCGCTTCATAGTTGCAGGTGGCAATGACCCCACGTCGATCTGCCGATCCGCCTACCGCCAGAGGCTTGCCGGCCAGATTCGGGTCGTCGCGCATCTCGATGGCGGCGTAGAAACAGTCACAGTCGACGTGGATGATTTTTCGCTGGGTCATGACAGAAAAGGAAACATGGCGAGCCGGAAACGCAGTATCTCACTCGCACCTGTATATAGCACCAGTGGTCTGAAGGTTCTTTTCAGGTTGTAGGAAAACAACCATGAATTTATTTTCTCAATCGAGAATCACCGACCGATAGAGCTGAAAGCCTTGCCCCACCTGCCCTGCGCGCTCTTCTCCTGCACTGCAAAAAGCGCTAAGCGATTGAACAGGAACAGATTTATCCAGATTCAAGGTTGACACCCCGGCGATCCTCTGTAGAATGCCGACACACAGACGCGGGATGGAGCAGTCTGGTAGCTCGTCGGGCTCATAACCCGAAGGTCGTCGGTTCAAATCCGGCTCCCGCAACCAAACATCAAAAAAGGCTACTCGAAAGAGTGGCCTTTTTTGTGCGCGCCTGTTTTTCAACTGACGTGCTGTATCACGCGCAGCCGGACGAACAGGAATTCGTTGCATTTCCGAAACTTACCGCCGGGCTGCGACCGTTTGACGCAAATTCACACTTATTTGACCCTTTACGGGATTAGCGGTTGACACCCCGCCGTTCGCCTGTAGAATGCCGCCACACAGACGCGGGATGGAGCAGTCTGGTAGCTCGTCGGGCTCATAACCCGAAGGTCGTCGGTTCAAATCCGGCTCCCGCAACCAAACATCAAAAAAGGCTGCTCGAAAGAGTGGCCTTTTTTGTATCTGTGGAAAAAGTCCTTTCGCAACAATGATCTGTCACGCTGCAGTGAAACGCTCAGGATCATCAGACCCGCCAAGTTGCGACTATGCTTGAGTCGCAGGCAAGACGTCTGCAATCCATGACCCGCACTCGCCGATCCCGGATGAGAGGCGTAGTATTTTGTGATTATTTTTTTCTACAGGGATTGGTAACTTGGCTGGATACCTCCATCCTGTCGCGCACAATCCAAGAGGTGATTGATGCGCGCCAACTCGTCTGATTCACAAGACACCGTCACAGCAGAACATCCGATCAAACCCGAGCGCCTGCGCTTGCTGGATCGGTTGAGCAAATATCGCCAGCCGATCGGACTGGCGGTCACGTTGCTGCTGTTTGCCATTGCGCTGATTGCCTGTCGCCACCTGCTGAGCGAGCTCGATCTCTACGCATTGCACGACTCGATCCTGGCGGTGCCAAAACCGGCCCTGCTCGGCGCAGTGGCTGCGACGGTGGTCGGCTTCATCATCTTGCTGGGCTATGAATGGTCGGCCAGCCGCTATGCCGGCGTGACACTGCCGCCGCGCACTCTGGCGCTGGGCGGTTTCACCGCGTTTGCGATTGGCAACGCCATCGGCTTGTCGCTGCTGTCCGGCGGCTCGGTGCGCTACCGTTTATATGCACGCCATGGTCTGGGGGCGTCGGAAGTCGCGCACATGACCCTGTTCGCCAGCCTGTCGCTGGGGTGCGCCCTGCCTCCGCTGGCGGCTCTCGCGACCCTGAGCGACCTGCCCGCCGCCTCCGCCGCACTGGGCCTGTCAGAAGGCCTGCTCGGCACGATTGCCATGGTGGTGCTGGGTCTGGGCGCGATTCTGGCGATCGGCATCTATCGCCGACGCCTGCCGGAGCAGCCGTACCGCGACAACCTGCTGGTCAGGGCCGGTCGCCGGACGCTGCGCCTGCCGGGCCGACGCCTGACCTTCCTGCAACTGATCATCACCGCCCTCGACGTCGCCGCAGCGGCCACCGTGCTGTATCTGCTGCTGCCGGAAGCCCCGCCGTTCGGCGCTTTCCTGCTGGTGTACCTGCTGGCCCTGGCCGCCGGCGTCCTCAGCCATGTGCCGGGGGGTGTCGGGGTCTTCGAAGCGATCCTGCTCGCCGCGTTTGCCGACACCCTTGGTGCCGCGCCGCTGGCCGCCGCCCTGCTGCTCTATCGGCTGATCTATGTGGTGCTGCCGCTGCTGGTGGCCTGCCTGTTTTTGCTGATCAACGAAGGCCAGCGCCTGTTCCAGACCCAGACCATGCGCGCCGCATCCGGTCTGGCCGCACCGATTCTGGCGGTGCTGGTGTTCCTGTCCGGTGTGGTACTGCTGTTTTCCGGCGCCACCCCGGAGATCGACACGCGTCTGGAACACATCGGTTTTCTGATCCCGCATCGCCTGGTCGACGCCTCGCACTTCGGCGCCAGTCTGATCGGCGTGCTGTGTCTGATGCTGGCGCAGGGCCTGCGCCGTCGCCTGTCAGCCGCGTGGATGTTGACCACCATTCTGTTGCTGGTCGGCGCGCTGCTCTCGCTGCTCAAAGGCTTCGACTGGGAAGAAGCCACGCTGATGACCCTCACCGCTGCGCTGCTGGGGGTGTTCCGCCGTTCGTTCTATCGCCCGAGTCGCCTGACCGAACTGCCCTTCTCGCCGCTGTATCTGGTGGCCAGCCTGTGCGTCCTGGGCGCTTCGACCTGGTTGCTGCTGTTCGCCTATCAGGACGTTCCATACAGCCATCAACTGTGGTGGCAGTTCACCCTCGACGCTGACGCCCCGCGCGGCTTGCGTTCGCTGCTCGGTGCTGCCGTGCTGTTGCTGGTGATCGCGCTGACCTGGCTGCTGCGTACCGCGCGCCCGGTGATCCACCTGCCGACCCCGGACGAACTGGATCGCGCGGCGAAAATCCTGATGGCTTCGTCGCAACCCGATGGTGGCCTCGCACTGACCGGTGACAAGGCGTTGCTGTTTCACCAGAACGACGAAGCCTTCCTGATGTACGCCCGCCGTGGCCGCAGCCTGGTGGCACTGTACGACCCGATCGGCCCCGGCCAGCAACGCGCCGAGATGATCTGGCAGTTCCGCGACCTGTGCGACATCCATCACGCTCGCCCGGTGTTCTATCAGGTACGTGCGGAAAACCTGCCGTACTACATGGACATCGGCCTGACCGCGATCAAGCTCGGCGAAGAAGCCCGGGTCGATCTGCAGCGCTTTGACCTGGAAGCCAAGGGCAAAGAGATGAAAGACCTGCGCTACACCTGGAACCGTGGTACCCGCGATGGTCTGTCGCTGGAAATCCATGAGCCGGGCCAGGCGCCGATGGATGAGTTGAAAGTGATTTCCGATGCGTGGCTGACCGGCAAGAACGTGCGCGAGAAAGGTTTCTCCCTCGGTCGGTTCAGCGACGATTACCTGAAGCATTTCCGCATTGCGGTGATTCGCTTCGAAGGTCGCCCGGTGGCGTTCGCCAACCTGCTCGAGACTTTCAGCCATGACCTGGCCAGTCTCGACCTGATGCGCTCGCACCCGGACGCCCCCAAGCTGACCATGGAATTCCTGATGGTCGGTTTGATTCAACACTATAAGAGTCACGGATACGCGCGCTTCAGCCTGGGCATGGTGCCGTTGTCGGGGTTGCAACCCCGGCGTGGTGCACCGCTGACCCAGCGTCTGGGCTCGATGGTCTTCCGCCGTGGTGAGCAGCTGTACAACTTCCAAGGCTTGCGCCGCTTCAAAGACAAGTTCCAGCCTGACTGGGAACCCCGTTATATGGCAGTGCCCGCCGGACTCGATCCGCTGGTGGCGCTGGCCGATACTGCTGCCCTGATCGCGGGCGGCTTGACTGGATTGGTGAAACGCTGATGATTCAACGCTCCCTGAAGTACATCCTGGCCGCACTGATCGTGCTGGCCGTGATTGCCGGCGGCGGTTACTGGTACCTCAAACGCCCGGCACCGCAACCGACTCTGCAACCACTGACGGCCGCCGACGGCACGGTCATGACCCGCGTCATTCCTGGCACCCAGCCCAAGGCTCAGGTGCTGGTCGCGGTCAATGACGACCAGAAGCTGACCGACAACCAACTGAGCACCCTGAGCCGCAGCGCCTCGGCGCAGATCGTTCAGGTGATTCTGCCCAAGGACTGCCTGCAACAGAGCCGCGCCCTGCAAACCGGCCTGCGTGAATTGAATGGCCCGGCCACGCTGGTCAGCGGTATCGGCCCTGGCGCCGTACTGGCGTGGCGCTGGTTGTCCGAGCAGAAAGATGACAAGGCCCAGGCGATCTCGGTTGACCTGGCCCTGGAAAAACCCGGTTGCACTCACCTGCTGCCGAAATCCGCCGCCCACGGCCACTGGCTGGTGGCGTGGAACGATAACCCGGACGACACCAGCGCCGGTTTCGTGCGCGATCAACCGAACGCCGAAACCAGCATCAGCGACTACGACATCAACCTGCCGCAAGTGCTGAACAACGAGCTGCGCAAGATCCTCGTCGGCGGCGACAAGGCCAACGGCGGTCTGGCGATCCCGGTGGTGGAAGTGCCGGCCGGTCAGGCCAAAGACACCGTGACCCTGTTCCTCTCCGGTGACGGCGGCTGGCGCGACCTCGACCGCGACGTGGCCGGCGAGATGGCCAAGATCGGTTACCCGGTGGTCGGCATCGACACCTTGCGCTACTACTGGCAGCACAAGAGCCCTGAGCAAAGCGCGCTGGACCTGACCGAACTGATGCAGCACTACCGGCAGAAATGGGGCACCAAACGCTTCATCCTGACCGGTTACTCGTTCGGTGCCGACGTCCTGCCGGCGATCTACAACCGCCTGCCGGACACCGAGCAACAGCGCGTCGACGCCATCATCCTGCTGGCCTTCGCCCGCACCGGCAGCTTCGAAATCGAAGTCGAAGGCTGGCTCGGCAACGCCGGCAAAGAAGCCGCCACCGGCCCGGAAATGGCCAAGCTGCCTGCCGCCAAAGTGGTGTGCATCTACGGCGCCGAAGAAACCGACGAAAGCGGCTGCACCGACAAGACTGCAGTCGGCGAAGCGGTGAAACTGCCCGGCGGCCACCACTTCGACGAGAACTACCCGGCGCTGGCCAAGCGTCTGGTGGACTTGATCGAGAAACGTCAGAGCAAGGATCAGCCGGCAGAGTGATCTGATCCGGCAAAACGGAAAGCCCTCGCAGCCTCACGGTTGCGGGGGCTTTTTACATTCCAGCCTCCACCAAAATCCCCTGTGGGAGCGAGCTTGCTCGCGAATGCGGCGGGTCAGTCAACAGATTCGCCGACTGACACTACGCCTTCGCGAGCAGGCTCGCTCCCACAGGGAATCATGTGTCAGACGTTTAGTTTCGTTTACTTTCAGTTTCGCAATATCGGATGACGCCCACAGACCTTGTAGGCAAACTCCGAAACTCGTATCTGGGCGCTGTGCCGCTCTATTGCGCTGTTTTTCGACGGGATACTCTCCGGATGTCGCTGACCCATTCAGCGATCGGGTGTGGTAACCCGGAGAAACCAGCGCAAGAGCCCGCTCTTCAAGTTATGGCGGCTGTGCGTGGGACGCTTTCGAGCGTGCCGGTTTCCTTGGTTCCCGGTTTACCACCCTGCGTACAGTTGCCTCCCTTTCGTGTGGTAACGAAAGTCACGGCACTTCGAACCAAGGAGTATCACGATGACCGAAACTGATCTGCACGGAACCGCAAACGTTAAAACCATCGGCTTCACCCCCTTCCTCTACCACTCGGATCAAGCGTTCTTCAATGTCCGCTCTGGCATCCCGATCCTCGATGCACTGTCCCAATCCTCCGACCTGCTGTCCCTCGCCAAATCATTCACCGAAGACGCTGCCTTCACCAGAGACACCGACCGCCACGCCTGGGCTGCGCATTACCTGACCGTGATGGGCAAGGCTTTGCTTGATGACGTGATCCAGACACTGATGCCGCGACCTGCGCGCACGAAGACCGAGTCTGAAACAGAGATACCTGAAAGCCTGTAGAGGTTTAAAGATCAAAAGATCGCAGCCTTCGGCAGCTCCTACATGGAATGCGAAACCTGTAGGAGCTGCCGAAGGCTGCGATCTTTTGATCTGAAGTTGCCGCCCACAAAAAAGCCCCCGTCAGCCTTTTGGCTGGCGGGGGCTTTTCATTCAAGGCAGGACCTACATCTCCACCTGCGTCCCCAGTTCAATCACCCGGTTCAGCGGCAGATTGAAGAACCGCAGGTTGCCGTTGGCATTCTTCAACATGAACGCAAACAGCGCCTCGCGCCAGCGAGCCATGCCTTCGAGTTTCGAGGCGATCACCGTTTCGCGGCTGAGGAAGTAGGTGGTGCGCATCGGGCTGAAGTCCAGCTCATCCAGATGACACAGCTTCAGCGCCTGCGGCACGTCCGGCTCGTCGGTGAAGCCGAAGTGCAGGATGACGCGGAAGAAGCCTTCGCCGTGGGCCTCGACTTCGAATCGACGCGATGGCGGCACACGCGGGATGTCTTCGTAGACCACGGTCAGCAGCACCACTTGCTCGTGCAACACCTGGTTGTGCAGCAGGTTGTGCAACAGCGCATGCGGGACGGCGTCGGAGCGCGCGGTGAGGAACACCGCAGTACCCTGTACACGGTGCGGCGGTTGCACGCGGATGCTGCTAATGAAGATCGGCAGCGGCAGCGCGCCTTCGTCGAGGCGCTCGACCAGCAATTGCTTGCCGCGCTTCCAAGTGGTCATCAGCACGAACAGGGCGATACCGGCGATCACCGGGAACGCACCGCCCTGGACGATTTTCGGCACGTTGGCGGCGAAGTACAGACCGTCCACCAGCAGGAAACCGATCAGCACCGGCACCGCGAGGATCGGCGGCCATTTCCACAGCAGCAGCATCACGGCCGAGACCAGAATGGTGGTCATCAGCATGGTGCCGGTTACCGCCACGCCGTAAGCCGAGGCCAGCGCGCCAGAAGATTCGAAGCCGAGTACCAGCAGCACTACGCCGACCATCAGCGACCAGTTCACCGCGCCGATGTAGATCTGACCTTGTTCATCGCTGGAGGTGTGCTGGATGTACATGCGCGGAATATAGCCGAGCTGGATCGCCTGACGGGTCAGGGAAAACGCACCGGAAATCACCGCTTGCGAGGCGATCACCGTGGCCAGGGTCGACAGCCCCACCAGCGGAATCAGCGCCCAGCTCGGTGCCAGCAGGTAGAACGGGTTACGTGCCGCTTCCGGGTTTTCCAGCAGCAGCGCCCCCTGACCGAAGTAGTTCAGCACCAGCGCCGGCAGCACCAGCAGGAACCACGCACGGGCAATCGGCTTGCGCCCGAAGTGGCCCATGTCGGCGTACAGCGCTTCAGCACCGGTCAGCGCCAGCACCACGGCGCCGAGGATCGCCACGCCCATGCCGGTGTGAACCATGAAAAAGCGCACGGCCCAGACCGGATTCATCGCGTGCAGCACTTCCGGGTAATGGCTGATGCCGTACACGCCGAGGGCGCCGAGCACCAGGAACCAGGTGACCATGATCGGCCCGAACAGAATGCCGATCCGCGCGGTGCCGTGGCTCTGGATCAGAAACAAGCCGACCAGCACCACCAGCGACAGCGGCACCACCCAGTGGTCGATGCCATCGAATGCCAGGCCCAGACCTTCGATCGCCGACAACACGGAAATCGCCGGGGTGATCATGCTGTCGCCGTAAAACAGCGCCGCGCCGATCAGTCCGCAAACCACCAGCAATGAACGCAACTTCTTGCGCCCCCCCGCCGCACGCCGTGCCAGTGCGGTGAGCGCCATGATGCCGCCTTCGCCCTGGTTGTCGGCGCGCAGGACGAACATCATGTATTTGATCGAAACGACCCAGATCAGCGACCAGAAGATCAACGACAGAATGCCCAGCACCCCATCGTGATTGACGGGCACGCCATAGCCGCCGGAAAACACTTCTTTGAGGGTGTACAACGGGCTCGTGCCGATGTCGCCGTAAACCACTCCGACTGCCGCGACCAGCATGCTCAGCGGTTTTGCAGCCGAATGCTCGGCGCCCGCCGCCTGACTACTTGCCTGACCCATCCAACACTCCTGATTCTCAAACCGGCTTCTTTGAATGAAGCACTATGCTTTGTGGTGCAGCATGCGCTGTTTTACCTGTTGTTACAGACGTTTTGTTGACTGTAAAAAATTGGTAAAGCTCAACGGCGCGAAGCATAGCGCAGCACTCGTCGTATTTCCCTGCATAAAGCTGGTCAAGTGCGTTGCTCATCGCTAGAATTGCGCACTTTTTGATCAGAGGCGCACCCTAAGCGCCCATCCGTCGGTTTTCCCACACGGCAAGCGACGTCACAAAACACCGAGGTTAGACATGTCCACCACTCCTGCGCCGGCCAATCCAAAGGTTGGCTTTGTATCTCTGGGTTGCCCGAAAGCACTGGTCGACTCCGAGCGCATCCTGACCCAGCTGCGCATGGAAGGCTATGACGTGGTGTCCACCTATCAGGACGCCGACGTGGTCGTGGTCAATACCTGCGGTTTCATCGACTCGGCCAAGGCTGAGTCGCTGGAAGTGATCGGTGAAGCGATCAAGGAAAACGGCAAGGTCATCGTCACCGGTTGCATGGGCGTGGAAGAAGGCAATATCCGCGACGTGCACCCGAGCGTGCTGTCCGTCACCGGTCCGCAGCAGTACGAGCAAGTGGTCAACGCCGTCCACGAAGTGGTGCCGCCGCGTCAGGATCACAACCCGCTGATCGACCTGGTGCCGCCGCAAGGCATCAAGCTGACCCCGCGGCACTACGCGTACTTGAAAATTTCCGAAGGCTGCAACCACAGCTGCAGCTTCTGCATCATCCCGTCGATGCGCGGCAAACTGGTCAGCCGTCCGGTGGGCGACGTGCTCGACGAAGCCCAGCGTCTGGTCAAGTCCGGCGTCAAAGAGCTGCTGGTGATTTCGCAAGACACCAGCGCCTACGGCGTCGACGTGAAATACCGCACCGGTTTCTGGAACGGCGCGCCGGTGAAAACCCGCATGACCGAACTCTGCGAAGCACTGAGCACCTTGGGCGTCTGGGTTCGTCTGCACTACGTTTACCCGTACCCGCACGTTGACGAGCTGATCCCGCTGATGGCCGCCGGCAAGATCCTGCCGTACCTGGACATCCCGTTCCAGCACGCCAGCCCGAAAGTCCTGAAGTCGATGAAACGCCCGGCGTTCGAAGACAAGACCCTGGCGCGGATCAAGAACTGGCGCGAGATCTGCCCGGATCTGATCATCCGTTCGACCTTCATCGTCGGCTTCCCGGGCGAAACCGAAGAAGACTTCCAGTACCTGCTGAACTGGCTGACCGAAGCCCAGCTCGACCGCGTCGGCTGCTTCCAGTACTCGCCGGTGGAAGGCGCGCCGGCCAATGACCTGGACCTGGAAATCGTTCCGGACGACGTCAAGCAGGATCGTTGGGAGCGCTTCATGGCGCACCAGCAGGCGATCAGCTCGGCACGCCTGCAGATGCGCATCGGCCGCGAGATCGAAGTGCTGGTGGACGAAGTCGACGAGCAAGGCGCGGTTGGCCGCTGCTTCTTCGATGCCCCGGAAATCGACGGCAACGTGTTCATCGACAACGGCAGCAACCTCAAGCCGGGCGACAAGGTCTGGTGCAAGGTGACTGACGCTGACGAATACGACCTGTGGGCTGAGCAGATCTAAATACCGCACACCCTGTAGGAGCTGCCGCAGGCTGCGATCTTTTGCTCTTGAAAGATCGCAGCCTCGTTTCACTCGACAGCTCCTGCAGGGATTGCGCTGATATCAAAAGCCCCGCTCTTTTTTACGAGATGCGGGGCTTTTTTGCGGCTATCGTTTGCTGTGGGAAGGAATCCCGCTTATCCACTGGAAAGAGGCGACGGGCATGCGTCAGCATTCGGTCATTCACACGCCGAAACTCAGCGACTATCAGGAACTGACCCGGGTCTGGGAGGCCTCGGTCCGCGCGACCCATGATTTTCTGCCGGACAGCTACATCGAATTGCTGCGCAATCTGGTGCTCACTCGCTACCTCGATGCAGTGATGCTGATCTGCACCAAGGACGCCAATCAACGCATTACCGGTTTTGCCGGGGTGGCGGCGGGCAAGATTGAAATGCTGTTCATCGACCCGGCGCACCGTGGTCAGGGGCTGGGCAAGAAATTGCTGAATTACGCCATGCAGCACCTGAACGCCGATGAACTCGACGTCAACGAACAGAACCCGCAGGCGCTGGGGTTTTACTTCAAGCAGGGTTTTGAGGTGATTGGCCGCTCGGAAGTGGATGGCATGGGCCAGCCGTATCCGCTGCTGCATATGCGCTTGCGGCAGAACCAGCAGCGCTCAAGTAACGGCTGACACATAGTAGAACCCTGTAGGAGCTGGCTTGCCAGCGATGCAGATGACTCGGTCTGACAGACGCACCGAGGTGATGCCATCGCTGGCAAGCCAGCTCCCACAGGAATTGCGAACACCCTGCAAATGGAACCGGGCTTAACCGGCGCCAGGCAGGTACAATGCCCACCCCTTTTTTGTTACGGCCCTGTCATGACTGACCCGATTCGCCTCTCCAAACGCCTCATCGAACTGGTCGGTTGCTCCCGCCGGGAGGCCGAGCTGTTCATCGAGGGCGGCTGGGTCACCGTGGACGGCGAAGTGATCGACGAACCGCAATTCAAGGTCGGCGAGCAGAAAGTCGAACTCGACAAGGACGCCAAGGCCACCGCGCCAGAGCCGGTGACCATCCTGCTCAACGTGCCGGCCGGCATGAGCACTGAAGACGCCATGCAGACACTCGGCGCCGACACTCTCAGCGAAGAACACCGCTACGGCAAACGTCCGTTGCGCGGGCATTTTCTGCGCCTGACCGCCAGCGCCGATCTGCAGCCCAAGGCCAGCGGCCTGCTGGTGTTTACGCAGGACTGGAAAGTGCTGCGCAAACTGACTGCCGATGCGGCCAAGATCGAGCAGGAATACGTGGTCGAGGTCGAGGGCGACATGGTTGCCCACGGCCTCAACCGCCTGCAGCACGGCCTCACCCACAAGGGCAAGGAACTGCCGCCGGTCAAGGCCAGCTGGCAGAACGAAAACCGCCTGCGCTTCGCCATGAAGAACCCGCAGCCGGGGATCATCGCGCAGTTCTGCGAAGCGGTTGGCCTGAAGGTCGTCGGCATCCGCCGCATCCGCATCGGCGGCGTGTCGATTGGCAAGGTTCCGGTGGGCCAATGGCGCTACCTGTCCGGCAAAGAGAAGTTCTGACGCCTCTGTTGCCGCCACACACTCCGGCAACGCGCCTGCGCGTTGCCCACAACGAAATATCAGGATTACCCTCATGGTTCATAACGACGTATTGCGCAGCGTGCGCTACATGCTCGACATCAGCGACAAGAAAGTTGTCGAGATCATCAAACTCGGCGGCATGGACGTGACCCTCGCCGACGTGATCACCTGGCTCGACAAGAAAGAAGAAGACGAAGAGGGTTTCGTGCGCTGCCCGGACGAAGTCATCGCACACTTCCTCGACGGTCTGGTGGTGTTCAAGCGCGGCAAGGACGAAAGCCGTCCGCCGCAACCGATCGAAGTGCCGGTGACCAACAACATCATCCTGAAAAAGCTGCGCGTGGCCTTTGAACTCAAGGAAGACGACATGCACGCGATCCTCAAGGCTGCCGAGTTCCCGGTGTCCAAGCCTGAACTGAGCGCGTTGTTCCGCAAGGTCGGCCACACCAACTACCGTCCGTGCGGCGACCAGTTGCTGCGCAACTTCCTCAAGGGCCTGACCCTGCGCGTTCGCGGCTGATCTGCAGCGCAAGCTCTGAATCGGCGGCGCGGCCTTCGCGGGCAAGCCACGCTCCCACAGGTTTTGTGACGAACACAAAATCTGATTTCAACTAAAATCCCCGTGGGAGCGGGCTCGCCCGCGAAGGCGCCGGCCCGGTCAACACCCGCCCTGAACCCCTCCCGGGTTATCATCGCCACCCTGTTCCCGCCTCGACTCCAGACCATGACCTACACCGTCTCCCCTATCGGCTTCGTACGCTCCTGCTTCAAGGAGAAGTTCGCCATCCCGCGCCAGCCGCAACTGGCCCCCGCCGCCCGTGGCGTGCTGGAGCTGGTGGCGCCGTTCGATCAGGGGGATGCCGTGCAGGGGCTGGAGCAGGTCAGCCATGTCTGGCTGTTGTTCCTGTTTCATCAGGCCCTGGAAGAAAAGCCGCGCCTGAAAGTGCGCCCGCCACGGCTGGGCGGTAACAAGTCGATGGGTGTGTTCGCCACCCGTGCGACGCATCGGCCCAATGGCATCGGGCAGTCAGTGGTGAAGCTGGACAAGGTCGAGGCCAATCGGCTGTTCATTTCCGGGATCGACTTGCTCGACGGCACGCCGATTCTCGACATCAAACCTTATGTGCCTTACGCCGATATCATCGCTGACGCCTCCAACAGCATCGCCAGCGCTGCGCCGCACCTGATCGACGTGCAGTGGACGGAGGCCGCGCTGCAACAGGCGCACGGGCATGCTCAGCGCCTTGGCGAGCCTTTGGTCGAGTTGATCGAGCAGTGTCTGGCCCAGGATCCGCGCCCGGCGTATCAGACGCCGGCGCCAGAGCGCGAGTACGGCGCGCAGTTCTGGGATCTGGACGTGCGTTGGCATTACCCGACGCCGGAGCAGATTTGCGTGCTGGAAGTGATCCCCGCCACAACTTGAAACAGTGCCCCATGTAGGAGCTGCCGAAGGCTGCGATCTTTTGATCTTAAAAAGAAAAATCAAAAGATCGCAGCCTGCGGCAGCTCCTACATGGATTGTGGCAGGCATGAGGGAAATATTTCGGGCATAAAAAAGCCCCCATTGCCTTCGCGGGCAATGGGGGCTGTTTCGTGGTGCTTACTTCTCGACGAACGCACGCTCGATCAGGTAGTCACCCGGCTCGCGCATCCGCGCCGAGATCTTCAGGCCGAAGCTGTCGAGCACTTCGCTGGTCTCGTCGAGCATGCTCGGGCTGCCGCAGATCATCGCGCGGTCGTCCTGCGGATTGATCGGTGGCAGGCCGATGTCGCTGAACAGCTTGCCGCTGCGCATCAGGTCGGTCAGACGGCCCTGGTTCTCGAACGGCTCGCGGGTCACGGTCGGGTAGTAGATCAGCTTGTCACGCAGCGCTTCGCCGAAGAACTCGTTCTGCGGCAGGTGTTCAGTGATGAATTCGCGGTAGGCGACTTCGTTGACGTAGCGCACGCCGTGCACCAGGATCACTTTCTCAAAACGCTCGTAGGTTTCCGGGTCCTGAATCACGCTCATGAATGGCGCAAGACCGGTGCCGGTGCTCAGCAGGTACAGATGCTTGCCCGGGTTCAGGTCATCCAGTACCAGAGTGCCGGTAGGCTTCTTCGAGATGATGATCTCGTCGCCTTCCTTCAGGTGCTGCAGTTGGGAGGTCAGCGGACCGTCCTGCACCTTGATGCTGAAGAACTCCAGATGCTCTTCCCAGTTCGGGCTGGCGATCGAGTAAGCGCGCATAAGCGGGCGGCCGTTGGGCTGTTGCAGGCCGATCATCACGAACTGACCGTTCTCGAAGCGCAGGCCCGGATCACGGGTGCACTTGAAGCTGAACAGAGTGTCGTTCCAGTGATGAACACTGAGGACACGCTCGTGGTTCATGTTGCTCATGTACGTGGGACTCCTGGATATTGGGTCTGCGCTCGCCTTTGCGGCCGACAGTGCGCAATTGCAACGCATTCTAATAGCGACGACAATATCTGTTAACTGGATTATTAAGATAAGGGTTATCGGTTATATCGATATGCGATTTACTCTTCGTCAACTGCAAGTCTTCGTCGCCGTCGCCCAGCAGGAAAGCGTATCCCGTGCTGCGGGTCTGCTCAACCTCTCGCAATCGGCGGCGAGCACCTCGATCACCGAACTGGAGCGCCAGTCCAGCTGCCAGCTATTCGACCGTGCCGGCAAACGGCTGAGCCTCAACGCCCTCGGCAAACAGCTGTTGCCGCAAGCGGTGGCCCTGCTCGACCAGTCCAAGGAAATCGAAGACCTGCTCAACGGCAAATCCGGTTTCGGCTCACTGTCAGTGGGCGCCACCCTGACTATCGGCAATTATCTGGCGACCCTGTTGATCGGCGGATTCATGCAGCGCCATCCGGAAAGCCAGGTGAAACTGCATGTGCAGAACACCGCCAATATCGTGCATCAAGTCGCCCACTATGAAATTGATCTGGGTCTAATCGAAGGCGACTGCAGCCACCCGGACATTGAAGTGCAGAGCTGGGTCGAGGATGAGCTGGTGGTGTTCTGCGCGCCGCAACATCCGCTGGCCAAACGCGGCAGTGCGACCATGGAAGAGCTGACCCACGAAGCGTGGATCCTGCGTGAACAAGGCTCCGGCACACGGCTGACCTTCGATCAGGCCATGCGTCACCATCGCAGTGCGCTGAATATCCGTCTGGAGCTGGAACACACCGAAGCGATCAAACGCGCGGTGGAATCAGGATTGGGGATTGGCTGTATTTCGCGGCTGGCGCTGCGTGATGCGTTTCGGCGCGGCAGCCTGGTGGCGGTGGAAACCCCGGATCTGGATCTCTCCCGGCAGTTCTACTTCATCTGGCACAAGCAGAAGTATCAGACCTCGGCCATGCGCGAATTCCTCGATCTGTGCCGCGCTTTCACCGCCGGGGTGCAGCGCAGCGACGAGATCGTCTTGCCGAGTATCGCTTAAAGCAGAATCACCGCCCACACCAGGGCGATCATGCTCAGGGCCACGAATTGCGCGGCGCTGCCCATGTCCTTGGCGTTCTTCGACAGCGGGTGCAGTTCCAGTGAAATGCGGTCAATCGCAGCTTCCACCGCCGAATTCAGCAACTCGACGATCAGCGCCAGCAGGCACACGGCGATCAGCAGCGCCTGTTCGACGCGGCTGACATTCAGGAAAAACGTCAGCGGAATCAGCACCACATTGAGCAGCACCAGTTGGCGAAACGCGGCTTCGCCGGTGAAGGCTGCGCGCAGGCCGTCCAGCGAGTAGCCGGATGCGTTGAGGATGCGTTTCAGGCCGGTCTGGCCCTTGAAAGGTGACATAACGTAAAAACCAACCAGAAAGGAGTGGGAAAGCTAGAGCAACAAAAGTCAAAAAAGCGTGAAGACGACCGCCATTATTGGCTCGGAATTGACTCAAGTTGTTGCAGAAGTAATGCCGCTTGTGTCCGGGTGCGCACGTTCAGCTTGCGAAAAATTGCTGTGACGTGGGCCTTGATGGTCGCCTCGGACACGTTCAACTCATAGGCGATCTGCTTGTTCAGCAAGCCTTCACAGACCATGGTCAACACGCGGAACTGCTGCGGCGTCAGGCTGGCGAGACCGTCGCTGGCGGCTTTGGCTTCATCGGAGACACTGACGGCTTCGAACGCCTGTGGGGGCCAGAACACATCGCCATCGAGCACTTTGCGCACGGCTTGCTGAATCACGCTGAGGTCGCTGGACTTGGGAATGAAGCCACTGGCGCCAAACTCGCGGGACTTGACCATGACCGAGGCTTCTTCCTGCGCCGAGACCATCACCACCGGAATCTGCGGATATTGACCGCGCAGCATGACCAACCCGGAAAAGCCAAACGCGCCGGGCATGTTCAGGTCCAGCAAGACCAGATCCCAGTCGGATTTTTCGGTCAGGCGTGCTTCCAGCTCGGCGATGCTCGCCACCTCCACCAGTCGAACGTCCGGGCCAAGACCCAGGGTCACTGCCTGATGCAGTGCGCTGCGAAACAGAGGGTGATCATCGGCAATCAGGATGTCGTATGTGGCCATTTTTCAAATGATCCTGTTTTTTGATGGCAGACGCGGCGCATTCCGGTCTGGCCAAAGCAACTCGAGATGCCGCTTTTGAAGCGATATCCACAGGGGCACGTTCAACGCCAATCAACAGCAAACACGGCGTTTCAAACCTTGGCCGCACCCCAATCGGCGCCAAGCATGCCCAGCGAAGCCGGGGTGGTCAAGCAGCACGGCCGCCGCTGGGTGAAGTATGGGCCACTATGGGGCCAACACCGCTTGCGGCTTTCGTATATAGGGCAGCAACTCGGCATGGGCCGGCGTCGACTCGTTGAGTTCCAGCTGCTGTTTGGCGCCCAGATAATGCTGGCTGAACACATCGAAATAGGCGTCCAGTGCCGACGCGGCGTCGCTGTCGCCTGCCAGTTCCAGACACAGCGCCGCTACTTCGGCGGTGCACAAATGCTCGCTGCGGGTGGAACGGCGCAGGCGATAGCGCGAGAGTCTGTCGGGCAGCAGGCTGAGAATCGGCAAGCGGTCGAAATACGGACTCTTGCGGAAGATCTTGCGCGCCTCGGTCCAGGTCGCGTCCAGCAGAATGAACAGCGGCCGCTTGCTGCTATCGAGTGCGACGGTGTTGGTTACCCGCGACGGCTCGACGTATTCGCCCGGAAACACCAGATACGGCTGCCATTGCGGATCGTTGAGCAGCGCCAGCATCTGTTCGTCCGGCTCGGTGCGCGACCAGATGAATGCATGGTTGTCGCGCACAACATCGGCGATCAGCCAGCCCGTGTTGCTCGGCTTGAACACTTCCTTGCCGGTCATGATCAGGCACACACCGGAACGGGTGTCGACCGTCGGGCGCCAGGCACACAGGCAATGGCTGATGATCACCCGACAGTCGCGGCAACGCTCGGAGCGAAAACCCCGAGCCTGAATCGGCTTGATACCTTCATCTTCGCGCTGGTCGCGCAGGCGGGCGACGGCGTTGGGGGCGTGATTCATTGCAGACAGCGCCCGAAGGCAGGAAAACTCGACACGAACAACACTCGGCAAGGCAATAAAGATCGCCAGTTTATCAGAGCAACGGGCACAAGCCTGTACCGTCCAGACCGGCTCCCCTATAATTCGCCGCCACTGAACGCACAGCCACGGGGCTGGTCGAACCACCAGTCACTGAATCAGGAGAGTTTCATGCTGCGCCTTATCGTTCCCACCGCGGCCATCGCATTGGCGTTGTCCTTCAGCGCACAAGCTGCGTCCCTGAAAGAGCAGAATCTGAATCGCGAACTGCGCAACATCGCTGAACAAAGCAGCGTCGGCACACCACGGGCGATCAACGAAGACATTCTCGATCAGGGCTACACCGTTGAAGGCATCACCCTGATCAACCACCTGAGCGTGCAAGCCAGCCACGCCGAGAAGATGCGCGCCGATCCAAAAGCCGTGTATTTCCAGCTGGGTGCTTCGGTGTGCAATAACCCGTCGTACCGCAAGCTGATGGCCAAGGGCGCGATCATGCGTTACGACTTCAGTGAATATAAAACCAACAAGGCTATCGGTTCGGCCAGCTACCAGGATTCCGACTGCCCGAAAGCGGCCCCGGCGAAGAAGAAGTAATCATCCGGTGTTGGCGCGCCGTTGTTCATCCTCGGCGCGCAATTCGGCCACCAGGGCCTGCAAATAACGAGAGCGTCGCTCTCCCCCTGCCAGCCGACGGCAGCACTCCTCTTCGAGACTCACTTGATTGGTCTCGGCCGATGCTTTCAACATCCGATACAGCTGCGTATCGATCTCCAGAACCACTCTGGCCTTCTATCCCGCCTCCTTGCCACCCGCGAATCCTTGAAAAGCGTGCACCTTGCGTACAGACGTTGTCGCAAAACTGTCGTACGGTGCCTGTAAGTCAGTAAATCAGAGCGATTGCTCTACGGTGGACGTTCGGACGAGCGGTGAATTCATTGCGGCAAAGAACAATGAGCGGTTGCCTGGAGCGAGTCTGCATGGCAATGATGAAGTCAGCGCAATTGCGTGCAAGGGTCTAGATTCAAAGTATTCCCGATCATCTGTTCACGGCAGCAAAGGAACTGCCGATCGTGTGTGTTTTTGCAGCGCGGCACTGACGCCGCACGTCAGAGCCACCGCTCTGTGCAGAAGGAGACGTTGAATGCCTTACCAACCGAATGACCTGCTCAGCCGGCATTTTCAGGAACAACTCCCCGACCTCATCAGCAGGGTCGAAGAACAACTCACTCAGGTTTCTCCCGACAGCCCGAACCTGCCGATTTACCGCGACATGATCCTGACCGTGCTGCGCATGGCCCAGGAAGATCACAACCGCTGGAACGCCAAGATCACCCTGCAAGCCCTGCGCGAACTGGAGCAGGCGTTCCGGGTGCTGGAACAATTCAAGGGACGACGCAAAGTCACGGTATTCGGCTCGGCGCGCACGCCGGTGGAGCATCCGCTGTATGCAATGGCCCGTGAACTCGGCGCGGCCCTGACCCGATCAGACATGATGGTCATCACCGGTGCGGGTGGCGGGATCATGGCTGCCGCGCACGAAGGCGCCGGGCGCGATCACAGTCTCGGGTTCAACATCACGCTGCCCTTCGAACAACATGCAAACCCGACCGTGAATGGCACTGGCAACCTGCTGCCATTCCATTTCTTCTTCACCCGCAAACTGTTCTTCGTCAAGGAAGCCGATGCGCTGGTGCTGTGCCCTGGCGGGTTCGGCACCCTGGACGAAGCACTGGAAGTGCTGACACTGATCCAGACCGGTAAAAGTCCGTTGGTGCCCGTGGTGTTGCTGGACGTGCCGGGGGGTACATTCTGGCAAGGCGCCCTGGATTTCATTCGTCAGCAGCTCGAAGAAAACCACTACATTCTGCCCACCGACCTGCAACTGATGCGACTGGTCTACAGCGTCGACGAGGCGGTGCAGCAGATCAACCAGTTCTACAGCAACTTCCACTCCAGCCGCTGGCTCAAGCGTCAGTTCGTGATTCGTATGCATCACAAGCTCAGCGAGCAGGCACTGGAACATATGCAGCAAGCCTTTGCCGATCTGTGCCTGAGCGACCAGTTCCATCAACACGCCTACAGCGGCGAGGAACACGACGAAGCGCAGTACAGCCATCTGGTGCGGCTGGCCTTCGCGTTCAATGCCCGGAACCATGGCCGACTCAGGGAACTGGTGGATTACATCAACCTCCCGGAAAACTGGGCTCACAGCAAACCGCAGACCACTCAACGTGCCCGTGAGCCATCAAAGGTAATCTGAAGGCAAAAAAAAACGGCCCGCTATTTTCATAGCGGGCCGTTTTTGTTCAACCGACTTAATCGTCCATCCCTCTGCCGCTGAACAAGCGGTTGATCATCTCCATCGAAAAGCCCCGATAGGCTAGAAAGCGGCCTTGTTTGGCGCGTTCCTTGGCATCAATCGGCAAATGCCCGGAGAACTTGCGCTGCCACGTCTCCCGAAGCTGCTCCTGCCAGTCGATACCGCTTTCACGCAGGGCGAGTTCGATATCGGCGCGTTGCAAACCACGCTGGCCCAACTCTTCACGAATACGCAAAGGGCCGTAACCGGAACGGGCACGGTAGGAAACAAAGCTTTCAAGGTAACGGGCTTCGGAAAGCAGCCCCTCTTCCGTCAACCGGTCGAGGGCTGTTTCGATCATTTCCGCCTCGGCGCCGCGCTGACGCAGTTTACGCGTCAGCTCGACTCGACCATGCTCGCGTCGAGCGAGCAGGTCCATGGCGGTTCGCCGCACCGCGACGAGGGTATCGAGTACGGCGGTGGTCATCGCTGTTATCAGATATCAGCGTCAGCCAGGTCGTCTTCGGTCTCTTTGACCGCAGAGGCCTTGGAGTCCGCGATCACCGCTGGCGACAGCAGTTTGTCACGCAGCTGCTTCTCGAGCTTGGCAGCGACTTCCGGGTTGTCTGCCAGGAACTTGGCCGAGTTGGCCTTGCCCTGACCGATCTTGGTACCTTCATAGGCGTACCAGGCGCCGGATTTCTCGACGAAGCCGTGCAGCACGCCCAGGTCGATCATCTCGCCATTGAGGTAGATGCCCTTGCCGTAAAGAATCTGGAACTCGGCCTGACGGAACGGCGAAGCCACCTTGTTCTTCACAACCTTGACCCGGGTTTCGCTGCCGACCACTTCGTCGCCTTCCTTCACCGCGCCGGTACGGCGGATGTCGAGACGAACCGAGGCGTAGAACTTCAGCGCGTTACCACCGGTGGTGGTTTCCGGGCTGCCGAACATCACGCCGATCTTCATGCGGATCTGGTTGATGAAGATCACCAGGCAGTTGGCGTTCTTGATGTTACCGGTGATTTTACGCAGCGCCTGGGACATCAGACGGGCTTGCAGGCCCACGTGCATGTCACCCATTTCGCCTTCGATTTCAGCCTTCGGTACCAGAGCGGCTACGGAGTCGACGATGATCACGTCAACGGCGTTGGAGCGCACCAGCATGTCGGTGATTTCCAGTGCCTGTTCGCCAGTGTCCGGCTGGGAAACCAGCAGGTCGTCGACGTTGACGCCCAGCTTGCCGGCGTACTCAGGGTCGAGGGCGTGTTCGGCGTCGACGAAAGCGCAGGTCGCGCCGGCTTTTTGAGCCTGGGCGATCACGGACAGTGTCAGTGTGGTTTTACCGGAAGATTCAGGACCGTAGATTTCAACGATACGGCCTTTTGGCAGACCGCCGATGCCGAGTGCGATGTCCAGACCCAGAGAGCCGGTGGAAATGGCCGGGATCGCCTGACGGTCCTGATCGCCCATACGCATTACGGCACCCTTGCCGAATTGACGTTCGATCTGACCCAGGGCCGCAGCCAAGGCTTTCTTCTTGTTGTCGTCCATTAAAGTCCTCACGTAATCAATAAGGCCTGACGGCCAACACCTGTATAAGTAGCCAGTATTATTCCACAGCGTTCGCGGATCGCCTACCCCTGATTTTCGATTTCTCGTGCCGCTAGTCGCAACAGCCCCTCTAGCGCGGCCTTCACCGTTTGTCGGCGCACTTCATCACGGTTGCCCGAGAAGTGCTGAACTTCGCTGGAAACCGTATCGCCCACACCCCAGGCCAGCCACACGGTGCCCACCGGTTTGTTCGGTGTACCACCGTCGGGCCCGGCCACGCCGCTGACTGCCACGGCAAACCGCGCCAGGCTGTGCTTCTGTGCGCCACGTACCATCGACTCGACGACTTCGCGACTGACCGCGCCCACCGTGCCGAACAATTCGGCGGGGACATTCAGTTGCCGGGTCTTCTGCCGGTTGGAGTAGGTCACGTAACCGGCCTCGAACCACGCCGAGCTCCCCGGAATCCGCGTGATCGCTTCCGCAATTCCGCCACCGGTACACGACTCGGCCGTGGTGACGTGGGCGTTGAGCAACTGCAAACGTCGGCCGAGCTCGGCAGCCAGTTGAGTGATCTCTTTCACGGTGCGCTCCGGATCGGATGGAATGACTACCACCGTACACGACCCGGTTGCGCTTTCAATACACAGACTCATTCAAAATGTTCGGGCGCCAGCGCTCTGACATAGGCCTGACAGGCCTGCAAGGCAATCAGTCCGCGATCGCCGGTGTCGGTAATGGCGATAATTCGTTGAGCATGCGCCGGGTCAAGTCGGGCGCGTACGGCTGCATGATCCACGCCGCCGGGGCCGGCGGTGGCTGGCACCCCGCAGCCTTGGGCAGCATCGCCGGCGTCGATGAGGACTGACAGGCGCAGATCAGCAGTGGCAAGACGATCGCGCAGGCGATCCTGATCACGTTGGGCATCACTGAGTGCTCGATAGTGGGTCTGTTCACTGGTCGCGAGCCGTTGCTCCAGCGCCAGACGTTTGTCCTGCTCGGCCTGCTGCGCGGTGGCGGCGGCCGAAGTCAGTTGATTGAGGGTGTCGGCGTGCAGCCGGGCCTGCTCGGCCAGTTGCCGCCCGTAACGCCAGTCCTGAAACTGCCAGGCCAGCGCGGCGGCTGCCGCAGCCAGCAACAAAATGCTGATCAGGCGCCAGGAGATGGACATAACACCGCCCTCGCCCGCGCCCAGATATCCAGCCGATCCTGCAAGCCATTCAACCCACCGTTGATTCGGCGGGTGATGCTGTTGAACTGGTCGCGATCAGCCAGATCGTTCAGGCCGTTCTGTTCCCAGAACCACGCAGCGGATTCGGCCGCCCATTGCGGCTGCTCGAGCAACTCCGGCAAGGACAGCAGACGCTCATCGCCGAACAGGCCAAGGCTGCACTGACGATAGTTGCTGCGCCCGGTAATCTGGATCAGCCCGCGACCGCGGTACTTCTGCCCGTCGCCGTCGGCCTCGGGCGTATTGCCCAGACGCAGCGCCAGCGTGCCGGTGTCGTACTTGCTCAGGTACTGGTTGTTGCCCAGTTCGCGCACGTACTGCAACTGCCCCGACTCGTGGCCGATTTGCGCGAGGAACGCAGCGATGCGTTTTGGCGTGTCGATGTGGCGGCGAGTCATTGCGTTATTCAGTGCAGAAACAAAAACGCCCGCTTGGCTGCGGGCGTTGGGCATGATGGTTTTAAGGTTGTCTTCGGTTATTTGCATAATGCGTAATCCTCCCTGGATGCTCCGATTGAATCATGGTTGACGGGCAACAGCCCCCAGCCATTTTTTTGCCAGAGTTGTCAGGGTGTTGTTCGGTGCCGCGACTTCGGGGGCCGTGAACACCCAGCCGAGAGTGCCGAAGTTGGCGCTCCAGTCAATTTGCGGTAGCGGAGTAATGTCGGTGATATCGACCCAGATCAGATCCGGGTGGAACATCTCGGCCATGTTGCCGTCAGTCGAGAACAGTTCGACTACGGTGTTGTTGACGATGCGTGCGTAGGTTTTCATCAGGCGTACTCGTAGATGATCACAACGCCACGGGCTCCGGCACCGCCGGGTCTGCCCGGTTGATTCATGGCATTGGCGATGCCGCCCGCGCCGGAACCATAACCCGAGCCGGGTGCAGCCACAGCTGCCGCAACGCTGCTGCCAAATCCGCCCGCGCCCAAGGGTGAAAGCGCTCCATGCCCGGCAAGAATCGAACCGTTGACGTTGATTCCGGGACTGCCCGCAGCCCCTGCGCTGCTGACAATATTTGCGCCAGTGGCCGCAGTGCTGGGGAAACCACCGACAAACAAGCCAAAATCAGCAAGTCCAATCACACCGACGTTTGGTGCGCCGCCACCACCTGGTGCGGAGACCAAGGATCCGATTGAACTCGTTCCACCGGGCCCTGCACTAGCACCGATTGCGCCGCCAGCACCTGCTGCGCCCACTGTCACGATCTGGCTAGCGCCGACACTTGAGGAAGGGATCCAGGCTTCAGCATAACTGCCTGAAGCGCCACCTCCCGAGACGGTGATCTGACTGGCATTCGTCGCGGCAATCCCTGCACTCCCGCCCCCTCCGCCGACAATTTTCACCAACACATTCTTCATCCCCACCGTCGGCACATATGTACCGGACGAGGTAAACGTCTTCACTCCCAATAACCGTCCACTCGCCGCACCGCCACCGCTGGCATACACCAGTACCCAACTGTCCAGCGCCGCGCTGTACACCACCGAACACACACTGCCGGCGACAATCTCGGCAGGTCGCAACGCACTCAGCGCCAGACTCACCAGCGGCTTGGGCAGCAACCCGTTCGGCGCAAACGTACTCGCCCCGGTATTGGCATTGCCAGCGGTAAAGCGCAACGCCAGACCGTCCTTCAATGTAGCGATGGCGGGCACGTAATTGGCCATGTACAGATTGGCCGCCCCGATGTCTGCAGCATGCTTGTCTTCACCGGCCTGACTGATTTTTTTCAGCGCCTGCAACAGTTGCGTGGCATCGGTTTCGCTGGGTTCAAGACCCGCAGATTTGACGACATTCAACAGTTCATCGGTGACGCTGTTGCCCCAGGTTGCCGGGATCAGCGATCCGGGCAGGCCGGCGACGGCGTCTTCATTGACGAACTTGCCGTTCACCAGCCCGACGCTGGGAACGCTTTTTGGATAATCCATTTCAATTTCCCTGATGAGTTACAGCGCAGTAGCCAGCCACCTCGGCGCTACCGGCCGGTGCTCGTTGAAGGGAAAAAACGAACCTTGCGGCCAGTCTCGCAACTCACGGCGATAGGTTTGCAGTTCGGCGTATTGCTCGGTGGTCAATGTAGTGCCGCCACCGTCCTCGAGTTCATCGCGGTCACGTGCTACCAGACCGTCGGTGGCAGACAGTTGCGCCGTACGCCATGAGCGCTCGATATCAGCCGCTTCATCGGGTGAAGGAGGCGGTGGATCGACCAGGATCGGATAGCCGTTATCCGCTCGCACACCGATCACTTTCGGGGTGACAGCCATTTGCTGCAGCAGCGAGATCCAGTAGCCCTGGGGAATTTCGATAACGTCGTCGGGAATGTCCGTCGAATTGATACCCGGCACATATGCGCCCAAAGTGCGGGCGCTGAACAAAACATTGAAGGTGTTCATTCAATAGCCCTTTACAAAATAATTTACGGTGCAATTGCCGGCCAGAGCGCCGGACGCATCGCGAATTTTCAGCGTGCAACCCACTTGGCTGACGGCAATCAATGCGACCATTGCTACATCGCCTCCCGCATGGGTGGCCACAAGAGAGAAATAGCCCCTCGGGAATGGAACCGGGAATGTCACGTTGACGATGCCGGCGGCATTCGACAGTCCCGAGCCCCACTGATCGATATTTCCACTGGCGTGTTTCTGATATCCGGGGTTATTCACCAGTCCGGAAAACAGCGCGGCATATTTCAGACTGGCGGTCCCGTGAACCACCCAGATGCCGTTCTCCCTGACAACGTTGGCGCTCTCGCCGCTGTTCATCACAATCGACGTCAGATAGGCGCCCTGCGGGCTTATTTGACTACCGCTCGTGCAGGCGATGGTAATCGCGGCATTACTGCGGCAGTGAAAGGTGATCGCTGCACCGTTGGGAACCGTAGTGATATCCGGTAGCGTCACGGTGTACGCCGAGTTTCCTCCCAGACCGATCGCCCATCCCGCATCCGCCGCCGTCAGTTGCGTCGCGGCAGACACTCCACGCGCTCCGGCATAGTTACCCAGAGCGCGCTGAACGAACTCGGACGTTGCCGCCGAACGACTGACATCGAATGGCGCAGCCGTCTGGAACAATTGATTGCTGCGCAGGGCGCCGAGCAATTGAGTATTCGACGCCTCACTCGGCGTCAGTCCACCGGCCCGCACTACGCCGAGAATCTCTTGGGTAACGCCGTTGCCCCAACTTGCCGGAATCAATGAACCCGGCGAGCCGTTTAGCGGGTCCTCATCGACAAACTTGCCGTCCACCAGCCCGGCGCTGGGAACACCATTTGGGTAATCCATTATTTTTCTCCTGCTCTGCAAGTGAGCCAAGTCGGGGCCAAAGGCCGGGAAACTGTCGAGGGAAATTGACTTGAATCAGGCCAGTCGCGCAGCGCCTGGCGGTACTCCAGCAACTCCAGATACTGCGCAGCCTTGAGCGTCGTCCCGCGCCCCAACTCCTGCTCGTCACGATGCCGCGTCACCCACCATTCAGTGGCCGACAGACTGGACTGGCGCCAAAGCCGCGCTGCCACCAGAGGCTCTTGCTCATCGGGGACTGTTTCAGGGGTAATGACCGGACTGCTGGTTACAGGCAACGGCGCAATCTCCTGGCGCAGTTCGCCGATGGGCGCGCCGATTACGATCTGCATACCCTCCGGCACCTGCACCATCGTCTCGACGAAAGCGGGGGCAAACAGTTGGGTGATCGCGTAGTCGCCGGTGTCGATCAGTTCGACCGCGACACCATTTTCCACTCGTGCATAACGGGCCATTATTCGTACTCCCAGATTTCACAGAAGGCGTTGCCGCCGACGCCGCTGAGGACTGACGCGGAGGCACTGGTCGAACATGAACCACTACCACCTGACCCTCTGTTTCCTGAAGTGCCAGCGCCACTGAGGCCCATCAACGGGCCACCGCCATCAAACGGACTCGCGCCACCGCCACCAGCCAATACGCCCCAATTGGCGTTGTACATGGCATAGCCACCGCCTATTCCACGTGCATTAGCGAGATTGCCGCCCGTCACGGCTTGTCCTCCAGCGCCCCCCTGAACGAAGCCAACTGCCGTGGCTGTCACAGGAAAGGTCAGTATTTGCCCGCCCATGCCACCAGATGCGCTCATGTAACTGCCAAAAGAAGCGCCTCCGCCGGCCTGCCCCATCGAATTACGTGAAGCGCCCCCGGCCCCCAGTGACACAGGAACGCCGGCCATCATTTCTGCTGTCACGTCATAAAAGCTCTCGACGTAGGCGCCACCACCACCGCCACCTCCAATACTGTGATAACCCGCTGTAACCGGTGCACAACCGCCTCCCGAGCCACCGGCGCCAACCAACCGCACGCGAATCCGTTTGGCCCTCGGGTTAGGCTTGTAAACCGTGATCCCGACCGTCTCGATCTGCCGCACCGCCAACAACCGCCCCACCGCATCGGTGATGCCGTAACCGGCCAGCGTGGTCGGGGTGTTTTTCAGTTTGCTGAAGTCGACCAACGCGCCAATGGCCGTTGCCAACTGGTCGGTTCTGGCTTCATCAGGCGTCAGCCCGGCAGCCTTGATCGCGTTGAGAATTTCCTGCGTAACGCTGTTGCCCCACGCGGCCGGAATCAACGATCCCGGTGAACCGGCGATCGGGTTTTCATCGACGAAACTGCCGTTGACCAGGCCAACGCCAGGAATACTTTTTGGATAATCCATTGCACTGCTCCCTGTGCTGAAATCAGTTGACTACGGCTGCGCCGGGCGCAACCGGCCAGGAAATTTCGTCGGGGAAACCGGCCTGCTTTTCGATACGGTTCAGCTCTACGCTGTAGAGCTTCCATTCGATCAGCAGCAACTGTTCGTCGTGGCTGGCATCGCCAATATCCTCGGCGTATTGCAGCGGCGCGATGCGCAGGACGGCGTCGCGCAGCAGTGCGTCGCGTTTGTTTAAAGTGTCCTGCCGACGATTCTTCAATGCAGCCGCTTCATCGATTTTCCAGACACCATCGACCCACGAATGAAATCCACCGGGCCATGGCTGCGTGGTGAAGCCTTCAGGCAGCTCACCTAATGCTGTCCAGGTCTCTCGGATTCCCGTGTCGGTTCGATAGACATCACCGCGTAAATCTACGCGCTGCTGCAATGAGCCATTGTCATACGCCCACGCATATCCACTGGGCGCCGGAGCGAGTTCGATGCTCAACGTGACAGCATTGCCCGGCAGTTGCAGGCCGATACCAGGCACGGGTACAAATTCCACCGGGCCGGTCAACGCGCCAGCGTCATCTATTAAGTAATTGAACATGTGCACCTCAGATCAGTTTGATACGCGCGGGATAAGCGATGTTTCGCGGCCGGGTTTCCGTCGAAAAATTCCCGATGGTGCCGATGTAGGTATCGGAGTCGAACGCGGGATTGGGGTAAGTGGTCGCGATGGTTCCGCTGGTTGGATAGAAATTGACGTCGCTTGAAACATTCCAGACAGGATCCGGAATAGCTGGCGCCGGTCGATTGGAAGACCCTGTACTCGTGGGCAAGTAGTGGTTGTGACTTTGCAGTGCATGGTTCTGCAAACTGCCGACGACTCGTCCTGTATCCAAGCCCCGGGTTTCATCGAGCGCTCGCAGAAATTCGCCGCGAACTTCCGGAATTCGAAAGGTCGACGCACCATCGCCACTGGTCCACGCACCTTCTCGATTCCATCGCGCCGCTTCTGTCGTCAGAGCTCCTGAAGCCTGAGCGAAGTCCCATAACCAAGGCCATTCCGCACGTTTGAAAAAGTAGCCGTTGAGCAGGCCATAACCGCCGGGATTGAGCGCCACTGTGGTTTCGAAGGAAGTCTGGCCCAGGGGGGTACTGTCGAAACGACCGACCGGCCACCAACTACCCGCCCCGTCACTGCGCAACTGCCACCAGTCACCACTGCCCATCAGCACCAGAAACGGATAGCCGCTCGCCGACAGGTGTGTATGAAAACGAATCCGGTCGCCGCCTGATGCCTGGATTACCAATCGGTTAACTGTGTTGTCCACACGGCGAACAATCACGTCGCGAACACCCAGCCCGGCATCCGCAGCAGGAAGCGTGACGCTCATCGCCGCCGCGCTGCCATCAATCAGAACAACCCCCAATTCCTGCGCTTCAAGCAGCTTGGAAGCAGAAATACGAGTGATCTGCGAGCGCATCGGGCTGGCTTTGCCGATGATCGACTGAATCGCCTTGTACAACTGACCGGCATCGGCTTCAGAAGCCACCAGCCCGCCACCGTTAATCACACTCAGGATCTCCTGAGTCACGCTGTTGCCCCACACCGCCGGAATCAACGAACCCGGCGTGCCTGCCACCGGGTTTTCATCGACAAAGCGGCCATCGACCAGGCCGACGCTGGGGACGCTTTTTGGATAATCCATAGGTTTTTCGTTCCTCTGAAATACAAATGAACCGCGTCGCAGCGATCGCGAGTGCGAGCCTGCAGCGGTCTGTTTTCTGAAAATAAAAAGCCCACGGTGAAGTGAGCTTGGGTAATGCAGAACGAAGGCGTTGCGACTAGAGATTCTGGCTGCTGACCAGCTCACGAATCGCCGCCAACGCGTCATCGCTCGCACTTCGCGCCAGATCGAGATTGCCTTTGGCCGCATGCGCGCGGATCTGGTTTTTGGCCTTCAGGCGCAAGGTGCGCAGGGTCAGCAGATGATCGGTAAGTTGGTCGGCCTTGCTCAGGATTTGCTCGGCTGCCTGTTTGGCAGTACGACCTTTGACTACCCACGCAGCAACCGACAGCGGCACCTCTTTTTTCGGATAACCGGCGTCTTGATAGGCCTGTGCGTCGGCGGCCGCTTGTGCGTACTCCATGGCTTTGAGCGGGTCGCCGGCCAAAACGGTGCGAGCACTGTCGGCGGCCGCGTCGACCTTGGAGCACAACTGTTCGGCTTCCTGAAGTTCCAGTTCGGCAACTCTGGACGCATTCAGCTGCCATTTTTCTCCATCCCAATCATGGGCAATGGATGGCTGGGCCGGGCGCAGGCCCTCCTCGAACTGATGCAGTTCTTGAATGATGATCATCGGATCAGCTCCCAGGAAAGATTGATATTCACCGCCGCTGAAAAATTGATGGCAACACCGTTGGCGTAGTCGCTTGGGAGGAGATTTTTGATGCCCATGCTGAACAGCAATTCGTCACTTGAACCGTTATCGGCACCAAAAGCGTGTTCGGCTTGATAGGTCTGCCACAGGGAACGCAACATGCTGTGGTCGAAGCTGGCGGTCAGTGTCGACACGGTTGTGTCACTCACCTCGTTGTTGGTAATAACCCGTACCGTCTCACCCGCAATGGCCCAACCATCCCAATTGCTCGACGCGGCAGCCTTAGGATTGAGAAAACAGTAGTTGGCACCCAGCCACCCGGGTGTAGCAAAATTCACGGCTGTGACGAGCGTCGGATGCGGCGTCGCATTGCCCACCACCAGCCGCGCGGCACGGGCATGCGGGTCAAGTGGCAGGTACACCACGCCATTACCGCTGATTGTTTGCGTCCACGACAAGCGACCGCGATTATAAATCGGTCGGACAATCGGCACCGAGCCAGGGCCTGCTGTCACCACCCATGCCAGACAAATATCCAGCGGCGTCGACTGAAAACCGCCTCCCGCCGCACCATTGATCGTGCCCTTCAAGCCGTCGGGCGTAGCGTCATAGATAATGCCGCGCTGCGTGTAAAAGGTCAGCACACCGGCAACTACTTGCGCACGCAGAAAGTAATTAGAGTTAGGCAACAGATCGGCACTGCTCCAGGCTTGTGTCGTAAATGTGCGCGGACGAGCCAACTGCCCGGCCACCACTTCCTGACCGAGGCTGATCAGCACGCCGGCCGGAATCGAGACTCGCCCGCCACTGGTGGCAACTGCTGCTGGTGTGATCGGCAGTCGCCCGTCTGCCGTAGCAACGGTAGCGGTCGGCAAAGACCCGATCGGTAACGCCGAATCCAGATTCCAGCCCTTGGCCGAAACGCTCTGAATCGCCTGCAACAACTGATCGTATTTCTTCTCGTCCGGAGTCAGATCCCCGGCCTTGATCACGTTGAGAATTTCCTGCGTAACCCCGTTGCCCCAGTCTGCCGGGATCAGTGACCCCGGCGTCCCGGTCAGCGGGTTTTCATCAATAAACTTGCCGTTCACCAGACCGGCGCTGGGCACACTTTTTGGATAGTCCACGGACGGACCTCCCGTTATTCAGAGTGATGGATTTTTTAGACAGGTTTTCAGGCTTCCGACCGGAACAGGCCTCAGGCGGGCAGCACAGGCCAGACCACGTTTTGCGGATAGCCCGGCTGCTTGTCGATCTTGTTCAGCGCCAGTTTGTAGGTGGCGAATGCCTTGAATCGCTGCATATCGTCTGCGTCGAGCAGGCCCGCGATGTAGGCGTCCGCCATGCCGACGGTTTGCTGATCGGCTTCGGCCAACAACTCATCCCGGCGCGCCAGAGCGGCAGCTCTTCGCTCGCCATCAACCACTTGCGAGGCGTTCGGCAAAGAATGTTTGGCGACCTTGCCGTCGGTGTATCGCCAGATGCCGTCACGCTCTTCAATCGTGCGCAGGAACAGTTCTTCGGAGATTTCCACCGCGCTGACAGGAATCTGCAGGTGGATAGCCGAGTCGTATCGCCCAAGAAGTTCGCCCTGGGCATCGAAATCAATGTATTTCATGGTGTTCACCTCCGATTTCAAAAGCCCATGGCGAACCAGTTCCAGCCACCAGGATCGATATTGGAGAAGCGCTGGAACTGGCTCAGCGAGAGTCTGTAAAAAGAAAAACGTATATCCGCGAATCCCGGTGAGATATCGCTGCCGGACAGAAAAAGCACCGAGTTCGGAAAGGCAATCGGGTAGGTGATGGTTTCACTCAATGCACCACCGGTGGCAAGGCCCCATTGCAAAATCAGGCCGCTGGGAAGACGTTGGTAGCCCCCGCTTGTACCCAGTGAAGCGGTGAACATCGGCGAATATTTGAGCGCGCCATCGCCGGAGTCCAGCCCCCACCCCCCACCCAATAGCAGTCGCCTGAAGGTTACGAAACACCCTCCTGCAAATGACAAGGAGGTAGTGGGTACCCCATTGATGGTGCTCAGACTTTCACCACTACGAGCCTTTACCGTCAAACTACCGGTGCTGCTCAGAATCCTGACCAGTCCACCAGGAGAAACACTGGACCAATCAGGCAGAGTCACCGTACAGGGGCCAGTGAAGACTGAAAGCTTGCCCACATCAGCAGCCGTCAGCGTGACATCCCCTACATAGTTGGTCTGCCCTGCCAGACTGCCCAGCGCGCGCTGAACAAATTCTGTCGTCGCAACCTTCTGACTGACATCGAACTGCGGTGGCGTTTCATACAGTTTCTTGCCGCGCAGCGCCTCCAGCAATTGCGTGTTGAGCCCCTCGGTGGGTTCGATCCCGGCAGCTTTGATAACCGTCAAAACCTCCTCGGTCAGGGCGTTGCCCCACTCCGCGGGAATCAACGATCCGGGGGTTCCGGTGATCGGGTTTTCATCGACAAAACGGCTGTTGACCAGACCGACACCGGGCATGCTTTTCGGATAATCCATCCCGTCATTCCTCCCTAGTCATAATTGATGTGCACCTTGGTATGCGCCGGCGCACTGCGATGGATCAAGCACTCCAGCGCCGAGCCCGGATTCACGCCAAAGCGCTCGCCCCAGTAGCTCGCGCCATAGCGCCGACCGAGCAGCAGCCGGCCACCGGTGTTGAGCGTCCACATGAACTGCGCTTCCCAGGTGCCCCAGTGCGCTGCGCCGAAACGCGAGCGGCCCATGCGTGGGGCTTCGTGTTCGGTGATGCTGGCGTTGGGGTAGCCCTGGCTTTTGGCGATGTCGAGGTAGTAACCGACAGCCTGACTGCCGACCGCGAGCAAGCGGCGGCGTACGGCGAGGCGGCGGTCGTCGAACAGCGGAGTGGCGCCCAGGCACGGGTCGGGCAGTTCCATCACCCGTTCCCAGTCCGGCACCAGTTCGCTGACGCCCGCCGGATCCATCTCGTTGAGCAGGTCGGCGGCGCGGGCATCGAGGCGCGCCAGTTCGACGGCGACGCCTTGCAGCACTTCCTCAAGTTCCGGGACGCGTTCCGGGTCCCACGCCGGGCCGCTGGGCAGCAACGCGCGCAGTTGCGCCTGATATTGCGCGGCGGTTCTTATGCCCCCCATACGCAACCTCCGAAGGTCAGCAGTTCGCTTTGCCCGGCAGGCACGTCAGCGGCCGGCGCGGTCAGCGTGTGATCGTACTCACCGCCGGCGCTGCTGATGGCTTCGCGGATATGGCTGATCAGCAGCGGCACACCGAGATCGGCCTCACGGTTGTGCAAGTCGCGCAACTGCGCTTCGACGGCGGCGCGCACAGCGCTGGTGTCCGGATTCACGCTCTTGAAGCGATACACCACCGGCACCTGAATCGGCCGCTGTACGTGCACTTCCGCCGTCACTGGGCGCAGCGGTTCGATGTACTCCTGAACCTCCGCCAGTTGTTCGTCGTTGGGCACCGGTTGCGGGTCTTCGTCACGCATGATGAACACCGTCACCGTGCCCGGACCAAGGAAGCCACCGCGGCACCAGGCCCGCGTCACGCCCGGCACTTCCAGCGCCCAGGTCTCGTAGTCGCTGGCGGAACCGCCGTGGGGTATCACACGATAGGAACGGATCACCCGCGAGCGCAACGACTCCAGACTTTCCCGCGCCACACCGCCACTGAGGCCCGGCGCGAGCACCACAAAACTGTTGCCGACCACACCGGTAATCGGCTGCACCGGGTTCAGCGCCAGACCGGCGTCGGCATTGCCCAGGCTGCCAGCGTCGAGCGCGGCGATGGTGGTGGTATTGCTGCCATTGACGGTGGTGCGTGCGGCGGTGACTTTGTAAGTGCGGCCATCGCTTGCTTGCAGCAGCGTGTCGACGTCGAGCACCGCGCCGGCAGTGGCGGTAAAACTGACGCTGCCGGTGGCGACTTGCGCCGGTTTGCGCGGCTGGTTCAGGCGCAGGGCGGCGATGCGTTCCAGGGTCGACTCGTCGGCCTTGTCCGGCAAGATCTGCTCGGCAATCCAGTCGAGATAACCGTACAGGCCATATGCGGCGCCACCGAGGGTGCGGGCCAGCACTTGCGCATCGGACTGGCGCAGCGAATCGCCGGCCAGGTCGCTTTGGGTGCGCTTGATCAGCACCGGCAGCGAAGGGGTTTCAAACGGCATAGATCACCTGCCAACTGTTATCGGGGTTGATGTCCAGACGTTCGCCGTCGGCCAGGGTCAGGACCGTGCGCAGGTTCAGGCGCTGGGCGTCGAGGCGTTCGCTGATGATGTCGATGGCGCTGCAGTGGCCGTCGTCGATCAGCCATTGCAAGGCTTCGCGGGCATAGAACTCGGCGTCCATCTGGGTCTGTCGGGTCAGCTTGACCCGACGCAAAAGCCACAGCCGCGAGCCGATGCGGTCGTCGGCGACGGTGGGAAAGCTGTCGCCCCACCAGCCGAAGCGCTCCTCGTCATCGAGGGCGTCGTCATCGGCGGCGCGGCGCCAGGTGAACAGGCTGATGAGCACGGCGCGGGTCAGTGCGGCATGGAGGTTCTGGCTGACAAGCATTATTTGCCTCCTGCCGGCGCACCGGTCTGGCCGCTACCGGCCTGCACGCCGACGTGCACGTGTTTGATCTGGCTGATGCCGCCGGCGAGTTGGTCGCCGGTGGATACGATCTTGCCGGTCTGGTTGATCACCGGCGTGTCGAAGTTCACCGCGCTGCTGGCGCGGATGTTCAGGGTGGCGGTTTCGATGTCGATGATCCGCCCGCGCTTGAAGTGAACTTTGTCGCCCTCGTCGGTGTAGATCGCCACCTCGCCAGAGGCCAGCGACTGCAAGCGATAGCGACGGTCGGCGACCACCAGGGCGATGGCGTGGGAACGGTCACCGCCGAGAAAGGTAACGATGCCTTCGGCGCCGGCCAGCGGGTTGCTGGTGAAACCGTAGGGTTCGAAATGCTCCAGGTCGTCGTTCACTTCGCCAGCGGTGAGGCGCATTTGCAGCGATTGCAGCTTGGATGCCGAGTTGGCGAGCACGACAGTGCCGCGCGCCAGCAGGCGTGTCAGTAGGCTCATGAATTGATCCTCGATACTTTGCCAACACAAAACCTGTGGGAGCGGGCTTGCCCGCGATGGCGGCGTGTCAGGCAAAGAAGTGTTTGCGGTAACCACCGCTATCGCGGGCAAGCCCGCTCCCACAGGAACAGGTGGTGCCAGTCGGGTTGGGTGTCAGGCTCAGGTTTTTTTCGGGGGTGTGGGATCAGGATCGAAGGTATGCGGTGGCGCCACTTGCAGCGTGGTCACCGAGCCCTGCGCCGAGAGCGAATACGTGACTTTGGAGATCAGCATGTCGCCGTCAAAGCCGAGCACCGGATCCGTGACCTTCACCAGCGTGTTGTGGCGCCACAGATCGCCATTGGACTGACGCCAGCCCTGCACCTGATAGGTCGTGGTCTGCGCCCGGCCCATGCGGGTGGCGCTTTCCCATTGGGCGCGTTGCTGGGCCAACTCGAACGTCAGTGCGGTGCCCTCGTTGATGATCGTGGTGCGGCGGCGCTTGAAGCTCAGATCAGCCGCGCTGGATTGAACCTCGCTGACGGCCGCCCCGCTCTTCTTGTCCGAGCCTTTCTGCTGACCGATCACTCGGTATTCAGAAAACACCTGGCTCTGATCCATCGGCGCGTTCGCCGACAGAATGTTCTTGCCCAACTCCAGCGCGTCACTGGCCCGACCACCACTACCGGGCTTGGCCAGAACCAGACGGCCTTGCTCGTCATCAGTGGAAAACACCCGGAACAGCGAGAGCAGACGATCGATCGACTGGAACACCGTTTCGCCCGGCACGATGGTGTGTTTGGCGAGCCGCGCGGTCTCCGGAATTTCGTTGACCACGTACAGCGAGTATTCCGCCGCCAGAGCCTGGACGATGCTCAGCAGCGGTTGCTCCTGCCATTGGTTCGGCCGGTTGGTGGCTGCGCAATCGACCAGATCCTGAGTCTTGGAGCTACCCTCGATGCTCAGGCTGATCTGGCGTCCGTCGTAACTGATCGGCGCCTTGAACACGTAGCCGGTGAGCACCAGATCCTGGCCGATTTTCACTTCGCACGGGTCACCCGGTTTGATCCGTTGATCCACCGTCTGCCCCGGCCACTGCCAGGTGATGTCAAGTTTGAAGGTGCGGAACTGGCGCTCCAGATCGGCGGTGATTTCCACGCTTTTCCAGCCGCCGTATTCCATGTTGTTGACGGTCAGCGTGACATGGTTATCCATCTCGCTCATGGCTCACTCCCTGGACACTTTTACGTCGTTGGGAGAAAAGCCCGGATGGTTCATCGCGTTGCTCTGCGTCACTTGAGTCACCCGTGTGGCGTCGGCAAATTGCTTGTAGGCCACCACCAGCGCCGGCAGGCTTTCCTGAAACGATTTGGTGACCTGGCGCACACCGGATGACGCCACTGCCTTGAGATGCGCAATCAGCGCTTCCTTCACATCGTTGATTGCCTGGTGATGTTTGGGATCAGCCTTGTCCAGCATCGGGTCGATTGCCACCCCGACCGCCTGCTGCAGCGCTTTCATTTCTTCGGTCACCGGCACTTCCTGACGGGTCACCGGTTGATCCGCCTGATGCGCCACCGAAGGTGTCGACGACAGCTTCACCGCCGGAGTCGCCACCGGCATCGACGCGACCCACTGCGCCACTTTCACCAGCATGGTGTCCTGCACCAGATCGGCCATGGCTTGCGCCGCCGCGTTGGTGTCCTTGCCGGTGGTGATCTTCGGCGCATCGGCCTTGCGAATGGCTTCGAGTTGTTGGGACACGTCGGCAATCACGCCACGGTAGCCCTCCTTCGCGAATACCTTGAGTTCCTTGATATCGCCGAGCAGGCCCTTGAACTCCGCCGCCACTTCCTTGGGCAATTCCTTCACGGCTTTGACCAGTTCAGTGATTTGCTTGTACTGCTCGATCAGCGGTTTGAGCTGCTCCTTGATCACCTCATAGACCCCGGTCAGGCTGTTGCGCAGATTGGCAATGCCGATCCGCGCAGCCTTGATCAATGTCATCGCCTGCTCGAAGCGCGCCACCGCAGAACCCAGCAAAGTGTCAGCCTTGGCCAACAGAACTTTTTGCGTACTGACCGTGGCGGTCGGAAACGGCAACGGCCGGTCCGGGTAAAACTTCAGACTGAACGTCACCAGCCCGCCGTCCTGGCGGGTGTGGGTCATGTCGCATTCACCAACCTTGACTTGCAGGCGTCCCAGCCACGGATGCACCAGTTCACCACTGCCCGCCTCCAAGGCTTTCAGCAGCTTGTCGCGCTGCTCCAGGCAATCGGCGCCGATGATGAACGCCGTGATGTCGTGGGTCTTGGCCTGCTGGCCGAGATCCTCGAAATACGGCAGGTCGCGTTGCGGATACTCGTGCAACTGACCTTTGCGACCGACCGGGGTTTTCGCCTGATCGATCCAGAACCCGACACCGCGAAACGATGCCGGCAACAAACGGTCACGCCAGTTCATTGGAACCTCCTGCCGACAGCGAGCGATAACCGATGCGTGACGACAGCGCCAGCCCCGGTTGATTGGATTGCGGTTGATCGGTGCGCAGCCCCGCCGGTGCATTTTCGAAGCGCACGGTCAGGCCGCCTTCGAGTTGCGTGCGGTTGTTGGCGGCGCTTTGCTGGATCAGGGCACTGGAGGATTGCGGCAGCGATCCGCCTTGCAGCGCCCCGTTTCCAGCAGGTGCGGTACTCGCGCCAAAGAATGCCGGCGCCAGCTCACCCTTGCCTTCGGCATTGGTCTGGCGCTGCGCCTGGGTCAGCGTTTCGACCTTGCCGGTGACCTTGGCGATCAACCCGGCGAAACCTCCGTCGAACAGCTCCTTGATCGGCGCGATGACGGTTTGCAGCTTTTGCCACAACTCGCCGAACCACCCGACAATCGGCCCCCAGCTCTCGATGATCTGATCCAGAGGTTTCCATTCGAACAGGGTGTGCAGAAAGTCCACGACCGGTGCAGACGCCGCCAGCACAACATCCCACAGCGCCGAAAAGACTTCCCCGACCGGCTGCCAGTACTGCGCAATCTGCTCCAGCGGCGACCACTCGAACAGGCTGGTGAAAAAGCCTTTGACCCGCTGCACTGATGTTTGCAGTGCCGTCCAGATCGGTTCGAAGTACCCGACGACACCACCCCAGGCGCTGGTGATCATTTCCATCGGGAAATAATCGAACAATGCCCGCAATGTATCCCGGGTGCTTTGCACAGCCGATTGCAGCGTCGTCCACAGCGGCTGGAAGTACGCAACAACACCGCCCCAGGCGCTGGTGATCATCTGCATGGGTGAGAAATCGAACAACGACACCAGAAACTCATTAGCCGGCTGCGCAGCTTTTCGCAGGCCATCGAACATCGGCTCGAAGAACCTGACAACGCCGCCCCACGCACTGTTGATCATCTGCATCGGCGAGAAATCGAACAGGTTTCTGAGGAACGTCATCACCGGCACACTCAAGGCCTTGAGCAGTTCCCAGATCGCCGAAAACAGCCCCGTCAGCGGTGCCCAGTTTTCCAGGATCATGCCGGCGGGCGTCCACGAGAACACCGATTTGAAGAAGTCGATGACCGGCGCAGTGACGGCTTTGACCTCTTCCCAGATGCCCGAGAAAAATCCCGCGACCGGTGACCACAGCGCCGCCAGTGCATCGAGTGGTCGCCAGTCAAGGACCGAGCGCAACGTCGCCATCGCACTCGCACCAATGTTTTTCACGCCCTCCCACATGCCTTTGAAGAACGCGCTGATCGGCGTCCAGTTGGCATAGATCAAACCGGCCGCCACCGCGATGCCCATGGCGATCAGCATGATCGGATTGGTCTTGAGCACCATGCTCATGACATCGAACACTTGCGTGGCGCCGGTGACCGCGGTTTGCATCGCCGAGAAGGCAATGGCCCCCGCAGCCAGGCCTTCCACCAGTTTCGGGTTGTCGGCAAGCAGGCTGCCGAACTGAGTCAGCATTGGCTCAAGCCCGACGACCAACGCACCGACTGCCGGCACCAGCGCCGCGTCGACAGCGGCGGAAACCTTTTCCATCGACGCACTGAACACGTTCATGTTCTGCGCAGCGGCTTTCGGCGCGGCGGGCAGATCCACGGTTTTCGCCGTCTCGCTGACTTCCGTCAATTTGCCCTGAAACGCCGCCGCCGATTTGATCCCGTCCACGAACGGCGTGATCACGCTGCCGCCCTTGAACAGACCGCTGATGTCCAGTTTGCCGAGGCCGGTCTGTTCGAGATTTTTCTTGAAACTCTCGACCTTTACTCGCAGGGCGCCGAGTTTGGGCGACAGTTCATCGATGCCCGTGATCAGCACCGGTGTTTGCACTTTCTTTTCTTCGTCTGCCATCACTGCACCTGCTGCATCGCATTGATCCGTTGCGCGTGCTCCAGCGATTCGCGGAGCACATCCAGTGGCCTGGCCATCATCTGTTCGGGGTCAACCTTCCAGAACCAGGCCAGGTCATAGGCGACTGCGATCAGGTCGGTGATGGCTCCGACGCCGCACTCATGAAAAAACTCGCAACGGCCCAGCTCAGCGCGTTGAGGTCAGCCAGATCGAGCTGGTTGACCGACGACGGTGGAATACCGGCGCACACGGCGATGTATTTGGCCGCCACGTCCATGTCGAGGCTGACTTCTTCGCTCTTGTCGATCTTGTACGGCAGCGCCTTGATCGCTCGCACTTCCTGCACCGTCGGACGGCGCAGGACGAGTTCGGTCAGGGGCTCGCCGTGAGCTTCGATCGCAACCTGAAGCTTCACGGCGCCGCTCATTGCCAGGTCCCCTTGATGCCTTCGAATTTCAGTTCGATGGTGGCGTCATCGCCCTTGGAAACCGGCTCTTCGACCAGGTAGGCACCGGCCAGCACGTAGACCTTGCCGTTGCTGAATTCGCAGGTGACGGTGATGTCGGTGCCTTCGATCAGCTTCTTCAGCGGGAAGTCGGCGGTGTGCAGCGCGGTCACTTTGAACGACGGCGCGACATCGGTTTCCTTGTAGAAACCCGGTACGACGGTTTCGCGTTTGACGGCCATCAGCGGGGCTTCGCAGCCGCCGTTGATAGTCAGTTGTGCACCGTCGACTTTGACGTAGCAGGTGCCTGCAATCACTTGACCCATGGTGTTACTCCCTTCAAATAAAAAAGCCCACCGAGGTGGGCTGAATGCTTACGGCCAAACGCGCTTATCAGGCCGCGTCGTCGTATTGCAGACGGAATTGGTTGAGCAGTGCGAACACGCGCAGACCGTTGATGTAATCCGGCGGGAACAGCACGTTCACGCGGCTCGGGTCCTGCACGTCACGCTCGACGATCAGGTGCTCGGCGAACAGCTCGGCGTTCTCCACGTGGCCTTCCAGTTCCAGCTTGGCGTACTGCGCGATCAGCTCGCCGCGAATGGTCGCTGGCGTCACGATCGGCTGGCCGGCGCCGAAACGGGTGCCGTCGGAAGCCAGTTTGTGGCGACCGTATTTGCTGGTGATCACGCTTTGCAGACGACGCACGATGAACGCCGACTGGTGCATGGTTTCGCTGTCCAGGTAGGAGTTGTCGGCCTGCCCGTAAGCGTTCTTCTGGTAGGTGGTGATCGAACGCTGGATGCGCACGTAACCGCCTTCGTAGTACGCGGTGGCGATGCCGTAGTTGAGCAGCGACTGACGCTCGGTCAGGGTGAAACGCTCGCTGGCCGGTGCAGGGTCGACGCCCGGCAGGCTGCCGCTTTGGGTCGGACGGCTGGCATCGGCGGAGATGAACACTGCGGTGCGTGCAGCCAGTGCGGCAGCCTGGACCCAGAACGGTTGCGGTACGCCCGGCTCCAGTGCCTGAATGGTCATGTGCTGGTCGTTGCGTGCCTGGCCAGCAGCAACCAGCGTGCCGACGGTGCCGCGCTTGGCGCTGTAAACGTGACCGAACAATTGCTTGGCCCAGGACCAGCGACCGGTGCTGTCATCCATCACTGCTTGCCAGGTGTTGAGGGTCGACAGATCCGACCACGGCAGTGCGATGAACTCGAACGGCTCGTCGCCCAGTGCAGCCACGGCTGCGACCTGGTCCGGCACACCGGCGCCGCCGGTCATGGCGGTGATCGCAGTGGTCAGGCCGGCCGGGGTTTCTTCGCCATTGCTCTTGCCCAGACGATTGAACTGCAGGCTGATGTCGTTACCGCTGTCGCCGGTCCATTTGGCGGTCAGGGTGACCACACCTTCGGCAGCCGCAGCGCTCACCGGCAGATCGGCGGTGGCGTTGATTTTCTGCGCCAGAGCAGTAGCCGCCTGAGCAGCGGTGGCACCGTTGACCACGGTGGCCTGCACCCGCACACCGCCGACGTACACGTTGAGCACGCCAGCCTGAGTCGCGGTGCCAGTCAGGGTCAGCACGCCTTTGGCGATGGCGCCTTCAGCGTTGTGCAGCGGCAGGCACCAGATCTCGCCGATCGGGTCGGCCTTGCGGAAGGTCTCGTACATCGAGGCGAGCATCGAGCCCTGACCACCGATGCTTTTTGCCAGCGCAACACTGGAGACCAGCACCAGTTTGCCGACTTCGGTCGGAGCGATGTTGTCGTTGACCTGAGCGACGATCAGACGGCGCATGGCCGAAGTCGCGCTATTGGCGGCCGAGTTGTCCATTTCGGCATAGAACAGCGGTACACGAATGTCCGCGGGGATGTTGCTGAATCCGATCGCCATTATTTGGCTCCCTGTGTTTTGACTTTTACGGTTTTGAGGGTGATATCGCCGTCGGCCAGACGTCGGCGCCACCAGGCGCTGTCCAGCACTTCACGGCCTTCTTTGGGCAGCAGATCGCCCGCTTCCGGGTCAGGTACGGCACGGCCAGCGGCCGGCAGTACGGTGATGCGATTGCTCATGGGGTTACGTCTCCAGAGAAAGTCAGTTCCACGCGCCCGTCAGGGCCCGGGTGTTTCAGATTGGGGTCGGCGGGGTCGATCGCATCGACCCGCACGGTGACCCCGGTAAAGGACGACAAACCGTCCAGTTCACGTTCGTGCCAACTCTCCGCAGGCTGACTGGGCAGATTGCGGCCAAGCTGGAACTCGGCAAAAAAGCGCAGCCGATAGAAGGCCCGGCTGCTGTTGATCGAGACCATCTCGCCGCCGTCATAGACGATGGCGCTGTAGTCGGTGCCCGGCTTGAACCCCACCAGCGCGCACCACAGTTCGGCGCGCAGGTCGTGCAACAGATCCAGCGCTTTTGTGCCGTCCGTAGCGTCAAGCGCCAGGACGATTTCGAAGCGATCGCGGATCGGTTGGGCGGTGAGGTTTTGCGCGGTGCTGTTACTGGCGACATCGGCCAGCGGCAGCACATGGGCCGAGGGTGTCGGCAGATCGGCATTGCCTTGCAGCAACGCCAGATCGACACCCACCGCAATGTGATTGGCAAGGCTTGGGCATTGCCCACGCAGTTGCGTGAGGATCGGGGTGATCTTCATGGTGGTGTTCCAGAGTTGAATGAAAAGCGGTCTGCAGAACACTGCAAAACCTGTGGGAGCTGGCTTGCCAGCGATGGCGGTGGATCAACCGGCATCTTTTGAATGGGCTGGCCTCTTCGCGGGCAAGCCCGCTCCCACAGGGATCTTCATCGCAGTGACAAAGCGGGGAATCAGTCCTTGGCTTCGGCTTTCGGATCGAGGCCGGTTGCTTCGATCAGGCAGCGATAGCTTTCCTCGCGCTTGCCGCTGGCGGTGACTTTTTTGATCGACCAGCGACCGCGCATGAAGTCTGGCCAGGTGTCATCGAGTACCAACAGGCCTTCGGCAGCCAGTAGCGGATCGCCCGGGCAAGTGACCTTCAGCTTGTATTTCTCGCGCAGCATCTTGCGCACTTCGGCTTCGCCGATGGCCCTGGCTTCTTCTTCACTCGCCTGTTTCTGGCGAATGACCTTGTAGGGTGCGGAACCGGTGATCACCTCCTGCAGCTTGCCAAGAGCACCGTCCCAAAAGCAGGTCTTGCAACCCTGATTCTGGGTGCGGGCAGTCTCTTCCAGTGTCGCGCTGATAAAGGCGTGATCACCCGGTCGATTGTTGCTGGTCACCGACAGCCTGACGTCCGGTATCACCTGGCCCGAGAGGTTTTTCAGCTGCGCCGGTTTAGCCAGCACGTAGAGGTTGTTGAACGGTTTGGCCACCGCGTCGTACTTCTTTGCCAGTCGCGTGATGAAGCTCATGTCGGTTTCGTTCGACTGGTCGACATGAGCAATCCGGATCAGCGCCAGCTCAGGATCGACGCGCGGCGAAAAATCGTGCCGCGAGACCAGTTCGCGAAACAGTGCGCCAAGGGTGGTGGGGCCATGACTGGCCGTACGCCGTTCCTTGAATCCGGTTTCGTCCTTGCCGCTGAAGGGCGCGGCCGTAGCGACCAGCGTCAGGCGCAGCGGGAACAGCGTTGGTGTCAGTCTGGTCACCTTGAATTGGCCCTTTTCGACCAGCCCGGATTCCAGATAACCCACCCGCAGGCCGATGGTTCCGCCCAGGGTCGGCAAGCCTTCGAGGCCTTCCAGGTCGATCACCAGTGTCAGTTGATCGGACTCCATCCCGGCAGCATCAACGTGCTCCCAACTGATCAGACGCTGATTCAGCAAGTCTTTGTTGGCCCCATAGATTTCGATCGCCGGGGTGAATCCCTGTGTCATGCAACCTCCTTAGTCCCAGGCCAGAACCGGTTTGATCGCGGCGGGTCTGCTGTCGAGTTCCGGCAATGTCACCCAGACACCTGCCGGGAGAATCGGACCACGTTCGGCCAAGGTCGGGTTGAGTTTCCACAGGGCTTCTTCGGCGCTGTCATCGCTGCGACCGGTTTCACGGTAGAGCAACAGATTCACCGAATCGCCGGCCATGCTTCGTACCTTACGCATTGTTGAACTCCGCCAGTTCAAGGGTCCAGTCGACCACCATCGCCGTACCATCATCGATGATGCAGGTCTGGGTTTCCTGAACCATGGTGATTCGCCACAGGCCCCAATTACGGCCGATGCCATCAATCAGCGGTAGCGGCACACGAAGGGCTTGCAGCGCCCGCAGCTCATCCAGCCGATCCATGGCCACCGCGTACATTGATTTACCGGTGATGGTCAGGGTTTCGGGTTTCTGGCCAATTTGATGGGACTTGGGTTTGCTGGTGAGAATCTGCAGTTCCGTCCAGCCGCCGTCGGACTTGCGCAGAAAACTGCTGTAGGCAAAGCCGCGTGACAGGCCAAAGATGAAACTGCCCAGGGCCATTTGTTGTTTCATGTGGCGACTCCATCGGTCAGGGCTGCGTCACGTCGTGTGGCGAGGGGATTGGTCGGCATGATCTGGCCCAACTGCCCCATGGTGGTTTGCACCACCAGATTGGCCAGTGCCTGGGCGCTGGTCTGGTCCTGACCATTGATGTTAATGGTTGAGTTGAACGTGACCGGCTGGCTGGCGACTGGGGTGGCAGGTGCCCCGGGGATCGTGGAAATCGCCGAAGTCGCGATAAGGTCTTTGCTGACCTGTGCAGGTGAGCCGAGACGATCGACTTGTGTCCCTAGCTTGTCGCCCAGGGATTCACCGATCGCGCCCCCCGCCATGCTTCCGAGCCACCCGCCAATTGCCGTGCCCACACCGGGCAAAATCAACGTGCCAAGTGCTGCACCGACGGCGGCCCCAGCAGAAGACCCGGCCAACGAGGCACCGGACGACACGACGGCACGCGTATCGCCCTTCATGACGCCGGTGACCATTTCATATCCGGCACTGAGCAACCGCAGCGGCGGTGCCCGTTTGGCAAGCAGTCTACCTGCCTTGGCGTAAGAACCGGACAGTGAAGCGGCCGGAGCAGGACTGACGGCTGATGACCCTGCAAATGCGGTCATGCTTGCCGGCCAGGACGTGCCGGACAGGCGGGGCAGAACGGGTCGTGCCGGCGACGCCGGCGGTGCACTGATCCGTAGTGGCCGAGGGGGCACTGTGCGGGGGCTTTTCCCGCCTCGACCGGTTTGTTCACGTCTGACTCGAGGCTTGGTGCTTGAGCGGCGAGGCTTGGTGCTTGACCGGCGAGGCTTGAGTTTGTCGCCTGTCCCGCCGCCTAGCGGTTTGCAGCAGCAGTCATGGCCCGCGCTATTTCCGGCAGACGTTTTCCTGGCTTTCGGGTCTTCAATATCGGCAATCAAACCGCCAAGACCGAGCGGCAATTTTGAAGCGACGCCCTTGAGCAGTTTGTCGGTGAAATTGCCGAATGCCTTGGCCATCACCGCCACCACGATGGCCGACAGTCCAACGCCCGCAAGGGCCAATGCCGTCGAGGTCTTGGGATGGGCTTCAGCCATATCGGCCACGCCATTGGTCATATTCGTCAGCGAGTCCAGCGTGCCGGTCGCATCCGGCGCCAATGCCGTGATCAAACGATTGAGACTGGCATCGAACGCGTTCCAGCTTCGCTGCGGGTCTTTGCCCGCAGGCTCGGCGCTGCGTTCAATCGCGCCGCTGTAAGCCGGCGTCAATGGATCATCAGGCTTGAGCAATGAAAGCGGCGTCTGAGCCTCCCCGGGCTTGCCCATCCACTGGCGCACGCCCCCTTCACCGTTGAATGGCGATGCGAGGCTGCCCTGGGTCGCTTGCGACGGCACAAGCGTCGACGTTCCTTCCAGTTTGGCCGGCGCGACCAGCGAAAATGCCTTTTGCAGGTCTTCGGGTTTCGCCAGCAGTTTGCGAACACCGTCGTCGCCACCGAAAAGTGTCTTGACCAGCTCCGTTTGCTGCTCTGCCGGTTGTTGCTTCAATGCCGCCAACGCTTTGACAAGGTTGTCCGGTACGTTTTCAGTCAACTTGCCGGGATCAAGGCCCAACGCCTTCCACGCCGACTGCTCGGCCGCCGAGCCTTGGGTGCCTTTGCCCAGGGCTGCGCTGATACTTTTCACCGCCGCGCCGGTACCGGCCTTGTCGACATCAGCGTTGAGCAACGCGGCTGACAGCGCCGCCAACTGCTCGGGCAGGATCCCCACTGCAACGGCCGACTCGCCGGATTGCTGCACGACCGAGCCGATGTCGGCAGCCGTCGCATTCAGTCCGCTGTTGCCCAGATGCTGAGTCGCATCGGCCAGCAGCTGACCTTGAGTGCGATCCAGTTTCATCGACAATTGCCAGGCCGACAGCATTTCACCGGCCGACTTCAGGCTGATGCCGAACGCCGACGCATTGACCGCTGCATCCTGGGCAAAGTCCAGCAGCACCTGTTCCTTGTCGGCGCCCTTGAGGCCCGCGCCAATCCCGGATCGGCCAGCCGCGACTTCAACCTGCACCAGATCCACGACCGTCGCCCCACTGCCGGCAACTCGTTTGTCGGTGGCCAGTTCAAGGTTGGCTTTCGACAGCGTGTCGAGGTCGCCACCCAGGCCTTGAACCTGCTTGATCTGCGCCATGGCGGTTTCCAGGGCCATGGCCGATTGCAGGTAGGCCGGAGGCGAGCGTTGTTCAATCTCAGCCTTGAGCTTTGACTTGCTCTCGCCGCCAGCCGCCGGTGCGGCAGTTACCATTGGCACCTTGAACGATGCCAGGGCCGTGTTCAGCCCCAGGACAACGGCGCCGAGTTTGATCTGTTCACGCACCAGACTGCGGATGTCCAGGCTGGCCGTGAGCAGCGCCTCTTTCAGTTCGGACAGTGGTTTGATCAGGCTGTCTGTGGCCGATCCGCCTGCCGATAAACCGGAACCCGCGCCGCCGGTTTGCGCGGCGTACATCAGCGAAAACGATGTGTCTGCCATGCCGCTCTACTCCTGTTTCACGCCAAGGCGAGTGATCGCTATGTCGTAGCGGCGCAACGCCTTTTCGGCGTCCCACTCCAGAATCTCCGCCTCACTTACCGGGTAAATGAGCGGGACGATATCGAGGATTACTTCGATGTCGCGTTCCGAAAGTAGGCCGCCGGCTGGTTTAAAAAATCGTCGATGCGCACCTGCAATTGGGTCCAGTCAGGGACGCTCAGCTGGGCCAGATCAGGGATCATCAGACCGGTACAATGCGCGGTGATGAACTCGGCGCGTTCCTTGGCCGTTTTCAGTTTCTTCATCACTTTGGTGGCGCGCAGTGCGGGCATTTCCAGCGACAGCGAGGTCACGGTGCGGCCAGTCACGGCGAGCGGTTGCAGCAGCTGCACCTGGTCAGGATCGTCGGACTTTTCCGCGTCCTCGACCTGCTCCAGAAAGTACGACGCCGGACGGGTCGACATCTCGTGCACATACTGGGCGATGCTCACGTAGTCCGGGCGTTTCAGCTGGTCGAGTTCCTTGACCGACAGGCCGGTGGCGAGCAGCGCCAGTTCGAAGAACTGATCGTCCTCATCATCGCCGGCGCGTTCCAGCGCTTCTTTCTGCGCGGCGTAGAACAGCGGCTTGAGCTGGATCTGTTCGATCTGCGTGCCGTCGTCGCCGGTGATCGGCGACAGCAGGTCATGCTTGGGTGGCATCCACGACATGTATGAATTCCTTGGTGATTCTTGAAGGGGTGTTGCAGCACTTGGGAGAAGAAACCTTTGTGGCGAGGGGATTCATCCCCGATGGGCTGCGCAGCAGCCCCGCTTATGGATGGGTGCGGTATCCGCTAAATCGCCAACTCAATGCTGGGGCCGCTTCGCGCCCCATCGGGGATGAATCCCCTCACCACAAAAGCTCCTTCCCACAAGTTTTGGTGCAGGGCTTGCTTACCGCGTTACGGCATCAGCACCGCACGACGCGCATCACCGAGGATGTCTACACCGTTGAGCACGAATTTCTGGGTGCGCACGTCGATGTCGATCACCGGCACGCCGTTTTCCAGGCGGTTGTAGGTGCGGCAGGAGAAGTCCAGCGTGGTCAGGGCTTTGCCGCCCATCTTGATCGCGTCTTCACCCATGGTTTTGAGCTTGCCGCCGATGGTGTGGTAGGTGAACCAGGTGTTGCCGTCCTGATCCTGACCGGCTTCACGCACGTTCAGCAGGATGTCGTCGCCCAGCTTCACCCCCATCGCCAGCAACACTTCAGCACCGGTGCCTTGCAGCTTGATCTGAGCATTCAGCGGCTTGGCGCTCTTGGCCATTTCCTCAACGATGAAGCGCCCGCCCGTCATGTTTTCCATGTCGAAGTCGATCTTCGGCGGAGTGAACTCCTCAACGGTCGCCGACAACGGCAGGCCTTGCAGGGTGGCCGCGATGGCCTGTCTTACGCGGTTGGTAAACATTAGAGAACGTCCTCCAGGAACTGCTCGATGATTTCATCGCGGGCGTTGAGTTGATAAACCATGTGTTCGTTCGGCGCGTAGCGGCCGTAGTCGATGACCACGTACCAGGTGCCGTTCTTGTACTTCTCGATGCTGTTGAGTTCCGGGTGCAGGTAGACGCTGCCGCCAGGAATGGTTTCGTCGGCGACCAGGGTCTGCAGCCAGTCGTTGATGCGCTTGACCTCCTGATCCATGAATGACTTGGTCAGGTTCTTGGCCATGGCTTTCTGGCCGGCCTTGACCAGCTTGCGGCTGATCGCATCTTCGAGGCCGACGTAGCTGATGAACTTGCCGGTGATCGAGCGGTTACCCAGCAGCGAGAAACCGCCGAGCACGGTGCGGGCGTAGTAGCTCACGCCGTAGCGGTTGAGCAGATCGCCTTCGGTGGAAGTGTCGAGAATGTTGTATTCAACGACGCGGGACACGTCTTCGGCGTAGGTCACCTGGTTGCCCGGGCTCTCCCACTGCTTGACCTTGGCCAGTGCGGCAATCGCCAGGCTCGACGGCGCGAGGAAGACGTTTTTCTTCGCCGCTTTCGAGTACACGGCCGGCATGTTGTGCACCACCAGGCAACGGTCAAAACCGAGGTCGGCACCGCCCAGTTCCTGGCTGTAGGTCACTTGATCAGCGACCGAGGCGTCCTTGCCGTCCAGCACCACACGGGCCTTGATGCGCTTGCCGAACGAGGCGAACTCGCTGGCCACCGCTTTGGTGCCGGTGAAGCCCGGCGCGCCGATGATGGTCAGGTCTTCCGGGACGCTGCCCAGTGCGGCCAGACCGAGCTTGCGGCCGGTGGTTGGATCAACACCACCGATGACCGCGTTAACGGTGTCGGCCGGAGTCGCGCCCGCTTCGACGATCACCACGTACACCGGCACCTTGACCACTTTGAGGATCTGGTAAACCGCGTGGTACAGCGTGCCCTCTTCAGCGCCGGTCGGATCGAGCAGCGCGTGGGTGGTGAAGCTGTTGATGCGGAACGGTGCGTTGCGCGGAATCAGCGGATCGGCTTTCGGCGCGGTGCCGACCAGACCGATGACGTTGTCACCCAGGCCACCCATGGCCTCGGGGGATTCGGTGGCATTGACGGTAATGCCGTTGTGCTCGAAGTTCAAAACCTCAGCCATGTTCAGTCAGCCTTCTTGGCAGCGGCCTTTTTGGCCTGGTTAGTCATTGCGGTCGACTGATCGACCCCGTTGTTGTCGCTCAGCGCAAGGCGACCGGCAGTGAACAAAGCACTGGCCTCCACGTCGAGCAGGTCAAGTTGCTGGCCGGCGCTCGACCAGTGTCCATTTCCGGTAGGAAATGGAATGAGCACGGTGTAAGTTTGGCGGTGTGCCATTTCGGTTTTCTCCAGATACAAAAAAGCCCCTTGTTTGAGGAAGGGGCTGTCAGGGGCTATTGGATAAAGGGATGGCCCAGAGTACGTGGGCGCTGCTGCTTATTTGTTGCAGATCAGACGCGCTGTATTACACGCCTCATTCAAATGTTGACGACTGCTTGGTGTCGACGCGATTTGCTCCACCCAAGATAATTCGGTTAAATTGCCAGCGATATTTGAAGCTGATTCGACATCATAAAAAACCTGGCTAGGTCATCTAGCCCAAAACGGCCTTTTCAAAACATGATTTTCAGTTCATGGCAATTTATACTTCTTTTCTTGCCTATTTCATTTTTCGTTTATTTTTGGCTGAACCATCGGCGCCTGATTATTGCCGGAAAGGTCTGGCTGGTAGCCGCAAGCCTGTTTTTCTATGCGTATTGGGATATCCAGTATCTGCCTTTGATATTGGGATCGATTTTCATGAACTTCGCCATTGGCACCGGGCTCGCTCAAGCCTACCTGCCAGCCCAGGAAAATAGAAAACCACATCACGCAATCAACAGAAAAGTCGTATTAACCACAGGCATTGCGGCCAACCTACTGTTGCTCGGGTACTTCAAGTACACGGACTTTCTACTCAGCAATATCAATACCGTACTGGGCACAGATTATCCTCTGCCGCACATATTACTGCCTTTGGCGATCAGCTTTTTCACCTTCACACAAATTGTATATCTGGTGGACAGTTACCGAGGAGAGACTGCAGAGTACGATCTTCTTAACTACTCACTTTTCGTCACTTTTTTCCCCCACCTCATTGCCGGCCCGATTGTTCATCACCGACAAATAATGCCGCAATTCGCGTCTCGCTGGACCCTGAGCATCAGATACTCAAACATCATCAAGGGGTTATTTATATTTTCAATAGGGCTCTTCAAGAAAGTTGTCATTGCCGATAGTTTTGCGGTGTGGGCCACTGCCGGTTTTGATGGCAACCATGCTCTCGACTTTTATTCAGCGTGGGCGGCCAGCCTGTCTTATACATTTCAGCTGTATTTTGATTTCAGCGGATATTGCGACATGGCGATCGGTGCCTCGTTACTTTTCAATATATGGCTGCCAATAAACTTCAACTCCCCCTACAAAGCCCTCGACATCCAGGACTTCTGGCGCCGCTGGCACATCACGCTCAGCAGTTTTTTACGCGATTACCTGTATATACCGCTCGGGGGCAACCGCTCCGGTGAGTTCCGCACGTACATAAACCTGTTCGCCACTTTCCTACTGGGTGGCCTATGGCATGGCGCAACCTGGATGTTTGTCATTTGGGGAGCTCTGCACGGCGCAGCGCTGGTCATCCACAGATTCTGGAAACAGCTGCGCTGCCCTATGCCCACTGCACTCGCCTGGATCGTGACGTTTATGTTCGTCAACATCACCTGGGTCTTCTTCCGGGCCAAGACTCTGGACGATGCCATGCGAGTACTCAGCGGAATGGTCGACTTCAAATCTGCTGCCGGCCAACAAATTGCCGCTTTATCCACCCACGAGCTGGCTTGGGGAGGCTGGCTGTCCGACGTCCTGATCCGCTATCTGCCGACCGGCTCGATTGGCCTTATACCGACCTATGTAGCGATCATGCTTGCGTTCGTGCTGATCAGCCGGAAAAACTCAATGGAAATGGCAAACGGGACCATCGGAAGATGGAGAACATTGTATGGTGCGGCTCTGTTTTCGATCGCAATGTGCTTCTCGTTGGCCGCTACCAGCACCGTTTTCCTTTACTTTAATTTTTGATGCCAACAATCATGAAACCTAAAGTAATCTTTTTTATTGCGCTCAACTTGTTGGTGCTTCTCTCCATACCCGCAATCAATATCTTTGAGGCGCCCAATCGTGGTGCTATCAATTGGAAGAGCAAGGCATTCCTCTATAACATGGATTTCGCTCCCAGATGGGCAGCTGCCGTTCTTTACCCTTTAGGCATAAGCACTGACCCGCAACAGGTCATCATCGGAAAAGACGGCTGGTTATACCTTGGAGACATGTACCTCAGTACACTGTCCGAAGACCGACGCGCTGCATCCGAAACAGATCTGGCGCTCGGCAAGCAGATCGGAGCTGCGATGTCCGCCTGGGATGCTTATTTGACAGGTAAGGGCGTCAAAGTCTTTCGGCTCATGATCGGTCCCAACAAAGGCACGATCTATCCCGAACACTTACCCGAGTGGGCCCGACCTGCTCCGCATAATCCAACCGATGCCTTGATCTCGCAGGACTCCGGGAATCGTTTCGTCGATTTACGTGCTCCGTTGCTTGAAGCAAAAAACACACTGCCACATGCTCTCTACTACAAAACGGACACCCACTGGAACGCTGTCGGCGCTGCCGTCGGATTCCGCGCATTTGCGCAAACGATAGGCATATCCGACCCAACCATTGTGTGGCCATCGCCGACGGCGTACGCCATCGTTGAGACACCGCTGAGAAAAGGTGGAGACCTGGCCAATTTTCTTCGTTTGAGCGCTAGCCTGGATGATGAAGAACCCGTTATCAGTGCCTCGACACTAGCGATCACGACGACGACGATTGATTTCGACAGCAAAAAAACACTGACCAAAGGCGCAAACCTACCGATCAAGGCGCCGAACACGCCGATTCTCGTTGAGTCAAAAGGTGCCTTGAATGACAAAAAAGTGCTGTGGTTACGCGACTCCTTTGGTAACTCGCTGTCGCCTTTGATGGCGGCGACATTCAAGAATGTCATTCAATTGCATTGGAGTGAAGCACTCAAACCCGGTGGCCGTTTTCAACAACTTGTAGACGAGTGGAAGCCCGATTATGTCTTTGTCACCGTCGTCGAGCGCGCCGCACGATCAGAGTTTTTTACTTATTTCCCTCCTGCGGCATTTCTTCCTGACACCGGCGAATTCAAGACTGTCAGCAGCGCGATACCAATCAGCGACAATCAACTGATTCACGGCGAGTCTGGCAATGATTATGAAATCACTGGCAATGACGCGCTTATCAACTTTTCGCTTTCGAAACCGGTCACACCGACGGACGTCGAATATCTGAGCCTGAACCTTTCGTGCGCTGACGGCACACAAGCCATCCCCATGCAATTCTTCTGGCTGGATGAAACCCGTCCTGCATTTGATGAGGAGCACAGTGTTAAATTCACTGCACCCACCGGGCGCCATCTGCTGGATCTCAGAACGTTGCCAAAGTGGTCTTCCGCGTCAAACGTCAAACTCATTCGGCTTGATTTTGAAGCCAACAAGTCATGTTTTCACGTAAGAATCGAACCTCCGACACTGGACGCAAGAACTGGCCGAGAGACAAAGGCCGATAAACTTATCGATTGATAGGGTCATGTGCACGCGCCCTGCACTATGGGGCGCTCACCAAGGTTTTGGCAGCAACTCGGCCGGCAGCGACAACGGCCACCCTTCCCCAAGCATGGCGTGGGTATAGGTATCCGTCTCAATGGCACGAAGCAACGCCAGTTCCCGGTCAAAACACGCCTGGACGTGAGCACGTACAGCCTTGGCAATAGCGAGAATCTGTTCGGCACCGATTTCGACGAAACCATTCAGGGTTTTAAAGTTGCAGCGGTACTCGGGGTCGAGAATGGCGGACAGACCGGTGCTGGCGATCAGTGCTTGGCTGTCGCGAGTGGTTTCGATCAACAGGCCTTCCACGTTTACTCCGCTAGCCTCTCGTCGAAATCGTTCATTCGCCACGAGCATTGGCAGGTTCGGTGCAGCAGCTGGAAATGGTTGTTTGACAACTGAACCCTCTACCAACATCCAGATGCCATCAATTTCCCGGATCGTCTTGAAATACAGATCGTCCGGTATCTCGAGAGCACCCTCGGGAATTTGCTCGTGAGTTGCGGAGTCATAGCGGCCACACAACTCAAAGTTCTCATTGAATATTGCGTATTTCATTCTGGCTCCTAGTAACCAATGGCAAGCCATCGAGCGATCTGCTGACCGGTGTATGTGTTCTGAAGCTTGAACTGATTGTTACTGATCATATCGGCATTAACGGTTCCCTGAGCGGGAGTCCCGAAACTTGCCGTGATGCTTGCACACGCGGCTGGAAAGGCTAGCGGAAACGGGTACGTCATCGTCGTGCTGCCAGGAATGTTCTGATATCCCCATTGAATGACAATGCCGCCAAGCCATGAGGGGAAAACGATATAACCATTGGCCTGTTTGAGAATCTGAAAACCCCGGCGCAACTTTTTTGGTGTGACGAAGGTTTGATCGTCAGTACCCGAGTCTGTCTGCGCTTGAGAGGCAACTTTCGCTGTGCCTTGATTGAGTTCGGTCGCTTGTTGAGCCAGAACGGTCAAGGCGGCGATGTCGATGCTTCCCTGATTGACCGGGGCATTCCAGGCTTTGATGCACCACATGACGGCGATGTTGCGGGGACGGGTTTCCGTCCCACCGGTATCCACAGTCGTGACAGCAGTCACTGTTTGCATCGTGACACCGGTGTCTACAGCAGAAAGAAAGGCTCCTGAAGATATGGCTGCAGCCGCGCCATTGACTTTACCTCCCTCCCACACACCAGCAGGATCAAGAGTTGCACCGGTCTCATCAAAATAACGGTGGTTGTGGGTCTTGAATAAATCGGTTTGGGCACTGCCAACAGTTCGTCCTCCATCCACACCTCGCCCGTGATCCCAACCACGCAGGAACTCACCGCGCGACTCAGGCAAGCGGAAGTTACCCGCCCCCTCGTTACCCTTGTTGTAAGTGGTACCTAGAAAAGCCGCCAGATCCGGATAAGTCGCAATGCTCTGCACACTGCCATCCAGCTCCAGATAACCCGGCGCAACGATGCCGGTTGGGAATGCCAGAATGGCGCCCACCGGAACAGCGGATTTGAGCCGCTCGACTTCCTTGGCAAGAGCGGCAACATCGATGTTTCCCTGATTGACCGGGGCATTCCAGGTTTTGATACACCACATGAAGGCAATGTTGTGGGGGCGGGTTTCAGCAGCCGTTCTCGGCGTCCCAAATTCGGGTGTGAACAGATCCGGAGTCGGCGCCCCGACATGGGTTCCTATCAGCGGCGAACCAACGGTACTAGGATTCATGTTCGCAACAGCTGTGGAGCTGATCGAATTGACCAAAGTGGCGCCACCGGTTCCAGCAACACGAACCGGCGAATGGTAGTGGCCCTGCATTGCATCAAGCTGCGTACTGCCTAGCGCGCGGCCTGTATCGATTCCCCGCCCATGATCCCATCCGCGCAAGAACTCACCACGCGCTTCCGGCAAACGGAAATTCCCAACCCCCTCATCGCCCTTGTTGAACTTGCCGCCCAGATAAGCGCTCAAGTCCGGGTAAGTCGCACTGCTCTTGACGCTGTTATCCAGCTCCAGAAAACCCGGCGGCGGTGCATCCACCGGGAACGCGACAATCGAACCCACGGGCAATGCCGATGCCTTGGCGATCAGCGCTTCAACCTCAGCTTTGGTGTAGGAGTCCTTGATGCCAAACCCGGCCAGCGTTTCAGGATTCGCACCTGCCGTCGCCCGACCATATTCATCAACCGTCAGGCTCTTGTAAGTGCCGGCAGCAATACCGGTACGCCCGGCGAGCATCTTGAACGTCAGCGCGGTGGTGCCAAGAGTGATCGGCGCATTGGTGGTCAGGTGCCACAGCGAATCACCGTTGGCCGTACCCTCCTCGACCATGACCGTCAGGCCCGGCGTGACCTTGGCGCTGGTATTGGCATCAGTCGCCCGCACCCAGTCGCCATTGGCGACAATCCACAGGCCGTTGTCCTTGGCCAGGGTCTGGTTCGCCAGCAGCACGCGGTCGCCGGCGATCACGGCGACGCCGTCAATCTGCTGCGCACCGTTCAACACGATGTTGGTAGAGGCCGCGACGCGCACCGATTGCTTGCCATCGAGTTTGCCGAGTTCTTCGGCGAGGTAACTCATGACCCACGCACGTGTGGCCTTGACCACGGTGTCATCGATCAGCAGCGTTACCAGCGACGCATTGCTGGTCTCGAAAATCGAGCGAATGTAGAACTCTTTGCCCGAGCCCGACGTCGCCAGTACCGGTTTGAACGACTCCGGGTATTTGACGATGGCGTAGAGGATCCCGGTGTCGGTCCACAGCCCCGCCTCACGCACATACCAGCCGCCGACATCCGGCGGAATGGTCACTTCGGCGAGCAGCCAGCTCGGGTTTTTCTCGTCCTGGAACAGGGCATTGAGCGGACCGCGCCAGACTTCGCGTTTAAGCGCCGTGGCGGTCGCGGCCGGGTTATAGACCGAGCCGCCGCCATCACCGACAGAAATCTGCGTCAGCTTGATCGGCAGCCCTGCGGCCTTGCACGCCGTTTCGTAGGCAATCCCTGCGTTGGTGAGCAGGGTGTAATAGTCAGCCATTCAGGCCCCCTGAGGATAAATAGTGGATGTTTCGACGGTGTACATCGCGGCGGCCATGAACGCCTCGCCAGAGGTTTCGAGTCCCTCGATGAACACCGGATAAACCGTCGTCAACTCACCGCAGAAAGTCGCGGCGGCGATGGAGTGGCTGCCGAACGCGCTCAAGCCAACCGTCACCGAAAGAATGTCCCGCTCGCTCTTGGCATCAGCCAGACGCCGGTCGAGACGGGCGTCGATTTCTGCGCTGTAGGGTTGGTCGCTGAAGGCCCGCACGCTGAAACTGTAAGGCACGCCGGGCGGCGTCTGTTCGTACCAGGCGCGGACTTCGGGGCGCAGTTGCAAACCCTTGGCCGCGTTCTCCAGCGCCTTGCGAGTACCGGCCTGCCGCGCGGTGGGCCAGGCCAGTTCGACGGTCAGGCGTTTTTCCGCTTCTGGCGCGGCGGTGCTCCATTCGGCGACACCGCGATCCGCCGCCAGATATGGCAGAAATTCCACCGGCGTTTGGCTCGGATTCATCAGTTCAGGGAACGGCGGCGCGATGCGATCCAGCAGTGTGCCGAAGCCCACATCCAGCCCGCGCTCGAGTGCCGAGCTATTGGCCGGCAACAGGGTCGGGCGTTGTGTTGACTCACTCATAACGTCAACACCTCGACCTCGACCGCGGTGCAGTAAGGCGCCTGAAACGCAGTGCTCACGATCGGCTCCAGCGGCTCGAGAATCTGCAGTTGCACGGCGCCAGCGCTGTGCAACGTGTAGTCGATCCAGCTCGGGTCGACACGCCCTTCGAGGCGATGGCAACTGTCGGCGTAGGCCTGCAATTGTTGCTGCGCGGCGACTTTGGTCAGGCCCGAGTCGGGGCCGGAATTGATCTTCGCCACCACGCGGATTTTGTAGCGCTGAATGTCGGCAGCCTTGACCGTGACCAGATCGGTTTCCGGTCGCACATCGGGCCGGGCGAAGTGCTGGCGTACACCGTCAAGCAACGCTGCAGACGGGGTACCATCGCCGTCTCGCGACAACACCGTGACCTGCACCTCACCCGGCGCCGTGCGGCGACCGTTGCCGTCCTTGACCTGTGCAGCGAGGCCGTCCGGATTGAAGGTGTAGGTGACATTCACCACACCGGCGTCGGTGGATTCGACCTTCACTGTCGGCCGTTCACCGAGGGTGAATACCTCGCGGCGATACTGCATTCGCGAGCCCGCTGCCGGGGCATGTGGCGCCAGGTAATAACGCAACCGGGCGTCGTCGTCGCTTTCGGAAATCGCGGGCACCGGCGGGAACGCTGCCGGGTCGCCCGGATCGAGCAACTGCCGCTCCAGGCCCATGTCCGCCAGCCGTGCATCGAGGTTGCTGCCGGTCGCCCACCACGCCAGCATCTGCTTGATGCGGGCGTTGTATTTGCGTTCGTGGGTTTGCAGGCGCACGCAGAAAGCCTCGAGCGCCAGGGTCAGCAATTCGCTTTCGTTATCGAGGCTGGTCTTGAGTTTCGCTACGCTGTCCGGCGCTCGGGCGCCGACATACTCGACAACGAAGGTCTTGAACTCGGCGAGCAAGTCTTCAAAAGCGTCGACAGTGATCAGCGCCGGTTCGGCCAACTGATTCTGGCCGGGGATCAACATGCTCATGTCACTACCTCGAAGGTCTGTTGACGGTTTTTCCAGGTGCCGGCGAAACGCAGCAGCAGACCGGCGCCCTGACGGCTGGCGACGATCACGCTCGGCTGAAAATCGCTAATCCCGTTCTGCGCGTTGTAGAACGCCTGAGCCGCGTGGCTCTGGGCCAGGAGCAGAACGTCGTCACCGAGGTTCTGCCCCAGCAGCGTGGGAATCAGCGAGCCATAGAGGGGCCTTTTTTGCCGGGTGCCCAGCGGCGTGGTCAGGGCTCGTGTCGCGCGCTGCACGAACTGCAGCCAGTCGTCGACCGTGGCCCCGGAGTCTCTATCGATTCCGATCATGGGAAGCTCTTGATTCAGGGGCTGATGACGCGGCCCTGGTGATCCACCAACGGGCCGGCGAAGTGCACGCCCGAGGCGTCGATGCTCAGGCCGACGCCCCCCAGTTGCAGGCTGATCAGCTGTGGCGTCATCGTCAGTTGCGCAGGGCCGATGCTCAGTTCAAGCGATTCGCGAGAACCGGTGAAAGCCGCCGGGCCGTTCTGCCAGTGCAGTGTGTGTGTGGCGTCGTCGTAGCCGCTTTCACTGCCGTCGACATGCACCCGGCGCGTCAGCGTCGGTACCGTTGCCGTCGGTGGAAAGCGGTCACTGTTCAAACCGAACAACGCCACGCTTTGCGCGCCACCTTCGCCGCTGCCGTAGTTGAGCAGCAGGCATTGCTCGCCCACGCTGGGAATCCGCGATTCGCTCTGCGCTCCGGCGCTGGGGTTGAAGAATTTGATGGCGGGCGTCAGCAGTCCACCGTGGCTGACCTGGCAGGTGTTGCTCGCGGCATCGACTGTCTGACAGACGCCGATGCGACAGAAACTCTCGGCGCGGCGGTGCAGGTCGTCGATTTCCGCTTCCATCTCGGCCAGCCGCTCGATGATCGGCCCCAGTTGCATGCGCAGTAATGCGTCGAACATCGGTCAGGCCTCCAGCGCGGTGTACTGGTCGGGGTCGTCGATGTCGCTGACTTCCCAGGTACGGGCGAATTTCGGCGTGCCGAGCGGATCATCGAGCAAGGTCAGGCCGAGATAGAGGGTCTGGGTGAAGGTCAGCGTCCATGCCTTGTATGGCTGGTCGGCGCGGACCAGCACTGACGGCAAACCGTCAATGTTCATCGGCAAATCGCATTGATCGCCGGGCAGCCCCCAGCGGTTGTCAGTGATCAGGTTTTTCAGCACGGCGATCAGATCGCAGGCGGCAAAGGCACTGGCGGACACTGCCGGAATGACTTGCAGCGATACGGTCATGACGTGGGCGATACGTCCGTCGGCGCCACGCACTCCGGGCGCATTACGGTCGAAGTCGATCAATGCCCAGGCCTGAGCGCCGGGGGTGGTGAAGTCGTCGTGATTGCCGACCTGCAGATTCAGGCCGGCGCTGTTACGCAAGGTTGTCGCCATCGCCATGAACAGCTGCGAAGGCTGCTGGATCGGTGCGGGCATGCATGACCTCCTTTTCAATTGTCCACGCGCAGCCCCGCCGCATCGTTTGCAGCGAGGCAGGAAAGTGTTGAGTTACTGTGGATCGCGCGGCGGGGGAACTTCGCAGACGCCGATGCGCTTGGCGGCCCAGCGTTCGTAGAGACCGATGGCGACGTCGGCACCGGCCATGGCGGTCAGGCAACCGAAGGCACCAGCGGCCCAGATGGATAATCCGGCGGCATACAGCAGCATGATCGCCGAGACGCCGCAGATCATGCAGGCACCGGAGCGCAGGGCCAGACGCCGCAGCAATGACCAGCCACGAGCGCCCTCCTTGTCGGCGCGCCACATTTCGCCGGACACCCCGCCCACCACGGCAAGGAGGATGACCAGCCAGATCGGCATGTCCGCCAACGCTTGTTGCTCGTTTGTCATGTCACGCCTCCGTAGGTGATTGATGAGTGTTGTGTGTTGGGTTCAAACGATTTCTCTTGAGGCAGGCATTCCAAAAAGCCCGGCGCTGAGGCCGGGCTTTTCAGTAATGCACTCCTGATGCAGCGGATGACGGTTGCGACTGGATCAGAACGGCGCCACTGGCCAGTTGACTGTGTACGGATAGCCGGACTGTTTCGACATATCGCCCAGCTCAACGCAGTACTGCTTGTAAGCCAACAACAAGGCCTGGTCGTCAGGTGTGGCAACGCCAAGGTCGGCTTTGTATTGCAGTGGATGCACCAACAGCCACTTGCTGGCAGCCGTCAGCAACTCCAGAGCGTCTTGGGCCACGTCTTTTTCGCGTTCTTGATAGGTTGGTTCACTGAAAACCCAGTCAACATAATTGATGGTTTCCGCCTTCCATCCGACCTGAACAGCCGGGTTTGCTGTGATATCAACCCAACCACCACCTGACAGGTACTCGGGTGTTTCCTCAGCTTCCACAATCTGCATGATTTTTTTGAACGGTTTCGCATAGTCGTATCGAACGTAAGCATAACGATTCATCTACTTCTCCTTGTTGAGGCGAGCGTCAGCCCTTGGGGTTTGCGTACCTGGATGTCCGCGCAATCGTTGTGAATGAAGCAAATATCAGGCAGGCATTCCAAAAAGCCCGGTGTTTGAACGCCGGGCTTTTCAGTAATGCGCTCCTTCGCCTTCCTTTAAGTCCTTTACTCAAAAAAGGAAGCTGACTGTTCGGCGCTACTGGCGCGGTACGAGTCCATTCAAATTGTTTTTCCGACCGCGGTCCCTGCCCGCCGGATAACTGCTCTTGGTGCTTTACGCTGCACACCCGGGTCAGTTGCCAACCCTCTGAACCGTTGAGGCCGGTTCATCGCTGCCTGTTCTTGTGGAACTAAAGAGCTGTTGTTGCCAGCCGCTTTGTCGAGCGGCTTGGTGGCAAGAATATGCATGGATGCATATACAGTCAATGCATAAATGCATTTATTTATGCACAGGAAATGCACGAACGCATGCAGGCCGCATAAATCAAGGGCTCGAGGGTTTTATTCAGGCGAAAAAAAACCCGCCATGAGGCGGGTTTCTGTGACGGGTGAAAATCTATCGGGCGTACATGCCCCACCAGAAGACGTGACCGAGGATGACGATCTGCTCGTCCTGCATGTCCTGAAAGCTGTAGTCTTCGTCCGGATGCTCATCGCGGTTGAAACTGCGCAGACGGATGCCGGTCGGCAGGCGGTAGAGCTGCTTCACGCGCAACTGACCATTGTGATTGATCGCGTAAAGGTCACCATCGATGATATCGCCGATGCCGCACTTGCCGGCGTTGACTCCGACCGTGGCGCCATCCCGCAACACCGGCATCATGCTGTTACCGCGCACCGTCACGCATTTGGCCTGGTCGAACTGCACACCGTTATGGCGCAGGCTGCGCTTGCCGAAGCGCAGGCTAGAGCGTTCGCTCTCTTCGATGACGAATCTTCCTGATCCAGCAGCCAATTCAACCTCACGAAGGAAGGGCACCGACACCTCGTCGTCATCGACAGGAGTATCGTCGTCCCACAGGCTTATGTCCTTGAGTTCCGCATGCACGTCATCGCGCGCGCCGCCAGTCGCCGGGGCGACATCGGCGCGACCACGCAATTGATCAGTGCTTACATTGAAGTATTCGGCAATCTTCGAAATGTGTTTATCCGAAGGATCGACGATCTTCCCGCTGAGAATCCGCGAGAGCGTTGATTGAGGCACGCCGGTGCGACGGTGGAGCTCCGTGGGGGAGATCCCGTGCTGGTCGAGCAGTGCTCTTAAGACGGAGGATACGTTGCGTTTTTGCATAACGCGCATAGTGCTTGAAGTTTTTTCCGAAGACAAATGCTGATTTGCATAAATCATGCATAAATCACAATTAAATGCAGAAAGTGTCAGCCGGCCGTCATGCCTGCGTCGAGCCGACCGCCCATGGTAACCTTGCGCCCATCGCGGAAAAGCCCGGCGGTTGCCCTCGCTTTTGCCCTACATCATTTAACGAGTTACCTGACAATCCGATGAATAAAGCCGTCTCCGACCTGTCCTCCCACACCCCGATGATGCAGCAATACTGGCGCCTGAAGAATCAGCACCCGGATCAGCTGATGTTCTATCGCATGGGCGACTTCTACGAGATCTTCTATGAAGACGCGAAGAAGGCTGCCAAGTTGCTCGACATCACCCTGACCGCGCGCGGCCAGTCGGCGGGGCAAGCGATTCCGATGTGCGGGATTCCTTACCACGCGGCGGAAGGTTACCTGGCGAAACTGGTCAAGCTCGGCGAGTCAGTGGTGATCTGCGAGCAGGTCGGCGATCCGGCTACCAGCAAGGGGCCGGTGGAACGTCAGGTGGTGCGCATCATCACTCCGGGTACGGTCAGCGACGAAGCGCTGCTCGATGAACGCCGCGACAACCTGATTGCCGCCGTGCTGGGCGACGAGCGTCTGTTCGGTCTGGCGGTGCTGGACATCACCAGCGGCAACTTCACTGTGCTGGAGATCAAGGGCTGGGAGAACCTGCTAGCGGAACTGGAGCGGGTCAACCCGGTGGAACTGCTGATCCCGGACGATTGGCCGAAAGACCTGCCGGCGGAAAAACGCCGTGGTGTGCGTCGTCGCGCGCCGTGGGATTTCGAGCGTGACTCGGCGCTGAAGAGCCTTTGCCAGCAGTTCTCCACGCAAGACCTGAAAGGCTTCGGCTGTGAAACCCTGACCCTGGCCATCGGTGCCGCCGGTTGCCTGCTGGCCTATGCCAAGGAAACCCAGCGCACCGCCCTGCCCCATCTGCGCAGCCTGCGTCATGAGCGCCTGGACGACACCGTGGTGCTCGACGGTGCGAGCCGTCGCAACCTGGAACTCGATACCAACCTGGCCGGCGGTCGCGACAACACCCTGCAATCGGTGGTCGATCGTTGCCAGACCGCGATGGGCAGCCGCTTGCTGACCCGTTGGCTGAACCGTCCGCTGCGCGATCTGACCGTATTGTTGGCACGGCAGACGTCGATCACTTGCCTGCTCGACGGCTACCGTTTTGAAAAGCTGCAGCCACAGCTCAAGGAAATCGGCGACATCGAGCGGATTCTGGCGCGGATCGGTTTGCGCAATGCGCGCCCCCGTGACCTCGCCCGCCTGCGCGATGCTCTCGGTGCCCTGCCGCAACTGCAAGTGGCGATGACCGATCTCGAAGCGCCGCACCTGCAACGCCTGGCAACCACCACCAGCACCTACCCTGAACTGGCGGCGCTGCTGGAAAAAGCCATCATCGACAACCCGCCAGCGGTGATCCGCGACGGCGGCGTGTTGAAAACCGGTTACGACAGCGAACTCGATGAGCTGCAATCGCTGAGCGAAAACGCCGGCCAGTTCCTGATCGATCTGGAAGCCCGGGAAAAGGCCCGCACCGGCCTGGCCAATCTGAAAGTCGGCTACAACCGCATTCACGGCTATTTCATCGAACTGCCGAGCAAACAGGCGGAATCCGCCCCGGCCGATTACATCCGCCGTCAGACCCTCAAGGGTGCCGAACGCTTCATCACCCCGGAGCTGAAAGAGTTCGAAGACAAGGCGCTGTCGGCCAAGAGCCGTGCCCTCGCTCGCGAAAAAATGCTTTACGAGGCATTGCTGGAAGACCTGATCAGCCAACTGCCACCGCTGCAGGACACGGCCGGCGCGCTGGCCGAACTGGACGTGCTGAGCAACCTCGCCGAACGTGCGTTGAATCTCGACCTGAACTGCCCGCGCTTCGTCAGCGAGCCGTGCATGCGCATCACCCAGGGTCGTCACCCGGTGGTCGAACAAGTGCTGACCACGCCGTTCGTGGCCAACGACCTGAGCCTGGATGACAACACCCGGATGCTGGTGATCACCGGCCCGAACATGGGCGGTAAATCCACCTACATGCGCCAGACCGCATTGATCGTGCTGTTGGCGCACATTGGCAGCTTCGTGCCGGCGGCCAGTTGCGAACTGTCGCTGGTGGACCGGATCTTCACCCGGATCGGCTCCAGCGATGACCTGGCCGGTGGCCGTTCGACCTTCATGGTCGAGATGAGCGAAACCGCCAACATCCTGCACAATGCCACTGAACGCAGTCTTGTGCTGATGGACGAAGTCGGTCGCGGCACCAGCACCTTCGACGGTCTGTCCCTGGCATGGGCCGCCGCCGAGCGTCTGGCGCATCTGCGTGCCTATACTCTATTTGCCACGCACTATTTCGAACTGACCGTGTTGCCGGAAGCCGAGCCTTTGGTGGCTAACGTGCATCTGAACGCCACCGAGCACAACGAGCGCATCGTATTCCTGCATCACGTGTTGCCAGGGCCTGCCAGCCAGAGCTACGGCCTGGCGGTGGCGCAATTGGCCGGCGTGCCGAGTGAAGTGATCATGCGTGCCCGCGAGCATTTGAGCCGACTGGAAGACACCGCTTTGCCGCATGAGGCGCCAAAGCCTGCCGTCAAAGGCAAGCCTGTCGTCCCGCAGCAAAGCGACATGTTTGCCAGCCTGCCGCATCCGGTGCTGGATGAGTTGGCGAAAGTGGATCTCGATGACCTGACCCCGCGTCGAGCGCTCGAATTGTTATATGCACTTAAGAACCGGATCTAAGCAGCAAAGAACCGGATATAACGCAAACGGCTTCAAGCTGTTAGAATCTCGCGCGGTTTGGGATGCTGCTGGCTAATAGCCTGGCTGGCAGACATCGCTCCCGAACCTGGCGACCCCAACCGTGAAGGGGCTACGCTGCCGCCGCCTGAGGAGAAAATTAGAAATGACCTTCGTCGTCACCGACAACTGCATCAAGTGCAAGTACACCGACTGCGTAGAAGTCTGTCCGGTGGACTGCTTTTACGAAGGCCCGAACTTCCTGGTGATTCACCCGGATGAGTGCATCGACTGCGCCCTGTGCGAACCGGAATGCCCGGCCGTCGCGATTTTCTCCGAGGACGAAGTTCCGGAAGAGATGCAGGAGTTCATTCAACTGAACGTTGAGTTGGCTGAAATCTGGCCAAACATCACCGAGAAGAAAGAATCGCTGCCGGATGCCGAAGAGTGGGATGGCGTCAAAGGCAAGATCAAAGACCTCGAACGCTGATCTTTCGCGCGTTACCAAAAGGCCCCTTGCGGGCCTTTTTGCTTTTTCGGGTTTGACTTTCCTACAGGCAAAAAAAGGGGCGGTTTGACCCGCCCACATTTTTCCCTATTCCCTGTATTCCTTTTCATCGTCCTGATGAATCGCATCCTGCGACGTCCTTTCCCCTCATCCTTGAAGGGCGTGTCTGTCCGTCGACACAGTGCTGATACTAGAGAGTTCCCCGCGGAGAGCAATCGGCCCCGCAGGGTGAAAGTCGCTGTAATAAGCACTTCATATTAAAAAATAAGCATATAAATCAATTGGTTAAATTCGAATCCCGGCAGCAGTCGACGTCTGCCGTCCTGCAAAAATAGGGAACGCTTACGAAAGAGTAAGCCAAGGCTTACACCGCGAGACTACAAACGATGGAAACGCTGACCGTATGTCCGGCAATGAACGTTGTGGCGAGGGAGCTTGCTCCCGCTTGAGGGCGCAGCGCTCATGAATCTTTGGGGTTGCTGCGCAACCCGGCGGGAGCAAGCTCCCTCGCCACAGACAGTCTTCAGCCGATATCAGAGCAATAAAAAAGCCCCGAACCAGTCGGGGCTGTTTGTTGGCGTTCGTCAAAGGCGCTTACTGAAACAGCGACTCGCTCGACAGGCCATTCTTCTCGAGGATTTCGCGAAGGCGCTTGAGGCCCTCCACCTGGATCTGCCGCACCCGTTCCCGGGTCAGGCCGATCTCCAGGCCTACATCTTCCAGCGTGCTGCTCTCATGGCCGCGCAGGCCGAAGCGGCGTACGACCACCTCGCGCTGCTTGTCGGTCAGTTCCGAGAGCCATTGATCGATGCTCTGCGACAGATCGTCGTCCTGCAGCAGTTCGCATGGATCGGTCGGACGGTCATCCGTCAAAGTGTCCAGCAGGGTTTTATCCGAATCCGGACCCAGCGAGACGTCGACCGAAGATACTCGCTCGTTCAGGCCGAGCATACGCTTGACCTCGCCCACCGGTTTTTCCAGCAGGTTGGCGATTTCTTCGGGTGAAGGTTCGTGATCGAGCTTTTGCGTCAGCTCCCGTGCCGCCCGCAGGTACACGTTGAGCTCCTTGACCACATGGATCGGCAGCCGGATGGTCCGGGTCTGATTCATGATCGCGCGCTCGATGGTCTGACGAATCCACCAGGTCGCGTAGGTCGAGAAGCGGAAGCCGCGCTCGGGATCGAACTTTTCCACCGCGCGGATCAATCCGAGGTTGCCCTCTTCGATCAGATCCAGCAGCGACAGCCCCCGATTGACGTAACGCCGGGCGATCTTCACGACCAGCCGCAGGTTACTTTCAATCATGCGCTTGCGCCCGGCAGGGTCGCCACTTTGCGACAGACGCGCAAAATGAACTTCTTCCTCCGGGGAGAGCAATGGGGAAAAGCCGATTTCGTTGAGATACAACTGCGTGGCATCGAGTGCCCGAGTGTAGTCGATGTACTTGTGTTGTTTAAGTGAAGCGGATTGTCTGGATTTGGAACGAACGGAAGGTGGAGCAGCCCCTTCATCATTCGACATCGAAGATTCCGAATCGATGCCGGCCTCCATAAGGAGAACCTCATCGTCGATGTCAAACTCCGGCACTTCTTTACTGAGAGCCATTGTTATAGTCCTTTGGTGAGTTCGACCCCAAGCTCAAGCGACGCCTTTATCCTTGGCAGCGCTGGAGCCTGTCCCCTCTACGCGACGGAACAGGCTGGCCTCAAATCAACGTTTGGGCAGGAACTGCAGCGGATCTACAGGTTTACCTTGGCGGCGAATCTCAAAATGCAGTTTCACCCGGTCTGTACCCGTTGACCCCATTTCGGCAATTGTCTGTCCGACCTTGACCTGCTGCCCCTCCCGTACCAACAGCCTGCGGTTGTGTCCGTAGGCACTGACGTAGGTTTCGCTGTGTTTGATGATGACTAATTCGCCGTAGCCCCTTAAGCCACTCCCGGCGTAAACCACCGTCCCATCAGACGCAGCTAAAACAGGCTGTCCCAAATCTCCGGCGATATCAATTCCTTTATTCAAACTACCGTTTGAAGAGAATTTTCCAATCAGAATGCCATTAGATGGCCATCCCCAGCCGGTCGGGGCCGGGCCCGGTGGAGGCATCGGAGCCGGGGCCGATTTGTTCGCGACGGACGGTGCAGCCCCCGCAGCAGCGGCCCCGGAGCCGGTCACGGTGGTGGTCGTCGTGCCATTCGCCTGGCGCCGGATTACCGTGGTTTTGCTCGACGATGATGGCGCGGAACTGCCGTTGCTCACCACCGCTGTCGATGTTGAACCGGTGCGGCCGTCAAAGCGAATTGTCTGACCCGGGTGGATCGTATACGGCGTAGGAATGTTGTTCCGGGCAGCGAGGGCTTTGTAGTCCCAGCCATAGCGAAAAGCGATGGAAAACAGCGTATCGCCCGGACGGACTACATACTGCCCGGTCGTGACGGCAGGACGCTGGGCCGCCGCGCTGTTGCGATCGACCACCCGCACGTTGCTCGATTTGGTGCTGGAGCAACCGACCAGCAAGGTGCTCAATACAAGGCCAGTCACCAGGCGCTGAAAGCTCGTGTTACCCATACGCTGCGCAATGACTGTGAGACTCACCCGCCGCTCCCTTTGTGGTGGCTGAAATATGTGGAATGCCGAATCGCGGCAAGTAGTGTCGCAAGTATAACGGGCCGAACCGGCTTTACCGTTAAAGATGCGAAAACGCTTCACGCACACGTTTGCCCTTGGACAATTCGTAGCGTTTAAACCATCGCTGCCGGTGTAAGACACAGGCCAGCGCAAGGAATTCAGCGCCCGCAAATAAATGCTCAGGCCAGCGGGCCATTGAGCAATGGCACGAAGCGCACAGCTCCCAATACGTGACGGGAAAAGCCGTGTTCTTCACGCACGATCAACATCAGTTGCTGCACTTCCCCCGAACCGACCGGAATCACCATCCGTCCACCCGGTGCCAGTTGATCGAGCAAGGCCTGCGGCACGTCGGTCGCGACCGCGGTGACGATGATGCCGTTGTACGGCGCCAGCGCCGGCCAGCCTTCCCAGCCATCGCCCCAGCGGAACACCACATTGCGCAGGTTGAGTTCGACCAGGCGTTCCTTGGCCCGATCCTGCAGGACCTTGATGCGTTCGACCGAAAATACCCGCTCGACCAGTTGCGACAGCACGGCCGTCTGATAACCCGAACCGGTACCGATCTCCAGCACCTTGTCCAGCGGTCCCGCCTCCAGCAGCAGCTCGCTCATGCGCGCCACCATATAAGGCTGAGAGATGGTCTGGTTGTGGCCGATCGGCAGTGCGGTGTCTTCGTAGGCACGATGCGCCAGCGCTTCATCGACAAACAGATGACGCGGCGTACGGCGGATCACTTCCAGCACCTTGGCGTTGGACAGGCCTTCTTCATACAGGCGCTGGATCAAACGTTCACGGGTGCGCTGCGACGTCATGCCGATACCGCTGCGCAGTCTGTCTTCGTGTTCACGAGCCATCAGCGCAGTTCCTCCAGCCAGCCGTCGAGACTTCTGAAGGCATCATTGAAAGTGCGATCGAGCTGCAACGGCGTGATCGACACATACCCCTGCATCACCGCATGAAAGTCAGTGCCCGGTCCGCCATCTTCGGCGTCGCCGGCAGCGGCAATCCAGTAGCCGGCCTTGCCACGCGGGTCGACTACTTTCATCGGCGCCGCGGCCCGGGCGCGATGGCCCAGACGGGTCAGTTGAATGCCACGAATATGATCGATCGGCAGATTGGGAATGTTCACGTTCAGCACCGTGCGCGGCGGCAGGTCCAGCCCGGCGTGGGCTTCGACCAGTTTGCGCGCGAAATGTGCGGCTGTCGCCAGGTTGTCCACCTGTCGTGAGCACAGCGAGAACGCAAACGAAGGGCGCTCGAGAAAGCGCCCTTCGAGGGCAGCCGCCACGGTGCCGGAATACAGCACGTCATCGCCCAGATTGGCACCGAGGTTGATCCCGGAAACCACCATGTCCGGCTCGCGCTCCAGCAGGCCGTTGAGGCCCAGGTGCACACAGTCGGTCGGCGTACCGTTGAGGCTGATGAAACCGTTGGCCAGGTATTGCGGGTGCAACGGACGGTCGAGCGTCAGCGAACTGCTGGCGCCGCTTTTGTCCTGCTCCGGGGCGATAACCACGCACTCGGTGTAATCCGCCAGCGCAGCATAAAGCGCGGCGAGACCGGGTGCGGTTACCCCATCGTCGTTAGAAATCAGAATACGCATGGGCTGTCCGTCTGCCCCACCGGCACCAGATCAACGAGTTCGCGCACCAATACGGTGGCGAAGCATCCGGCCGGGAGGACGAATTCCAGTTGCAGAATGTCAGGCTGGGGATAATGCCACGACAACCCGCCAATGGGCAGCCGCAGGATGCGACGTTCGTGGCTCATTCCGGCATTGATCAACCAATCGCGCAGATCCGCCTCACGCTCGGCAATCCCCTGCTCCAGATCATGGACAGCGCCGGCAGCCGGTGAGTCACCTTCGCCCCACTGCGGACCGGTCGGGTGCAGGTCGAGAATCGCCAGGCGCGGATCGCTGCATTCGGCAACACCCGCCGGGAAGAAACTGCGACTGTCGGTGAACGCCAGCAGGTCGCCGACCTGCGCCTGTTGCCAAGTGCCATCGGCAACCCGCGCCGCCAGCACTTGATTGAAGAGAAAACTGCGCGCCGTCGACAGCAGCCGCGAACGCACATTGCGCTGCTCCGGTAGAGCCTTGCGCGCCGCCCACGCACGCGCATCAACGACGTTGCCGCCGTCATGGCCGAAACGCTGGGCGCCAAAATAATTGGGAATGCCTTGCCTGGCGATCATCTGCAGACGCTGTTCGATCGCCTCCTTGTCGCCGGCAAACTGGGTCAGGCGCAAGGTGAAGCCGTTGGCCGAATGCGCGCCGCGTTGCAGCTTGCGCTTGTGCCGCGTGGTCTTGAGGATCTTCAGCGTGTCGTTTTCCGCCGCCGAGAGATCCGGGTCGGCCTTGCCCGGCAGTTGCACGCTGAACCACTGACGGGTCAACGCCTGACGATCCTTGAGCCCGGCATAACTGACGGTGCGCAACGGCACGCCGGCTGCCTTGGCGATGCGCCGCGCTGCTTCTTCGGTGTTCAGGCCACGTTTTTCCACCCAGATCCACAGGTGTTCGCCATCGCCGCTGAACGGGATGTCGAGCACTTCATCGACCTGGAAATCTTCGGCGATGGCTTTCAGAACCGCAGTGCCGAGGGGTTCACCATAGGCCCGCGGGCCAAGCAATTGCAGTTCGTTCATGCGCGCAGCAACAAGGCAACGGAATGCACGGCGATGCCTTCTTCGCGACCGACAAAGCCGAGCTTTTCGGTGGTAGTAGCTTTCACGTTCACTTGATCCAGTTCAACTTGCAGATCGGCGGCGATCAACGCGCGCATCGCTTCGATATGCGGGGCCATTTTCGGTGCCTGAGCGACGATGGTGTTGTCGACGTTGCCGACTTTCCAACCCTTGGCGTGGATCAGCGCGACCACATGCCGCAGCAGGACACGGCTGTCGGCGCCCTTGAATTGCGGGTCGGTGTCCGGAAAGTGCTTGCCGATATCGCCCAGCGCGGCCGCGCCGAGCAAGGCATCGCTCAAGGCATGCAGCAGGACGTCACCGTCGGAATGAGCGAGCAGCCCGAAGCCGTGTGCAATACGCACGCCGCCCAGAGTAATGAAATCGCCTTCAGCGAAACGGTGAACATCGTAGCCGTGGCCAATACGCATAAAAAAACGCCCCGATTTTTGTCAGGGCGTGATTCTACCTGCATTAACCGCGCAGGGCGCGTGCGTGATGCTGCAAGTGGTCGTCAATGAAGCTTGAGATGAAGAAATAGCTGTGGTCGTAGCCCGGTTGCAGGCGCAGCGTCAGCGGATGCCCCGCTTGTTTTGCCGCTTGTTGCAGGGCTTCGGGTTTGAGCTGCGTGGCGAGGAAGTCATCGCGATCCCCCTGATCGACCAGCAACGGCAGTTTCTCGTCGGCTTCAGCAATCAGCGCGCAGGCATCCCATTCTTTCCACTTGGAACGGTCTTCGCCCAGATAGCGGGAGAATGCTTTCTGCCCCCATGGACAATCCATCGGGTTGTTGATCGGCGAAAACGCCGACACCGACTGATAACGCCCCGGATTGCGCAGCGCGCAGACCAGTGCGCCGTGACCGCCCATGGAGTGGCCGCTGATGCTGCGTTTGTCCGACGCCGGGAAATGCGCTTCAACCAGTGCAGGCAATTCCTGCACGACATAGTCATGCATCCGATAGTGGCGCGACCAAGGTTCCTGAGTGGCATTGAGGTAGAACCCGGCACCGAGACCGAAATCCCAGGCGCCATCTGGATCACCCGGCACATCCGGGCCGCGCGGACTGGTGTCCGGCGCGACGATGATCAGACCGAGTTCGGCCGCCATGCGCATCGCCCCGGCCTTGTGCATGAAGTTCTCGTCGGTGCAGGTCAGGCCGGACAGCCAGTACAACACCGGCAGCTTGCCGCCCTGCTCCGCTTGCGGCGGCAGGTACACGGCGAACACCATGTCGCAGCCGAGCACATCGGAACGGTGGCGATAACGCTTGTGCCAGCCGCCGAAACTTTTCTGGCAGGAGATGTTTTCCAGACTCATGGGATTCTCCCAGCTGCAAGCGGCAAGCTTCGAGCTTCAAGAAAAAGGCCAAAGCGCCCTGACTTGCAGCTTGAAGCTTTTAGCTTGGCGCTGCTTTTAGAAATGAATGACGGTACGGATGCTCTTGCCTTCGTGCATCAGGTCGAAGGCCTTGTTGATATCTTCCAGACCCATGGTGTGAGTGATGAACGTATCCAGCGGGATCTCGCCGCTTTGCGCCATGTCGACGTAGCTTGGCAGCTCGGTACGACCACGCACGCCGCCAAATGCCGAACCACGCCAGACGCGGCCGGTCACCAGCTGGAATGGACGGGTGGAGATTTCCTGACCGGCACCGGCGACACCGATGATGACCGATTCGCCCCAGCCCTTGTGGCAGCATTCCAACGCCGCGCGCATCAATTGCACGTTGCCGATGCATTCGAAGGAGAAGTCGACGCCGCCGTCAGTCATGTCGACGATCACTTCCTGGATTGGACGATCGAAATCTTTCGGGTTGACGCAATCGGTGGCGCCCAACTGCTTGGCGATTTCGAACTTGGCCGGGTTGATATCGATGGCGATGATGCGTGCGGCCTTGGCCCTCACCGCACCAATGACGGCCGACAGACCGATGCCACCCAGACCGAAGATCGCCACGGTGTCACCCGGCTTGACCTTGGCGGTGTTGATCACCGCACCGATACCGGTGGTCACGCCGCAACCGAGCAGGCAGACCTTTTCCAGCGGCGCATCCTTGGCGATTTTCGCCACGGAGATTTCCGGGAGCACGGTGTACTCGGAGAAGGTCGACGTGCCCATGTAGTGGAAAATCGTCTCGCCCTTGTAGGAAAAACGCGAAGTGCCGTCCGGCATCAGGCCTTTGCCCTGAGTGGCGCGAATCGCCTGACACAGGTTGGTCTTGCCCGACTTGCAGAATTTGCACTGGCCGCATTCCGGGGTGTACAGCGGAATCACGTGGTCACCGACGGCGACCGAGGTTACGCCCTCGCCGATCGCTTCAACGATCGCGCCACCTTCGTGGCCAAGGATCGACGGGAAGATGCCTTCCGGGTCCGCGCCGGACAGGGTGTAGGCGTCAGTGTGGCAAACCCCGGAAGCCACCACGCGCAGCAACACTTCACCGGCCTTGGGCATGGCCACATCGACTTCTACGATTTCCAGCGGCTTCTTGGCCTCGAAGGCAACGGCGGCGCGCGACTTGATCATGCTGACTCTCCAGTGAATCCATTGAATAAAAAAACCAGACAGGCAGTGTAGTTCAGCACCATCTGATTAATAATCCGGACAAATGCAAAATATTATTGCTGTACAGGGATAATCAAATGTCCGAAAACCGCTGGGAAGGTATCGACGAGTTCGTCGCCGTCGCCGAATGCAGCCAATTCACCGCTGCGGCCGAACGCCTTGGGGTTTCTTCCTCACACATCAGTCGACAAATCGTACGGCTGGAGGATCGATTGCAGACACGCCTGCTCTACCGCAGCACCCGTCGTGTGACCCTGACCGAAGCCGGACAGACCTTTCTGCAGCATTGCCAGCGCTTGCAAGACGGTCGCGAAGAAGCCCTGCGCGCGGTCGGCGACCTGACCAGTGAACCGAAAGGCATGCTGCGCATGACCTGCGCCGTAGCCTATGGCGAACGGTTCATCGTGCCGCTGGTGACGCGCTTCATGGGGCAATACCCGCAACTACGCGTCGACATCGAGCTGAGTAACCGCCAACTCGATCTGGTGCATGAAGGGTTGGATCTGGCGATCCGTCTGGGTCGCCTGCAGGATTCTCGATTGGTCGCCACCCGCCTGGCGCCGCGTCGGATGTACCTGTGCGCGTCTCCGTCCTACCTGGAACGGTACGGACGCCCACACAGCTTGTCGGAACTGAGCCGTCACAATTGCCTGATCGGCAGTTCGGATCTGTGGCAACTGGAGCAGAACGGGCGGGAATTTTCCCAGCGCGTGCAGGGAAACTGGCGCTGCAACAGTGGGCAGGCGGTGCTGGATGCGGCGCTGCAAGGGGTCGGGCTGTGCCAGTTGCCGGACTATTACGTGCTGGAGCATTTGCACAGCGGTGCGCTGATTTCGCTGCTGGAGGCGCATCAGCCGCCGAATACGGCGGTGTGGGCGTTGTATCCGCAGCAGCGACATTTGTCGCCAAAGGTGCGCAAGCTGGTGGATTTTTTGAAGGAAGGGTTGGCCGAGCGGCCGGAGTATCGGGGCTGAGTTATGCGGTGCCTGAGCAGCCGTCTTCGCGAGCAAGCTCGCTCCCACAGGGGATCTGCAGTGGATGCAGATTGGGTGTCAGGCGCGAATCAAATGTGGGAGCGAGCTTGCTCGCGAAGGCGGCAGAACAGGCAATACAGCACTCAGCGACGGTTAGCCCAACGCTGACGCAACCACTCCAGATCCTCCGGCCGGGTGACCTTGAGGTTGTCCGCCCGTCCTTCGATCAGGCGCGGCGCCAGACCGGCCCACTCCATCGCCGAGGCTTCATCGGTAATCAGCGCATCGGCCACCAGACTGTCCGCCAAGGCTCGGTGCAGCGCTCCGAGGCGGAACATCTGCGGCGTATAGGCTTGCCAGATCACGCTGCGATCCACGGTTTCGAGCACCCGACCCTGCTTGTCGACCCGCTTCAGGGTGTCGCGGGCCGGCACCGCCAGTAAGCCGCCTACCGGGTCATCCGCCAGTTCGGCCAGCAACTTGTCGAGATCATCGCGACTCAGGTTGGGTCGTGCTGCATCGTGTACCAGCACCCAATCGTCATCGTCGGCACCTTGCGCATGCAAATGCAGCAAGGCGTTGAGCACCGACCCGGAACGCTCCGCGCCGCCCTCGACGCGCTGAATCCGCAAGTCGCTGGCGCAGGCCAGGTTCGGCCAATAAGGATCATCAACAGCAAGACTGACCACCAGCCCTTTGAGGCGTGGGTGATCAAGGAAACAGCCGAGGCTGTGTTCGAGAATTGTGCGCCCGCCCAGTTGCAGGTATTGCTTGGGACGGTCCGCGGCCATTCGGGCACCGACGCCCGCGGCAGGAATCACGGCCCAGAAGGCCGGCAGGGAATCGATCATTGCGCGAGCTGGTAAAGGGTTTCACCGTCCTTGACCATGCCCAGCTCATGGCGAGCCCGCTCTTCAACGGTCTCCATGCCTTTTTTCAACTCGCTGACTTCAGCGTCCATCACCCGATTGCGCTCCAGCAGGCCTTCGTTCTCGGCGTGCTGATCAGCAATCTGCTGCTTCAGCTCGGCGACCTGCGCCAGACTGCCATTGCCCACCCACAGGCGGTACTGCAGACCGGCCAGCAGCAAGAGCAGAACGAGAAACAACCAGTAAGGACTGCGCATCGAATATCAGGTATCCAGTGAAAAAAGACAGCCACGCGAAAACTTTGAAACGTCTGATAGCACGAAGCCTGGAAGATCCAGGCTTGTGCATATAAGGCATCAGATTAGTGGCAAATCCATCGCTGTCACGACTTTTCCGACACAATCCGGTGTCTTTTTACCATCTACTGCTTAACCGCGGAACTCGGAGCGACCGTTGTACTTGGCTTTGCCATTCAACTGCTCTTCGATACGCAGCAGTTGGTTGTACTTGGAAACGCGGTCGGAACGGCACAGCGAACCGGTCTTGATCTGGCCAGCCGAAGTGCCCACGGCCAGGTCAGCAATGGTCGAATCTTCGGTTTCACCCGAACGGTGCGAGATCACTGCGGTGTAACCGGCAGCCTTGGCCATCTGGATAGCTTCCAGGGTTTCGGTCAGGGTGCCGATCTGGTTGAACTTGATCAGGATCGAGTTGGCGATCTTTTTATCGATGCCTTCTTTCAGGATCTTGGTGTTGGTCACGAACAAGTCGTCACCAACCAGCTGGGTCTTCTCGCCGATCTTGTCGGTGAGGATCTTCCAGCCAGCCCAGTCGGACTCGTCCAGACCGTCTTCGATCGAGATGATCGGATAACGTTCAGTCAGGCCTTTCAGATAATCGGCGAAACCTTCGGCGGTGAACACCTGGCCCTCGCCGGACAGGTTGTACTTGCCGTCTTCGAAGAACTCGCTGGCTGCGCAGTCCAGCGCCAAGGTCACGTCGGTGCCCAGCTTGTAACCGGCGTTGGCCACGGCTTCGGAGATTACTTTCAGCGCGTCTTCGTTGGACGCCAGGTTCGGTGCGAAACCGCCTTCGTCGCCAACGGCGGTGCTCAGGCCACGGGCCTTCAGCACGGCTTTGAGGTGATGGAAAATCTCGGTGCCCATGCGCAGACCTTCCGAGAAGGTCTTGGCGCCAACCGGCTGCACCATGAATTCCTGGATGTCGACGTTGTTATCGGCGTGCTCGCCACCGTTGATGATGTTCATCATCGGCACCGGCATCGAGTACACACCCGGAGTGCCGTTCAGGTTGGCGATGTGGGCGTACAGCGGCAGATCCTGATCCTGTGCAGCTGCCTTGGCCGCAGCCAGGGACACGGCGAGGATGGCGTTGGCGCCCAGGGTCGCCTTGTTTTCAGTACCGTCGAGCTTGATCATCGCGTGGTCGAGGGCTTTCTGGTCGCTTGGGTCAGTGCCCAGCAGCAGATCGCGGATCGGACCGTTGATGTTGGCTACCGCCTTGAGCACACCTTTGCCCAGATAACGGCTCTTGTCGCCATCACGCAGCTCGAGCGCTTCACGCGAGCCAGTGGATGCACCGGACGGCGCGCAGGCGCTGCCGATGATGCCGTTGTCGAGAAGCACGTCCGCTTCCACGGTGGGATTGCCACGGGAGTCGAGAACTTCACGACCTTTGATGTCGACGATTTTTGCCATTGTTGTAAACACTCCAAAGTTGACGAAAACGACGCAGCTAGAGGAAATCTTTTTACCGTCGGCAAGTGGGGTGCAGCGGGCAGCTTGCAGACGACAACGCACATGCCCGAGGGCATGTGCGACAAATCGTGCGGTACTTTACCGGAGAAATGAGCTTTACGCGGTTTCTACCGTCGGAAAACTCTTCACCAGTTCGTCCAAAGCTTTGAGCTGGGCCAGGAATGGCTCCAGTTTGTCCAGACGCAAGGCGCAAGGGCCGTCGCATTTGGCGTTGTCCGGATCCGGATGCGCTTCGAGGAACAGACCGGCCAGCGACTGGCTCATGCCCGCCTTGGCCAGATCCAGAACCTGCGCACGGCGACCGCCGGCGGAGTCGGCACGACCGCCAGGCATTTGCAGCGCGTGGGTCACGTCGAAGAATACCGGGTACTCGAACTGCTTCATGATGCCGAAGCCGAGCATGTCGACCACGAGGTTGTTATAGCCGAAGCTCGAACCACGCTCGCAGAGGATCAATTGATCGTTACCCGCTTCCACGCACTTGTTCAGGATGTGTTTCATTTCCTGAGGTGCGAGGAACTGGGCTTTCTTGATGTTGATCACTGCATTGGTCTTGGCCATCGCGACGACCAGATCGGTCTGGCGCGACAGGAAGGCCGGCAGCTGGATGATGTCGCAGACTTCAGCGACGACCGCGGCCTGATCAGGCTCGTGGACGTCGGTGATGATCGGCACGCCGAAGGCCTGCTTGATGTCCTGGAAGATGCGCATGCCCTCTTCCAGGCCAGGACCGCGATACGAGGTCACAGAAGACCGGTTGGCCTTGTCGAAGCTGGCCTTGAACACGTAAGGAATGCCGAGTTTCTCGGTGACCTTCACATACTCTTCGCAAACCTGCATGGCCATGTCACGGCTTTCCAGCACGTTCATGCCGCCGAACAGCACCATGGGTTTGTCGTTGGCAATCTCGATGTCGCCGACGCGGATGATCTTCTGTGCCATCGGGTTACGCCTTCTTCTGGTGTTGAGCCAACGCAGCTTTTACGAAACCGCTGAACAGCGGGTGACCGTCACGTGGAGTCGAGGTGAACTCCGGGTGGAACTGGCAAGCGACGAACCATGGATGATCCGGCGCTTCGACCACTTCAACCAGCGCGGCATCAGCGGAGCGACCGGAAATCTTCAGGCCGGCTTCGATGATCTGTGGCAGCAGGTTGTTGTTCACTTCATAGCGGTGACGGTGACGTTCAACAATCACGTCCTTGCCGTAGCAGTCGTGCACCTTGGAGCCGGCTTCGAGCAGGCATTCCTGAGCGCCGAGGCGCATGGTGCCGCCCAGATCGGACGCTTCGGTACGCACTTCAACCGCGCCGGTGGCGTCTTCCCACTCGGTGATCAGACCCACGACCGGATGGCCGCTGGCGCGATCGAACTCGGTGGAGTTGGCGTCTTTCCAGCCCAGCACGTTACGGGCGAACTCGATGACCGCAACTTGCATGCCCAGGCAGATACCCAGGTACGGAACCTTGTTTTCACGAGCGTACTGAACGGCCGTGATCTTGCCTTCCACGCCACGCAGACCGAAGCCGCCCGGCACGAGGATCGCATCGACACCTTCGAGCAGCGCAGTGCCCTGGTTCTCGATGTCTTCGGAATCGATGTAACGCAGGTTGACCTTGGTACGGTTGGTGATGCCGGCGTGACTCATCGCTTCGATCAGCGACTTGTAGGCGTCCAGCAGTTCCATGTACTTGCCGACCATCGCGATGGTGACTTCGTGCTCTGGGTTGAGCTTGGCATCGACGACCTTTTCCCACTCGGACAGGTCGGCGCCATTGCATTGCAGGCCGAAACGCTCGACGACGAAATCGTCCAGACCCTGCGCGTGCAGCACGGCCGGGATCTTGTAGATGGTGTCGACGTCTTCCAGCGAGATCACCGCACGTTCTTCAACGTTAGTGAACAGCGCGATCTTGCGACGCGACGACACATCCACCGGATGATCGGAGCGGCAGATCAGCACGTCTGGCTGCAAGCCGATCGAACGCAGCTCTTTAACCGAGTGCTGGGTTGGCTTGGTCTTGGTCTCGCCAGCGGTGGCGATGTACGGAACCAGCGTCAGGTGCATCAGCATCGCGCGCTTGGAACCGACTTCCACACGCAGTTGACGGATGGCTTCGAGGAACGGTTGCGATTCGATGTCGCCAACGGTGCCGCCGATTTCCACCAGGGCCACGTCGGCATCGCCGGCACCCTTGATGATGCGACGCTTGATTTCGTCGGTGATGTGCGGAATCACCTGGATGGTTGCACCCAGGTAGTCACCACGGCGCTCTTTGCGCAGCACGTGCTCGTAGACACGGCCGGTGGTGAAGTTGTTGTTCTGGGTCATGGTCGTGCGGATGAACCGCTCGTAGTGGCCCAGGTCCAGGTCGGTCTCGGCGCCGTCGTGGGTGACGAACACTTCACCGTGCTGGAACGGGCTCATCGTGCCCGGGTCGACGTTGATGTACGGATCCAGCTTAAGCATGGTGACCTTAAGCCCCCGCGCCTCCAGGATGGCCGCCAATGAAGCCGAGGCAATGCCTTTCCCCAATGAAGAAACAACACCGCCCGTGACGAATATGTAGCGCGTCATGAAAAACCCTAGAAGTCTGCGTTAAAGCGGTACGAGCCGCCGGGGAAAGCGAAGGAAGGCCGAAGCCCCCGATCACCTGCATTAATCACAGTGCACCTTTCAAAAAAACCGCCGCGTTGGGACAGACCGGCAGATGAAACACCGGTACGTTGCTCGCTACACATTTTTTGGAATCGCCCAGCAAAGACTGCTTGGTAATCGGCAACTCCTGCAATTCAGGCGAATCCACAGAAGTTGTGTCAAGAAGGGAGCGTAGTCTACCGGAATGCCCCTTTCATCTCAAACCTTGATCTTCGTCTGTTGGCTGCCAATGCAATTTCCAGCCGTCCGACTCCTGCCCGTCAAGCCCCGGCAGGTTCGCCACGGCGAGCAATTCTGCGCCACGAAACAGCAGCGGCAATCTGCCACGGACAAAGGCCGGCACCGCGCGCTCATTGAGCAGGCGCTTGAGATCGCGGTGCCCGCGCTCCGCCAGGTGCATCACTTCACCGCCCTGCCGATAGCCAATCCGCAATGGCCCGACGGGAGTCTGCCCGCCGAACATGACACGCCCGTTATTCGCCAAGCGCAGCGCTGTCGACGGGTCAGGCCACTCACCACTGCCCGTCGGCACGCGCAGCCAGTTACCACTCAACCACCATATCCGCCCTGCGCTGCGATGCAGTTCGCCATCGGCCAGACGCCAGACCGGGGATGCATCGTTGGCAGCACCGCACAGGTCCTCCCAACCCGACCAATGGTCAGTGTCGGGGAGGCGTGTCAGCGGTTCCAGCCAGTGGCTGACTGCGTTGCGCTGACGAGCGGCGGACAAATTCGCCAGCGGTGCCAGCTCCAGCGACGGCAGGCCCAGCCATGAAAACTCGCTCGGCGTGGCGGCTTGCGCCAGATCGAGCTGCGCCAGCTCGTCGAGCAAGCCTTGCGCCTCACGCAGGTGCGCCGCGCTGCGCGCCATACTCGCCTGCGCCTGCGGCCAGCGCGCGGTGAGCAACGGTAGCACCTGATGGCGCAGATAGTTGCGGGAGAACTGCCGATCCTGGTTCGACGGGTCTTCGATCCAGTGCAACTGATGCGCGCGTGCGTAAGCCTCAAGCTCGGAGCGCGTGATATCGAGCATTGGCCGCAGCAGCGTGCCCTGCCCCAACGGTCGCTGCGCCGGCATCGCCGAAAGTCCGCGAACACCGGCGCCGCGCATCAGGCGAAACAACAGGGTTTCGGCCTGATCATCGCGATGCTGCCCGGTCAGCAGCACCTCATCCGCCTCGGTCAGCGAGGTGAACGCCGCATAACGCGCCTCCCGCGCTGCCTGCTCCAGACTGGCGCCGGGTTGCACCGTCACCCGAATCACTTGCAAAGAAACGCCCAGCGCATCGCAGACCGACTGACAATGCGCCGGCCACGCATCGGCCGCAGCCTGAAGACCGTGATGGATATGGATGGCGCTGAGCGCTGGCAGGGAATGGTGTTTAGCGAGATGGGCCAGCAGATGCAGGAGGACGGTGGAATCCAGACCACCGGAGAAGGCGATGCGCCACTGAGCGGCGTTGCGCCAGGGCTCAAGGCTCGACATAAGCCGAGATGGCAAATCACTCTTCGAAGGATTCATAGAGAGGGTCGCTTCATAAAGAACCCTGTAGGAGCTGCCGCAGGCTGCGATCTTTTGATCTTGATACAGCAAAATCAAAAGATCGCAGCCTGCGGCAGCTCCTACAGGGGTACTGCGCAGTCGACTTAGAGACCGTAGCTCATCAGACGATCGTAACGACGCTTGAGCAGCGCTTCGTTGTCGAACTTCTTCAGCATCGCCAGTTGCGAGCTCAGTTCGGCACGGATCGAGGCAGCGGCAGCGGCCGGATCACGGTGAGCGCCGCCCAGTGGTTCGCCGATCACCTTGTCGACAATGCCCAGGCCTTTCAGGCGCTCGGCGGTGATGCCCATGGCTTCAGCGGCATCCGGTGCTTTTTCGGCGGTTTTCCACAGAATCGAAGCGCAACCTTCCGGCGAGATCACCGCGTAGGTCGAATATTGCAGCATGTTCAGCTGATCGCAGACACCGATCGCCAGTGCACCGCCGGAACCACCTTCACCGATAACGGTGGCGATGATCGGGGTCTTCAGGCGCGACATCACGCGCAGGTTCCAGGCAATCGCTTCGCTCTGGTTACGCTCTTCAGCGTCAATACCAGGATAGGCACCCGGGGTGTCGATGAAGGTCAGGATCGGCATCTTGAAACGCTCGGCCATTTCCATCAGACGGCAGGCCTTGCGGTAGCCTTCCGGACGCGGCATGCCGAAGTTGCGGCGAACTTTCTCGCGCACTTCGCGGCCCTTCTGGTGGCCGATGATCATCACCGGCTGGTCTTCCAGACGTGCCACGCCGCCCACAATGGCCGCGTCGTCGGAGAAGTGACGGTCACCGTGCAGTTCGTCGAACTCGGTGAAAATGTGCTCGATGTAGTCCAGGGTGTACGGGCGTTTCGGGTGACGCGCCAGGCGTGCGATCTGCCAGCTGGTCAGCTTGCCGAAAATGTCTTCGGTCAGCGTGCGGCTCTTGTCCTGCAGGCGGGAGATCTCATCGCCGATATTCAGCGAATTGTCATTACCGACCAAGCGCAACTCTTCGATCTTGGCTTGCAGGTCGGCGATCGGCTGTTCGAAATCTAGAAAATTCGGGTTCATAGGCGTCCGTCTTGGGTCGTGTCCCAAATGAGCTTGGGCCGGCCGGTTGTCTATTCGCGCCCTACCTTAAGGGAGAGGCGCGCTGAGGTCGAGATTAAAAATTCAGGTTGTGAGCAAGCGCAATCATGGCACTTGCCGGTCAACGGTATTGGAGGAAGACGTTGTCTCGCCCGAACTGGTCACGCAGGGCTTGAATCAACGCATCCGCCGGGTCGATTCGCCAGGTCTCGCCAAACTGCAGCAAGGTCTTCGCATCGGGACTGGTGTACTCCATGGTGATCGGGCACGCCCCGCGGTGACGCTTGAGCAGCTCACCCAACCAGCGTAGCTGATCGCCTTTCAAGTCCTGAGTGTGCAGCTTCAGGCGCAGGCTTTCGGCCAAGTTGGTGCGCGCATCTTCCATGCTCATCACCCGCTTGACCCGCAGGCGCAGGCCGCCGGAGAAGTCGTCGTTGCTGACTTCGCCCTCGACCACCACCATCGCGTCGGTCTGCAACAGCGACTGCGCGGAGTGGAACGCATCGGCGAACAGCGACGCTTCGATCCGCCCCGAGCGGTCATCGAGGGTGATGAAGCCCATCTTGTCGCCCTTCTTGTTCTTCATCACCCGCAGGGCAATGATCATCCCGGCCACGGTTTGCGTGTCGCGAGCCGGTTTCAGGTCGATGATGCGCTGCCGGGCGAAACGGCGAATCTCGCCCTCGTACTCGTCGATCGGGTGACCGGTCAGGTACAGGCCCAAGGTGTCTTTCTCACCCTTGAGGCGTTCCTTGAGGGTCAGTTCCTTGGCCTTGCGGTGCGTCGCGTAAACGTCGGCATCTTCTTCGACAAACAGCCCGCCAAACAGGTCGGCGTGGCCACTGTCGTGGGTACGGGCGGTCTGTTCAGCAGCCTTGATCGCCTCTTCCATCGCCGCCAGCAGCACCGCGCGGTTGCGGTCGATGTTGGCCTGATAAGCCTTTTGCTCATCGTGGAAGTACGGACCGAGGCGATCCAGCGCGCCGCTGCGGATCAGACCGTCCAGCGTGCGCTTGTTGATGCGTTTGAGGTCGACCCGGGCGCAGAAGTCGAACAGATCCTTGAACGGACCGTCCTGACGCGCCTCGGTGATCGCTTCCACCGGACCTTCGCCGACACCTTTGATTGCGCCGAGGCCATAGACGATGCGGCCGTCGTCGTTCACCGTGAACTTGAACTCGGAAGTGTTCACGTCCGGCGCGTCGAGGCGCAGCTTCATGGTGCGCACTTCCTCGATCAAGGTCACGACCTTGTCGGTGTTGTGCATATCCGCCGAGAGTACCGCGGCCATGAATGGCGCCGGGTAATGCGCTTTCAGCCAGGCGGTCTGGTACGACACCAGGCCGTAGGCGGCGGAGTGGGATTTGTTGAAGCCGTAACCGGCGAATTTCTCCACCAGGTCGAAAATGTTACCGGCAAGGTCGGCGTCGATATTGTTGGTCGCGCAACCTTCAATGAAGCCGCCACGCTGCTTGGCCATTTCCTCGGGTTTTTTCTTACCCATGGCTCGCCGCAGCATGTCCGCACCACCGAGGGTGTAACCGGCCATGACCTGGGCGATCTGCATCACCTGTTCCTGATACAGGATGATGCCGTACGTCGGCGCCAATACCGGCTTGAGGCCTTCGTACTGGTAGTCCGAGTGCGGGTACGCCAGTTCGGCGCGACCGTGCTTACGGTTGATGAAGTCGTCCACCATGCCGGACTGCAGCGGGCCCGGACGGAACAGTGCCACCAGTGCGATCAGGTCTTCCAGGCAGTCGGGCTTGAGCTTTTTGATCAGCTCTTTCATGCCGCGCGATTCAAGCTGGAACACCGCGGTGGTTTCAGCTTTCTGCAGCAGGTTGTACGTCGGTTTGTCGTCGAGCGGAATGAACGCGATATCCAGCGGCTCTTCGCCGACCTTGGCGCGGTCGCGGTTGATGGTTTTCAGCGCCCAGTCGATGATCGTCAGGGTGCGCAGGCCGAGGAAGTCGAACTTCACCAGACCGGCGGCCTCCACGTCGTCCTTGTCGAACTGGGTTACCAGACCGTCACCGGCCTCGTCGCAATAGATCGGCGAGAAGTCGGTCAGCTTGGTCGGCGCGATCACCACACCACCGGCGTGCTTGCCGACGTTCCGCACCACGCCCTCGAGCTTGCGCGCCATCTCCCAGATTTCCGCCGCTTCCTCATCGACCTTGATGAAGTCGCGCAGGATCTCTTCCTGTTCGTAGGCTTTTTCCAGGGTCATGCCGACTTCGAACGGAATCATTTTCGACAGACGATCCGCCAGGCCGTATGACTTGCCCTGCACCCGCGCCACGTCGCGCACCACAGCCTTGGCGGCCATGGAACCGAAAGTGATGATCTGGCTTACCGCGTTGCGGCCGTATTTCTCGGCCACGTAGTCGATCACCCGGTCACGGCCGTCCATGCAGAAGTCGACGTCGAAGTCGGGCATCGAGACCCGTTCCGGGTTAAGGAAACGTTCGAACAGCAGGTCGTATTCCAGCGGATCAAGGTCAGTGATCTTCTGCACGTAAGCCACCAGCGAACCGGCACCCGACCCCCGCCCAGGACCTACCGGCACGCCGTTGTTCTTGGCCCACTGGATAAAGTCCATCACGATCAGGAAGTAACCGGGGAAGCCCATCTGGATGATGATATCCAGCTCGAAATTCAAGCGATCGACGTAGACCTGACGCTTGGCTTCGTAATCTTCGGTGGTGTCCTTGGGCAGCAGCACCGCGAGGCGTTCTTCGAGACCTTCGAAGGACACCTTGCGGAAATATTCGTCGATGGTCATGCCATCGGGGATCGGGAAGTTGGGCAGGAAGTGCGTGCCCAGCTTCACTTCAATGTTGCAGCGCTTGGCGATCTCGACGGTGTTTTCGATGGCGTCGGGAATGTCGCTGAACAGCTCGGCCATTTCCTCGGCGCTTTTGAGGTATTGCTGGTCGCTGTAATTCTTCGAACGCCGCGGATCGTCGAGGGCCCGCCCCTCACCGATGCACACGCGGGTTTCGTGGGCAGCGAAGTCTTCCTGCTTGATGAAACGCACATCGTTGGTCGCCACCAGCGGCGCGCCGAGCTTGTCGGCCAGGGCCACGGCACCGTGCAACTGCTCTTCATCGTTGGGGCGATTGGTGCGCTGGATTTCCAGATAGAAACGATCCGGAAACACCGCCATCCATTCGCGCGCCAAGGTCTCGGCTTCGTCCGGGTTGCCACTGATCATGGCCATGCCGATCTCGCCTTCTTTGGCGGCGGACAGCATGATCAGGCCTTCATTGGCCTCGGCGACCCATTCGCGCTCGATGATGATCATGCCGTTGCGCTGACCATCGATGAAGCCGCGCGAGATCAACTCGGTGAGATTGCGATAACCCTTGGCGTTCATCACCAACAGGCTGATCCGGCTCAATGGCCCGTCCGGATCCTTGTTCGACAGCCACAGGTCGGCGCCGCAGATCGGCTTGATGCCGGCGCCCATGGTGTTTTTATAGAATTTGACCAGGGAACACATGTTGTTCTGATCGGTGACCGCCACCGCCGGCATGTTCATGCCGGTCAGCGCCTTGACCAGTGGCTTGATCCGCACCAGCCCGTCGACCAGGGAGTATTCAGTGTGCAGGCGTAGATGAACGAATGAAGCCGGCATAGTGATCCTGTCCAGTTACATAGAGACAACAAGGCCCGGATTGTACCGGGCCTCGAACAAAACATCAGCCTTGCGCCTAAACCTGCATCAGACCTTCCAGCGCCTCGTAGGCCTGACGCACCGGGGCGAACGAGCGCCGGTGAATCGGCGTCGGCCCCAACCGCGCCAGCGCTTCCAGATGAACGGGCGTCGGATAGCCTTTGTGACCGCCGATGCCGTACCCCGGGTAGATCAATTCGAATGCAGCCATTTCACGGTCGCGGCTGACTTTGGCCAGAATCGACGCGGCAGCGATGGCCGGTACCTTGCCGTCACCCTGCACCACCGCTTCGGCGCGCATCGGCAGTTTCGGGCAGCGGTTACCGTCGATCATCGCCAGTTTCGGCTGAATATGCAGACCGGCCACCGCGCGCTGCATGGCGAGCATGGTCGCGTGCAAAATGTTCAGCTCGTCGATTTCCTCGACTTCGGCGCGGGCGATGCACCAGCTCAGGGATTTCTCGATGATTTCGTCGTAGAGCTTCTCGCGCTTGGCTTCGGTGAGTTTCTTCGAGTCGTTGAGGCCGAGGATCGGCCGGTTCGGATCGAGGATCACCGCCGCCGTCACCACCGCGCCGCACAACGGGCCGCGACCGACTTCGTCGACACCGGCGACCAGTTCTTCGACTTCGGCGACCAGGGTGAAATCCAGGCCCATCTGCATCGTTTTGCTCATGGTTTCTGCCCGATCAGGTTGAGGACGGCATCCGCCGCCTGATTGGAAGCATCCAGCCGCAGTGTGCGGTGGATCTCGTCGAAGCCTCGGGTCTGCTCTTCGCCGCCTTCGATCAGCGGCGCCAGGGTCTGGGCCAATGCCTCCACCGTCGCATCATCCTGCAACAGTTCCGGCACCAACAGCCGTTGGGCCAACAGATTCGGCAGTGACACGTATGGGCTCTTGACCATGCGTTTGAGAATCCAGAAGGTCAGCGGCGCCAGACGATAGGCGACGACCATTGGCCGCTTGTACAACAAGGCTTCAAGCGTCGCCGTGCCGGAGGCGATCAGCACTGCGTTGCACGCTGCCAGGGCCAGATGCGATTTGCCGTCGAGCAGGGTGACCGGCAAGTCGCGGCCAACCAGCAACTCTTCGAGCTGAGCGCGACGCTCGGCATTGGCGCACGGGATGACGAAGCGCAGCCCGGGGTGCATGGCCCGCAGACGTTCGGCAGTATCCAGGAACAGCGCACCGAGACGGCCAACTTCGCCACCGCGACTGCCTGGCATCAACGCCACCAGCGGCCCGTCAGGCAGGCCGAGTTCGGCACGCGCTGCGGCGCGATCAGCCTGCAGCGGAATGGTATCGGCCAGCGTGTGACCGACGAACCGCACCGGCACGCCCTTCTCTTCGTAGAATTTTGCTTCGAACGGCAACAGGGTGAGCATCAGATCGCAGCCTTCGCGAATCTTCAGCACACGCTTCTGGCGCCACGCCCACACCGAAGGGCTGACGTAATGCACGGTCTTGATCCCGGCCTGACGCAGCTTGAGTTCGATGTTGAGGTTGAAATCGGGAGCGTCGATGCCGATGAACACATCCGGTTTCTCGGCAATCAACGTGGCGATCAGGTCCTTGCGGCGCTTGAGCAACTCGCGCAGCCGCCCGAGCACTTCCACCAGGCCCATCACCGACAGACGTTCCATGGGGAAGTAAGACGTCAGGCCCTCGGCCTGCATCAACGGACCGCCGACACCGATGAACTCGACCGCCGGGTGTTGAGCCTTGAGGGCGCGCATGAGGCCGGCGCCCAGAATGTCACCGGAAGCCTCTCCCGCCACCAGCGCAATACGCAGACTGGCCATGATCAGCGGGTGATGCCGCGAGTCGACGACTGGATCGAGTCACGAAACAGCGCAACTTCCGGGAACTGCGCAGCAGGCTCGGCCAGTTCGGCCAACGCTTGCTCCACGGTCAGGCCCTGGCGATACACGGTTTTGTAAGCGCGACGCAGCGCATGAATCGCGTCTTCGCTGAAACCCCGACGACGCATGCCTTCGAAGTTCATGCTGCGCGCTTCGGCCGGGTTGCCGAACACGGTCACGAACGCCGGAACGTCCTTGCCGATGGCAGTGCCCATGCCGGAAAAGCTGTGGGCGCCGATGTGGCAGTACTGATGCACCAGGGTGAAACCGGAAAGGATCGCCCAGTCGTCAACATGTACATGCCCGGCCAACGCGGTGTTGTTGACCAGAATGCAGTGGTTGCCGATGACGCTGTCATGTCCGATGTGGGCATAGGCCATGATCAGGTTGTGATCGCCAAGGGTGGTTTCCGAACGATCCTGAACGGTGCCCCGGTGAATCGTCACGCCTTCGCGAATGACGTTGTGGTCACCGATCACCAGACGGGTTTCCTCACCCTTGTACTTCAGGTCAGGGGTGTCTTCACCGACCGAGGAAAACTGGTAGATGCGATTGTGCTTGCCGATGCGGGTCGGGCCTTTGAGGACCACATGCGGTCCGATCACAGTACCCTCGCCGATTTCCACACCTGCGCCGATGATCGACCACGGGCCGACCTCGACGCCGTCAGCCACAACGGCCGACGGATCGATGATTGCGCGAGGGTCAATCAAACTCATAGCTTGCGTTCCGCACAGATGATTTCAGCCGAGCAGACCGGCTTGCCATCGACCGAAGCCTGGCATTCGAATTTCCAGATCTGACGCTTGCAGCTGATGAACTTGGCTTCCAGGATCAACTGGTCGCCCGGCAGCACTGGCTGGCGGAAACGCAGTTTGTCGGAACCGACGAAGTAGTAAAGGGTGCCATCGGCCGGTTTCACGTCGAGCATTTTGAAACCGAGGATCCCGGCAGCCTGGGCCATCGCTTCGATGATCAGTACGCCCGGCATGATCGGGTGCGCCGGAAAGTGGCCGTTGAAGAATGGCTCATTGATGCTGACATTCTTGTAGGCGCGAATGCGCTTGCCTTCAGTGTCCAGTTCCACCACCCGGTCCACCAGCAGGAACGGGTAACGGTGAGGCAGGTATTCGCGAATCTCGTTGATGTCCATCATTTCGGGGGGAAGCCTATGTAAAGATTGGGAGCGCGACTGACGCGCACTCCTCTAGCAAATCAAGGAGGCAGTCTAGAGGCTGTGCACACTTGATATGGAAATGGTATCAGCCATCAGATGAAGCATTGCTGCCGGGGGTCACTTCCCCGACGCGCTTTTCCAGCTGCTTCAAACGTCGCGCGAGGTCATCGAGCTGACGGATGCGGGCCGCGCTTTTGCGCCATTCGGCCGCCGGTTGCATGGCTGTGCCGGAAGAATAGGCGCCTGGCTCGGTAATCGAGTGGGTCACCATGGTCATCCCGGTCAGGAAAACGTTGTCGCAGATATCGATGTGCCCAACCAGGCCGACACCACCAGCGAGCATGCAATGCTTGCCGATCTTGGTGCTGCCGGAAATACCGACACACGCCGCCATGGCGGTGTGATCACCGACCTGAACGTTGTGCGCGATCTGGATCTGGTTATCGAGCTTCACGCCGTTGCCGATCACGGTGTCCGCCAGCGCGCCACGGTCGATGGCGGTATTCACACCGATCTCGACGTCGTCGCCAATGGTCACGCCGCCAATCTGCGCGATCTTCTGCCAGATGCCTTTCTCGTTGGCAAAACCGAAGCCTTCACCGCCGAGTACGGCACCGGACTGGATCACCACACGCTTGCCGATGCGCACATCGTGATACAGCGTGACCCGCGGGGCGAGCCAGCCGCCCTCGCCGATTTCACTGCGGGCACCGATGACGCAATGTGCGCCCAGGGTCACCTGCGCACCGATGCGCGCACCGGCCTCGATCACCACGAACGGGCCAATGCTGGCGCTTGGATCAACCAGCGCATCCGGCGCAATCACCGCTGTGGGATGAACACCCGCAGCGGCTTTCGGTTTGGGATCGAACAGGTGAGAGATACGGGCGTAAGCCAGGTAAGGATCCGGCACCACCAGCGCGTTGCCGGTAAAATCCTCGGCATCGGCTTCCTTGAGCAATAGCGCAGCCGCCTGGGAACTTGCCAGGTATTTGCGATATTGAGGATTTGCCAGAAAGCTCAACTGAGCTGGGCCAGCCTCCTGCAAGGTGGCTAGCCCAGTAATTTGCTTCTCGGGGTCGCCACGCAGGGTGGCGCCGAGGAACTCGGCCAACTGGCCGAGCTTGATAGTCACGGTCATGGGTTACTTCAGCTGATTCATGCGCTCGATAACCTGGCGCGTGATGTCGTACTGAGGTTTGACATCGATCACTGCGCCACGCTCGAACACCAGGTCAAAACCACCTTTCTTGATGACTTCTTCCACTGCGCTATCCAGTTTCGGCTTCAGTTGCTTGAGCATTTCGCGATCGGCAACAGCCTTGGCTTCGTTCAGTTCCTTGGACTGGAACTGGAAGTCACGGGCCTTTTGCTTGAATTCAAGCTCCAGACGCTCACGCTCGCCCTGCTGCATCTTGTCGCCACCGGCCATCAGGCGATCCTGAATGCCCTTGGCGCTGCTTTCCAGCGTCTTGAGCTTAGTCAGTTGCGGACCGAACTTCTTTTCGGCATCCACGGCGTATTTCTTGGCCGCATCGGATTCCAGCAATGCCATCTGATAGTTCAGAACGGCGATTTTCATGTCGGCGAACGCCGGGCCTGCCACCAGTACGGAGGCCAGGAGAACCAATTGAGTCAACTTACGCACGATGCACTCCTACAAAATCCATTGTCGTTATCTTGGGTCAGACGCTTAGAACGTCTGGCCGAGGGAGAATTGGAACACTTGAGTTTCAGCGTTATCCGGTTTCTTGACCGGCATCGCCAGAGCAAAACTCAGAGGACCCAGTGCGGTGACCCAGGTCACACCCACACCAACGGAACTGGCCATGTTGCTCAGGCTGATGTCGTTACACTTGGTGTTGGACGTCGAGCCATTCGCGTTGGTGGTGTCCTTGCACTGCGAATCGAAAACGTTACCCACATCCCAGAATACCGAGGTACGCAGGGAGCGTTGATCCTTGACGAACGGCAGCGGGAACAGAACCTCGACACCGCCCTGGATCAATACGTTGCCACCGAACGGCAGCGGATCCTGGTCCGGGTCGACCGAAGTGCCCGGGTTAGTACCACGACTTGGGGTACTGCGAGGACCCAAAGTACTGTCCTTGAAGCCACGAACCGAGTTGAAACCACCAGCATAGTAGTTTTCATAGAACGGCAAGCCGTCGGTCGAACCATACCCGTCGCCATAACCCAGCTCGGTGTGCAGACGCAGGGTGTAGTTCTCGGTGATCGGCTGGAACAACTGGCCACGGTAGTCGAGTTTGTAGAACGACAGGTCGCTGCCTGGAATCGTGGTTTCCAGCGTCAGGCTCTGGGAACGGCCACGGGTCGGCAGTACGCCCTTGTTCAGGGTCGACTCGGACCAGCCGGCCGAAGCCTTGAAGTTCAGGTAGTTGTCGCCTTCCTTGTTAACGAAGTCGAAGATTTCGTCAACGGTGTACTGACCGGTCTTGATCTTGTCCTGTTGAGCGGACAGACCGAAGGTCAGACGCGAAGTCTCGCTGATCGGGTAGCCAACGTTGACGCCGGCACCCAGGCTGTCTACCGCATAGCTCGCTACGTCGACGTCGAGGTCTTTGTAGTCGGTGGTGCGATAGAACGCGTTGTAGCCCAGGCTCACGCCATCGGCGGTCCAGTAGGGATCAACGTAGCCGAAGTTGTAGCGGCTCTGGTATTCGCTGCGGGTCAGGCCCACGCTCACACGGTTACCAGTACCCAGGAAGTTGTTCTGAGTGATCGAACCACCGAGGATCAGACCGGCGCTCTGGGCGAAACCGACACTGGCGGTGATCGAACCGGAGGCTTGTTCTTCAACGGCGTAGTTCACGTCAACCTGGTCGTCGACACCCGGAACAGCCGGCGTCTCGACGTTCACTTCTTTAAAGAAGCCCAGACGTTCAAGACGGGTCTTGGACTGGTCGATCAGGTAGGTCGAAGCCCAGCCACCTTCCATCTGACGCATTTCACGACGCAGCACTTCGTCCTCGGACTTGGTGTTGCCACGGAAGTTGATGCGGTTGACGTAGGCGCGCTTGCCCGGATCGACGGCGAACAGGATGTCCACGGTGTGATCATCGTCATGCGGCTGAGGTATGCCGTTGACGTTGGCGAAGGTGTAACCCTCGTTACCCAGTCGGCGAGTGATCAGTTCGGAGGTGGTGGTCATCAGCTTGCGCGAGAACACCTGGCCTTTCTGCACCAGCAACAACGACTTGACCTGGTCTTCAGGCACTTTCAGGTCACCGCTGAGTTTGACGTCACGAACGGTGTACTTCTCGCCTTCGGTGATGTTGACGGTGATATAGACGTGCTTCTTGTCCGGAGTGATGGACACCTGGGTCGAAGCGATATCCATGTTGATGTAGCCACGGTCCAGGTAGTAGGAGCGCAGGCGCTCCAGGTCACCGGAAAGTTTTTCACGGGCGTACTTGTCGTCGTTCTTGAAGAACGACAGCCAGTTGGTGGTTTTCAGCTCGAACAGGTCGATCAGATCGTCATCAGGGAAGACCGTGTTACCCACCACGTTGATGTGCTGGATGGCAGCCACGGTGCCTTCGTTGATCTTCACTTTCAGCGCCACACGGTTACGCGGCTGCGAAACCACTTCGGTATCGACGGTCGCCGAGTAACGGCCCTGGGCAACGTACTGACGTTGCAGTTCGTTACGGACACCCTCGAGGGTGGCGCGCTGGAAAATCTCGCCTTCGGACAGACCGGACTGCTTCAGGCCTTTCATCAGGTCTTCGGTAGAGATCGCCTTGTTGCCTTCGATCTCGATACTCGCGACCGACGGACGTTCGACGACCGTGATCACCAGAACGTTGCCTTCGCGGCCCAGCTGGATATCTTGAAAGAAACCGGTTTTGAACAACGCACGAGTGGATTCCACCAGGCGACGATCATCCGCCTGCTCACCGACGTTCAACGGCAAGGCACCAAAGACGCTACCCGCGGAGACCCGCTGGAGGCCGTTGACGCGAATATCAGAGATAGTGAAGGACTCGGCGTGAACTTCGGCGATCATCAATACGGTGAGAACCGCAGTTAGCAGCAGACGTTTCATGAAGTCCTTTCTTATTCCAACTGGCAATAAACAAACTGCCGCAAAATGCGGCAGATTCGCAATTCAGCGAAGCTTTACAGTCGACCCAGATCATTGACCAGAGCAAGCAACATCACTCCGACCACCAAACTGATACCGATCTGCACCCCCCAACCTTGCACCCGATCCGACAAGGGGCGACCACGCACCCACTCAATCAGATAAAACAACAAATGCCCCCCATCCAGTACAGGAATGGGCAGCAAATTCAGAACCCCCAGGCTAATACTCAGATAAGCAAGGAAATTCAGGAAATCAGCAACGCCCGACTGGGCAGAAGCGCCCGCCACTTTAGCAATGGTTATCGGCCCACTCAAGTTTTTTACCGAGAGCTCGCCAAACAGCATTTTCTTCAGTGAGTCCAGCGTCAGGATGCTCATGGTCCAGGTACGCCGGGCACCCTCGCCAATCGCGGCCAACGGGCCATAACTGACCTCGCGGATCATTTCCGGCGGCCAGTCCACAGCTTTCACGCCAGCCCCGAGATAACCGCTTGGCGCCTTGCTTTCACCGCGTGCTGCCAGGGTCACCGGGACGTCGATTTGAGCACCGTCGCGCTCGACGCGCAGCAAGATTTTGGTATCAGGACGCGTACGAACGGTATCGACCACCTGCTGCCAGTCACCCAGCGCCTGGCCATCGAGCGACAACAGGCGGTCTCCGGTTTTCAGACCAGCGGCCTGCGCCGGACCTTTTGGATCGAGCTCGGCCAGCACCGGCGGCAACGCCGGCCGCCATGGGCGAATACCCAGCGAGCGAATCGGATCAGGCTCATCAGCCCCTTTGAGCCAGTGATCCAGCGCCAATTCGCGCGGCGTATCTGCGGTAGAGCCCTGCTCACGCACGAGCAACTGCAGGGAACCACTTTCCCCAAGACGACGAACCAACTGCAAATTGACCGCCGCCCAGCCGGAAGTCGGCTCACCATCGATAGCGACGATTTCCTGACCGGCATTCAAACCGGCCTTGGCCGCGATGCTGCCGGATTCGACGGCACCGATGACCGGACGGATCTGCTCACTGCCGAGCATCGCCAGCACCCAGAAAAACACCAGGGCCAGCAGGAAGTTGGCGATCGGTCCCGCCGCGACAATAGCGATGCGCTGGCGAACCGATTTGCGATTGAAGGATTGATGAAGCTGATCGGCCGGGACTTCGCCCTCACGCTCATCGAGCATTTTGACGTAGCCACCCAGCGGAATCGCGGCGACGACAAACTCGGTGCCCTGCTTGTCGTGCCAGCGCAGCAGGGGCATGCCGAAGCCCACGGAAAAACGCAGAACCTTGACGCCACAGCGACGCGCGACCCAGAAGTGGCCGAATTCGTGAAAGGTGACCAGCACACCCAAAGCGATCAGGGTGCCGGCAATCATATAGAGCGCGCTCATCTACTTTCTCCGCAATCCTGTTCAGTGCCGCGTGACGCCATGGTTCTGCAACGGCTATCGGCCGTGACGATTCAGCCACTGTTCAGCCAGAATCCGCGCTTTCGCGTCTGCGGTAAACACCGCATCCAGATCCTCAAGCGCAACCACTGGCTCGAGGTTCAGCACGTCCTCGATGATACTCGCGATTTCCAGATAGCCAACGCGTCCGTCGAGAAACGCCGCGACTGCCACTTCGTTGGCCGCATTGAGCATGGCCGGTGCACTGTCGCCGGCTTCCGCCGCCTGTCGCGCCAGGCGCAGACACGGGAAGCGCTGTTCGTCCGGCGCCTCGAAATCCAGGCGCGCAATGGCAAACAGATCCAGCGGTGCCACACCCGAGTCGATCCGCTCAGGCCAGGCCAATGCGTTGGCAATCGGCGTGCGCATGTCAGGGTTGCCCAACTGCGCCAATACCGAGCCATCCACATAATCGACCAGCGAGTGAATCACACTCTGCGGATGGATCACCACCTCGACCTGCGACGGCTTGGCGTCGAACAGCCAGCAGGCCTCGATCAACTCCAGGCCCTTGTTCATCATGCTGGCCGAATCCACCGAGATCTTGCGCCCCATGGACCAGTTCGGGTGAGCACATGCCTGATCAGGCGAGACATGCGCCAGCTCGCTCATCGGTGTCTGGCGGAACGGACCGCCCGATGCCGTTAGCAAAATCCGCCGCACGCCGACCACACCCAGCCCGCGGGCAAAATCCTGCGGCATGCACTGGAAGATCGCGTTGTGCTCGCTGTCGATCGGCAGCAACACCGAACCGCTCTTGTGCACGGCCTGCATGAACAGCGCGCCGGACATCACCAACGCTTCTTTGTTGGCCAGCAGGATTTTCTTCCCGGCCTGCACCGCAGCCAGCGTCGGGCGCAAGCCCGCGGCACCGACGATGGCGGCCATCACGGCATCGACTTCGGGCGCGGAGGCGACCTGGCACAGACCCTCCTCCCCGACCAATACGCGAGTGGGCAAACCGGCAGCCCGCAGGTCGTCCTGCAAACCGCGCGCCGCCGCCACTTCCGGCACCACGGCAAACTGCGGCACATGGCGGATGCACAAGGCCAGCAACTCGCTCAGGCGCGTGAAGCCGCTCAGGGCGAAAACCTGATAACGCTCGGGATGCCGAGCGATGACGTCGAGGGTGCTCAGACCGATCGAGCCGGTGGCTCCCAGAACGGTAATCTGTTGCGGGCGGCTCACGGTGCAGCCATCCACAGCAATACAGCGAAAATCGGGATCGCAGCGGTCAGGCTGTCGATGCGATCAAGCACACCGCCATGACCGGGCAGCAGGTTGCTGCTGTCCTTGATGCCGGACTGGCGCTTGAACATGCTTTCGGTGAGATCGCCCACCACCGAAATGAATACGATCAACGCAGCGCCGATCAGCCCCTTGAGCAGTTCAGCCACCGTCCAGTCGCGAACCAGGCCAACGATCGCAGTGATCACCAGACTCAGCGCCAGGCCACCGTAAACGCCTTCCCAGCTTTTACCCGGGCTGACTTGCGGCGCCAGCTTGCGCTTGCCGAAGGCTCGGCCGGAGAAATAGGCACCGATGTCGGCACCCCAGACCAGCACCATCACGGCCATGATCAGCCAGTTACCCAATGGGTACTGCTTGATCTGCACCAGCCCTTGCCAGGCCGGCAGCAGGATCAGCAAGCCGATCACCAGTTTGGTGGCCGCCGTGGACCAGTGCTCGCTCGAGCGCGGATAGGTCAGCACCAGGTACGTCGCCACCGCCCACCACAACACCGAAGCGCCCAACACCCAAGGGGCGAGGCCCGGCAGGACGTACATGACGAACAGCATCAGCGCGACGACAGCGGCAAAGCCGACACGGAACGACTGCGCGGTAAAGCCTGCCAGACGCGCCCATTCCCAGGCGCCCAGGCTCACGACCAGACCGATGAACAGCGCAAAACCGGATCCTTCGAGCAGGAAAAACCCGCACAAAGCGATCGGCAGCAGGATCAGCGCAGTGATGATTCGTTGTTTAAGCATTAAACCCGGGCTCCAGCTTCGACCTGTTCGCTCGTTTTACCGAAGCGACGCTGGCGCGAAGCGAAATCGGCCAGCGCAGTGCGCATGGCTTCGTGTTTGAAGTCCGGCCAGAACAGGTCGGAGAAGTACAACTCGGCGTATGCCAGTTGCCACAGCAGGAAGTTACTGATGCGGTGCTCGCCACCGGTGCGGATGCACAGGTCCGGCAACGGCAGGTCGCCGGTGGCCAGACAGGTCTGCAGCAGATCCGGAGTGATGTCTTCCGGGCGCAAATGCCCGGCCTGGACTTCACGCGCCAGACGCTGCGCCGCCTGGGCAATATCCCATTGACCGCCGTAGTTGGCGGCGATCTGCAGGATGAAGCGGTTGGCGCCGGCCGTCATGGCTTCTGCTTCGCGCATCGCCGCCTGAAGTTCAGGATGGAAGCGCGAGCGATCGCCGATGATGCGCAAGCTGATGTTGTTGTCGTTGAGGCGCTTGGCCTCACGACGCAGTGCCTTGAAAAACAGATCCATCAAGGCACTGACCTCATCGGCCGGACGCTGCCAGTTCTCACTGGAGAAGGCGAACAGGGTGAGCACTTCGACCTTGGCCTCGGCGCACACCTCGATCACTGCCCGCACAGCATCCACGCCGGCTTTATGCCCGGCAACACCCGGCATAAAGCGTTTTTTCGCCCAGCGATTATTGCCATCCATGATGATCGCGACATGGCGCGGCACCGCGGACGGCGCAGACTGCTTGGTCTTGTCCATTTAAAACTCGACCCTTATACGGCCATCAGGTCTTTTTCTTTCTCGTCCGTGGCCTTGGTGATCTGGGCCTCGAAGTCTTTGGTCAGCTTGTCGATATCAGCGGTGGCACGACGCTCTTCGTCTTCGCTGATTTCTTTATCCTTGACCAGTTTTTTCAAATCGCCCAGCGCATCACGACGGATATTGCGCACAGCAACACGCGCATCTTCGGCTGCTGCACGCGCCTGCTTGGTGAAGCCTTTACGGGTTTCTTCGGTCAGGGCCGGCATGGAGATCAGCAGTAGTTCACCCAGGTTGGTCGGGTTCAGGTTCAGACCGGCGCTCTGGATCGCTTTGTCGACGGCCGCCAGCATGTTGCGCTCGAAAGCGACAACTTGCAGGGTGCGGGAGTCTTTTACAGTGATGTTGGCCACCTGAGTAATGGAAGTGTCTGCGCCGTAGTACGGCACCATCACGCTGCCCAGGATGCTTGGGTGAGCCTTGCCGGTACGAATCTGGCCGAATGCATGGGCCAGAGAGTCCAGGGATTTTTGCATGCGCTCTTGAGCGTCTTTCTTGATTTCGTTGATCATTGTTGACCTTCCTCGATCAGGGTGCCTTCAGCGCCGCCATGCACGATGTTAAGCAGGGCGCCGGGCTTGTTCATGTTGAATACGCGCAGCGGCATTTTGTGGTCGCGGCACAGGCAAATAGCTGTCAGATCCATCACACCCAGCTTGCGATCCAGCACTTCATCATAAGTCAGATGATCGAACTTCTCGGCATGCGGGTCTTTGAACGGGTCAGCGGTATAGACGCCATCGACCTTGGTCGCCTTCAGAACGACGTCAGCGTCGATCTCGATGGCACGCAGGCAGGCTGCCGAATCCGTGGTAAAGAACGGATTACCGGTACCGGCGGCGAAAATCACCACGTCCTTGGAGTTCAGGTGGCGCATGGCTTTGCGGCGATCATAGTGATCGGTCACGCCAACCATGGAAATGGCCGACATCACGATGGCCGAGATATTGGCACGCTCCAGCGCATCGCGCATGGCCAGGGCGTTCATCACAGTGGCCAGCATGCCCATGTGGTCGCCTGTCACCCGATCCATGCCAGCCTTGCTCAAGGCCTCGCCACGGAACAGGTTGCCACCGCCGATCACCAGACCGACCTGTACGCCGATGCCGACCAGCTGGCCGACTTCCAGCGCCATCCGATCCAGCACTTTTGGATCGATCCCGAACTCTTCCGAGCCCATCAGGGCCTCGCCGCTAAGCTTGAGTAGAATGCGTTTATAGCGAGCCTGATAACCACTGCCCTGCTGAGCCATTGCGAATCTCTCCTGCGGCGTATTTAAAAAATTCTGTGCAAGCTGTTTTACAGCTGCCGTTCACTCTAGCTTGGCGCTGCTTCAGCGCCATCGGAACCTGGCTTTGTAAGCCAGTTCCCAGTGGAAACCAATTAAAAATTGGTAACCCCATCTGAAAAGAGGCTGCGCGCGTGAGCGGGCAGCCTCTTTCGGGCGACAGTTGAAAAAACTGTCTTATTGCTTGGCGGCAGCCAGCTGGGCAGCAACTTCTTCAGCGAAGTTGTCGACCGGCTTCTCGATGCCTTCGCCTACTTTGAAGTAGGTGAAGGAAACGATTTCTGCGCCGCCTTTCTTGGCCAGCTCGCCAACCTTGATTTCAGGGTTCTTGACGAACGCCTGCTCAACCAGGCTTGCTTCTGCCAGGAACTTGCTGATACGGCCTTTGACCATGTTCTCAACAATGTTTTCTGGCTTGCCTTTGATCTTCTCTTCGTTCAGCTGCAGGAACACAGCTTTTTCACGCTCGATCGCTTCAGCCGAAACTTGCGAAGGCAGCAGGAACTCAGGGTTGCTCGCAGCTACGTGCATCGCGATGTCTTTGGCCAGCTCGACGTCACCACCTTTCAGAGCCACAACAACACCGATCTTGTTGCCGTGCAGGTAGGAACCTACAACGTCACCTTCGATACGGGTCAGACGACGGATGTTGACGTTCTCGCCTACTTTGGCAACCAGTGCTTCGCGAGCAGCTTCTTGCGAAGCGATCAGCGGAGCAGCGTCGGTCAGCTTGTCAGCGAAAGCTTTTTCAACGCTGGCAGCAACGAAGTTCTTGAAGTCGTCTTGCAGAGCGAGGAAGTCGGTCTGCGAGTTCACTTCCAGGATAACGGCAGCCTTACCGTCGTCCTTGATTGCGATTGCGCCTTCAGCGGCAACATTGCCAGCCTTTTTCGCAGCCTTGATCGCGCCCGAAGCACGCATGTCATCAATGGCTTTTTCGATGTCGCCGTCAGCCTTTTCCAGGGCTTTCTTGCAGTCCATCATGCCTTCGCCGGTACGCTCGCGCAGTTCTTTAACCAACGCTGCAGTAATTGCTGCCATTTTCAAATTCCTCTTGGATAGGTTTTCAACCATTCCACCCGATCGAACGGGCGTTCAATTCTTCCCGAAACACCTTGTAGCTGCTGCACGTTACAAATGCAGGAGGTGCGCTGCCACAAGTGGGCGCCAACAAACGGTTTTCGAGGTGGCAAAAAGGGGGCCAAGCCCCCTTTTTGCTTACTGAGTCAACGCCAGGGCGTCGATTACTCAGCTGCAGCCTGAGTTTCTTCAGCTGCGAATTCAACAGTGCCGCCAGCAACATTGTTGCGACCACGGATCACTGCGTCAGCCATCGAACCCATGTACAGCTGGATAGCGCGGATTGCGTCATCGTTGCCTGGGATGATGTAGTCAACGCCTTCCGGGCTGCTGTTGGTATCGACAACGCCGATGACCGGGATGCCCAGCTTGTTGGCTTCGGTGATCGCGATGCGCTCGTGGTCAACGTCGATCACGAACAGTGCGTCAGGCAGACCGCCCATGTCCTTGATGCCGCCCAGGGAGCGATCCAGCTTTTCCAGGTCACGGGAGCGCATCAGCGCTTCTTTCTTGGTCAGCTTGGCGAAAGTACCGTCTTCGGCCTGAACTTCAAGGTCACGCAGACGCTTGATGGAAGCACGAATGGTTTTGAAGTTGGTCAGCATGCCGCCCAACCAGCGGTGATCGACGTACGGCGAACCGCAACGTGCTGCTTCTTCAGCAACGATCTTGCCAGCGGAACGCTTGGTGCCGACGAACAGAATCTTGTTTTTGCCCTGGGCCAGACGCTCTACGAAAGTCAGAGCTTCGTTGAACATTGGCAGGGTTTTTTCAAGGTTGATGATGTGAATCTTGTTACGCGCGCCGAAAATGTACTTGCCCATTTTCGGATTCCAGTAACGGGTTTGGTGACCGAAGTGCACACCGGCCTTCAGCATATCGCGCATGTTGACTTGGGACATGATAGTTCCTTAATAAGTCGGGTTTGGCCTCCACGTATCCCAATGACCAACCAGTGGCATAAAGCCAAAAGCACCCAGGTCATCGTGTCGACACGTGTGTGGATTTAAGCTTTTCGGGGTATCCCCGGAAAGCGGCGCATTTTATACCACAGGGTGCGCAGAAACGGAACCCGGAATCTGTAATCGCACCAGGGACATGGGCGCAGCCCCCTTGGAATCGCCTCAAGGCCCACCATTGTATAGAGAGAGACGATGCATGCAGGCGCGGATTTGCGCCTTTCGTCTGTTAGAATCGGGTTTTTCAGGGTCGCAAATCGCACACTTGCCACCCTCGTCCGTATCAGCAAGCGCCGCCGAGCGCAGAGAGAGCCTGTATGACCGTCAACCTCAAAACCCCCGAGGACATCGCTGGCATGCGTGTCGCCGGCAAACTGGCCGCCGATGTGCTGGAAATGATTGCCGAACACGTCAAACCGGGCGTGACCACCGATCAACTGAACCAGATCTGCCACGACTACATCGTCAACGTGCAGCAAGCCATCCCTGCCCCGCTCAACTACAAGGGCTACCCGAAGTCGATCTGCACCTCGATCAACCACGTGGTCTGCCACGGCATTCCGAATGACAAGCCACTGAAGAATGGCGACACCCTGAACATCGACGTCACCGTGATCAAGGACGGCTACCACGGCGACACCAGCCGCATGTTCCACGTCGGCGAAGTGCCGGTCTGGGCCGAGCGCCTGTCGCAGGTCACCCAGGAATGCATGTACAAGGCGATCGAAATCGTCAAACCTGGCTGCCGCCTCGGCGACATCGGTGAAATCATCCAGAAGCACGCGGAAAAGAACGGCTTCTCGGTGGTTCGCGAATTCTGCGGCCACGGCATCGGCAAGGTGTTCCACGAAGAACCGCAGATCCTGCACTACGGCCGCGCCGGTACCGGCATGGAACTGAAGGCCGGCATGACCTTCACCATCGAGCCGATGATCAATCAGGGCAAGGCCGACACCAAGGTGCTGGGCGACGGCTGGACTGCGATCACCAAGGACCGCAAGCTCTCGGCGCAGTGGGAACACACCCTGCTGGTGACCGATACCGGCTACGAGATCTTCACCCTGCGCGCCGACGACACCATCCCGCGCGTCTCGGCCTGATCCCAAGAACGCTCCCAGCCTTATAGAAGGAAAGCCAATCGATGCCGCAGGTGGATCCCGAACTCTTCGACCGCGGCCAGTTCCAGGCTGAACTGGCCCTGAAAGCGAGTCCCATCGCGGCGTTCAAAAAGGCGATCCGCCAGGCTCGCGAGGTCCTCGACACGCGCTTTCGCAGTGGCCGCGACATTCGCCGGCTGATCGAAGATCGTGCGTGGTTCGTCGACAACATCCTGCAAAAGGCCTGGGAGCAGTTCAACTGGAGCGAAGACGCCGATATCGCGCTGGTCGCGGTCGGCGGCTACGGCCGGGGTGAGTTGCACCCCTATTCCGACATCGACCTGCTGATCCTGCTCGACAGCGCCGATCACGAAGTCTTCCGCGATTCCATCGAGCGTTTTCTGACGCTGCTGTGGGACATCGGTCTGGAAGTCGGTCAGAGCGTGCGCTCGGTCGACGAATGCGCCGAAGAGGCCCGCGCCGACCTGACGGTGGTCACCAACCTGATGGAAAGCCGCACCATCTGCGGCCCCGAACGTCTGCGCCAGCGCATGCTCGATGTCACCAGCACGGCCCACATGTGGCCGGCCAAGGAGTTTTTCCTGGCCAAACGCGCCGAGCAAAAGGCCCGTCACCACAAGTACAACGACACCGAATACAACCTGGAACCCAACGTCAAAGGCTCGCCCGGCGGCCTGCGGGATATTCAGACGATTCTGTGGGTGGCCCGGCGTCAGTACGGCACCCTGAACCTGCGCGCCCTCGCCGGCGAAGGTTTCCTGGTCGAGAGCGAAAACGCGCTGTTGGCGTCGTCCCAGGAGTTCCTCTGGAAAGTGCGTTACGCCCTGCACATGCTCGCCGGGCGCTCCGAAGACCGCCTGCTGTTCGATCATCAACGGACCATCGCCGGCCTGCTCGGTTTTGAAGGCGACGACGCCAAACAGGCGGTCGAAAACTTCATGCAGCAGTATTTCCGCGTGGTGATGAGCATCGCCCAGCTCAGCGACCTGATCATCCAGCACTTCGAGGAAGTGATCCTCGCCCCGGAAGACGAAGCGCCGCCGCAGCCGATCAACTCGCGCTTCCAGTTGCATGACGGTTACATCGAGGCACGCAACGACAACGTGTTCCGCCGCACGCCGTTCGCCATGCTCGAAATCTTCGTGCTGATGGCCCAGCAGCCGGAAATCAAAGGCGTGCGCGCCGACACCATTCGTCTGCTGCGCGAAAACCGGCACCTGATCGACGACAACTTCCGCAACGACATCCGCAACACCAGCCTGTTCATCGAGCTGTTCAAGTGCAAGATCGGCATCCACCGCAACCTGCGGCGAATGAACCGCTACGGCATCCTCGGGCGCTATCTGCCGGAGTTCGGTTTCATCGTCGGGCAGATGCAGCATGACCTGTTCCACATCTATACGGTCGATGCGCACACCCTGAACCTGATCAAACACCTGCGTAAGTTGCAGTACACCCAAGTGTCGGAAAAATTCCCGTTGGCCGCCAAGCTCATGGCCAAACTGCCCAAGCCCGAACTGATCTACATGGCCGGTCTGTACCACGACATCGGCAAAGGCCGGCATGGCGATCACTCGGACATCGGCGCGGTCGATGCCGAAGCGTTCTGCCAGCGCCATCAGTTGCCGCTGTGGGACAGCCGCCTGATCGTCTGGCTGGTACAGAACCATCTGGTGATGTCGACCACCGCGCAGCGCAAGGATCTGTCCGATCCCCAGGTGATCCACGACTTCGCGCAAATCGTCAGCGACGAAACCCGTCTGGACTACCTGTACGTGCTGACCGTGGCCGACATCAACGCGACCAACCCGACCCTGTGGAACTCATGGCGCGCCAGCCTGTTGCGCCAGCTCTACACTGAGACCAAGCGTGCCCTGCGCCGAGGCCTGGAAAACCCGGTCGATCGCGAAGAGCAGATTCGCCAGACCCAGAGCGCGGCACTGGACATCCTGGTGCGCGGCGGCACCGATCCGGACGACGTCGAGCAGTTGTGGGCGCAGTTAGGTGATGACTATTTCCTGCGTCACACCGCCGGCGATGTGGCCTGGCACAGTGACGCGATCCTGCAGCAGCCGGCCGATGGCGGTCCGCTGGTGCTGATCAAGGAAACCACCCAGCGCGAGTTCGAGGGTGGCACGCAGATCTTCATTTATGCCCCCGACCAGCACGACTTTTTCGCGGTGACTGTGGCCGCGATGGACCAGCTCAACCTGAACATTCACGACGCCCGGGTCATCACTTCGAGCAGTCAGTTCACCCTCGATACCTACATCGTGCTCGACAACGACGGTGAATCCATCGGTGACAACCCGACCCGGATCAAACAGATCCGCGACGGCCTGACCGAAGCCCTGCGCAACCCCGACGACTACCCGACGATCATCCAGCGCCGGGTGCCGCGCCAGCTCAAGCACTTCGCCTTTGCGCCGCAGGTGACGATCCACAACGATGCCCAGCGTCCGGTGACGGTGCTGGAACTGACGGCCCCGGATCGCCCGGGTTTGCTGGCACGCATCGGCGGGATCTTCCTCGAATTCGACCTGTCGCTGCAGAACGCCAAGATTGCGACCCTGGGCGAACGGGTGGAAGACGTGTTCTTCATCACCGACGCCCACAACCAGCCGCTCTCCGACCCGCTGCTGTGCAGCCGCCTGCAGGATGCAATCGTCGAGCAACTGAGCGTCAATCAGGAACCGGATATCAAGCTTTCGCGCATCAGTATTTGAATTAACAAACTATCCCTGTGGAGGCAGATATAGCTGCCCGGGGCTTTTGTGGTGAGGGGATTTATCCCCGATGGGTTGCGAAGCGGTCCCAAAAACCTGCAATCGCGGTGTATCCGCTACACCGCACGCGATGGTTTTGCGACTGCTGCGCAGCCGATCGGGGATAAATCCCCTCGCCACGGAGTTCTCTCCACATTGAACGAGGCCCCCATGAACAACGCTCTGAACCAGCTCCAGCCCTACCCGTTCGAAAAGCTCCGTGCCTTGCTTGGCACTGTGACCCCGAACCCGGACAAACGCCCGATCGCCCTGTCGATCGGCGAGCCGAAACACCGCTCGCCAAGCTTTGTCGCCGAAGCGCTGGCGAACAATCTGGATCAAATGGCGGTGTATCCGACCACCCTCGGTATCCCGGCCCTGCGCGAAGCCATCGCCGGCTGGTGTGAACGTCGCTTCGGCGTGCCGAGCGGCTGGATTGATCCGGCGCGCAATGTGCTGCCGGTCAACGGTACCCGCGAAGCGCTGTTCGCCTTCACCCAGACCGTGGTCAACCGCGGTGACGATGCACTGGTGGTCAGCCCGAACCCGTTCTACCAGATCTACGAAGGTGCAGCGTTCCTCGCCGGGGCCAAGCCGCACTACCTGCCGTGCCTGGACGAAAACGGCTTCAACCCGGATTTCGACGCCGTGTCTCCAGAGATCTGGAAACGCTGCCAGATCCTGTTTCTGTGCTCGCCAGGCAACCCGACGGGCGCACTGATCCCGGTCGATGTACTGAAAAAACTCATCGCTCTGGCCGACGAATACGACTTCGTGATCGCCGCCGACGAGTGCTACAGCGAACTGTACTTCGACGAACAGACCCCGCCGCCGGGCCTGCTCAGCGCCTGCGTCGAGCTGGGCCGCAAGGACTTCAAGCGTTGCGTGGTGTTCCACAGCCTGTCCAAACGTTCGAACCTGCCGGGTCTGCGCTCCGGTTTCGTCGCGGGCGACGCCGACGTTCTCAAGGGCTTCCTGCTGTACCGCACTTACCATGGCTGCGCGATGCCAGTGCAAACCCAACTGGCCAGCGTCGCCGCCTGGAATGACGAAGTGCACGTTCGCGCCAACCGCGCGCTGTATCGCGAGAAGTTCGATGCAGTGCTGGAAATCCTCAGCCCGGTGATGGATGTGCAGCGTCCGGACGGCAGCTTCTACCTGTGGCCGAACGTGGCCGGTGACGATGCCGCATTCTGTCGCGACTTGTTCGAACAGGAACACGTGACCGTGGTGCCAGGCTCGTATCTGTCGCGCGAAGCAGACGGTGTCAATCCAGGCGCAGGCCGAGTGCGGATGGCGCTGGTTGCACCGTTGGCTGAATGTGTTGAAGCAGCAGAACGGATTCGCGACTTCATTACCCGCCAACACTAACTTTCTAATATCCGTGCCAGTGATCTGGCACGGACACATCCCCAAGTTACATTTAAAACCACTTCACGACTATTCCAGACACTGCCCAAAGCTTAATCTTGCGCAGTGATCTTTTGCATGCGCAAAAAACAACTGAAACAAATCAAGGAAGAAAACAAAAATATGGATAGCTTTCAATACTGCACACTTCAGGAACCGCCTAAAGAGGCAAAAGCCAAGAGTCTCGGAAACAGCCGAAAAAAACGTGCTTTAGTGCACTACTCCAAAACCTGGCCAAGCCGATCCACCCTGAAAATAGCGTTCATGGACAATCCAACTCCGGAACACAAAAAGAAAATCATTGCCGCCGCCGAACGCTGGCTTCCTTATATCAGTTTGAAATTTGAGTTCGTCGAGGGCGCAGAGGGTCACATCCGAATTTCCACAGAGGGCGTTGGAAACAGTTCACTTCTGGGCACCGACGCACTGGAGATGTTTCCTGACTCGCCAACCATGTGGCTTGGCATCGACCCCGAACATGAAGACTTCGAGACCGTCGTCACGCATGAGTTTGGCCACGCACTGGGCGCGATGCACGAACACCAGCACCCCAAGGCGCAAATCCCCTGGAACAAAGAAAATGTTTACCACTACTACCAGAACAGACCGTTAGATCCTGTGTCGCGTGAGCAAGTTGACGACAACATATTTACCACTTTTAACGATGCCGACGCGCTTTATTTACCGTACGATCGAAAATCCATCATGCACCATCCGATTTCCGACAACTTGACACTTGGCAATTGGGCAAACCCGATAAACCGTGAAATCAGTGAGAAAGACAAAGAGCTCATGCGCTTGATTTACCCACGTTGAATCGGGACTTTCCGTGCCAGTGCTGCTGGCATGGTAATCCGCCATAAAAAAAATTACACAATCAATTTACCTACTCAAGCTCTGCTACTAACTCCCCACTCAAATGACTTGTCGAAAATAACAAACAACTCGAAAAGTCAAATTTCAAAATTGAAAACATGGATGTTCAATTATGTACCTGACACGGCTTCAGCCAAGCAAAAAACCCGAACACACACTTGACTGCCGCAACATCAAGTGCACGCGGGAGATTCAATAAAATGTGGGCCAAGAACAATCCGGCAAAATTCTGGACGCCTGGCAGCACACTGCGCATCGCCTTCCTCAACGGCACGCAGGCATTCAAGGATGCGACCATCGCCGCTGCCAGCAACTGGTTGCCGCACATCAACCTGAGGTTCGATTTCGTCGAGGGTGAAGCAGGCGACATCCGCATACTCAGTGAAGAAGGAACGTTTTCCTCTCGGATAGGTACGGATGCCCTGTTATATCCCGATGAGCCGACCATGAAACTCTGGCCGCATCCGAGCCTGCCACGTTACTTTGCCGCCAATGTCATGCATGAGTTCGGTCATATGCTGGGCGCGGAGCATGAGCAGACCAATCCCGTGGCAGATATTCCCTGGGACAAACCAGCCATCTACGCGCTGCATGGCATCACCGAAAATCCGGAAGATGATGACGCTCAAGGCAGAGAGACGCGTAAAAGACTGCACCAATGGTATCTGGATCGTGCAGATCCCAGCGCAAGCATTTATTCGGAGTACGACCGAAAATCGATCATGCACTACGTCATTTATCAGTCCTGGACACAAGGCGACTTCCAGAACCTTTTAAATTTCAGTTTGAGCGACAAGGATAAAGCCTTCATGGCGAACGCTTATCCCTATCCGGCAGCAACAAGTCAGTAAGATCATCCGACAGCGAACAGCTATTTGACCTGTCCCAGATTCGCTTCGCTTAAATCCAGGTCTGCCAATACTTCGCGCAACACGTCATCCCCGATCTGGTGCTGACGGCTGAGACTATAGAGCTCAAGACGTTGCGCACGCAGTGCCTTGAGCCGCAGACGGCGTTCGAGCAGGTCCATCTGGAACGCCAGCGCCTGCGCCTCTGCAGAATCGTTGAACACCTCGAGTTGATGGCGATACTCGGACATGATCCGTGCCTTGAGTTCCGCCGAGAGCGCGGCTTGGGCGGCATCCTGCGGTGCGACCTCTTCGGTTTCCAGCGCATGGATCGCCGCCTCGGCGGTCTTGCGCCAGGCATCGCGCACTTCCTGACGACGCTTGTCGTCCGGGCTTTTCTCGATGCCGCGCAGCAGCAACGGCAAGGCGATGCAGGCACAAATCAGCGACAACAGAATCACCCCGGCGGCGATGAAGATCAGCAGATCACGCTCGGGGAACGCCTCGCTGCCCATCAACATCGGCACCGACATCACACCGGCCAGCGTCACCGCCCCGCGCACCCCGCCAACGGTCAACAGCCAGCAGGATCGCGCGGTTGGCACTTGCGTCAGGTCGCCCTTGCCGCGCAAACGGCGCAACAGCACTGACAAGCGCCAGATGCTTTGCACCCAGATAAAGCGCAACAGCACCAGGGCAAGGAAAATCGCCACCACGTCGAGGCCGCGGTACAGCAGCGTCGGCCACAACGTCGGCTCGTGGCTGACCACGGCCTTGATGATGTCCGGCAATTGCAGACCCAGCAGCAGAAAGATCAGGCCGTTGAAGGCAAATTCGAGCAATGACCAGACGCTGCGATTGAGCAGCCGGGTGCTGGTCTGCCGCGGCAGCAGATCAAGCCAGCTCTGCATCATCCCCGCCGCCACCGCCGAAAGAATGCCCGAGGCACCCAGTCGCTCGGCCAATACATAGGCGGCGAACGGCAGCAGCAACATGAACACCACGTGGGTGGCCGGGTCGTCCCAGCCACGGGCGATCATCCACGCGCGCAAGCGCCCGACCAGCCAGCTCAGCGCGACGCCGACGGCCAAGCCCCCGACCGCCACCAGCACGAACGTCAGGCTGGCATTGGCCAGCGAGAACACCCCGGTCACCGCCGCCACCAAGGCAAACTTGAACGTCACCAGACCCGACGCATCGTTCATCAGCGCCTCGCCTTGCAGGATGTGCATCAGCGGCGTCGGCAAGCGGTTCTGCGAGATCGCCGAGACCGCCACGGCATCGGTCGGCGACAGCACGGCGGCCAGCGCGAAGGCCACCGGCAGCGGAATGCTCGGCAACAGCCAGTGAATGAAGTACCCGGCGCCGACCACGGTGAACAGCACCAGACCGACCGCCAGCGTCAGGATCGGCCCGCGCAGGTGCCAGAACTCGCGTTTGGGCATGCGCCAACCGTCGGAAAACAGCAGCGGCGGCAGAAAAAGAAACAGGAACAGTTCGGGGTCCAGCGCTACGTGCAGGCCCAATGTCGGCCAGGCCAGCAAGGCGCCGGCGGCGATTTGCACGAGAGGCAGCGGCAGCGGGATGACCCGTCCTACCAGACGCGAGACGCTGACCAGCATCAGCAGGATCAGGACGGTGTAAGCGGTTTGCATAAAGCGGAAATCTCAGACAATCGACAGCGTTGAACTGCCATATTAGCCGCTTAGCATGCGTCTGGCGTTTGCACCTATGTCGCAGCCCTGTCGCAAATCCCTTGTAGGAGTGAGCCTGCTCGCGATAACGGTTTAACATTCAACACTATCAGTGGCAGGTAAATCGCCATCGCGAGCAGGCTCACTCCTACAGGGTTTTGCGGTGGGAAATCGACCTCAGCCGCCGCGAAACGCTTTGGTCATGGCATAATCCGACACCATTTTTTTCCAGCACCTGTAAAGGGGGCGATTCCTTGACCGTTTCAAGTAAAACGTTGCACCTTTTCGGCATCAAAGCCTGCGACACCATGAAGAAGGCGCGCACCTGGCTCGATGAACACGCTGTCAGCTATGACTTCCATGACTACAAAACCGCCGGCATCGACCGTGAGCACCTGACCCAATGGTGTGACGAGCACGGCTGGCAAACGGTGTTGAACCGTGCAGGCACGACCTTTCGCAAACTCGACGACGAACGTAAAGCCGATCTCGACCAGTCGAAAGCCATCGAACTGATGCTCGCTCAACCCTCGATGATCAAGCGCCCGGTGCTCGATCTCGGTGACCGAACCCTGATTGGCTTCAAGCCAGACATCTACGCGGCCGCACTCAAGTAAGCAGCCCGTCACTTATTGCTAGAGGTATTCACATGTCCAACTCTCTGTTCAGCATCGCCTTTGGTGTCGGCACTCAGAACCGTCAAGGCGCGTGGCTGGAAGTGTTCTACGCCCAGCCACTGCTCAACCCGTCGGCCGAACTGGTCGCTGCCGTTGCGCCGATCCTCGGCTACACCGAAGGCAACCAGGCCATCACCTTCACCACCGCGCAGGCGGCGCAACTGGCTGAAGCGGTCAAAGGCATCGACGCCGTTCAAGGCAAGCTGCTGACCCGTCTGGCCGAGAGCCACAAGCCGCTGGTCGCCACCCTGCTGGCCGAAGACGCACAGCTGACCTCGACGCCAGAGGCATACCTCAAGCTGCACCTGCTGTCCCATCGTCTGGTCAAGCCGCACGGCGTTAGCCTGGCCGGGATCTTCCCGCTGCTGCCGAACGTGGCCTGGACCAGCCAGGGCGCAATCGACCTGAGCGAACTGGCCGAACTGCAACTGGAAGCGCGTCTGCGTGGCGAGCTGCTGGAAGTGTTCTCGGTGGACAAGTTCCCGAAAATGACCGACTACGTGGTGCCGGCCGGTGTGCGTATCGCTGACGCCGCGCGTCTGCGCCTGGGCGCCTACGTGGGCGAAGGCACCACCGTGATGCACGAAGGCTTCATCAACTTCAACGCCGGCACCGAAGGCCCGGGCATGATCGAAGGCCGCGTTTCCGCTGGCGTATTCGTCGGCAAGGGCTCGGACCTGGGCGGCGGCTGCTCGACCATGGGCACCCTGTCGGGCGGCGGCAACATCGTGATCAAGGTTGGCGAAGGCTGCCTGATCGGCGCCAACGCCGGTATCGGTATTCCGTTGGGCGACCGCAACACTGTCGAGTCGGGCCTGTACGTGACCGCCGGCACCAAGGTGGCGCTGCTGGACGAGCACAACAACCTGGTCAAGGTTGTGAAGGCGCGTGAGCTGGCCGGTCAGACTGACCTGCTGTTCCGTCGCAATTCGGAAACCGGTGCCGTGGAATGCAAGACCCACAAATCGGCGATCGAGCTGAACGAAGCGCTGCACGCTCACAACTAAGCAGCCATACGATCCCCCTGTGGGAGCGAGCTTGCTCGCGAAGGCGTCCGGTCAGTCAACAACAGTGCTGAATGACACGACGCTTTCGCGAGCAAGCTCGCTCCCACAAGGTTCGATGTACCCCCGCCCAAGTTCACAGGGCTGAACAGATGATGATTCCCTCCCCGTGGCGCGCCGATTTTCCGGCCATCGCCGCCCTGCAACGGCAAGACCAGACCTATCTGGACAACGCCGCCACCACGCAAAAACCCCAAGCCCTGCTCGACGCACTGGCGCATTACTACGCCAATGGCGCGGCCAATGTGCATCGCGCGCAGCATCTGCCCGGCGCCCACGCGACGCAGGCGTTCGAAGACAGTCGACTCAAGGTTGCCCAGTGGCTGAATGCCGGTGACAGCGGGCAGATCATCTTCACCCATGGCGCCACCAGTGCGCTGAATCTCCTGGCCTATGGCCTGGAACATCTTTTCCACCCGGGCGATGAAATTGTCATCAGCGCCCTGGAGCATCACGCCAACCTGCTGCCGTGGCAGCAACTGGCACAGCGTCGCGAGCTGAAACTGGTGATCCTGCCGCTGGACGCCGACGGCGTGATCGACCTCGGCGCGGCTGTGCGCCTGATTACCCCGCGCACGCGCTTGCTGGCGGTCAGTCAGCTGTCCAACGTGCTGGGTGCCTGGCAACCGCTGCCAGCGCTGCTGGCGATGGCCAAGGCGCACAACGCGCTGAGCGTGGTCGATGGCGCCCAAGGTGTGGTGCATGGTCGCCACGACGTGCAGGCGCTGGGTTGCGACTTCTATGTGTTTTCCAGCCACAAGCTGTACGGCCCCGATGGTCTCGGCGTGCTGTTCGGGCGCAACAAGGCGCTAGAGCAACTGCAGCCGTGGCAGTTCGGCGGCGAAATGGTGCTGGAAGCCAATTATCACGATGCACGCTTCCGCCCTGCCCCGCTGGGTTTCGAGGCGGGTACGCCGCCGATTGCCAGCGTGATCGGCCTCGGCGCGACCCTCGACTATCTGGCCGGGCTGGATCAGGACGCGGTGTCGGCCCACGAAGCGGCGCTGCACGCCTACCTGCTGCAAGGCCTGGCCGCGCGTAACGGCATTCGCCTGCTGGGCAAGCCGCAACTGGCGCTGGCGAGTTTTGTTGTCGAAGGTGTGCACAACGCCGATCTGGCGCACCTGCTGACCGAGCAAGGCATCGCCGTGCGCGCCGGGCATCATTGCGCAATGCCGTTGCTGAAAAGTTTCGAACTGGCGGGCGCGATCCGTGTGTCGCTGGCGCTGTACAACGATTCCGAGGATCTGGAGCGTTTCTTCGAAGCGCTGGATCAGGCCCTGGAGTTGTTGCGATGAGCCTGCCGCTGGCCGCCGCCGAAGCGTTGCTGACTTTTCAGAATGCTGCCGGCTGGGAACAACGGGCGCGGTTGCTGATGCAGTTTGGCGATCGTCTGCCACCGCTGGATGACGCGGACAAATGCGAGGCCAACCGGGTGCATGGCTGTGAGAGTCAGGTGTGGCTGGTGGGGGAATTGCAGGACGGCCACTGGCAGTTCAGCGCTGCCAGCGATGCGCGGATGATTCGCGGATTGGTGGCGTTGCTGCTGTTGCGGGTCAACGGCTTGAGCGCTGCCGAGTTGCGGCAGGTGGATTTGCCCGAGTGGTTCAATCAGTTGGGACTTTCGCGTCAGCTATCGCCGTCGCGCAGCAATGGCTTGAATGCCGTGCTCCAGCGCATGAATGAATTGGCCTCCACCCTGTAGGAGCTGCCGAAGGCTGCGATCTTTTGATCTTGTTTTTTAAAATCAGGATCAAAAGATCGCAGCCTGCGGCAGCTCCTACAAGGGAATTGTGGGAGCTGGCTTGCCAGCGATGAGGTCATCAGCCTCACAGATCAGACCTGAGGCTTGCCCCTATCCGCCGGCCGCCGCACACCCGCCACAATCTTGTCCACCGCCTTGGTCGCCGCGACCATGCCGAACGTCGCCGTCACCATCATCACCGCGCCAAACCCGCCGGCGCAGTCGAGCTTCACCCCGTCACCGACAAAACTCTTCTGCAAACAGATGCTGCCGTCCGGTTTCGGATAGCGCAGCTGTTCGGTGGAAAACACGCACGGCACGCTGTAATGACGGGTCACGGTGCGCGAGAAGCCATAGTCGCGACGCAATGTCGAGCGCACTTTCGAGGCCAGCGGATCGTTGAACGTACGGTTGAGGTCGCAGACCTGAATCAGTGTCGGATCGATCTGCCCACCCGCGCCGCCGGTGGTAATGATCTGAATCTTGCGACGTTTGCACCAGGCGATCAGCGCAGCCTTGGCGTTGACCGCGTCGATGCAGTCGATCACGCAGTCGATGTTCGGCGTGATGTACTCGGCCATGGTGTCGCGGGTGACGAAATCCGCCACCGCATGCACGGTGCAGTCCGGGTTGATCCCGCGCAGACGCTCGGCCATCACTTCGACCTTGGGTTTGCCGACGGTGCTGTCCAGCGCATGCAACTGGCGGTTGGCGTTGCTGACGCAGACGTCGTCGAGGTCGAACAGCGAAATTTCGCCCACGCCACAGCGGGCCATGGCTTCCGCCGCCCAGGAACCGACACCACCGACGCCGACAATCGCCACATGGGCCGCACGCAGGCGCTCGAGGCCCTCGATGCCATACAAACGGGCGATGCCTGCAAACCGTGGATCTTCTGTACTCATGACCATTACCCCAAAAACCGGCGCGCATTATAGGGCCGTCGGCGGCCAGGAGCATCTTTGACGCTATGAACGGCAACCACAGCCGTTTTCACACAACCTTTGTGGCGAGGGAGCTTGCTCCCGCCGGGTCGCGAAGCGGCCCTCAAAAAGCGGCCTGCTTCGCAGTCCCAGCGGGAGCAAGCTCCCTCGCCACCGTGAATTGCTATAACTGAACAACAAAGTTTTCTCTTACAAGCTGTTACTAAAGAACTTAAATCAGGTTGGACTGCCCAACATCGGGCATTTCCCTGTCCGGTGTACGACCAGTGAACTGCCGGTGTAGGATTCGCGCCCTTTTGGCGTAAGCCGAACCGTTCCTTCGTTCCACAGCCTTTGGAACCCGAAATAGCTATGTCATCGCGTAAATTTGGTCTCAACCTGGTGGTGGTTCTGGCAATCGCCGCCCTGTTCACCGGTTTCTGGGCGCTGATCAACCGCCCGGTCTCCGCGCCCAACTGGCCGGAGCAGATCTCCGGTTTCTCCTATTCGCCATTTCAGCAGGGACAATTCCCACAGAGGGATCAGTATCCGACTGACGATGAAATGCGTCGCGACCTGGAGATCATGAGCAAGCTGACGGACAACATCCGCATCTACTCGGTCGACGGTTCGCTGCAGGACATCCCGAAGCTGGCGGAAGAGTTCGGTCTGCGCGTGACCCTCGGGATCTGGATCAGCCCCGACCAGGAACGCAACGAGCGGGAAATCCAGCGCGCCATCGAACTGGCCAATACCTCGCGCAGCGTGGTGCGGGTGGTGGTCGGTAACGAAGCGATCTTCCGCAAGGAAATCACTGCCGAGCAACTGAGCGTGCTGCTGGATCGCGTGCGCGGGGCGGTAAAAGTGCCGGTCACCACGTCCGAGCAGTGGCACGTCTGGGAAGAACACCCGGAACTGGCCAAGCACGTCGACCTGATCGCTGCGCACGTGCTGCCGTACTGGGAATTCATCCCGGTCGACAAGGCCGGACAGTTCGTCTTCGACCGCGCCCGTGACCTGAAAAAGCTGTTCCCGAAAAAGCCGCTGCTGCTGTCCGAAGTCGGCTGGCCAAGCAACGGGCGCATGCGCGGTGGCGCCGATGCGTCGCCGGCGGATCAAGCGATCTACCTGCGCACGCTGGTCAACAAGCTCAACCGCCAAGGCTTCAACTATTTCGTGATTGAAGCCTTCGACCAGCCATGGAAGGCCAGTGATGAAGGTTCGGTGGGCGCTTACTGGGGCGTGTTCAACGCCGCGCGCCAGCAGAAATTCAACTTCGAAGGTCCGGTCGTCGCCATCCCGCAATGGCGCGTGCTGGCCATCGGTTCGGTGGTGCTGGCTCTGCTGTCGCTGACCCTGCTGATGATCGACGGCTCGGCCCTGCGCCAGCGTGGCCGTACCTTCCTGACCTTTATCGCGTTCCTTTGCGGCTCGGTGCTGGTGTGGATCGGCTATGACTACAGCCAGCAATACAGCACGTGGTTCAGCCTGACGGTGGGTTTCCTGCTGGCGCTCGGTGCGCTCGGGGTGTTCATCGTGCTGCTGACCGAGGCCCACGAACTGGCCGAAGCGGTGTGGATTCACAAGCGTCGGCGTGAATTCCTGCCGGTGGTGGGCGACTCCAGCTATCGCCCGAAAGTGTCGATTCACGTGCCCTGCTACAACGAACCGCCGGACATGGTCAAACAGACCCTCGACGCCCTGGCCGCCCTCGATTACCCGGACTATGAAGTCCTGATCATCGACAACAACACCAAGGATCCGGCCGTGTGGGAGCCGGTGCGCGACTACTGCGCAACCCTCGGCCCGCGCTTCAAGTTCTTCCATGTTTCGCCCCTGGCCGGGTTCAAGGGCGGTGCGCTGAACTACCTGATTCCGCACACCGCCAAGGACGCCGAAGTGATCGCGGTGATCGACTCCGACTACTGCGTGCACCCGAACTGGCTCAAGCACATGGTGCCGCACTTCGCCGATCCGAAAATCGCCGTGGTGCAGTCGCCGCAGGACTATCGCGACCAGAACGAAAGCACCTTCAAGAAGCTCTGCTACGCCGAATACAAAGGTTTCTTCCATATCGGCATGGTCACCCGCAACGACCGTGACGCGATCATCCAGCACGGCACCATGACCATGACCCGGCGTTCGGTTCTGGAAGAGCTGGGCTGGGCCGACTGGTGCATCTGTGAAGACGCCGAACTCGGCCTGCGCGTGTTCGAAAAAGGCCTGTCGGCGGCGTATTATCACGACAGCTACGGCAAGGGCCTGATGCCGGACACCTTCATCGACTTCAAGAAGCAGCGTTTCCGCTGGGCCTACGGCGCAATCCAGATCATCAAGCGCCACACCCGCAGCCTGCTGCGCGGCAAGGACACCGAGCTGACCCGTGGCCAGCGTTACCACTTCCTCGCCGGCTGGTTGCCATGGGTCGCGGACGGCATGAACATCTTCTTCACCGTCGGCGCCCTGCTGTGGTCGGCGGCGATGATCATCGTGCCGCAACGGGTCGATCCGCCGCTGCTGATCTTCGCAATCCCGCCATTGGCGCTGTTCGTGTTCAAGGTCGGCAAGATCATCTTCCTCTACCGTCGCGCCGTCGGCGTGAACCTCAAGGATGCGTTCTGCGCGGCACTGGCCGGGCTGGCGTTGTCGCACACCATCGCCAAAGCGGTGCTGTACGGCTTCTTCACCAGCAGCATTCCGTTCTTCCGCACGCCGAAAAACGCTGACAACCACGGCTTCTGGGTAGCGATTTCCGAAGCACGCGAAGAGCTGTTCATCATGCTGCTGTTGTGGGGCGCGGCGCTGGGGATCTACCTGGTGCAGGGCATTCCGAGCAATGACATGCGCTTCTGGGTGGTCATGCTGCTGGTGCAGTCGCTGCCGTACGTCGCGGCGCTGATCATGGCGTTCTTGTCGTCGTTGCCAAAACCGGCCGCTGCGCCTGAGCCGGCGCCTGTCGTCTAATTCCTCGACGATGCACTAAACGGCGGCCAATGGTCGCCGTTTTGCTTTAAGATAACCGCCATTTTGCGGGGCTTGGCGTGATACGCGGTGTAACCGACCGAACCCAATCCCTGTGGGAGCGAGCTTGCTCGCGAAGGCTTTGTAACATTCAACCCTTAAGTTGCCTGATACACCGCTTTCGCGAGCAAGCTCGCTCCCACAGTGGCCCCAGCCCAATTTCAAGCTCCCGGAGTTTCCCATGACGGCCCACGCCGACCTTTCGTCGACCCTCCAACTCGCCATCGACCTGATCCGCCGTCCGTCCGTGACGCCGGTCGACGCCGATTGCCAGAAGCAGATGATGCAGCGCCTGGGCGATGCCGGTTTCACCCTTGAGCCGATGCGCATCGAGGATGTGGACAACTTCTGGGCCACCCACGGCAATGACGACGGCCCGGTGCTGTGCTTCGCCGGCCATACCGACGTGGTGCCGACCGGTCCGGTGACCGCCTGGCAGATTGACCCGTTCAACGCCGTCATCGACGAACACGGCATGCTCTGCGGCCGTGGCGCGGCGGACATGAAAGGCAGCCTGGCGTCGATGACCGTGGCCGCCGAGCGCTTCGTCGCCGACTACCCGAATCACAAGGGCAAGGTCGCGTTCCTGATCACCAGCGACGAAGAAGGCCCGGCGCACCACGGCACCAAGGCTGTGGTAGAACGTCTGGTCGCGCGCAAGGAACGTCTGGACTGGTGCATCGTCGGCGAACCGTCGAGCACCACGCTGGTCGGTGATGTGGTGAAAAACGGTCGTCGCGGCTCGTTGGGCGCCAAGCTCACCGTGCGCGGTGTGCAGGGTCACGTGGCCTACCCGCACCTGGCGAAGAACCCGATCCACCTCGCCGCCCCGGCGCTGGCCGAACTGGCCGCCGAGCACTGGGACCACGGCAACGATTTCTTCCCGCCGACCAGTTTCCAGATTTCCAACCTCAACTCCGGCACCGGCGCGACCAACGTGATCCCGGGTGATCTGGTGGCGGTGTTCAACTTCCGCTTCTCCACCGAATCCACCGTCGAAGGCCTGCAGAAACGCGTGGCCGACATCCTCGACAAACACGGTCTGGACTGGCACATCGACTGGGCGCTGTCCGGCCTGCCGTTCCTCACCGAGCCGGGCGCGCTGCTCGACGCGGTGTCGTCGAGCATCAAGGACATCACCGGCCGCGAGACCAAGGCGTCGACCAGCGGCGGTACCTCCGACGGTCGTTTCATCGCCACCATGGGCACGCAAGTGGTTGAGCTGGGGCCGGTCAACGCAACCATTCACCAGGTCAACGAGCGCGTGCTGGCGGCCGATCTCGACGTGCTGACCGAGATCTACTACCAGACCCTGATCAAGTTGCTCGCCTGATGCTCGCGTGCCCGATCTGCAGTGAACCGCTGAACAGCGTCGACAACGGCGTGGTCTGCCCCGCCGGCCACCGCTTCGACCGCGCGCGTCAGGGTTACCTGAATCTGTTGCCGGTGCAGCACAAGAACAGCCGTGATCCTGGCGACAATCAGGCGATGGTCGAGGCACGCCGCGACTTCTTGAACGCCGGGCATTACGCGCCGGTGGCCAAGCGTCTGGCCGAGCTGGCGGCGAGTTATGCGCCGGCACGCTGGGTCGATATCGGTTGCGGCGAGGGTTATTACACCGCACAGATCGCCGAGGCCCTGCCGGACGCCGATGGCTACGCGCTGGACATTTCTCGCGAAGCGGTGAAACGCGCCTGCAAGCGCAACCCGGCGCTTACCTGGTTGATCGCCAGCATGGCCCGTGTGCCGTTGGCGTCGGGCAGTTGCCAGTTTCTCGCCAGCGTTTTCAGTCCGCTGGACTGGGAAGAGGCCAAGCGTCTGCTCAGCGTCGGCGGCGGCCTGATGAAGGTCGGCCCGACCAGCGGCCACCTGATGGAACTGCGCGAACGCCTGTACGACGAAGTGCGCGAGTACACCGACGACAAGCATCTGGCATTAGTGCCCGACGGCATGGCGCTGGCGCACAGCGAAACCCTGGAATTCAAACTGACGCTGGACAAGCCCGAGGATCGCGCCAACCTGTTGGCGATGACACCCCACGGCTGGCGCGCCAGTGCCGAACGCCGCGCCGCAGTGATCGAACAGCCCGAGCCGTTCGTGACCACCGTGTCGATGCGCTACGATTATTTCGTTCTTCAATAATTTTTGGTCTCGGGCAAGTGCCCGGGGCCGGCTAAATCCGCGAATGGATTTTTCAGACCCGCAGTGAGGACATCCATGCGCCAACCGGACATCGAGATTTACCTGAAAGACGCCGACGTCGACCACAAGGCGATTTCCGCCTGGCTCGGCGAAGCCTTGGGCCCGTGCAGCGACTGGGTGCAGAAGGGGCAGACCTACAAGTGCAAGGCCGGCAACATCCCGGTGACCTGGCTGCCGAAAGCCGTGGGCAAGTGGAACAGCCTGTACTTGGAAAGCGATGCGACCCCATGGGACGACGACATCGCCTGCGCCCGCGCAGCCTTTGCCGCGCTGAACGTCGAAGTGCGTTGCGCACCGGGCACCTGGGTCGAGGAAGAAGGTGAGGAAACGGCCGATCGCTGGATTCGCATCAGCGCCGACGGTGAAGAAGAAATCACCTGGAAAACTGCATAACAAAGCCGTACACAAAACCTGTGGGAGCGGGCTTGCCCGCGAAGGCGGCGGCACATCCAAAATAGAGGTGGCTGACAAACCGCTTTCGCGGGCAAGCCCGCTCCCACAGTGTTTTCTGAGGATCCGAAGAGTGCGGTTTACAATCCGACCACGTCTTCAGCCTGCAAACCCTTCTCGCCAGTCACCACCGCATATTCAACCTGCTGACCTTCAGTCAGCGAGCGATGCCCTTCGCCGCGGATCGCACGGTAGTGCACGAACACGTCCACCCCGTCGTCGCGCTGGATGAAGCCATAGCCCTTGGCGTCGTTGAACCACTTCACATTGCCGGTTTCACGTGTTGCCATCTGTTCATACTCCTTTTTTATTATTGAACAGGCTTTTCGCAGGAAAGCCTTTGCGGAACGTCAGACTGCGTCCGACGTCCATAAAAGGGCCCCGGCGACAGATTGCCGAGTATATGACAGGCGCAAAAAGTCTCAACAGGAGATTACTTCGCCGCTTTTTTGCCGATTTTCGGTGAATACGGCAAACTAGGGGGGCGTTCTTCATGAGTTTTCGCGCCGCGTTGTCGCCATAAAGCGGACCAGGCAAGGCGCAGGCCGCCGGGAATGGTTGTTCCCTTTCCAAGGCATGCAACGCAGTCTGGTCCGCTTTAAGGCACAACCCGAAGGGCCGCGCCTGCTGTTGTGCAGGGCTGCGTTGCTCGAAGCTTGTTTGGAACGACCAAACCACGCTTCTCGCGCCTTGCCCTGCACAACAGCAGGCGCGGCGCGGCACGAAAACTCATGAAGAACGCCCCCCTGCCCGCCCGAGCAAATGCTCGGTTTTATTCACTCACGCAGAAGCCGTATGACCCGTTCCCCGTTCCGCCGTCTTGTGTTTGGCACCTTGCGCCGACTGTTGTACCTCTGGGTTCGCTCCGAGACGATCAACCAGTCGTCGTTCACCCTCAACCTCGACCGCAGTCGTCCGGTGTTCTACGTCCTGCAAAACCCTTCGCTCACCGATCTGGCGGTGGTCGACACCGAGTGCACCAAGGCCGGTCTACCGCGTCCGGTGCTGCCGGTGTCGGTGGGGCCGTTGATCGAACCGGCAGCGTTTTTCTATTTGACGCCGGATCCGGACTGGCTCGGTCGTCAGGACAAGCGCGGCGCACCGCCGACCCTGACCCGTCTGGTCAGCGCCCTGACCCAGAACGCCGCCGAAGACGCGCAGATCATTCCGGTCAGCGTGTTCTGGGGCCAGTCGCCGGACAGCGAAAACAGTCCGTGGAAGCTGCTGTTCGCCGACAGCTGGGCGGTCACCGGGCGCTTGCGCCGACTGCTGAGCATCATCGTCCTCGGGCGCAAGACTCGCGTGCAGTTCTCGGCGCCGATCCACCTGCGCGAACTGATCGAGCACAACAAGGGCCACGAACGCACCGTGCGCATGGCCCAGCGCATCCTGCGCGTGCACTTCCGCAATCTGAAAGCCGCCGTCATCGGCCCGGATATCTCGCACCGTCGTAACCTGGTCAAGGGGCTGCTCAACCAGCCACTGGTCAAGCAGGCGATCCTCGACGAAGCCGAACGCGAAAACATCTCCCCGGAAAAAGCCAAGGCCCAGGCCCTGCGCTACGGCAACGAGATCGCCTCGGACTACACCTACACCGCGATCCGTTTTCTCGAAGTGGTGCTGAGCTGGTTCTGGAACAAGATCTACGACGGGATCAAGGTCAACCACATCGAAGGCGTGCAGAAGGTCGCCCAGGGTCACGAAGTGATCTACGTGCCGTGCCACCGCAGCCACATCGACTACCTGCTGCTTTCGTATCTGCTGTTCCGCAACGGCCTGACACCGCCGCACATCGCCGCCGGAATCAACCTGAACATGCCGGTGATCGGCAGCCTGCTGCGTCGTGGCGGCGCGTTCTTCATGCGCCGCACGTTCAAGGGCAATCCGCTGTACACCTCGGTGTTCAACGAATACCTGCACACCCTGTTCACCAAAGGTTTCCCGGTCGAATACTTCGTCGAGGGCGGCCGCTCGCGCACCGGGCGCATGCTGCAACCGAAAACCGGGATGCTCGCGATCACGATGCGCAGCTTCCTGCGCTCATCGCGGATGCCGATCGTGTTCGTGCCGGTGTACATCGGTTACGAGCGCGTGCTGGAAGGTCGCACCTACCTCGGCGAACTGCGTGGTGCGAGCAAGAAGAAAGAGTCGATCTTCGACATTTTCAAAGTCATCGGCGCGCTCAAGCAGCGCTTCGGTCAGGTCGCGGTGAACTTCGGCGAGCCGATCAAACTGGCGGAATTTCTCGACAGCGAACAGCCAGACTGGCGCCAGCAGGAGCTCGGCCCGCAATACAAACCGGCATGGCTCAACGAGACCACCAATCGCCTCGGCGAAAAAGTCGCGCAGCACTTGAACGAAGCCGCGGCGATCAACCCGGTCAATCTGGTGGCGCTGGCCTTGTTGTCGACAACCCGTCTGGCGCTGGACGATCGGGCCATGGCGCGGGTGCTGGACCTGTATCTGGCGCTGCTGCGCAAAGTCCCGTATTCGCCACACACCACGTTGCCGGAAGGCGATGGTCGCGCGCTGATCGAGCATGTGAAGGACATGGATCTGCTGTCCGAGCAGAACGATGCGCTGGGCAAGATTCTGTATCTGGACGAGCAGAACGCCGTCCTGATGACCTACTACCGCAACAACGTGCTGCACATATTCGCCCTGCCGGCGCTCTTGGCGAGCTTCTTCCAGAGCACCTCGCGCATGAGTCGCGAACAGATCCTGCGCTACACCCGTGCGCTGTATCCGTACCTGCAGGCGGAGCTGTTCATTCGCTGGAGCCTGGACGAACTGGACGGCGTGGTCGACCAATGGCTGGAAGCGTTTGTCGAGCAAGGCCTGCTGCGTTTCGAGAAGGACGTGTATATGCGTCCGGCGCCAAGCTCGCGGCATTTCGTGCTGCTGACCCTGTTGTCGAAAAGCATCGCGCAGACCCTGCAGCGCTTCTACATGACGGTGTCCCTGCTGCTCAACAGCGGCCAGCACAGCATCAGCGCCGAAGAGCTGGAAGACCTGTGCACGGTCATGGCCCAGCGCCTGTCGATCCTGCACGGTTTGAACGCCCCGGAGTTCTTCGACAAGAGCCTGTTCCGTCACTTCATCCAGACCCTGCTTGACCTCGACGTCCTGCGCCGCGACGAAGCCGGCAAGTTGAGCTACCACGAACTGCTCGGCGAACTGGCCGAAGGCGCGGCCAAACGCGTGTTGCCGGCGGAAATTCGTCTGTCGATTCGTCAGGTGGCTTTGCACCGCAGTGAAGATGCCGCCGAAACAGCGGATACACCACAAGTCTGAAACTTGCTGACAACTAACGGGCGCACACTTCAATGGCCCCGTTAGTTGATTCATGGATTAATAGGCTCAATCCACCAATAACGATACGGATATCGAGATGAGCCTGTTAATCGAAGAAACTTCTGCAGTAATCCTGGACTTCCGTCTACCACCCGAATTCCGCGCACCTGCCGATGGCGTTAATGAAACCATTGTCAGCGTCAAAGTATTCAATTCCCAATCGCCTATTAACATCAAGGACTGGCACCGTGCTTCGATCTACGACGCCGGCTGGAAATTTGACTTCCCTCATCACTACGGCGATGTAGGGGTCAGGTACCAAGTCAATGTCCAGATCCTTCATGACCAAATACCCTTGCTGATCGAGCAGGACTACTTTGTTACTGTCAACAACACTCCCCACCGTCAGACCTTGCACCTGAGCCCGATCGGGCTTCTGTATGTCGAAGCTCAAGAGGCAGAGGTTGTTGCGCCAGAACAAGCGGTCACCATCAGTCTGCATGAAGCAGAGTCTCCCGACGTTGAGCTGGTCAGTGTCAAACAGGACGAACAGTCAGTCTCCGGGTTTTATCTGAAATATGATCCTGACAGCGTTATACCCGGTAAACGCTATGCACTGACGGGTATTGAAAACCGCTACCATCAACGTCTTGTGATCTCGCCTGAACAAGTCGAACTGGCTCCCGTTGTGCCGAGTACCCGCGCGCTGTCGTTTCATAAATTAATGCAGTGGCTGGAAAAACCCTTACGTTTGTTCACTGACGCTGGCGTCAAAATCCGCTAGATTTCCTTCGGCGCCGGGATTCTTCCGGCGCAAAAGTCTCAGAGGTCCCGATGAAAAAACTCACCCTTCTCGCCGCAGCCACCCTGTTGAGCGCCTGCCAGTCGACCACCCCCGCCGGCAAGGTCGGCCTCGATGGCGAAGTGTTCTACCTGCAACGCATCGCCCTGCCACCAAGCGCGACCCTGAGCGTGAGCCTGCAGGACGTGTCGCTGGCCGACGCACCGGCGGTGGTCATCGACGAACAGAAAGGCCCGGTCAAAGGCCAGGTGCCGCTGCCGTTCCACTTGAGTTACGATCCGACCCAGGTCAAACCCGGCCACCGCTACTCGGTCAGCGCGCGCATCGAAGTCAACGGCGAGCTGATGTTCATCACCACCGAGAACCACGCCGTGCAACTGGACGGCAACGATCCGCAGCCGCTGAAAATCCGCGTCGACGCCATTCGCTAATTGTCTTTCAAGGAAGCTGCCATGCTCCGCCCTACCCTTCGCTTCGCCGGCCTGTGCGCGGGCTTGATGATCTCTGCCAGCGCCCTGGCACTGTCGCTCAGCGACCTCTCGCAACAAGACGCCACCGGCGGCCTCAAGGACGCCCTGACCCAAGGCGCGCAACTCGCCGTCAAACAACTCGGCACCCCGGGCGGTTTCAGCAACAACCCGGACGTTAAAATCGAACTGCCGGGCAAACTCGGCAAAGTCGCCGGCAAGATGAAAGCCTTCGGCATGGGCGCCCAGGTCGACGAACTCGAAACCGCGATGAACAAGGCCGCAGAAAGCGCCGTGACCCAGGCCCAGCCGATCCTCGTCGACGCCGTGAAAAAAATGACCGTGGCCGACGCCAAGGGCATCCTCAGCGGCGGCACCGACTCGGCCACCCAATACCTGGACAAGACCAGCCGCGAACAGATCCGCGCCAAGTTCCTGCCCATCGTCAAACAAGCCACCGACAAAGTCGGCGTAGCGCAAAAGTACAACGCCTTCGCCGGCCAGGCCGCGACCCTCGGCGTGGTGGATGCGAAAAGCGCCAACGTCGAAAACTACGTCACCGAACAAGCGCTCAATGGCCTGTTCGAAATGATCGGCAAACAGGAAGAAACCATCCGCAAGAATCCCGCTGCTGCAGCGACGGGTCTGGCGAAGAAAGTGTTCGGCACTTTGTAATTCTTGCCGCTGCACGAAAAAGCCCGCTGAACCGGTAATGGTCAGCGGGCTTTTTGTTGCGTGTCAGCCTTGCGGATCGACTTGATCGAGGACGCGATTTACCGACAGCTCAGCGAGCGAAATCATCTGCTGAATACCGAGAAGCTGACTGCACGTCGGGCCGCTCAGGGTAAACGCCAACTCACTGGCCATGACTTTGGCCGAGGCCAGCGTTTCACAGGCATGGGCCAGCAGGGTTTCGGAATCGACGTCGGGGAGGACAGTGAAGATTGTGCTGGGCTGAGTGGCAGGCTTGGGCTGTTTTTCTGACTCGGGCAGCAGGTAGTGATCGAGCGCACGCAGGGCTGCGTCGTGGAGCTTGCGCGAATCGAGGAAGGCGTAGGGGGAAACGGGATCGGTTGGTCGATCGGGGGTGGTTTCGGGTTCGGATTCGGATTCGGGGGGATTTGGGGTGTGTTTGAACATGGTGGAACTCCTAACTATTCAAGTGGAGCTACCACCATCACTTGCAGATGACGGGTGGCAGCTGTGCACGGGTCTGCAAGACCGAGTTGTTAGGCCCTCGGCATACCCAAAGGTATCCCGCACACAGCCACCATAAAACGATGGCCACTAAAAAGCGCCACGATTATAGGGGCGCTGATCAGCACCTAACAAACTATCGGCGGGCTTGCAGACCCGGTCGCTGAATTGGCAGCGACAGACTCAGGCTAGAGATCGCGCTTCCGACGGGCAACCTGAAAACCTTGTGGGAAGGTTCTGGTTATCTGGAACATTTTTAAACAAACCAAAGAGGTTGGATGGCTGGGCGGGCCTCTTCGCGAGCAAGCTCGCTCCCACAGTTGGATTGAGTGCAGGCAGTTGGAGATTGGTCGGCTGTCAGGCCGCCATCGCTGGCAAGCCAGCTCCCACAGTGGGGTTGGGTGCAGGCAGTTGGAGATTG